>NZ_PDWV01000030.1 GCF_010093385.1 Pseudoxanthomonas mexicana
TCCGAACAGCGAGCCCACGCGCTGCAGGGCTGGCTTCATCACTACAACTGGCATCGACCACATGCCAGCCTTGGCTACAGGCCACCCATCACCCGAATCCCACTGAACAACGTGGTGGGTTTACACAGCTAGGCGCGCGCGCCTGCGCGCCTCACGCGGTGGCGTCGGCGTGCCGCAGCGGGGCGAACTTCGGCGGCCGGCTGGGGAAGGCGTGCCGCACGATCCGCCAGCACACCTGACCGAACTGGGTGAGCAGCGTGCCGGTGTTGTAATGCTGGCCGTAGCGCGCGCAGATGGCGCGCACTTCCTTGGCCATTTCCGCGTAACGGTTGGCCGGCACGTCCGGGAAGAAGTGGTGTTCGATCTGGTGGCTCAGGTTGCCCGACATCACGTTCATCAGGAAGCCGCCGCGCAGGTTGGACGAACCACGCAGCTGGCGCAGGTACCAGTGGCCGCGCGATTCGTTCTTGACGCATTCCTTCGGGAACGTCTCGGCGTTGGCGGTGAAGTGGCCGCAGAAGATGATCACGTAGGTCCACACGTTGCGCAGGCCGTTGGCGACCAGGTTGCCCAGCAGCACGGGCAGGAAGAACGGGCCGGCCAGCGCGGGGTAGATCACGTAGTCCTTGGCCAGTTGCCTGCCCATCTTGCGCACCACCGGCGCCGATGTGACGCGCAGTTGCCGGCTGCTCATCTTGCCGTGCCACCAGCGGCCCAGCTTGAGGTTCTGGATGGCGATGCCCCACTGGAACAGCAGCGCGAACACCACCGCGATGACCGGCTGCGCCAGGTAGAACGGCTTCCACTTCTGCTCGGGGAAGATGCGCAGCAGGCCGTAGCCGATGTCGTCGTCCAGCCCGCGCACGTTGGTGTAGGTGTGGTGGCGGAAGTTGTGCGTGTACCGCCAGTTGTCCGCGGTGCCGACGATGTCCCAGTCGTAGCTCTTGCCGTTGAGCTGCGGATCGCCCAGCCAGTCGTACTGGCCGTGGATGACGTTGTGGCCCAGCTCCATGTTCTCCAGGATCTTGCCCAGGCCGAGCGACAGCGCACCCAGCGCCCACAGCACCCAGAACAGCCAGCCGACCGCGCTGTCGGCCAGCCACAGGCCGCCGGCGATCGCCGCCGCGAACAGCAGCGCGCGCCCGATCAGGTTGCTGTAGCGCACCGCCTTCACCACGTTGCGGATGTAGCGCGCATCGCGCGCGCCGAGGGTCGCCAGCGTGCGGGCGCGCAACGCGTCGAGTTCAGCGCCGAAGCGGTCCAGTTCTTCCGCGCTCAGCGCGCGGTTGCGGGAGGAAGTCGCAGGGGTGGCCATTACAGATCCAGCTCGAGGTCGGTGGCGGCGCTGTGGATGCACAGCTTCAGCGCCTGGGTGGGTTCGTGGAGGAGTTCGCCGCTGGGCAGGGGGCGCGTGCTGCCGGCCGACTTGCCGCAGGCGCAGGTGTTGCAGATGCCCATGCGACAGCCGGACGGCGGTTTCAGGCCCTGCTGCTCCAGCGCCACGAGCAGGGATTCGCCGCGCGGCACCCGCAGCGTGCGCCCGCTGCGTTGCAGGCGGATGTCGACTTCGCCTTCGTCCACCATCAGCACCGGCGGCGCGGTGAAGGCTTCGGCCTGGAACGTCGCCACGCGCGATGCCAGCAGGCTGCGCGCAGTTTCGACGAACCCGCCCGGACCACAGGCCATCACCTGCCGTGCGGACAGGTCACCGGCATGCGCATCCAGCAGCGCGTCGTCGATCCGGCCTTCGGCCTCGTCCATGGCCTGCGCGGCCTCGCGCGTGAGCAGCAGGCGGAAACGGAAGCGGGGATGGGCGGCGGCGAGCGCGCGCAGTTCGTCCACGAAGCAGGCCTCCCCACGCCGGCGCACCCAGTACAGCAGCGTCGTCTCGGCCGGCATGCCCTGACTGGCAAGTTCGCGCACCAGGGCCATCAACGGAGTGATCCCGCTGCCGGCGGCCAGCAGGAGGAAGGCGCCACGCGGCGACGCGGGCAGCGTCATTTCACCGAACGCCTGGCCCAGGTCGACGATGTCGCCCATGCGGGCGTCATGGCACAGGTGACGGCTCACCTTGCCGCCTTCGATCGCCTTGACGGTGATCGGCAGCAGCCCGTCGGCACGCGGCGGCGCGGTCAGGCTGTAGCTGCGGGTCAAGCGGACGCCGTCGATCTCGATACCCAGGTTCACATGCTGGCCGGCGCGGTGGCCGGCCCAGTGGCGGTTGGGCTTGAACAGCAGGGTCACGGCGTCGGCCGAGGCGGCTTCGCGCGCCACCAGCCGCGCCAGCGGGCGCTCCCAGGTCCAGGTGCGATGCAGCCGCGAGGCCCAGAAATCGAACACGTCCGGCTTGACCAGCGGACGGATCAGGCGTTTCAGGGGACCGGGCCGGCGGGCCGGTGCACGGATCTGGGCGTTCATGGCCCCACTATACCCGCGGAAAGACGCATGTGTATACACTTGTATATTAATTTACGGGGCTATGATGGCCCTACCACTCCGTATGTCGGGCCCGCCCGCGTGACCTCATCCCCGCAACCGCTGCCCCCCGACGACCACGGCCCCGGCCGCAAGGCCTCGATTTCGCGTGAGGATCTGTTGGCGGCCGCCCTGAAACTGGTCGGCCCCCATCGCAGCGTCTCCACGCTCAGCCTGCGCGAGGTCGCCCGCGAAGCCGGCATCGCGCCGAACAGCTTCTATCGCCAGTTCCGCGACATGGACGAACTGGCGGTGGCCCTGATCGACCTGGCGGGCCGTTCGCTGCGCAAGATCATCGGCGAGGCGCGCCATCGCGCAGCCAGCACCGACCGCAGCGTGGTGCGCGGTTCGGTGGAAGCCTTCATCGAACAGCTGCGCGCCGACGACAAGCTGCTCCACGTGCTGCTGCGGGAAGGCAACGTGGGCTCGGACGCGTTCAAGCACGCGGTGGAACGCGAGCTGCAGTTCTTCGAAGAGGAACTGTGCCTGGATCTGGTGCGGCTGGCCGCACGCGACAACGCCCCGCTCCACGAGCCCGCGATCGTCTCCAAGGCGATCACCCGGCTGGTGTTCGCGATGGGCGCCACCGCCATGGACCTGCCGCGGGCGAAGGATCCCGAACTGATCGACCAGCTGTCGGAAATGGTCCGCCTGATCATCACCGGCTCGCGCGCCCTCGCCTCCCGCTCCGCGCCGCGCTGAACGCTCTCAGGGCATGATGCGGATCGGCGTTCCGACGGGAACGCGCTGCCAGATCGCATCCATCTCGTCGTTGGTCACGGCGATGCAGCCCTCCGGCCAGTCGACGCGCGAACCGGACGGCGTGGCACCGTGGATCATGATGTCGCCGCCGGGATCGACGCCCCGCGCCAGCGCCTGCCGGCGGTCGGTTTCGTCGGGGTAGGAAATGCGCAGCGACAGGTGGAAGCGGCTGCGTGCATTGCGGTAGGTGATCCGGTAGTGGCCCTCCGGCGTACGCTGGTCGCCCTGCTCGCGCTTGTGCCCGATCGGGACGCCGCCCAGCACGATGCGGTAGGTGGCGATCACCTGGTCGCCGCGCCGCAGGTCCATGCGGCGCTGCGCCTTGTACACATGGATCGCATCCGCTTGCTGGGCGGCAGGCAGCAGTGGAGGCGATGGCTCGCCGGGCGCCTGCGCCTGCGCCGTGATGCCCAAGGCGGTCAGCAGGACGGGCAGCCAGCGTCTAATGCCGGCCATGCCCGTGCGAGCACGGGCTCCACTTCAGCGTCTTCCGGTAGCGTCCCGAACGCCAGGCCATGTTCGCCCGCCAGCCGGCTGCGCACGAACAACGGCGCCACGGGGCTGCCCGCGCGCAGCAGCACCGCGGCCTGCAGCGCCAATGCCAGGCGCTCGACCAGCAGGCGTGCACCGGCCTCTCCGGTGGATGCCAACGCCGCACGCAGCCTGTCGACAAAGGCGTCGTAAGCCGCATCCATCCCCGCAGCGGACGCGAGTTCGCGGTCGATTGCATCGAGCACGCCGGGTTCGCGCGCCAGCGCGCGCAGCACGTCGAGGCACTGGATGTTGCCGCTGCCTTCCCAGATCGAGTTGAGCGGCGCCTGCCGGTACAGCCGCGGTAGGATGGATTCCTCCACGTACCCTGCGCCGCCCAGGCACTCCTGCGCCTCGTTGACGAAGGCCGGGGCGCGCTTGCAGATCCAGTACTTGCCGGCGGCGGTGGCGATGCGGGCGAATGCCGCCTCATCCGCGTCGTGCGGGGCTGCGTCCACCGCGCGCGCCACGCGCAGCGCGAACACCAGCGCCGCCTCCGCCTCCAGCGCCAGGTCCGCCAGCACGTTGCGCATTAGGGCATGCGCGACCAAGGGCTTGCCGAACGCGCGGCGATGGTGCGCATGGTGCAATGCCTGCGCCAGCGCCATGCGCATCTCCGCCGCCGAGCCCAGCATGCAGTCCAGGCGCGTCAGCATGACCATCTCGATGATGGTCGCCACGCCCCGGCCCTCCTCGCCGACGCGCCAGGCATGCGCGCCGGTGAGCTCGACCGCGCTGGAGGCGTTCGACCCGTCGCCCAGCTTGTCCTTCAGCCGCATCAGCCGGAATGCGTTCCGGTCCCCATCGTCCAGGCGCCGGGGCATCAGGAAGCAGCTCAGCCCTGCCGGCGCCTGCGCCAGCACCAGGAAGCCGTCGCACATCGGCGCGGAGAAGAACCATTTGTGCCCGACCAGTACATAGGCATCGCCACGCGGCGTGGCCGTGGTGGTGTTGGCGCGCACGTCGGACCCGCCCTGCTTCTCGGTCATGCCCATGCCCAGGGTGATGCCGGCCTTGTCGGCGATGGGAATGTCGCGCGGATCGTAGTGCGGTGCGGCGGCCTTTGCCGCCCAGTGCGCCAGACGCGGCTCGCGCTGCAGGACCGGCACTGCGGCATGCGTCATCGTCAGGGGGCAGCTGGTGCCGGCTTCGGCCTGGTGATGCAGGTAGCTCAGCGCCGCGCGCGCGACGTGCGCGCCAGGTCCGGGTTCGTGCCACGACAGCCCCGCCACCCCATGCGCCTTCGCGGCCTCCATCAGGCGATGGTAGGCGGGATGGAATTCGACCGTGTCGATGCGCCGGCCATGGCGATCGTGGGTGCGCAGGCGCGGCCGGTCGCGATTGGCGTCGAAGCCCAGCCGATAGAGTTCATCGCCGGCCAGTGCCCCGTAAGCCGCGAGCCGCGATGCGAAGGCGGAAGCGCCCTCGCGCGCGACCGCCTCGCGCAGCGCCAGGTCGTCCGCCCACAGGTCGCGCGGCTCGAACGGAGGCGGCTGGTTGTCGACCCGATGGGTTTCGAAAGAAGGTAGGTCGTCCATCACCGGCTCCCGCTGCGCGTCCGGCCGATTCTCGCGCAATTCCGCGACGCCTGCGGCCGGCACCCGCACCTCGCTCCCCGTGGCGAACGTGCGCGCTTCTCGCAGCGCGGGTTACATCTTTCCCGATGCGGGAGCCCGGATGCCGTCGAGCGCCCGCATGAAGTCCGGCTTCAGCGCCAGCGTACCGAGGAAACCGTGCTGGATGCCGCTGAGCACGCGCAGCATGTGGCCGCGCCCGCCGGGCAGGCGGCCCGCAGGCAGGAAGGCGACATCGCGCGCATGCGCGACCCAGTCGAGATCGGACTGGAAGATCGGTGTCAGCCAGCGGCTCCAGAACTGGTAGACGCCGACATGGGCCTGCCGCTGTCGCTGGTAGGCCTGCAGGGCCGGCGCGACATCGGCCTGCAGGCGCAGTGCGTCGCGCAGGGCCATCGCGTCCATCAGCGCCATGTTGACGCCCTGCCCCAGCTGCGGGCTCATGCCGTGTGCGGCGTCGCCCAGCACGACCAGACGATCACGATGCCAGTGACGCAGGGTGACGTCGCGATAGCTCGCGCGCGCCAACTGGTCCGGGTCGACCGTATCGGCCAGACGGGCGTCCGCCTCGGGCCACAGACGGGCGATCTCGTCGCGCCATGCCGGCAGTCCGCGCGCACGCCAGCCATCGAAGTCGGCAACGGGCAGACTCCAGAAGAAGCTCAGACGCGGCGTGTCGTCGCCGGGGCGCGTACCTACCGGCAGCAGGCCGATCATCTTGCGCGCGGCGACGTAGCGTTGCCGCAGTTCGTCGCCCCACGCCCAGTCGCCCTGCGGCAGCAGACGCCAAAGCGCGCCCCACGGATACACCGCCTCGCGCTTCACCGCGCCGGTGGCGCCACGCAGGCGCGAGGCCGATCCGTCCGCTGCGACCACCAGGTCGAACGGACCGTGCCAGCGGCCGTGCGGATCACGAATGCGGCGGGTGTCGTCGCTGATGGCGTCGATCGCGTGGCCGGGGTGGAGCACACCCTGCCCCACCCACGCATCCGCCAGCAGCGTGAACAACGCGCCACGCTGCATGCCCAGGCCGAACAGGCGCGCATCCAGACCGCTGTACCGCATGTCCATCACGGCGCGACCGCACGGCGTTTCGCCGTACAGGCGATTGACCCGTCGGCCATGCGTCATCACCTCGGGCAACAGGCCCAGTTCCCACAGCACCTGCAGGCCGGTCGGCTGCAGCAGGAAACCCGCGCCGACCGGACCCGGTTCCGGCGCACGTTCGAAGACCTCCACCCGGTGTCCGTCGCGCGCGAGCAGCAGCGCGGCGGCCTGGCCGGCAGTGCCGTAACCGACGATGGCGATGTGCAGCGGTTTCACTCAGACGGCTTCTCTGTAGCGCCGGCGCAGGGGTCCGGAATGCAGGCGTTAAAAAACCCCGCCGGAGCGGGGTTCAAGAAAATCGTCTTGGATCAGGCGGCCGGCGTGATGTTGGACGCCTGTGCGCCCTTCGGGCCCTGGGTCAGCTCGTAGCTGACGCGCTGGCCTTCCTGCAGGCTGCGGAAGCCCTTGGCATTGATGGCGGTGTGGTGCGCAAAGACATCGGCGCTGCCATCTTCTGGCGCGATGAATCCGAAGCCCTTGGCATCGTTGAACCATTTCACGGTACCGTACGGCATAGCGCTTGTATTTCCTTTTCTGGATGCGGGTGGTGTGTGTGACGGGAGGTCACACCGGTCGAGTATGCAAAGGCTCGCGCGCGTTGACAATCACCCGCGCGCCACCGCGGCGATCAGGGCGGGGATACCGGCCGAGGCCGCAGCGACGTTCGCCAGCACCTCATCCATGGTGATCTCCTCGTCCGCTCCGCAGCCCGCCGCCCAGTTGGCGACGATGGCCAGGCATGCGTATTCCAGGCCCATTTCGCGGGCCAGGCCCGCCTCCGGCATGCCTGTCATGCCGACCAGATCGCAGCCGTCGCGCCGCAT
Source organism: Pseudoxanthomonas mexicana (assembly GCF_010093385.1). Classification (GTDB taxonomy): domain Bacteria; phylum Pseudomonadota; class Gammaproteobacteria; order Xanthomonadales; family Xanthomonadaceae; genus Pseudoxanthomonas_A; species Pseudoxanthomonas_A mexicana. Next base: position 7,274 of record NZ_PDWV01000030.1, read on the forward strand.
CCGGCGGATCTCCGCACGCGTCTCCAGCCGCGGCCCCTGGGTGGCGCCATAGCAGCCGCCATCGACCAGTTCCACGCCGCAGGCGCGCGCCGCGTCCACCACCTGCCGGCGAAGTAAATGCGTGTAGGGATCACCGAAATCGACATGCAGAACGTCGCTGCCCGGTTCTTCGCAGATCGTCGAGATACGGCCCCAGGTGTAGTCGATCAGCTGGTCGGGACAGGCCAGCACGCGCGGGCCGTAGGCATCGGTGATGCCGCCCACGGTGTTGAGCGCCAGCACGCGGGTGGCGCCGATGTCCTTCAGGACCTGCAGGTTGGCGCGGTAGTTGACCTGGTGCGGGGGTACCGAATGCCCCTCGCCATGACGGGCCAGGAACGCCACGCGCCGGCCTTCGAGCGTGCCGATGCGGACCGGTCCGGAAGGCGCGCCGAAGCGCGTGTCCAGCACCCGCGTCTCCACGTCCTGCAGGTCGGCCAGCCGGTAGACGCCGGTGCCGCCGATGACGGCAAGCGCGATGTCGGCCATGGCTCAGTCCTTCAGCGCGTAGATGCCCGGCAGGTTGCGTCCCTGCTCGTGGTAGTCCATGCCGAAACCGAACACATAGCGGTCGGGGACCTGCATGCCCACGTAATCGGCACTGATGCCCTCCACGCAGCGGTCGTGCTGCTTGGTGGTCAGCGCGGCGATCCGCACGTCGGTGGCGCCCTGCTCCAGGCACCACTGCTTCACCGCCAGCAGCGTATGGCCTTCGTCCAGGATGTCGTCCACCAGCAGCACGCGGCGGCCGTACAGCGCGGTCACCGGTCGGTGCTTCCACACCAGTTCGCCGCCGGTGGTCTCGCCGCGGTAACGGGTGGCGTGCAGGTAGTCGAACTCCAGGTTCAGGCCGCGCGCGCCGAGTTCCAGCGCCAGCTGGCCGGCGAACGGCAGCGCACCGTGCATGATGGTCAGGTAGACCGGCACCTCACCGGCGTAGTCGCGCGCGATGGGCGCGGCCATCTGCGCGATGGTCCGGTCGATCGTCGCGCGATCGACCAGCAGGTCGGCGTTGGCCAGCGCATCGGCCAGCTTCGGCCGCGGATTGCCCAGCGATTCCATCAAGCCACTCCTTTCAGACTTTCGATCACGCGCGACTGCGTCTGGCCGTAGCGCGCATCCGCGATCAACCCATCCCATCCCAGCGCACCGCGACCCAGCACGCCGAGAACGGCGGCGGTATTCAGCGCGCGGCCTTCCACCGCCTTCAGCGATTCCTCGACCAGCTTGGGCGAGCAGACCAGCACCACATCGCAGCCCGCATCCAGATGGTCGTGGATGCGCTGCTTCACGCCACCAGCGGAGAACGCCGCGGCCATGCCGATGTCGTCGGAGAACACCACGCCGCGGAAACCCATTTCCTCGCGCAGGATCTTCTGGATCCAGAACGGCGAATAGCCGGCCGGCTCCGGGGCGACGGCGGGGTATTTGACGTGCCCCATCATCACGGCGTCGGCCTTGGCCTCGATGCCCGCCACGAACGGCACCAGGTCCTCGGCACGCAACACGTCGAGCGGGCGCGGATCGACGGCATCGTCGAAATGGGTGTCTTCCAGCACGGTGCCGTGGCCGGGGAAATGCTTCAGCGTGGCCGCCATGCCGGCGCTGTGCATGCCGCGCACGTAGGCGCGCGTGAAGTCGGCGACCACCTGGGGATCGGCGTCGAACGCACGGTTGCCGATCGCGCGGTTGCCGCGGGCCAGGTCCACGACCGGGGCGAAGCTCAAGTCCACGCCGCTGGCGATGATCTCGCTGGCCATCAGCCAGGCGTGCTCTTCGGCACGCTGCAGGGCCAGCGTCGGATCCTGCGCATACAGCTTGCCGAAGCCCTCCAGGGCCGGCAGATCGCTGTAGCCGTCGCGGAAGCGCTGCACGCGCCCGCCTTCCTGGTCCACGCAGACCAGCTGCGGGCGCGGCGCGGCAGCGCGGATGGCCTGCGACAGCTCGGCCACCGGGCTACGCGAGGCGAAGTTGCGGGTGAACAGGATGACGCCGGCCACGGCGTCGTGCTGCAGCCAGTCGCGCTCCTGCGCGGTGAGTTCGGTGCCGGCGATGCCGATGACGAGCATTGCGGGGAAAGCCTCGAAGCGGCGCCAAGGGGCGCGGAGCCCGCATTGTCGCAGAAGCCCGCGCGGCCGTCAGATGCGGGCTTTCACGCGCCAGCGCCGGCGTGCGGCCTCACAGGGCTCCCAGCGTGCCGCGGGCCTGCCGGGCCTGCGCCGACAGCGCCTCGCGCACGGCGCCGTCCATCCGCGCCAGCTGGCGGTAGGCCAGCGCCATGCGGGGATTGCTTTGCAGGACGACCTGGTGCCGGTCCAGGAAGTCCCAGTACAGGGCATTGAACGGACAGGCGCGCGCGCCCGTGCGCTGCCGGCGGTCGTAAGGACAACCGTTGCAGTAGTCGCTCATGCGATGCAGATAGGCGCTGCCACTGACGTAGGGCTTGCTGGCCAGCCGTCCGCCATCGGCGAACTGGCTCATTCCCAGCGTGTTGGGCAGCTCCACCCACTCGAACGCATCGATGTACACGCCCAGGTACCAGCGATGCAAAGCCTGCGGGTCCAGGCCGGCCAGCAGCGAGAAATTGCCGATCACCATCAGGCGCTGGATGTGGTGCGCATGCGCCTGCGCCAAGGACTGTCCGATGGCATCGGCCAGGCAGCGCATGCGCACGCGGCCGGTCCAGAACCAGTCCGGCAACGGCGTGTCGTGGCCGAAGTGATTGAGCGCCACGTAGCCGGGCATCTTCGCCCAGTACACGCCACGTACGTATTCGCGCCACCCCAGGATCTGGCGGATGAAGCCCTCCACCGCGGGCAGCGGCGCATGTCCCGCGCGCCATGCCGCCTCGGCGCGCGCGATCACCTCGGCCGGACGCAGCATCTTCGTGTTCAGGGCGAACGAGAGCAGCGAGTGGAACAGGCGCGGCGCCTGGGTGTTCATCGCATCCTGGTACTGGCCGAACCGGGGCAATGCCTGTTCGACGAAGGCGTCCAGATCGGCCAGCGCCTCGTCGCGGTCCAGCGGCCAGCGCAGCGCATCGGCCTGCGGAGCGCCGAAGCTGGCCACGCCCGCGGCCTCGATGGTGTGCCACAGGGCGCGGTGATCGTGTGGCCTGCGCCAGTCCGCGGGCGCAGGCGGCGTGCCGGGCCAGGCGGCACGGTTGTCCTGGTCGAAGTTCCAGCGTCCACCGGCCGGCGTCCCGTCGGGTTCCAGCAACACGCCCAGCCGGCGTCGCATGTGGCGGTAGAAGGTTTCCATGCGCCATTGCCGGCGTGCACCGAACAGCCGACCCGCCTCGTCGCGCGCGGCGAGGAAGTGCGCGTCCGCCGCGCGTTCCACCGCGATGGGGAGCGTGGCCGCCCAGTCGCGCAATTGCGTGTCCAGTCGCCACTCGTCGGCGGGCTGGTAGGCGAACGTAGAGGCGCCGTGGAGCGCGAGCAGCGCGTCCAGGTTCTCCGTCAGCCGTTGGCGGTTGCTGGGGTCGTCGATGGCGACATAGCGGACCCGGTGACCCTGCGCGCGCAGGCGGGCGGCGAAGGCACGCATGGCCGCGAAGATCGCCAGGATCTTCTGCGCGTGGTGCAGCACGTAGTCGGTTTCCTGCCGCATCTCCATCATCACGTGCAGGACGCCGGGATCCACCCGCGCGAACCAGGGATGCTGCGGGTCCAGCTGGTCGCCGAGGATCAGGCGGAGCGTGTGGGCGGGCGGCGCGCTCCGCCCGTGTTCCGAGGGCGTCACTTCCGCTGGCCCCGCTGCCGTCGGCAGCGTTCCGAACAATGCGCCACCTCATCCCAGATGTCGCGCCACTTGCGGCGCCAGGTGAATGGGCGACCGCAGGTGCGGCAGGGCTTGCTGGGCAGGTCGGACTTGCGGCGCATGGCGGCTGTGGCAGCGGTTTACCGCCTCCTACGCGCCACCCTCCCGCACGGATGCGCCCGTGCGATACGCGATCACCTGGCCCAGCGCGTGTACGGATGGCTGGCCAGCGCCAGATTGTAGTAGCGCGGATCGTCGGTCACTTCGCTTCCCAGCCAGTCCGGCCGCTCGAATGCCTCGTCGGCATGATCCAGTTCGATCTCGGCGACCACCAGGCCGGCGTTCTCGCCCAGGAACTCATCCACTTCCCACAGATGGCCACCGTACCGGACCAGATGCCGCCGTTTGTCCACCAACCCACCGCCGCACAGCGCCAGCAACGCGCGCGCATCGTCCACCGGAATGCGGTAGTCGAATTCCTGGCGGGTGTGGCCCAGCTCGCGCGACTTCAGGTTGAGGAATGCTTCGTCGCCCTGGATGCGTACCCGCACCGAGGCCTTCTGCTCGCCGCGGTCCATCGCGCCCATGTCGTTGATGTACCCCTGGGCCATGGGCACGACCGCGTGCGCGGCCGCGCGCCAGCCGTCGCCGGCGACCAGGAACTTGCGTTCGATTTCGATGCCCATCAGCGCCTCTCGACCAGGGCAATGGACTCCACGTGCGCCGTATGCGGGAACATGTCCATCACGCCCGCCGACACCAGCGCGTATCCCTGCTCGTTGACCAGGTAGCCGGCATCGCGCGCCAGCGAGCCGGGGTGGCAGCTGACGTACACGATGCGGTCGAACTGTTTCAGCGGCAGCTGCTGCAGCACTTCGATGGCACCCGAGCGCGGCGGATCCAGCAGCAGCTTGTCGAAGCCCTGACGCATCCACGCCGTGCCGCGCTGGTCCTGGGTCAGGTCCGCGGCATGGAACTGCGCGTTCGACAGGCCGTTGCGCTGCGCGTTGTCGCGGGCGCGCGTTACCAGCCCGGCCTCGCCCTCCACGCCGACGACCTCGCCCACCAGGCGTGCCATCGGCAGGGTGAAATTGCCCAGGCCGCAGAACAGGTCCAGCACGCGGTCCTGTGGTTGCGGATCGAGCAGCTCGAACGTGCGCGCGATCATCTTCTCGTTGAGCGCGGCATTGACCTGGATGAAATCCAGCGGCCGGAACGCCAGCGACACGTCCCAGGGCGCCAGTGCGAATGCCAGTTGCGGTGCATCGGGCCACAGTGCGTGGACGCTTTCCACGCCTCCCGGCTGCAGGAAAATGGCGAAAGCATTGGCCTGGCCGAATGTGGCCAGCCTGGCGCGGTCGCCCTCGCTCAGCGGCTGCAGGTGGCGGAACACCAGCGCGACGCCGCTGAAATCTTCGCCCGCGTCGCCGGCGATGAATTCGATCTGCGGGATGTGCTCGCGCGCGTCCAGGCTTTCGACCAGGGCGGCCAGCTGCGCCACCTTGCCGCCGATCTCCGGAATGACCGTGTGGCATTCGGACAGGTCGGCGACGAAGCGCGGATCCTGTTCACGGAAACCGACCAGCGTCCTGTCCTTCTTGTTGACTCGGCGCACGGAGAAACGCCCCTTCCGGCGGTAGCCCCAGCTGGCGCCGGTCAACGGCGGCAGCACGGACTTCGGCGACACATGGCCGATGCGCTCCAGGTTCTCCATCAGCACGCGCTGCTTGGCTTCGATCTGCCGCGTCTCGTCCATGTGCTGCAGGACGCAACCGCCGCAGGTTCCGAAATGCCGGCAGCGCGGTGCCACGCGGTCGGGCGAGGCCTCCAGCACGTCCAGCGTCCTGGCCTCGTCGAAGTGGCGGTTCTTCGCGGTCTGCTCGGCCATCACGCGCTCGCCCGGCAGCGCCCCCGACACGAATACCGCCTTGCCATCGCGGCGGGCGACGCCGCGGCCGTCGTGGGTCAGGTCGGTGATGATGGCTTCGAAGGGGGTCTTGTCGATGCGGGGGGAACGGGTGCGTGCCACGTGGCGTCAGGCTGCGTGAGTCGGAAGGGGCCGTATTGTCGCATGGCGGCCGAATGGCACTCCGAGGCTAGAATGGCCCCGATCCGCAGGAAGCCCCGCCATGAACTCCGCTCCCGGTACGATGCCGTCGATCCTCTTGGTGGAAGACGATCGCATCAGTGCGGCCTTCCTGTCGGCCGCGCTGGCGACACTGCCGGCACGGGTGCATGTCGCGGAGGACTGCGCGCAGGCGCTGGCGGCGAGCGGACCGTTCGACGCCTGGCTGATCGACGCCAACCTGCCGGATGGCAGCGGCACCTGGCTGCTGCAGCACCTGCGTGAGACCGATGCGGCCGCCAGCGCGCTGGCGCACACCGCCGACGCCACGGCAGCCACGCGCGACGCGCTACTGCAGGCGGGTTTCGCGGAGGTCCTGATCAAACCCCTGTCGGCACAGGCGCTGGTTGATGCGCTGCGCGCTGCCCTGCGCGGCGGGAGTGACGAGCCAAGCGACGCTGCCGACTGGGACGATCGTGCGGCGCTGACGGCGCTGGCCGGCAACCCGGAGCACGTGGCCAGCGTGCGGCAGCTGTTCCTGTCCGAACTGCCCACCACCCGCAGCGCCTGCCTGGCGGCCTTCGACCGCAGCGACCATGCCGCGCTGCGCGCCCAGTTGCATCGGCTGCAGGCCAGCTGCGGTTTCGCGGGTGCAACCGCGTTGGCGGCGATCGCCTCGCGCTGGCACGCCGCGCCGGCGGATCGGGACCTTCGCGCGGCCTTCGCTGCGGCCTGCGCCCGCCTGCTCGCGCCCGCGTCCTGAGCCCTACCCGGCCGACGGGCCCGCGCGCTTCAGCCGGCCCAGGTCGCCGATCATTTCCCACGACTTCAGCCCGCGCGGGCCCAGGTGGTGCGCCAGCACGGACCGCAGCGGCAGGCGCAGGCTGGCCAGGTCGTCCGCCGACGGCCGCACATCACGGGCAAGCGCGAGCAACGCCCGACCGGTCGCGGCCCGACTCCGCTCTTCGTGCCCGCGGTCGCTGAGCAGGCGGCGCGGCCCCTGCTCGGGATCGAGCCGGTAACGTGCCGCAGGATCGATGGGATCGCCCTCGGCGTCCTCGTCCAGCGCAAAGCCCACGCCCAGCGCCTCCAGCAGGTCGCGCTCGAAGCGTCGCAGGGTCCACGCCAGGCCTTCGCGCTGCCGCAGGCCCTCGCGCGCGTCCGCATAGGCTTCGAACAGGGCAGGAAGCGGGTCGTGCCGTGGCGCCAGGCGCAGCACCAGTTCGTTGAGGTAGAACGCCGCCAGCATCGCGTCCCCGGCCGGCTGTGGTGCAGCGTCCAGCGCCTCGGCGGCGACCAGCCGGCCCAGCTCGCCGCGCAGGTCGACGTCCAGCCGGATGCACTGCAGGGGCTGCAGCGCGGCGCGCAGCACATGCCGCTTCGGGCCCTGCACCCCGCGTGCGACCAGACCGATGCGCCCGTGGTCGTTGCCCAGCACTTCGACCAGCAGGCTGGTCTCGCGCCAGGGGCGCGCGTGCAGGACGAAGGCGGGCTCGCCCGTGATGCGCATCAGGGGTGCGACACCTTATTCGTAGCCGAAGGCCTTCAACGCGGTCTCGTCGTCCGACCAGCCTTCGCGCACGCGCACCCAGGTTTCCAGGAAGACCTTGCGGCCGAACAGATGCTCCATCTGCTGGCGCGCCTTGCTGCCGATGTCCTTCAGGCGTGCGCCGCCCTTGCCGATCACGCTGGCCTTCTGGCTTTCGCGTTCCACCCAGATCACCGCACCGATGCGGGCCAGTTCGCCCTTGGGCGAATCCTCGGTGGTGAAGTGCTCGATCTCGACCGTGGTGGCGTACGGCAGTTCCGCACCGAGCTGGCGCATCAGCTGCTCGCGCACCAGTTCGGCGGCGAGGAAACGCTCGCTGCGGTCGGTGATCTCGTCCTCGCCGAACGCGGGCGGCGCTTCCGGCAACAGGCCCAGCACGTCCTTGACCAGGGCCTCCAGGCCATTGCGCTTGAGCGCCGATACCGGATGCACCGCGGCGAATTCGCGCTCCTGGCCCACCTGGGCCAGGAACGGCAGCAGCGCGGCCTTGTCCTTCAGCCGATCGACCTTGTTGACCACCAGCACCACCGGGATGCCGGCGTCGCGCAGCACGTTGTAGGCCAGCGTGTCTTCTTCGTCCCAGCGGCCGGCTTCGACCACCATCAGCGCGGCATCGACCTCTTCCAGCGCACCGCGCGCGGCCCGGTTCATCACCCGGCTCATGGCCGATGCCGAGAACTTGCCCTGCTGCTTGTGCAGGCCGGGGGTGTCGACCAGCACGATCTGCCCGGCCGGCCGGCCCTTGCCGGCGGCGAACGTGGCAATGCCGAGCAGGCGGTGCCGGGTGGTCTGCGGCCGGTTGGAAGTGATGCTGACCTTGGCGCCCACCAGGGCGTTGGTCAGGGTGGACTTGCCCACGTTGGGGCGACCGATCACGGCAACGCTGCCGCTGCGGTGGGAAGGGGAATCGCTCACCGGGGGGTACTCATCTGGAAATGTCGAGCTTCTCGAGCAGGGCCGCGGCGGCGGCCTGTTCGGCGTTGCGACGGGAAGTGCCTTCGCCGTCCGCCGTCAGCGGTGGATCCAGCGTGGTGCACCGGGCGACGAACTGCTTGGCGTGGTCGTCGCCGCTTTCCAGCACCAGTTCGTAGAGGGGCAAAGGACGCTGGCGTCCCTGCAGCCATTCCTGCAGCCGGGTCTTGGCGTCCTTCTCCGGCCGTCCGACCGGCAGCGCCGCCAGCGCGGTCTCGAACCACGGCAGCACCACGGCCCGGCAGGTCTCATAGCCGCTGTCCAGGTAGATGGCCGCGACCACCGCCTCCAGCGCATCGGCCAGGATGGAATCGCGGCGGTGGCCGCCGGATTTCATTTCGCCCGGGCCCATCGTCAGGCGCTCGCCCAGCTGCAGCGCGCGCGCGATGGTGGCCAGCGACGCCTCGCGGACCAGTTCGGCCCGTGCCCGGGTCATGGCACCTTCGTCCGCCTTGGGCCAACGCTGGAACAGCGCCTCGGCGATCAGCAGATTGACCACGCCGTCGCCCAGGAACTCCAGCCGCTCGTTGTGCGGCGCACCCGCGCTGCGATGCGTCAGGGCCTGCGCGAGCAGGCCCTGGTCGACGAAGGCATGGCCGATGCGGTCAACCGCCAACTCCTTATTCCGGCGCGCGCCGCGTCAGCGGCTCGGACGCGTCGAACTTGCCGACCACGTCCAGGTTGCCCACCAGCGGACGACGCACTTCGTAGCTGACGCTCATCTTCCAGCCACCGTCCATGCGCTCGATCTTCACGTGGGAAGGCTTCACGCTCTCGGAATAGTTGATGTACAGCCGGCGGAAGAACAGGTCCTGGATCTTGGCCGGGTCCATGTCGGACTCGCCGGGTTCGGCCGCCACGCCCTTGAGCGAGGATTTGACCGCGTAGAACTCCTGGTACATCGGGAACAGCCGCATGGCGATGAAGGCGGCGAAGCCCACCACCACCAGTACCAGCAGGAATCCCAACAACGTCATGCCACTCTGGTTTCGCTTCATCGTGCTTCCCCCGTGCTTGCCCCGTGGATGTTGGACCGCTTACTCGATGCCGTTGCCGATGCGCGAGGCATCGAAGCCATTCTTGCAGAACCAGCCCTGGCAGTTCAGCCAGACCAGGAACGCCTTGCCGCGCAGGTTCTGCTCCGGCAGGAAATGGTAGTCCCAGAAACGGCCGTCCAGGCTGTTGTCGCGGTTGTCGCCCATCACGAAATAGTGGCCCGGCGGAACCACCCAGTCCCCCTCGCCGCCCCCCGGCGGGGGCACGCCCACGCTTTCCAGGATGGTGTGCGGCCGACCGGGCAGGTCCTCGCGCAGCAGGGTGGCGCCGAACGCCTCGGCCCGCCCGTCGGCGCCGTCGTACTCGCCCAGGGTCTCGTACTTCAGCGGCTGGCCGTTCAGGTAGACGGTGTCGCCATGGAAGCCCACCTTGTCGCCGGGCAGGCCGATCACCCGCTTGATCCAGTTGTTCTCGGGGTCGTGCGGCGGCTTGAACACCACCACGTCGCCGCGCGCCGGTTCGCCGATGGCCACGAACTTCTGGTTGGTGATCGGCAGGCGCAGGCCGTAGGAGAACTTGTTGACCAGGATGAAGTCGCCGATCAGCAGGTTGGGCATCATCGAGCTGGACGGGATCTTGTACGGCTCGGCGATGAAGCTGCGCAGCACCAGGACCACCGCCAGCACCGGGAAGAAGGCGCGCGAGTAGTCGACCAGCACCGGTTCCTCGTCCAGCAGCCCGCCCTGGGCCTTGCGGCGCTTGGCGAAGAACAGGGCATCCAGCAGCCACACCGCGCCGCTGCCCAGCGTGGCCACCACCAGCAACGTTTCGAACCAGGTCATCAAACTCATCGAGCGTCCTTTGGATTGCACGTGCCGGCCGGCGACGGCGCTGCCGCCGCCGGTCCCTGCACCGGATTACTTGCTGTCCACCTGCAGCACCGCCAGGAAGGCTTCCTGCGGAATCTCCACGCGGCCCACCTGCTTCATCCGCTTCTTGCCCTCTTTCTGCTTCTCGAGGAGCTTCTTCTTGCGGGTGATGTCGCCACCATAGCATTTGGCCAGCACGTTCTTGCGCATGGCCTTGACCGTGCTGCGCGCGATGATCTGCGAGCCCACCGCGGCCTGGATGGCCACGTCGAACATCTGCCGCGGGATCAGGTCCTTCATCTTCTCGCACAGCTCGCGGCCGCGCCGGTCGGCGTGGCTGCGGTGCACGATCAGGCTGAGCGCGTCCACCTTGTCGCCGTTGATCAGCGTGTCCAGGCGCACAAACGGGCCGGGCTGGAAGCGCAGGAACGAATAGTCCAGCGACGCGTAGCCGCGGCTGACCGACTTCAGCTTGTCGAAGAAGTCCAGCACCACCTCGGCCATCGGCAGCTCGTAGCTGATCTGCACCTGGCTGGCCAGGTACTGGATGCCGATCTGCACGCCGCGCTTTTCCTCGCACAGCTTGATGATGGCGCCGATATAGGTCTCGGGCGTCAGGATGTTCGCGCGGATGATGGGTTCGCGCACCTCGTCGATCAGGTTGGACTGCGGCAGTTTGGCCGGGTTGTCCAGCGAAAGCACCGTGCCATCGGTCTTGAGGACTTCATACACGACGGTAGGCGCGGTGGTGATCAGGTCCAGGTCGTACTCGCGCTCCAGACGCTCCTGCACGATCTCCATGTGCAGCATTCCGAGGAAGCCGCAGCGGAAGCCGAAGCCCATGGCCTCCGAACTTTCCGGTTCGAACCGCAGCGCGGCATCGTTCAGGCGCAGCTTCTCCAGCGCCTCGCGCAGCGCCGGGTAGTCTTCTGCGTTGACCGGGAACAGGCCGGCGAACACGCGCGGCTGCATTTCCTGGAAGCCGGGCAGCGGGCCCGGCGCCGGATCGCCGGCCAGGGTCAGCGTGTCGCCCACCGGGGCGCCGTGCACGTCCTTGATCGAGGCGGTGATCCAGCCCACCTCGCCCGCGCCGAGCTTCTTCAGCTCCTTGCGCTTGGGGGTGAACACGCCGACCTTGTCCACCTCGTGGGTGCGGCCGGTGGACATCACCAGGATCTTGCTCTTCGGGCCGATCTCGCCCTGCATCACGCGCACCAGCGAGACCACGCCCAGGTAGTTGTCGAACCAGGAGTCGATGATCAGCGCCTGCAGCTTGTCGGTGTCGCGCGGCGTCGGCGGCGGGATGCGCTGGACGATGGCTTCCAGCACCAGGTCGACATTGAGGCCCGTCTTGGCGCTGACGGCGACGGCGTCGTCGGCGTCGATGCCGATGACGGCCTCGATCTCGGCCTTGGCGCGTTCGATGTCGGCCGTCGGCAGGTCGATCTTGTTGAGCACCGGCACCACTTCCAGGCCCTGCTCCACCGCGGTGTAGCAGTTGGCGACGGACTGCGCTTCCACGCCCTGGGCGGCGTCCACCACCAGCAGCGCGCCTTCGCAGGCGGCCAGCGAACGGCTGACTTCGTAACTGAAGTCGACGTGGCCGGGGGTGTCGATGAAGTTGAGCTGGTAGACCTGCCCGTCCTTGGCCTTGTACGGCAGGGACACGGACTGGGCCTTGATGGTGATGCCGCGCTCGCGCTCGATGGGATTGGAGTCGAGCACCTGCGCTTCCATCTCGCGGGCCTCGAGGCCGCCACAGAGCTGGATGATGCGGTCGGCCAAGGTCGACTTGCCGTGGTCGACGTGCGCGATGATGGAGAAGTTGCGGATATTCCGCATGGAATCAGAAGACATGGGGGCGGCGGCCTGTGCCGTCGTCAGGAGAACGCGACATTATCGCACGGCCGGGCCGCGGCCTGTCTCACCCAGGGATGGGATGGGCCCGGCCCTCAACGGCATTGCCCCGCTGGCGCGGGGCAATGCGCGGATGTCGGGGCGGGTCAGTCCTTTTCGACCGTCACCGCCACGAAGCGGGTCACGCCGCGGCTGCGCACCAGCAGCATGACGGTGTCGCCGGGTTTGGCGGCCGCCAGTTCGCGGTCCAGTGCCGCCGGGCTGTTCACCTTGTTCCGACCCACCTGCAGGATGACCATGCCGGGCGACAGGCCGGCTTCGCGCGCGGCGGCGCTTTCCACCCGGCTGACCAGCACGCCGTCGCCGGACTCCAGGCCCAAGCGCTTGCGGCTGTCGGCGTCCAGCGGCTGCGTCTGGATGCCCAGCACGTTGCGGCCGGCGGGTGCGGCGGGGGTATCGGGTGTGGCCGGCAGGGCGCGCGCAGCGGTTTCGCCTTCGTCGAGTTCGCTCAGGGTGACGGCGACATCGCGCGACTTCCCGTCCCGCAGCAGACCCAGGGTCACCTTGGTGCCGGGCGCCATCGCGCCGATGACGGGCGGAAGTTCGCTTGAATCGTTGATAGGCCGGCCGTTCACGGACCGGATGACATCGCCCGGGCCAATGCCAGCCTTCTCCGCCGGACTGCCGCTGACCACGTCGTTGACCAGCGCGCCACGGTTGTCGGGAAGGCCGAAGCCCTTCACCGCATCCGACGTGACCGCGCCCACCTGCACACCCAGCTGGCCGCGGCTCACGCGACCGGTGGACTTGAGCTGCTCCACCGCACCCATCGCCAGGTCGATCGGGATGGCGAAGCTGATGCCCATGTACCCGCCGGAGACCGAGAAGATCTGTGAGTTGATGCCGACCACCTCACCGCGCGTATTGAGCAGCGGACCGCCCGAATTGCCCTGATTGATCGCCACGTCGGTCTGGATGAAGGGCACGTAGCGCTGCTCCGGCGAGGCACTGCGCCCCACGGCACTGACGATGCCCGCGGTCACCGAATGGTCCAGTCCCAGCGGCGAGCCGATGGCGACCACCCACTGGCCGGGCTTGAGCGCGGCGGAATTGCCGATGCGCACCGTCGGCAGGCCCTTGGCCTCCACCTTCAGCAGGGCCACGTCGTACTGCTGGTCGCTGCCGACCACCTTGGCCGTCAGCTCGCGGCGGTCGGGCAGCGTCACCTTCACTTCGTCGGCACCGTCGACCACATGATGGTTGGTCAGCACGTAGCCATCGGCGGAGATGATGAAGCCCGAGCCCATCGAGGTGCCGCGCCGCTGGGGCCCCTGCTGGCCCGGGCCGGGCATCTGGAAGCCGGGCGGCAGCATGCGCCGGAAGATCTCGGGGATGTCCGCTTCCTCCTCGCTGGCCTGCGCGCTGCGGCGAGAGCCGACGGTGGCCTCCACGTTCACCACGCCCGGCCCGACCTGTTCCACCAGTTGGGTGAAGTCTGGCAGACCGGTCACCAGCTGCGGGGCGGCCGATTGCGCCACCGCGGGCGCGGAGGCGGCCACGGGGACAGGCGCCTCGGCCTGCTGCGCGCAGGCGGCCAGCGGCGTGGTCAGCATCAACACGGCCAGCAGGCCGTTACGGGCGTGAGGAGTCATCGAATGCATGCCTCGATAGAAAGGGGAAACGGGGTTGAGAGGGCACCCGGCGTGCGACCGGGTGCCGGAAGGTCATTCGCGCGGCGCGTCGGCGGGTACCGCCACCGACGGGGCGGACTGGGGACGCGGTTCGAACGGATAGAACGTCCGCGCTGCCGCATCCGCGCTGTACCCGGTGGTCAGCGCACCCGTGGCCGACGGATAGCCCGACAGGGCGGAGCGTGGCCAGGGACGCGAGGCGACGACGGCGTCCTGCGCGCGATGCGAGAACGGATCGCTGGCCGCTGGCAGCGCAGTTGCGGCCGAGAGCGTCGCCATCGCTTCCAGCGGCGCGCGCTGGGCGCTGACGTTGCCGGTTGCGCGCACCGGCGCATCGGCACGTGCCACGCGCTGGGCGCTGCGCGCCGCCTGCTGGCTGCGCGTCGCACTGCGGCGCGTGGCGTCCTGGCGCCGCGGCACAGTGGCGGCCACGGCGACGGCTGCCGCCGCGTAGGCTTCGGCATCGGGAGCGGGATCGGCCGGCGATGCCGGAGCCGTCGCAGGCGTGGTGGTCTGGGTGGAAGCGACCTGGGCGCCATCGCCGACCGGCACTTCCTGCGGGGACTGCTGGCGGGCCATGAACAGGGCGACCAGCGCCACCGAAGCCGCCAAAGCCCCCCCGCCCCAGCGGGCCAGCAGGTTGCGCGGACGCGCGACCGGAGCCGACGGTGCGGCCTGCGCTGCATTCGATGCGGCCGCGTCGCCGGCGATCGCCAGCGCCACGCGCTCGGCGAATCCGGCCGGTGCCGGCGCTTGGGCGCGGCCACGCAGCACGTCGCCGCACAGCTGCCAGCGCTCCCAGCAGCCGGCCAGGTCGCGGTCGTGCTGGAGGCGTCGCAGCAGGAAGCGGGCTTCGTCGGCCAGCAACTCGCCGTCCATCAGGGCGGACAGCTGCTGGCGATGATGGATGTCGAGCTTGTCGATGGTGGGTGTCTCGTTGCGGGCAGTCATGAGCGGGCACGCTCCCGGGTTGCACTGTCGGTGTCGAGCAGGGGACGCAGTTGTTCGTCGATGGCCTCGCGCGCCCGGAAGATGCGCGAGCGCACCGTGCCGATCGGGCAATCCATCTTCTGCGCGATCTCCTCGTAGCTGAGGCCTTCCACCTCGCGCAGGGTGATCGCGGTGCGCAGTTCTTCCGGCAGCCCGTCCACCGCCTTCATCACCGTGGCCTCCATCTCCTGGCGCATCAGTTCGCGCTCGGGGGTGTCGGTGTCGCGCAGCCGGGCGCCGATGTCGTACTGCTCGGCGTCGGCGGCATCCACGTCCGCCGTCGGAGGACGTCGGTTGTGCGCGACCAGGTGGTTCTTGGCGGTGTTCACGGCGATACGGTGCAGCCACGTATAGAACTGGGAATCGCCCCGGAAATTGCCCAGCGCGCGGTAAGCGCGCAGGAACGTCTCCTGGGCCACGTCCTGGCACTCGCTCCAGTCATGGATGTAACGCCCGATCAGCGCCACCACGCGATGCTGGTACTTGCGCACCAGCAGGTCGAAGGCCGCGCTGTCGCCGCGTTGCACGCGCCTGACCAGCTCGAGGTCCAGCTCCTGGGTTGGATCTGTTTCGGCCATGCCGGGCCGCACTCCTGTCGGCTCGGCGGTGGCCGTGCCCTGTGACCGCGCTAGCGGAGGAAAGTTCAACGCCTTGTCCAAACCGTTGCCCTATCAAGAATTTAACCGGAGCAGCGGGAACATCCCCCTGCCGCCGGTCACGCCCGTGACGACGTTCTCGTTGATATGTGGATTTGACGGGGATGAAACAACCTCGGGATGATAGCGGCCTTATCCATACGTGAACGGATGGTCCCTGCATGGCCGCGAACTTCGATGGGCTGCGATTCAGTCACTGGCAGACGGAGCTGCGCGCCGACGGCATCGTCGTGCTGGCTTTCGACCGCCAGGGCACCAGCGTCAATGCGTTCTCGCAGGACGTGCTGATCGAACTGGCCGACATCCTGGAACGCCTCTCCATCGATCCGCCCAAGGGCGTGGTGCTGCGCTCGGCCAAGGCCAGCGGCTTCATCGCCGGCGCGGACCTGAAGGAATTCCAGGAGTTCGACCGCAAGGGCACCGTCAACGATGCGATCCGCCGCGGCCAGGCGGTGTTCCAGAAACTGGCCGAGCTGCCCTGCCCCACCGTGGCCGCGATCCACGGCTTTTGCATGGGAGGCGGCACCGAGATCTCACTGGCCTGCGACTCCCGCGTGGCCAGCAGCGATCCGTCCACCCGCATCGGCCTGCCCGAAGTGAAGCTGGGCATCTTCCCCGGCTGGGGTGGCAGCGCCCGCCTGCCGCGCCTGGCGGGCGCACCGAAGGCGATGGACATGATGCTCACCGGCCGCACGCTGTCGGCGAGTTCGGCCAAGGCCATGGGCCTGGTCGACAAGATTGCCGAGCCGGCGGTGCTGGTGGACGCCGCGGTCGCGCTGATCGGCCCGCGCCCGCCGCGCGCATTCAAGCAGCGCTTCACCGGCTGGATAAGCAACAGCTGGCTGGCGCGCCAACTGCTAGCGCCGCAGATGCTCAAGCAAGTCGCACGCAAGGCGCCGAAGGCGCACTACCCGGCGCCGTACGCGCTGATCAACGTGTGGAAGACCGCCGGCGGCAAGGGCATCCAGGCGCGTCTGGATGCCGAGCGCAGGGCGGTGGTGAAACTGGCGGGCACGCCGACCGCGCGCAACCTGATCCGCATCTTCTTCCTGACAGAACGCTTGAAGGGCCTTGGCGGGAAAGACCACGGCATCGCGAACGTGCACGTCGTCGGCGCCGGCGTGATGGGTGGCGACATCGCGGCGTGGTCCGCCTACAAGGGCTTCAACGTCACCCTGCAGGACCGCGAGCAGCGCTTCAGCGAGGGCGCGTTGTCGCGTGCGCAGGAATTGTTCCCCAAGAAGGGGAAGGCCGAGGGCAAGCGCCCCGCCGTGTCCGCGCGCCTGAAGGGCGACCTGGCCGGCGACGGCGTGCCGCAGGCGGACCTGGTGATCGAGGCGATCATCGAGAACCCCGAAGCCAAGCGCGATCTGTACCAGACCGTCGAGCCGCGCCTGAAGGCCGACGCGCTGCTGACCACCAACACCTCGTCGATCCCGCTGACCGAACTGCGCGAACACATCCAGCGTCCGGCGCAGTTCGCCGGCCTGCACTACTTCAATCCGGTGGCGCTGATGCCGCTGGTGGAAATCGTCCAGCACGACGCGCTCGACGAAGCCAACGTCAGGCGCCTGGCCGCGTTCTGCAAGGCGCTGGACAAGTTCCCGGTGCCGGTCGCCGGCACGCCGGGCTTCCTGGTCAACCGCGTGCTGTTCCCGTACATGCTGGAAGCCGCCACCGCCTACGCCGAAGGCATCCCCGGTCCGGTCATCGACAGGGCCGCGGTGAAGTTCGGCATGCCGATGGGCCCGATCGAACTGATCGATACCGTCGGCCTGGACGTGGCGCAGAGCGTGGGCGCGGAGCTGTCGCCGTTCCTGGGCCTGACATTGCCGGCGGCGCTGGCGACGGTAGGGCCCGGCAAGCGCGGCAAGAAGGATGGCCAGGGTCTGTACAGGTGGGAGAACGGCAAAGCCGTGAAGCCGGAGGTCCCGCAGGACTACAAGGCGCCGGACGACCTGGAAGACCGCCTGATCCTGCCGCTGCTCAACGAGGCCGTCGCCTGCCTGCACGACGGCGTGGTCGCCGACAGCGACCTGCTCGATGCCGGCGTGATCTTCGGCACCGGCTTCGCCCCGTTCCGCGGCGGCCCGATCGAGCATGTGAAGGCGGTCGGCCCCGACGCGCTGCTGGAAAAGCTCAAGGCGCTGCAGGCGCGCCACGGCGACCGTTTCGCGCCGCGCCCGGGCTGGGACAATCCGGCGCTGCGCACGGCCACGGTCTGACCGGAAGCGAGCACCATGGCCTTCGCCGACCTGCTGCTGGCCCTGGCGCTCGCGGCGGCGCCCTCCGCCGCCGCGCCGGATGCCGCCATGCTGTCCGGCGTGCTGGAAGTCCATGAGCGTGCGGGCGGCTGCGGCGGCGAGGCCGACACCGCCCTGCGCACGCATGTGGAAGGCTCGCGCACGACCTTCGAGCAGGACATCTGGCTGTCCTCGCGCGAGTTCCTCGACCCGATCGACGTCCTCCAGGTCGCGCGCGAGGGCACCACGCTCAGTGCGACGGTGAACGTACACGTCGCGGAAACCGAACCCGGCCGCCCCGTTCCCGCCTGCATCCGCCCGGTCAACCTGCGCCTGCACATCGAAGGCCTGCCGCCCGGCGACTACACTCTGCAGCTCAGGCGCGCGGAGTCCTGACGACCACCGCGCGGCGGCTCAGCCCTCCGGCAGCACCTGCGCCATCACCCAGTCTTCCTTCGGGTCGTCGCCCACGTGGAAGATCGACCGGCCGACGATCTGGAAGCCGTGCTTGCGCCAGAAGCGGATCGCCTGCGACGACTCCTGCCACACCGTCAGCCACACCGAGCGCGAGCCGCGCAGGCGTGCGGCGGCCAGCAGGTGCGAGACCAGCACCGCCGCAATGCCACGACCATGGAAGGCTTCGTCCAGGTAGATGCGCGCCAGTTCCACCGTGGGTTGCAGGCCCACGTCGGTCGGCGGCAGCGTGCCCCAGCGCAGTTGCGCGAAGCCCGCCCACACACCGTCCTGCTCCACGATCAACGTGAGCGTGTCCGGGTCGCGGATCTCCTGCGCCTGTCGCTCGGGCGTATAGGCCTGCGCAACGAACGCCGCGACGTTCTCGGGTGTGCTGCAATGGCCGTTGGCGGCCAGGAAGGTGCGCCGCATCATCGCGGACAGTTCAGCGGCTTCGGACAGCCGCGCGGGTCGGATTTCGGTTTTCATGCACCGTGCATGGTACGTGCTTCCATGCCGTGAAAGAACGCGGAGACCGTGCGGATGAGGCCAATGTGAGTCTTGCGGGCGCCCATCGCCTACCATGGCCCCCCTTTGTTCCGGATGTACCCATGCTCCGCTGGCTGATCCTGAGCCTGCTGCTCATTCCGCTTTTCGATGCGCGCGCGGCCGGCGACGAAGCCGCCGTGCGTGCCACCTTCGCGGCGTACAAGGCGGCCGTGCTGGCGCAGCAGGGCGAGCGCGCCGCCGACAACGTCACCACCGGTACGCTGCGCGAGTACGCGCGCTACCGCGAACTGGCCCTCTCTGCGCCGCGTGCCGCGCTGGAAGCGTTGCCCATGACCGAGTGCCTGCAGGTGCTGATCATCCGTGCCCGCGTACCTGTCGCCGATCTGCGCGCGATGGACGGACGCCGGGTGTTCACCCATGCGGTGGATCGTGGCTGGATCGGCCGCGAAGGCGTGGAGCGCAGCGAGCTGGGCACCGTGCAGGTGGACGGCGACCGCGCGGCGGCGCGGCTGAAGATCGGCGCCACCGAGCTGCCGGTCGATTTCGAGTTCGAGCGCGAACCGGGCGGCTGGCGTTTCAATCTCATCCCGCTGACCACCATGAGCGAAGACGTGTTCAAGCAACTGGCCCGGCAGAACGGCGTCAGCGAGAACGAGATGGTGATGACGCTGCTGCGGGGCTTGTCGGAAGCCCCGGTGGACGAGCGCCTGTGGGATCCGCCGACACCGTAGTGCGGGTCAGCGCCGAGCGAACACCTCGGGCGGCGCGCGTACCGGGCTGCGATGCGCGGACAGCTCGCCCACCAGCCCCAGCTGCGCGGAGAAATCCGCCAGCCGCGCCCACACGTAGGGCTGCAGGTCGTCGGGGGCGGTGTCGTACACCTGCCGCCACAGCCGGTCCATGAACATGCGCGGCTCCTCGCGCAGCGCTCCGCGTTCGATGCGCTCCCCGGCGGCGGCCAGTGCGGCCCGGATGTCGGCCAACGTGTCCATGCGCGCAGGGTAAGGGCCGTGCATGCCGATTGTGTTACATGAGCCCCGACCGTCCGACGATCGGCGCAAAACCGTGAACGCGGTTACGGTCCCGGCTTTCCGCGCGGCGTCGCGCCAGCCGGTTCGAACAGCCAGCGCATCGCACGCCGGTAGGCCTCGCCGATGGTGGCGGCGTGCGTGCCGCCTTCGATCTCGATCAGCGCCACCTGCCAGGGCGCCGGTGGCTGCGCGGACCAGGCACTGGCCCACTCGCGTGCGATCTGCCGGCGCGCCTCGGTATCGCGGGTGCCGCTGACCACCGCCACCCGCAGGTCCTGGCGGGCATGGGCCGAGGCCGGCGCGAACAGCTGCTCCCGCGCCGGGCCCTGCGCCGGATTGCTGGCGATGCGTCCCCAGAACAGGTCCGGCGCCTCGCGCGCCGACCACAGCACGAAGTAACCGCCACGCGACTGCCCCAGCAGGATGCGCCGTGCGGGGTCGGCGGCGTAGCGGCGCTCCACTTCGGGCACCAGTTGGTCGCGCAGGAAGGCCAGGAACCCCGATGCCCCACCCTGCTCCGGGGTGGCGTCCGGCCCCGGCGCGGTGAAGTCGGTATTGCGCCAGTTGACGGCCGGGTCGAAGCCGCCGTAGGCGATGCCGACGATGATCGCCTCGGGCAACTGCTCGTCGTAATGCAGGAACAGGTGCGTTGGCGCCAGCAGCGGGAACAGGCTGTCCCCGTCCAGGACGTACACCACCGGGTAGCGCGTCGGCGCGGCGGCGTCGTAGCCCTCGGGGTAGCGTACGAAGATGTGGTGCTCGCGCCCAGAACCGCGGTCCGTCAGCGGGAAATAGTCGCCCTTCAGCGCTGGCAGGTGCGCCAGCGGGCCCTGCACGCCCGCACCGTCCGGGGCGGCAGGCACGGGCGGCGCCGCCCACGCCGCAGGCATCACGACGGCCAGCAGCCACACCAGGAGAAACGTCGTGCGAAGGATCATGCCGAATACCTCATCGATGCCGGGCCGGCGGGCCCGGCCATTATCGCCATCCCGGCTCGACGGGGTGGACGCGGCACAATGGCCGCCCGTACCCGCGAAGCGTCCTCCACGGTGAAACCCCGCCCTGATCTGCTGCGCCGGCTGCTGCGCGCGAAGGACCGCATGGATGCCGCTCCCGACCAGGACTGGCCCATCCCCCGGCTGGCCGAGCTCAGCGCGGTTTCGCCGGCGCATTTCGCCCGCGCCTTCAGACAGGCCTTCGGACTGCCGCCGCATCGCTACCTGCTGACGCGGCGCATCGAGCGCGCCGCGGCGCTGCTGCGCGACACCGATGCGCCCGTCATCGACATCGCGCTGCAGACCGGCTGGCGCAGCATCGGCACCTTCGGCCGCATCTTCCGCGACATCACCGGCGAAAGCCCGGGCGAATGCCGCCTGCGTGCGCGCAACGCCCTGGACACCCGCGGAGGCATGCCCGAGTGCGTGGTGCGCGCGGCGGAACGTCCGGACCTGAAGAGCGCAGTTCTGGAGAAGCGCCGGCGAGCGGGCGCGACTAAGGTGGCTGCCCCGACCGAGGAGGCTCCATGAGCGAAGGCATCGAGGTAATAGGCATCTATGTGCGCGACCAGGACGAGGCGCTGGCGTTCTACGTGGACAGGCTGGGCTTCCGCGTCCAGGCGGACGTGCGCAACGGCGACTATCGCTGGCTGACGGTGCAGCACCCGGAACAACCGACCCTGCAGCTGGGCCTGTTCCGGCCCGGCCCGCCGGTGCACGACGCCGCCACCGCCGATGCTTTGCACGGACTGGTGGCGAAGGGCGCCATGCCGCCCCTAGTGCTGCAGGTGAAGGACTGTCGTGCGGCTTACGAGGCGCTGAGCGCGAAGGGCGTGGAATTCATCCAGGAACCCATCCGCCGCTACGGCCAAGTCGACGCCGGCTTTCGTGATCCGTCCGGCAACGGCTGGAAGATGATCGAACGCCAGCGCAAGGAGACGGCATGAGCCTCGCGCGCTTCTCACGACAGAGCCACCGCGGGCTCTCGATCGTGTTCACACTGACGGTCGCGCTGAACTTCGCCTGGCGCGCGGCCGCACAGGGCGAACCGCCGGCGTGGGTGACGTACGCGCCGCTGCCACCGCTGTTCCTGCAGCTGTTCACCGGCCTGTACCTGTTCGCCCTGCCCTACCTGCGGCACCGGCATGCCGACAGCGCGGATCGGCGACAGGCTTCATAAGGCTCCCCGTCCGCAGGTCGCGCCGCCGCTCATTTCTTCATGGCCGCCACGATCTCGGACACCCCAAGCCCGAGTTCGAGCTGCAGGCGCACGTACTCGCGTTCCTTGCGCGACAGCGGGCGCCCCATTTCGATGCGTACGTCCTCGGCTTCCAGGATGCGCAGGATCCTCGGCAAGGCCGAGCCGATGGCGTCAGGCCCGTAACCCGCTTCCCGCAGGGCGGCGCTGAGGATGGTTTCGGTGTCCATGCGTGATCCAGATCGAATGAGGGAGCGCATTGTGCGCCCCAACGGCCGGATCAGGTGAATTTACCGCCAAAGGCGTTACGCCAACGCGCTCTTCAGCGGCGCGCGGACCGTGCGCGTCTTCCCTTGCTGCTCTGCGCGGTGGCGCGACTGCGCACGAACTCCGGGAAGGTGTCCGCCAATGAGTCCTTGTCCGGCAGGATGTAGAACACCCCGCCCCGCTCGAACGTCGGGCGGATGACCTGCTCGTAGAACTCGGGTGCGACGTTGATGCAGCCATGGGTGACGCGGTTGTCGTCCGGCGAAGGCGAGGCCAAGCGCTCGACGCGCCTCTCGGCCGGGACGCCGGTCGCCGTCGGATGGATCGAGACTGCGGAATCGTAATCCACCCACAGCACGCGGCCCGCATCGATCGACGGGCCATAACCGCCCACGAAGCGTCCGGCGGGTGTCGTGCGGTCCCGACCGGGAATCTCGCGAAGCGCGAGGCCGCTGATGCCCGGCGCCGTGTGATCGCCGATGGCCGAACCGAAGAGACCGGGCGCCGCACCGCGAAGGCGTCCATCGCCGCCGAACACCAGGATCTGCGCAGCGGCCTTGTCGATGACCGCGAACGGAAAACCTTCGCTGTCCTTGGCGGCGACCACCCAACCGGCGAGCTCGATCACCGTCTCGGACACGTCCTGTTCGGGCGGAAGCAGGTCGACGGACGCGACGGAGGATGCTGTGCTCTCCTCGGCGCGCACCACATCGCTGCTCGCGAAAGCCAGTGCCAACAGCAGTGCGCCACAGGCGCTCCGGATTGCAGGGTGCATGAACATGCGGATGGGACGGGTCCTTGAAACGATAAATGGGCAAAGCAAAGAAACCGGTGACCACAAGAAGTCACCGGATCCCGGGTTGAAACCGTTCGTCACAACGTGGCGAGAACGATCAACCGCGCGGCACGCGGCGCGGTGCCTCCTCGAGCTGCCGGACGCGGCTTTCCATCTGGTCCAGACGCTGGTTGGCCTGCTGCGCGGACTGGTTGGCGGATTCGGCACTCTGCGCAGCGCCCTGCACCTTGGTGTCGAGCTGGTCGAGGCGCGAGTTGATGGTGGCGAACTCGTCGTCGTAGGTGGCGCAGCCGGCAAGGCCCACGCCCGCGACGATCGCCACGCCGAGCACACGCGCCATCGCCAGGTGTTTCTTCTTGTTGGTCGTAAACATTCCAATCCTCCTTCGTCTGGGGCCCCGGAATATAGCGGCCTTTTCAGCGGTAGCCGCAAGTCCACTTCAGCTTAGGTTGGAGTACGTAGACACGCCGTGAAGATCGCAGCGGCGAGCCTCGCGGCGCTTGTTCGGAAGAATCCATCGTTTTGTTGAACCGGTTCGCAGTCGCGCCAAGCAGCGCCTCACAGTCCTTGCGTGCGTGCAGGAGATTGCGACACGAAATCCGAGATCGCGTGACGGCCCCATGCGGCGTGTCCTTTCGTGTGGAAGCGGGCGTAGGCGGCGTCGAGCGCGCGAACGTGTCTCAACACCCCATCGGCGGCAGGAACGATACCGTCGATACCACCACCCATCTGCCCTTCCGCAGCACCTCCACCCGCACCCGCACCGTGCTGATCGCCACGAACGGCAGCACCGTGCCCAGCACATCGTCCTGGCCGATGCGCGGAATCCAGTCATCCGCCCGCGACGGGTCGCCCTGAGCGGTGGCGTGCGCGCGTACCGCCTGCTCCAACTCCGCCTGGGTGTAGGGCGGAAAGCACGCGTGCTGCTCGGCCGACGGCGTCGGCAGGACGAACGAGACGGCATCCACCGCCTCCGCCGCTTCCCAGCCGGAGACGCAGTGCTTCCAGCCGGTCAGGTCCAGATGCGGCCCTTCCGCGCTCAGGCCCAGGCTGGTTTCGTACTGCACGCGCACGCGCCAGGTTTCACCCGGCTGCGCGGGCTGCAATTGCAGGGTGGCGCCATACACCTCGTCACCCAGCTCCAGCGGGACCGTCAGCAGGGCCGGCACCGGTCCTTCATGCCGCCACCCCGAGAACGATGTGTCGGCACCCGCATGCGGCAGTACACGCAGGCCGACCAGCGCCTGCGTGTGCGCCCGCAACGACACGCACAGCAACATCAGGCACAGCAGGGCGCCCAGCCGCCATCGTGCCATTCCGTGCATCTCCTTCATCCTTGCTCCCCACAAGAAGCAGTAGCCGGTTCGGATGGTAGCGCGATGCGCGGCGATGTCGGACGCCATGCCGTGCCTGAACACCATCGGGCGCGGCGGCATCGGCTTCACGAAAGCGTGACCCGGCCACGCCTAAGTTCGGGGCGGACCCTACGCGCCACGCGCAGAGGAACGCCATGACCATGATCAGACTGCGGGCCACCGGTCCGCGTACCGGATTCGATGCCCTGCTGGCCGACCTGCACGGCATGGAGGGCGTGGAGCGGGCCGAGGAACTGGCCGACCTCATGCCGCACATGGATGATGAGGATTCCAGTTCCGCCGGACTGATGGACGACCGCGGCGGCGATGTGCGCGCCCTGGAGATCGAAGTGCTGTCGCCGCACGCGGACCTGGTACGCGAGGCTGCCGCCGACATCGCAGGCCAGTACGGTCTGGTGCTGGAATTCGTGGACGACTTCTGAGGCGCGATGGCCGGGCTGCTGCATACCTCGGATGCGATGCCCGGCCTGCGACGGCAGCGACGCGGGCGCGGTTTCGTGTACCTGGACGCGCGTGGGCGCCCCGTGCGCGCGCCCGCCACGCTGGCGCGCATCCGTCGCCTGGCCATTCCGCCGGCCTATACCGACGTGTGGATCTGCGCGCAGGCCAACGACACCTGCAGGCCACCGGCCGCGACGCGCGCGGCCGCAAGCAGTACCGCTACCATCGCGACTGGCATGCCGAACGCGGCGCACGCAAGTGCGACCGCCTGCTCGCCTTCGCCGACGCCCTGCCCCGCCTGCGCCGACGCGTCCGCGCAGACCTGGCACTGCCAGGGTTTCCGCGCGGCAAGGTCGTGGCGCTGGTGGTGGCCCTGCTGGGGCAGACCCTGCTGCGCGTGGGCAACGCCAGCTACCAGAAGGCCAACGGCTCCTACGGCATCACCACGCTGCGCAACGTGCATGCGCGCTTCATCGCCGGCAGCGAAGTACGCTTCGCCTTCCGCGGCAAGGGCGGCAAGACGCTGGAAGCGCGCGTCGACGATGCGCGCCTGGTGCGGCTGGTGCGCCGTTGCCGGCAACTGCCCGGGCAGGCGCTGTTCCAGTACCGCGATGGCGACACCGTGCAACGCATCGGTTCCGGCGACGTCAACGCCTATCTGCAGGATGTGTGGGCGGCCCGTTCACCGCGAAGGATTTCCGTACCTGGGGCGCCACGCTGTACGCCTTCCGCACACTGGCGACGACGGAGGTGCCCGAGGCGGAAGCGGCCCGTCGGCAGGTCCGCATGCAGGTCCTGCGCGACACCGCCGCCATCCTCGGCAACACCCCGCGCATCTGCGAGCGCTGCTACGTGGACCCGCGCGTGTTCGAAGGCTGGGAAGACGGCCGCCTGCAGCGCG
This sequence comes from Pseudoxanthomonas mexicana, assembly GCF_010093385.1. Taxonomy (GTDB): domain Bacteria; phylum Pseudomonadota; class Gammaproteobacteria; order Xanthomonadales; family Xanthomonadaceae; genus Pseudoxanthomonas_A; species Pseudoxanthomonas_A mexicana. The sequence continues at coordinate 32,931 of NZ_PDWV01000030.1, forward strand.
TGGCGGCGAATGCGCGTGGCCCCCGGCAATGGGAACAGGCGGCGACCCGCTTCCTCAAGCGCACGCGCCGCGGATCATGATCGCTTGCGGCGCCGCTTTTCCGGCACGGGTGATTCCTCCAGTGCGGAGAGCGCCTTGCTGACCGATGCCAGGTCCTGCCTGCGCCGGCCATAGTCGCCCCACGGATGCGCCCGCAGCCGGCCCATGCGGCGCGGAGTGCTGGTCAACGTATAGGCATCGCCGCCCTTGATGCGCCCCAGTTCTTCCCAGCGCAACGGCATGGCGACCGGTGCGCCTTCGCGCGCCCGCAGCGAAAAGGACGCCACGCTGGTGGCGCCGCGCCCATTGCGCAGGTAGTCGATGAAGATCCTGCCCTTGCGGAACTTCTTGGTCGCGGTGGCCACATAGGCAAGCGGATCGGAGGCGGCCATCGCGTCGGCGAAGGCGTGTGCGAACGCCTTCACCTGCAGCCAGGGACATGGAGGCTTCAGCGGTACCACCACGTGCAGGCCCTTGCCACCCGAGGTGCGGACGAACGACGTGAGCCCCAGGGCACGCAGGCGTTTGCGTACCAGGCGCGCGGCCTCCACCACGCGCGGCCACGCCACGTCGGGGCCCGGGTCGAGATCGAAGACGATGCGGTCCGCCTGGTCCGGGGCGTCGGCCCGCGCCCCCCAAGGATGGAATTCCAGCGCGTTGAACTGCACCAGTTCGAGCAGACCGGCCTCATCGCGCACCACCAGGTAATCCGCACGCGTGCCGCCCTCCTCTTCCAGCGGCACGGCCTCCACCCGATCCATGCCGGCCGTGTGATGCTTCTGGAAGAAGCACGGCCGCCCTGCGCCCTGCGGGCATCGCACCACCGACAGCGGGCGCCCATCCAACTCGGGCAGCAGCCAGCGCGCCATCGCACGGTAGTAGTCGAACACCTGCTGCTTGGTGATGCCGCTGTCCGGAAAGACCACGCGCCCGGGATGAGTCAACTCGATCGTGGCGTCGCGGGCGTGCGTGCGCGTGGCGGGCATGGCGGTATCTCCGGCAGAGGGACGTGCTTCGCGCAGGTCCGCCGGCCGCTTGTCACGGCGGAGGGTCTTCAGCGCGGGCTGGCGCAGCAGACCCTGATTGCCGCGGCCATGATGGAACACCTCGGCGACCAGGCGCGGCACGACCCAGCGCGCGCGGCGCAGTTCGGGATCGTCCACGTCCACCCGGGCGGTGGGCGTAGCGCGCGCGCCCTTTGCCAGCTGCTTGGCCAAGGATTCGAGCAGCGCATCGCTCATGCCCGTGCCGACGCGCCCGGCATAGCGCCAGCCGCGGGCGCCGTCGGGTGCGGCCAGCAGCAGTGCACCCAATCCGGCACGCCGACCCTTCGGCGCCGTGAAGCCGACCACGGCGAACTCTTCGGCATCGCGTTGCTTGATCTTCCGCCAGGCAGCGCCGCGGCCGGCATGATAGGGCGCGTCGGCGCGCTTGGAGATGATGCCCTCCAGCCCCCTCTCGATCGCCATCTTCAATGCCTCGTCGCCACGGCCGACGATGTGCGAGCTGTAGACCAGGTGGTCCGGCGGAGACTTCAGGATTTCCGCCAGCAGCGCCTTGCGCTGGTACTGAGGGCTGCCGGCCAGGTCCACGCCATCGACCTGCAGGATGTCGAACAGGACGTAGGACAGCGTGGCGTTCTTCTCGCCCGCCAGCGTGGCCTGCAACAGGCCGAAGTCCTCCTGCCGTCCCGCGCCGGCGACCAGTTCGCCGTCGAGCACCGCCTCGTCCAGATCGAGCGCTTCGAGCGCACTGACGATCTCCGGCGCCTGGCTGGTCCATTCGCGTTCGTTGCGCGACCACAGACGCACGCGGCCGCGCCGGATTTCGGCGATCAGGCGGTAGCCGTCCCATTTCGCTTCGTGCAGCCAGTCGTCGCCGGCAGGCACCTCCTGCTGGAGCTTCGCCAGTTGCGGGGCGCGGAATCCCGGATGCTTCGACGTGGCGCGCGCGCCATCGAGCCGGGCAGCGCGATGCGCCCAGCGCTCACGGGGCGCGGCGGCCTGCGTGGCGCGGGATGCTGCGCGTGCGCCGGCTTTCGCCGCTGCGCGCCTGCGCCGGGCGGGACGCGTGTCCGGTGGCGGCGTGACGTCTTCGAGCAGATCGTCGGCCTCGCGCGGGCCGGCGAAAGCGTCGCGCTCCTTGAACAGCAACCACTGCGGCTGGCGCGCCGGCACATGCGTGCGCACCAGGTGCCAGCTGCCCTTGAGCTTGTCGCCGAACATGCGGCAGCGCAGATGCCCCTTCGCCAGCTGCGCCTCGGCATCGCCATCGGTGCTCCACAGGCCGCGGTCGAAGGTGGCGACATGGCCGCCGCCGTACTGCCCTTTCGGTATCTCGCCTTCAAACTGGGCGTAGTCGATGGGGTGATCCTCGACTTCGGCGGCCAGACGTTTCACGTCGGGATCGAAGCTGGGGCCCTTCGGCACCGCCCAGCTCTTTAGCGTGTCGCCCACCTGCAGGCGGAAGTCGTAATGGCGCCGGCTGGCGTGGTGCAGCTGTACGACGAAGATGGGTCGCTTGCCGCGCCCGCGCGGCGCGTCCGCGTCCGGCTCGGGAGTGCGGTCGAAATGGCGCTTGCGACGGTATTCCTGCAGGCTCATGGACGCTCCTCGCCTCCGTTATGACGCCACGGCCGTCAACAGCGCGTGCAAGTAGCGGCCGAGCCGCGCGCGGGGTCAGCCGGGCGACAGGCTGTTGCGTGCATGCCACGCACGCAGGGCCGGCGAAACGGCATCGTCCAGCGGCACCTCGAGCACCCGGTAGGCATCGAGCGCGTCGCGCAGCACGGCCCAGGGCGTGCCCGACCGTGCCAGCGGCCACCCGTCCACGGGACCGTAGCGTGCGATGGCGGCCTGCTCGCCCGCGCCCAGGTGCTCGCGCTGCGCGGCCAGCCGCTCCGCCACCCAGCCCCGCAGCGGATGGAGGGCGAAACCCGCGTCCTCGAGGGCAGTGCGTGCGGCGCTCAAAGCGGTTTCCGCGCCACGGAACCATTCGGTCCGGCCCGCCGCACGCGCGGGCACGATGAGCGGCGGCGGCGCGGCGTGCAGGTGCAGATCGCGCTTCAGACGGGTCTCCCAGCTGCGGGCCTCGCGCACGCTGGCTGCCTCGGCCAGCCAGCCGCGGTCGAGGTCGAAGAACGCGTAGTAGCGCGGCGAGAACGCCTGCATGCGCCGCAGCGGATCGGTGGCGATGCCCAGCTTGGCGTGGTCTTCGTAGGCGCAGGGCAGCACGTACAGGAAGGCGCGTCCGCTGGCGCCGGTGCCGACGCCTTCCACCGGCACGACGCGGCGCCCGCCCGCCATGCGTCAGCGCGACGCGGCCTTGCGCGCCGCCTTCTTCGCGGCGGCCTTCTTCGCGGCCTTGGCCGCCTTGCGCGGGGCCTTCTTCGCGGGCGTCTTCTTCGCAGGCGTCTTCGCCGGCGTGCGCTTCTTGGTGTCCAGGCTCTTCTGCAGCAGCGCCATGAAATCGACCACGTTGGTGGCGGCGTCCTCGCGCTCGGGCGCGTCGTCGTCCGTGATCTTCGTGGTGGCGCCGCGGGCCTTGATGCGTTTCTTGATGATGGCTTCCAGCCGCTGGCGGAACTCGTCGTGATAGTCGTCCGGCGCCCACTTGGCCGACATCGAGCCGATCAGGCTCTCGGCCATCTCGCGCTCCTTGGCGGTGATGCGGTAGTCCGATGCCTTGCCGGCGGGCAGCTTGTATTCGTCCGGTTCCACCAGTTCCTGCGGATAGCGCAGCATCATCAGGACCAGTGCATCACCCTCCGGAATCACCGCGCACAGGTATTCGCGGGTGCGGATCACCACCCGCGCCACGCCCACCTTGCCGGTGCTGGCCAGGGTGTCGCGCAGCAGCACATAGCCCTTCTCGGCCTTCTTGCCGGGCACCAGGATGTAGGGCTTTTCGTAGAAGCGGATGCCGATGTCGTCACGGTCGACGAAGGCCTCCACCTCCACCGACTCGTGCGTCTGCGGGGCGGCCGACGCGATGTCGTCTTTCTCCACCACCACGTAACTGCCCTTGTCGTACTCGAACGCCTTGACGATGTCCTTCCACGGGACTTCCTCGCCGGTCTCGGCGTTCACGCGCTCGAAGCGGATGGGCTTTCTGTCGCGCGAGTCCAGCATACGGAAGCTGATGTCGACCTTGCGCTCGCCGGACATCAGCGACACGGGGATGTTGAGCAGACCGAACGACAGGGTACCGGTCCAGATGGGGCGCGCCATGGAATGCCTGCCACGGGAAACGAGGCCTGCATGCTGGCCAGCCGGGACGAAAGCCTGCGTGAAAGCGGGTGTCCGCGCGCGACGCGGACGCGCCTCACATGGTGTGCGTGGGCTTCTCGCCGCTGAGGCTGCCGGCCAGCATGGTCTCGATGCGGTTCTTGATCGCTTCGCCTTCGCTGGTCTCGGCGAACTGCACGCCGATGCCGGCCGCGCGGTTGCCCTGGGCGCCCGCTGGCGTCACCCAGACCACCTTGCCGGCCACCGGCAGGCGGTCGCTGGACTCGGGCAGCGTGAGCAGCAGGAAGACCTCGTCGCCGAGGAAGTAGCGCTTGGGCGTGGGCACGAAGATGCCGCCACCCTTCACGAACGGCATATAGGCGTTGTACAGCGCGGCCTTGTCCTTCACTGCCAGTGACAGGATGCCCTGCCGTCCACCTGCTGCATTCATTCCCCGTCTCCGTGCGTGTCGGTCAGCCGCGCCGCGCGCCGACGGCGCGCCCGCGGTCGCTGCCGGCCCACGCCAGCAGCAGTTCCACCATGGCCAGGTCGGCGCGCACCGTGGTCCGCAACAGGTCGCGGGTACGATTGGCGGCGTCGAACCAGGTGGCCAGCTTGTTCAATCGGGCCGGATCGGTCAAGCCGATGCGACCCGCCTGCTCCAGCGCAAGATCGGCGGCATGGCGCAGGCGCGCATCGGCCAGTTCATCGTTGGCCCAGCGCTGCGCGGTCTCCACCACGCCGATCTCGCCCTGCTCCAGCCGCTTGAGGTCCCGCGCGACGGCTTCGCGCAGGGCCAGGCCATCGTGGCGCAGCCAGTCGTCCGCCAGGCCGGGATGGCCGCGCGCGGCGTCCAGGGCGCGCTGGGCGTCGGCCTCGGCATGGCCCTGCGCCCGCAGCCAGGCGAGTGCCTCATCGTGCGGGGGCAGGCGGAACTCGATGCGCTGGCAACGGCTGCGGATCGTCGCCGGCAGGCGCGCGGGTTGCGCGCTGACCAGCCACAGATAGCGGCCCGGGGCGGGTTCCTCGAGCGTCTTCAGCAGTGCGTTGCAGGCCGCGCGGTTGATGGCGTCGGCGGGATCGAGGATCGCCACCTGCGCCTGGCCGTATTGCGGTGTCAGCGCCAGCTTCTGCGCGACCTCGCGCACCTGGTCGATGACGATCTCGGTACGCAGCTTGCTGCCGTCCTTGGTGGGCGCGAACGACACCACCTGCAGGTCGGGATGGGTGCCGGCCTCGATCAGGTGCGCACTGCGGTCGTTCGGCGCGGGTTCGCCGCGTGCATCGCGCTGCTGCGCCAGCACGCGGCGCGCCAGGCGGTCCACCACCGCGCGCTTGCCCAACCCCGCAGGGCCGCAGACCAGCAGGCCGTGGCCGAGGCGGCCAGCCTCCAGCGCCGCGACCGCGTGGTCGTACGCACGCTGCTGCCAGGGGGAGAACGCCGTGCTCATGCCAGGTCGCTGTCCGTCAGCGTACGCAGATAGGCGGTGATGGCCGCTTCCACCGCGGCCGCGACGCCTGCCGGCGGCTGCGCCGCATCGATCACGCGGAAGCGTTGCGGCTCGGCAGCGGCGCGCGCGCGGAAGCCGGCGCGCACGCGCTCGAAGAAGTCGTCCTGCTCGCTCTCGATCCGGTCCGGCCACAGGTCGCGGCCGGCGGTGCGCGCTCGGCCTTCGCGCACGTCCAGGTCGAGCAGCAGGGTCAGCCCCGGCTTCACGCCCACGGCGCGGCGCTCGAGGGCGGCGATCCACTCGGGGTCCAGGCCGCGGCCCGCGCCCTGGTAGGCATAGCTGGAATCGGTGAAACGGTCGCTGACGACGAACGCGCCGCGACGCAGCGCAGGGCGCACCACTTCGCGCACGTGCTGCGCGCGCGAGGCGAACATCAGCAGCAGCTCGGTCTCCGGCGCCAGCGCTTCGTCCTGCGGATTGAGCAGCAACTCGCGGATGCGCTCGGCCAGCGGCGTACCGCCGGGTTCGCGCGTCAGCACCACCTCGTGGCCGGCCGCCTGCAGGCGGTCGCGGATGGCCGCGATGGCGCTGGTCTTGCCGGCGCCCTCGCCGCCTTCCAGCGTGACCAGGCGCGGCTGGGTCAGCACGGCCTCGCTCATGGCGCTTCCGCCTTGCGCAGGGTCTCGCGGCGGGTGACCAGGTAGCGCGCGACGGCGGCGTTGTGCTCGGCGAGCGTGGCCGAAAAGATGTGCCGGCCGCTGCCGTCGCCGACTGCGACGAAATACAGCGCATCGCCGTCGGCCGGATTCACTGCCGCCCGCAGCGCATCCGCACCGGGCATGGCGATCGGCGTGGGCGTCAGCCCCTTGCGGGTATACGTGTTGTAGGGCGTGTCGGTGGTCAGGTCGCGGCGGCGAATGTTGCCGTCGTAGCCGCTGCCGATGCCGTAGATGACGGTGGGATCGGTCTGCAGCGGCATGCCGATCTTCAGCCGGCGCGCGAACACGCCGGCGATGGCGGGACGTTCCTCGGCGATGCCGGTTTCCTTCTCGATGATCGAGGCCAGGATCAGCGCCTCCTCCGCCGACTGCAGCGGGATGCCGGGCGCTCGCGCTTCCCAGGCCGCGGCCAGTGCCTTCTCCATGGCGGCGTAGGCACGCTTGAGCACGTCCAGGTCGGACTCGCTGCGCGTATAGACGTAGGTCTCGGGCAGGAAGCGTCCCTCCGGATGCTGGTCGGGGTGGCCCAGCGCGGCCATCAGTTCGGCATCGCTCATCTGCGCGGTCTTCTGCTGCAGGGGCGAGGCGTTGCGCAGCGCCGCGCGGACCTGGCGGATGTTCCAGCCCTCCACCAGCGTGAACCGGTACTGGAGCGTGCGGCCCTCCCGCATGCGCTGCAGCAGTTCGCGCGGGGTCAGCGTGGGCGCCAGGGCGTACTCGCCGACCTTCAGCTGGCTGGCGGTGTTCGTCTGGCGCGCCAGCAGGCGCCACTGCAGGTCGGTGCCATGCGACACCCCACTCTCGCGCAGCTTGCGCAGGACCGTGGGGAAGGCATCGCCCGAGGCCACTTCCACCGTCGCATCGGCCGTCGTGCCGCCGATGGGCGCATCCGCGAACCCCCGATGCCCCTGCCCCAGCCAGAGGCCGGCACCCACCGCCACGGCCAGCAGCAGGGCGAACAGGATGACGATGAAGCGGCAACCGCGCTTGAGAGCTGACGCCACGTAGTCCTCGGTGCTTGAAGCGGGTTGTGCAGGATACCCGGTCGCCGTCTCAGGCTGTAGGCGCGGGGTCAGCCTTCCAGCGCCTTCAGCACGCCACGGGCCTTGGCGCGGGTCTCGTCCAGCTCCTTTTCCGGGACCGAATCGGCGACGATGCCGGCCCCGGTGCGGAAGCGGGCCACGCTGCCCGTTCCCTCGGCGAGGATTTCGGCACTGCGGATCAGGATGTTCAGGTCCAGATCGCCGTCGCGGTTGAGCCAGCCGAAGGCGCCGGTGTAGGCGCCGCGCGGGACCTGTTCCAGTTCCGCGATGATCTGCATGCAGCGCACCTTCGGGCAGCCGGTGATGGTGCCCCCGGGGAAGGTGGCACGGATCACGTCGCCGGCCGTCGCATCCGCACGCAGGTGACCGCGCACGTTGCTGACGATGTGGTGCACGTGCGCGTAGCTCTCCACCGTCATCAGCTCGTCCACCTGCACGCTGCCCGGGGTGCAGACGCGGCCCAGGTCGTTGCGTTCCAGGTCGATCAGCAGGACGTGTTCGGCGCGTTCCTTCGGGTGGCCGACGAGTTCGCGGATGCGTGCCGCGTCGTCGTCGCCCTCGAAGCGCGGGCGGGTGCCGGCGATCGGGCGCGTCTCCACCACCTCGCCACGCACCGAGACCAGCCTCTCGGGCGATGAACTCACCACCGTCCAGCCCGGCGTGGCGAACAGGCCTGCAAACGGCGCGGGATTGGCGGTGCGCAGGCGGGCGTACAGCGCGGCCGGATCCAGGTCCGCCTCGAAGCGCGCATGCCAGGGGCGCGAGAGAGTGACCTGGGAGATGTCGCCGGCACGGAGGTAATCGAGGATGCGCTGCACGCCTGCGGTGAAGCGCTCCGGCGCGTCCTCGTCGATGCGTGACGGCGGCTGCCACATGAGCAGGTCCGGCTGTCGCGTCGCTACCGCCACGTCGGCCACCGTGCGTGCCATCAGGTCGCCCTGCCCCGCTTCCGCCACGACCACGCAATCGCCGGTGCTGCGATCGCGCAGTACGGCGGCGGGACAGCGCAGTGCGAGGGCGACGGGGTGCGCCGCGGCCCCACGGGGCAATTGCAGCACCGGCTCCACCTGCTGCGCCAACTCATACGCCAGCAGCAAGGCCCAGCCGCCTCGGAACGGCCAGCGTGGCTCCTCGCGCGGCATGCGCTCGGCCAGCCAGTGCCGATCGAGCGCGGCAAGGAAGTCGCCGGTCTCCGCGTTGCCCTGCAGATCGCGGGTGACGCCGTCAGCATCCAGCCGCAGCCCCGTGCCATCGGCCACCAACAGGATGTCCCAACGGCCCTGGGCGGTGCCCGACGCGACCGATTCCAGCAGCACCGGATAGCGCTGCGGATCCAGCCGATGCACGGCCAGCAGGTCGGTGTCCGACGGAAGAGCGCGCGTTTCGATCATGGCTTCGTCATCCCGGCGAAAGCCGGACCCAGTGCCTTGTCCTGCAGTAGAAGCGTAAGACGCTGGGCCCCGGCTTTCGCCGGGGTGACGTCGTCGATTTTTCCGGCACCGCTTCAGATCCGCCTGAACACCAGCGTGCCGTTGGTGCCGCCGAAGCCGAAGCCGTTCGACATCGCCACGTCGATCTTCTTCTCGCGCGCCGTATGCGGCACGTAGTCCAGGTCGCAGCCTTCCCCCGGCTCGTCCAGGTTGATGGTCGGCGGGATGATGCCGTGGTGGATGGCCAGCACGGAGAAGATGGCTTCCGCGCCGCCCGCCGCACCCAGCAGGTGGCCGGTCATCGACTTGGTGGAGCTGACCATGATCTTGTACGCGTGGTCGCCCAGCGCGCGCTTCATGGCCAGCGTTTCGGCCAGGTCGCCCAGCGGCGTGGAGGTGCCGTGCGCGTTGAGATATTCCACCTGGTCGACATTCAGGCCGGCGTCCTTCAGCGCCGACAGCATGCAGCGCGACGGGCCTTCGCCGTTCTCGCTGGGCGCGGTCATATGGAAGGCGTCCTGCGAGGCGCCGAAGCCCGCCAGCTCGCAGTAGATGCGGGCGCCACGCGCCTTGGCGTGTTCGTATTCCTCCAGCACCAGGATGCCGGCGCCGTCGCCCAGCACGAAGCCGTCGCGGTCCTTGTCCCACGGACGCGAGGCGCGTGCAGGATCGTCGTTGCGGGTGGACATGGCCTTCATCGCGCAGAAACCGCCCACCGAGGTCGGCGACGAACCGCGCTCGGCACCGCCGGCGATCATCACGTCGGCATCGCCGTACTGGATGGTGCGCATGGCGATGCCGATGGAGTGGTTCGACGTGGCGCACGCCGAGACCGCCGAATAACCGGGGCCTTTCAGACCCTTCATGATGCTCAGGTGGCCCGGCAGCATGTTGATGATGGTGCTGGGGATGTAGAACGGGGAAATCTTGCGCGGGCCGCCCTCGTGCAGCTTCACCGCGGTTTCCTCGATGCCGAGGATGCCGCCGATGCCCGCGCCGATGATGGCGCCGATGCGCTCGGCATTGGCCTCCGTCACTTCCAGCCCGGCGTCTTCCATCGCCATCAGCGACGCGGCCAGGCCGTAATGGATGAAGGAGTCCATCTTCTTCACGTCCTTCGGCGGCACGAAGGCGGTCGGGTCGAAACCGCGGATCTCGCCCGCGATCTTCGTGCTGTAGCCCTCGGTGTCGAAGGTGGTGATCGGGCCCAGGCCCGAACGCCCGTTGACGATGCCGTCCCAGCTGGTGGCCATGTCATTGCCCAGGGGGGACACCAGGCCCATGCCGGTGATGACGACGCGACGACGCTGGCTCATATCGGATTCCTCATGACTCTTGGCGGCCGCGCCCTACGCGGGCGCATGGGGGCCGGATACGCGCGGGGCCGCATGCGCGGCCCCGACACGGTTTGCTGCAGACGCCGGACTTACGCCTTGACGTGCGCCTTGACGTAGTCGATGGCCTGCTGCACCGAAGTGATCTTCTCGGCTTCCTCGTCCGGAATTTCGCATTCGAACTCTTCTTCCAGCGCCATCACCAGTTCAACGGTGTCCAGCGAGTCGGCGCCCAGATCATCGACGAACGATGCGCTGGTGGTGACTTCCTCTTCCTTCACGCCGAGTTGTTCGACGACGATTTTCTTGACGCGTTCTTCGATGCTGCTCATGGATTCGCTCCAGACGGAGATGGGTGACTTGTTGGATTCTGCCGACGCCGGGCGAAGGCAAACCGGGGATAGTGTAGTGGAAACCGGGGACGCCGGGCAGGTATCGCCAAACGCCACCTAATCAACCACTTACAGCTAATTCTTACGGCATGTACATGCCGCCGTTGACGTGCAGGGTCTCGCCGGTGATGTAGCCGGCCGCCGGACCCGCAAGGAAGGCCACCGCGTGGGCGATGTCGGAAGGCTCGCCCAGGCGGCCCAGCGCGATCTGCTCGCCGAGCGCCTTCTTGGTCTCTTCCGGCAGGTCCTTGGTCATGTCGGTGGCGATGAAACCGGGAGCGACCACGTTGGCGGTCACGCCGCGGCTGCCGATTTCCTTGGCCAGCGACTTGGAGAACGCGATGATACCGGCCTTGGCCGCGGCGTAGGTCGCCTGGCCCGCATTGCCGGTCACGCCGATCACCGAGGCGATGTTGATGATGCGGCCCTTGCGCGCCTTCATCATGCCGCGCATCACCGCCTTGGACGTGCGGTAGACGCTGGTAAGGTTGGTGTCGAGGATGGCCTGCCAGTCCTCGTCCTTCATGCGCATCAGCAGGTTGTCGCGGGTGATGCCCGCGTTGTTGACCAGGATGGAGATGGCGCCGAATTCCTTGGCGATGGCGTCGATCAGCGCATCCACCGCGGCCGCTTCGGTCACGTCGAGCTGGCGGCCATGGCCGCCCATGCCCGCCATGCGTTCGCCGATGGCCTGCGCACCGGACGCCGTGGTCGCGGTGCCGATGACGGTTGCGCCCTGTGCCGCCAGTTCATCGGCGATGGCGGCGCCGATGCCGCGGCTGGCGCCGGTGACCAGCGCGACTTCACCCTGCAGGGGCTTGCTCATGTGATGTCCTCGGAACGGTCCGCGCGGACGCGGCGAATCAGGATAAGGGATCGGGTGCGGCGAAGGTCAGGCGCGCCACTCGGCGAGCGCGCCTTCGAAGTCGCCCACCCCCCCGATGGCTCGCGCATCCAGGCCCTTGTCGATGCGCTTGACCAGTCCCGCGAGCACCTTGCCGGGGCCGCATTCGGCGATACGCGTGGCACCGTGCGAGGCCAACACCTGCACGCATTCGGTCCAGCGCACCGGCAGGTACAGCTGGCGCACCAGCGCGTCGCGGATCGCGTCCACGCCATCGTGCACCTTCGCATCGACGTTCTGCACCACCGGCAGCGACGGCGCCTGCCATGACAGGCCCGCCATCACCTCGGCGAGTCGATTCGCCGCTTCCCGCATCAGGGGCGTATGCGACGGCACGCTGACGGCCAGTTTCACCACCTTGCGGATGCCACGCTCGGTGAGCAGTGCGATGGCGCGCTCGACCGCTTCGCTGTCGCCGCCGATCACGATCTGGCCGGGCGAGTTGTAGTTCGCCGGTACGACCACCTTGCTGTCGGAGGCCAAGGCGCACACCTCGGCCACCAGCGCCTCCTCGGCGCCCAGCACGGCCGCCATCGCGCCGACGCCCGTCGGTGCGGCGTCCTGCATCAGCTGCCCGCGCAGGCGCACCAGGTGCGCGCCATCCTTCAGCGAGAGCGCACCCGCGGCGACCAGTGCGGTGTACTCGCCCAGGCTGTGCCCGGCCAGCAGCGCCGGCGCGGGGCCGCCCTGCTGCTGCCATGCACGCCACACGGCGATGCCGGCGGCCAGCAGCGCAGGCTGGGTGTATTCGGTGCGGTTGAGCATTTCCTCGGGGCCACCCTGCGACAGCGCCCACAAGTCCACACCCGCGCCGTCGGAGGCTTCGGCGAACGTCTCGCGCACGATCGGATGCAGCTCGGACAGTTCGGCCAGCATGCCGACGGACTGCGAACCCTGGCCCGGGAACACGAAAGCGAGATGCGTGGAAGTCACTAGGACACCCTGCGTGAAAACAGGCCGCGATGATACGGGCGAACCTGCCGGATTGTCTGTACCGGGGCGTATTGCGCACGCGCCTGCGGCAAGGTGTCGCACGCCATGGCGGGCACCGCGCGAACGCACGATGAAGTCGCCAAAAACGCGAAAGGCGACGCTGCGAAGCGTCGCCTTTCCTCAGGCGGGAGGTGCGTGCGCGCGGCTCAGTAACGCAGCAGCACGGAACCCCAGGGGAAGCCACCGCCGAACGCTTCCAGCAGCAGCAACTGGCCGCGTTCGACACGCCCGGAGCGGATCGCCGTATCCAGCGCCAGCGGCACCGAACCGGACGACGTGTTGCCGTGCTTGTCGACCGTCACGATCACCTGGTCCATCGACATGTCCAGGCGCTTGGCCGTGGCCTCGATGATGCGCAGGTTGGCCTGGTGCGGGATCAGCCAGTCCAGGTCGTGCTTGTCCAGACCATTGGCCTGGAGCGTCTCGTCGACCACGCCATCCAGGGCCTTCACGGCGTACTTGAAGACGTCGTTGCCCTTCATGTGGATGCGGATGCCGTTGTTCGGCTCGTCCTTGTTGAAACCGGCCGACACGCCCACCGGGTTCCACAGCAGTTCCTTCTTGCTGCCGTCGGCGTGCAGGTGCGTGCTGAGCACGCCCGTCTCGGTGTCGGCCTTGAGCACGGCAGCGCCGGCGCCGTCGCCGAACAGCACGCAGGTGGTGCGCTCGGTCCAGTCGACGATGCGGCTGAGGGTTTCGGTACCGATGACCAGCGCGGTCTTGGCGTCGCCGCAGCGGATGAACTTCTCCGCCACGCTCAGCGCGTAGATGAAGCCCGAGCAGGCGGCGTTGACGTCCATCGCAGCGCAGCCGGTCGCACCGAGGCGCGCCTGGATAAGGCAGGCGGTGGACGGAAAGATGAGATCGGGGGTGGTGGTGCCGACGACGATCAGGTCGATATCGGAGGCATCCACGCCTGCGGCTTCGAGCGCGCGCAGCGCGGCCTGGTAACCCAGGTCGCCAGCGGTCTGGCCTTCGGCGGCGATGTGGCGTTCGCGGATGCCGGTACGGGACTGGATCCATTCGTCGCTGGTGTCGACCAGCTTGGCCAAGTCTTCGTTGGTCAGCACCTTTTCAGGCAGATAGCTGCCCGTTCCGGCGATGCGCGCGTAAATGCGCCCCTTGTTGCCCGGCTCGCTCATGCACGCTCCCATTGCCGGCCCGACCGCGGGCCCAGGTTGTCATCGATCATGCGGAAGGCGCGCCCGGCCAGTGGGCGGGCGCGCTGCATGGATCAATCTTCCTCGACCGCCGAGGTCTTGGTGGCGATGACCTTCTTGCCGCGGTAGTAACCGTCGGCGGTCACGTGGTGGCGCAGGTGCGTCTCGCCCGTGGTCGGGTCGGTGGACAGCTGCTTGGCGGTCAGCGCGTCGTGCGAACGACGCTGGCCACGACGGGACGGGGTGACGCGGGATTTCTGCACAGCCATGGGATTGCTCCAGCTCTCGTATCTGTTGGTGAACCTTGCGGTTCGTGTTGCCAGACCGCCGTAGCGGCTAGTTCTTCTTCAGCGAGGCCAGTGCCGCGAACGGACTGGTCTTCGCCACCTCTTCTTCGTCCGCCGCCCATTCGCGTTCCACCGCGTCGGACGCCGGGTCCACCGCCACCACCGGCACGGCGAGGACCAGTTCGTCCTCCACCAGGTCGGCGGGGCGCAGCATGCCGTCTTCCGGCACCAGCAATGCCTCGTAGTCGGGCGGCAGCGCGGCCTCTTCCTCCTCGCTGCGCACCAGACCCAACCGCTGCGTCAGTACCACCGGCAGCACGAAACGCCGCAGGCTGCGCTGGCATACCAACGGCAGGCCGGCCTCGATGTGCAGTTCCAGGTACGGGACCCGCAACGCATCGTGGTCGAACTCCACCGTGTAGCGCACGTCGCCTTCGGTATCGGCCAGAAGGCCCTGCAGGCGGGTCATGGCAGACAACGGCAGGCGGCCTTCGAAGCTGCGCCGGTTCGCGACCATGCGCCACGCATCCAGCAGCTCGGGCGTATTCGCGGACATAAGCCGCTGAATGTTAAGGATCAAACCCTGAACTGGCCCATATACACCACTCCCGACCCCG
>NZ_PDWV01000031.1 GCF_010093385.1 Pseudoxanthomonas mexicana
TCGTCGTCCATAGGGTGCACCCGGAGGCGCGGGGCGAGTTTAGCAAACGGTCTGGTGGACAAGGCGCGAAGCTGAACAAGACGTTTGGCTAATCGGAGGCCTGCCCCGGCGGCCGGACTGTCCGCCCGAGTCATGAAACGGTCATAATTCCGCCCCTGAAGCCGTCCATCCCGTGACGGTGGGACCGCCCGATGTTCTCCCTCCAGACGATCTTCGGCTCCGGCCAGCAGTTCTACACGCTGTTGGACGAAGCCGCCCAAGCCGCCCACGACAGCGCCAAGGCCCTGCACACCATGATGAAGGCCACCGACCGCCAGCCGGCGCTGGATGCCTTCAAGCTGGCGCGCCTGCGCGAGCGCGCGGCCTCGGACAAGATCGGCAAGGCGCTGGTGGACAGCTTCATCACCCCGATCGAGCGCGAGGACATCGAGGCGCTGGGTTCGGCGCTGTACAAGATCCCCAAGCAGGTGGAGAAGTTCGCCGACCGGTATTCGCTGGCCATCCAGCACCTGGAGGGCATCGATTTCGCGCCGCGCGCGGCGATGCTGGAGCAGGCGGCGTCCGTGGTCGTGGAGATGGTCCACGAGATCAAGAAGATGAACATCGACCGCATGACCTCGCTCAACGAGAAGCTGCGCGCGATCGAGAACGAGGCCGACCGGCTGATGCTGGAGCTGTACCGCGACATCTACTCCGGCCGCCTGGACCACCTGCAGATGTTCCTGCTGAAGGAGTTCTTCGAGATCCTGGAAAAAGCCATCGACCGCTGCCGCGAGGCCGGCGTGGTGGCCTACCAGATCGTGCTGAAGAACAGCTAAGGGCGCTCTGTCATGCTGACCCTCGTGCTGGTGGTGATCCTGGCCGCGCTGATCTTCGAGTTCATCAACGGTTTCCACGACACCGCCAACTCCATCGCCACCGTCGTGGCCACCAAGGTGCTGTCGCCGGGTCAGGCGGTGATGCTGGCGGCGGGCATGAACCTGGTCGGCGCCCTGATGGGCACCGCCGTGGCCAAGACGATCGCCTCGGGCCTGGTCAATACCGATGTGGTGCAGGTGACCTCGCAGGTCATCCTGTGCGCCCTGCTGGGCGGTATCGTGTGGAACCTGATCACCTGGTGGAAGGGCCTGCCTTCGTCGTCCTCGCATGCGCTGATCGGCGGTCTGTGCGGCGCGGCGCTGGCCGCCGCCCACAACGACTGGGCGGCGCTGATCTGGTCCGAGGCCGTGGGCGACTGGACCAAGAACAAGGGCATCCTGTGGAAGGTGGTGCTGCCCATGATCACCTCGCCGATCGCGGGCTTCCTGCTCGGCATCCTGGTGATGGTGGCGCTGTGGGGACTGATCGCGCTGCTGTCGCGTCTGGGCGGCTGGCTCGGCCGGCTGGCGCGCCCCCACTTCGTCAACCGGTTCTTCGGCAAGGCGCAGATCCTGTCGGCCGCCTACATGGGGTACGCCCACGGCCATAACGACGCGCAGAAGACCATGGGCATCATCGCGCTGACGTTGTTCGGCGCGGAGGCCAGCGGTGCGCTGGACGACCTGCCGGGCTGGCTCGCGTTCCTGCATCCGGGCGCGGCGGGCGAGCAGGACATCGCCATGTGGATCGTCATCACCTGCGCCATCGTGATGGCGCTGGGCACCGCGATGGGGGGCTGGAAGATCATCAAAACCCTCGGCCACAAGATGGTGAAGCTGCACCCGATCAACGGCTTCGCGGCGGAGACCAGTTCGGCCACCATCCTGACCGTGGCCGCGCACTTCGGCATGCCGGTGTCGACCACCCACAGCATCTCCACCGCCATCATGGGCGTGGGTTTCGCCAAGAATCCGCGCGCGCTGAAGTTCAGCGTGATCGAGCGCATCCTCTGGGCCTGGGTGCTGACGATTCCCGCCGCCGGCGGCATCGCCTACGGCCTGCTGCGCCTGCTGGAAGCGATCGGCTGGGCTTGATGCCGACGCGACAGGGAATGAACACAGAAACGCCGGGCTTGCCCGGCGGTTTTCTTTCCGATGCCGCGATGGCGGGGCGGGGCCCGCCCTACAGCAGGTCGCCCTCGGCGGAGAGCGCGCGTTCCATGCTGTCGCCGAGCCCGCCGATCTCCAGCACCAGCCGGTCCACTTCCGCCGGGCTGAGGCTTTCGTAGGGGCGGTTCTCGCACAGCTGGAGGTAGGGCACGCCGTCGAGTTCGCCGATGGCCAGGTAGCCCACGCTGCTCTGCCAGTTGAATTTCAGCGCACGCTTGGCGTCGATGCCGGTCATCGGTGCGATGACCGTACTCACGCGCAGGTAACCGCGCTCGTCGTCGTTGCCCAGTTCGGACAGGAAGATGGCCTGGTGCCGCTTGCCGTTGCCCAGCGACAGTTCCACGCAGGCGACGAAGGGGTCGTGCATGGTGACCTTGTAGCCCGATGAATTCAGATGGCCGCGGACCTGTTCGAAGTTGTGCATGGCGTGCTCCCGTGTTGCCGATGCCGCTATGCTAATCCGGCATGAGCGCCAAGTCTCCCGAAGACCGCATCCTGGCCGCGATCCGCGCCATCCCGCGCGGGCAGGTGGCCGGCTATGGCGAAGTGGCGCAGCGCGCCGGACTGCCCGGTCGCGCCCGGCTGGCGGCCCGCATCCTCAGCCAGAACGAGGATCCCGGGCTGCCCTGGCACCGCGTGCTGCGATCGGATGGACGCATTGCGTTCCCAGAAGGCTCGCGGGCGTATCGCGAGCAGAGCCAGCGCCTGCGCGCGGAAGGCGTGAAGGTGGAGAACGGGCGGGTGAAGCGACCGCGCAGGACGGATACGCTGGACGAGGCGCTGTGGGGGCCGGGCGAACGTTGAGACGCGTCCCGTATGATGTCGGGCGACCGTTCCGAGGCCTGCCATGTTCCCCCGACTTCTCCCCGTCACCCGCGCGTTGCTGATCGCCAACGTCGCCGTCTACCTGTTGCAGCTGGTGTCGGGCAACGCCCTGATGGACTGGCTTGCGCTGTGGCCGCTTGGGTACGGCTTCATGCCGTGGCAGCTGCTGACGTATGGCTTCCTGCACGATACCGGGGGCATCGGGCACCTGGCGTTCAACATGCTGGCGCTCTACATGTTCGGGTCGCCGCTGGAGCAGACCTGGGGTGGAAAGCGTTTCCTGACGTTCTTCGTGGTCTGCGTCGCCGGCGCCGGTCTGCTGCAGTTGGCGGTGGGCTGGTGGATGATGGCCGGGGGCGCGCCTCCATACCCGACGGTCGGCGCCTCGGGCGGCGTGTTCGGCCTGTTGCTGGGCTACGGGATGCTGTTCCCCAACCAGCGCATGATCGTGTTTCCGCTGCCCATGGAAATCCGGGCGCGCACGCTGGTCATCTTCTACGCCGTGCTCGCGCTGGTGCTGGGCTTCACCGGCCTGCAGCCGGGCGTGGCGCATTTCGCTCACCTGGGTGGCATGGTGTTCGGCTGGCTGATGATCCGCTACTGGCGCGGGCAGCCGCCGTTCGGTAGGGGCCGTCGTGGGCCACCGCGGATGCGCATCGTCAAGTGATGTAGCGATAGAAAAACGGCGCGGATATCCGCGCCGTTTTCATGCCGTCCTTCGCGACCGTCTTAGCGCCAGATGCGGATCTGTCCGGCTTCGTTCGCCTGCATCGGCTGGCCGGCCTTGCAGGCGAAGGCCTGCGCGAAGGACGGTTGCTGCGTCAGCGGGCCGTTGGCGCGCCACTGGCCCGGTGCGTGCACGTCGACGGCCGCACGCTGCGCGGCTTCGGTGTCCGTCAGGTTCTGCGCCCAGAGCGTGGCCCAGGCCTTGTAGAACGACTGCTTCGCGGCGGCGTTGGCCTGCGGCTCGGCGCTGGCGAAGGCGTCCCATGCCAGCTCCACGCCGGCCAGGTCGGCCAGGTTCTCGTCCCGCGTCAGCGCGCCGTTGACCTTGACGTTCTTCAGCACCGGGAAGGCGTAGCCGTTGTACTGCGCGACCACCTTGTCGCCCAGCGCATTCCACGCGGCCACATCGGCGGGCGTCCACCAGTCGCGCAGCTGGCCCTTGGCGTCGACCATGCGGCCCTTCACGTCGAAGCCGCGGCTCAGTTCATGGCCCACCAGCGCACCGAATGCGCCGTACTGCACGGCGGCCGGCTGTTTCGCATCGAAGATCTCTTCCTGCAGCACCGCCGCCGTGACGATCAGGCGGTTCTGCGCCAGGTCGTAGGCCAGCGCGGGCTGCTGCGGCAGCACGTCCCAGCGACGGTCGGCGTTGCCCTTGCCGATGCGCTTCATCTCCTCGCGATGGCGCCAGGTGGAGGCGATCAGCATGTTGCCGCCGAAGCTGCCGCGGCCCATCGGCTGCACGCTGTAGTCGAGGTCGCGGCGGGGCGTACCGACTTCGATCTTCAGCTTGTCCAGCTTGGCCTTGGCTTCGCCCTTGGCGGCATCGCTGAGCCAGGGGCTGCGCTCGATGCCGCGGCCGAGGGCGTCGCGTACCTGGCCGGCGATCTGCTCGGCGCGCCGCTTGTGGTCGGCGGGCACGTAGCGCGCGGCGTATTCCTTGCCCAGCATCGGACCCGCGGCCAGGTTGATGGCGTCCAGCACCTGGCGCCAGCGCGGCGCCGGCGCGGCTTCGCCACGCAGCACGCGACCGCGGAACTCGAACTCGGCCTCGCGGAACGGCTTGGCCAGGTACGGCGCCATGGCATCGCCGACGCGCCAGCGCAGATAGGCCTTCCACTGGTCGGGCTTCAGGCTGCCCACCAGGCCGTCCAGGCGCTTGAACAGCGCCGGGTCGGCCAGGGAAACGGTGTCGTCGCTGACGCCCTGCGCCTTCAGGAACGCGTCCAGTTGCAGGTTGCGGTACTGCTTGCCCAGGTCCTTGGTCGGCACCGGCGCGTAGTTCGCGAACGGGCTGCGCAGTTCGACGACGGGCTTGGAGACCTGCGCCACTTTGGTCTCCAGGTCGATCACCAGCGCCGATTCGGCATCCAGCCGGTTGGCCGGGGTGCCGGTCAGCGCCAGTACCTGCTTGACGTAGCCGCGATAGCGGCCGAGCAGTTCGCGGGTGTCGGCATCGGTACGGGTGTAGTAGGCCGGGTCGGGCAGGCCCAGGCCGCCCTGCATGAAGTAGCCGATGTGGCGGTCCAGCGCCTGCAGGTCCACGTCGGGGCTGAAGTTGAAGGCCACCGGGATGCCCACCTGGTGCAGCGCGGCGATCGCCGGCGCGACGTCCTTGGGCTTCTTGATGGCGTTGATGCGGTCCAGCAGCGGTGCGATCGGCCTGGAACCGTCGGCCTCGACGGCGGCTTCATCCAGGCCGCTGGCCCAGAAGTCGCCCAGCAGCTTCTGCACGTTGCCCTGCGGCGTGCGCATCGCGCTGTCGAGCAGCGCGCGCTGCTGTTCCAGCGTGCGCTCGCGGAAGGCGCCCAGCACGCTGACCGAACCGGCATCCGCAGGCACGCTGTTCTTCTTCAGCCAGTCCGCATTGGTGGCCGTGTAGAAGTCGGTGCACTCCGCGCTGACGGCGGGGGCACGCGCCGCGCGCTTCTTGCGCTGCGCTTCCGCATCCGGGGCGCCCAGGGCGATGACGAGGGCGAAGGCGATCAAGGTGGGGCGGCCGAGTGCGGTGCGCGGGAGGGACATCAGGGGCTTCCGTGATTCAGGGGTCGGGCGATTCTAGCAAGGGCGCCGTACCGGCCCCGTCGTGCCGTGGCGCAAATCCCGCCGCACTTGGCGTCGCCAATCCGCCCTGTGTCACAGACTGGACCGCCGGGCCTGCATCTGCCGGGCCGGAAAGGGAAAAGGCCCGGACATGCCGGGCCTTTTCGGATCATGCACAGGTGGGGCTTACCAGATCACGACCTGCTGGTCGCCCGTGCGCACCATCGCATCCCCCGGCTTGCAGGAGAACGCGGCGGCGAACGTCGGCAGGTTGGACGGCGCGCCGATGGCACGGAACTGCGCCGGGGCGTGTTCGTCGGTGGCGATGCGGTTCTTCAGCTCTTCCGGGGTGAAGTTGCGGCGCCACACCGTAGCCCAGTTGAGGAAGAAGCGCTGGTCGCGCGTCAGTCCGTCGGTCATCGGGTCCGGCGTGCCTTCGGTGGCCTTCTTCATCGCGTCGTAGGCCGTGGCCAGCCCGCCCAGGTCGGCAATGTTTTCGCCCAGGGTGTGGTTGCCGTTGATCTTCTGGCCGTCGGCGGTGCGGTAGCCGTCGAACTGCGCCACCAGCTTGCCGGTCAGCGCCTTGAAGCCCTTGGAATCGGCATCGCTCCACCAGTTCTCGAACTTGCCGGTGGGCCCGAAGCGGCTGCCCTGGTCGTCGTAACCGTGGGTCATCTCGTGGCCGATCACCGCGCCGATGCCGCCATAGTTCATCTCATCGGTGGCGTTGGGGTCGAAGAACGGCGGCTGCAGGATGGCGGCCGGGAACACGATCTCGTTCTGCAGCGGGTTGTAGTACGCGTTGACCATCTGCGGCGGCATGCCCCATTCGGTCCTGTCCACGGGCTTGCCGATCTTGCCCAGGTTCCACTTGTAGTTGAACTCCATCGCCGCCAGCACGTTGCCGATGTAGCTGTCGCGGCTGGTGGACAGGCCGGTCCAGTCGCGCCACTTGTCCGGGTAGCCGATCTTGGTGGTGAACGCGGCCTGCTTCTCCATCGCCTTGGCCTTGGTTTCGTCGCTCATCCAGGCCAGGTTCTGGATGCGCGCCTTCAGCGCGGTGCCCAGGTTCGCCACCAGGGTTTCCATCTTGGCCTTGGCTTCTGGCGAGAAGGCGACCTTCACGTACATCTGGCCCAGCGCTTCGCCGCTCTGGCCCTCGATGGTGGACAGCACGCGCTTCCAGCGCGGCTCGATCTCCTTCTGGCCGCGCAGCGTCTTGGCGTAGAAATTGAAGTTCTCGTTGGCGAAGGCATCGCTCAGGTAGGGCGACGCGCCGTCGATGGTGTGGAAGCGCAGGTAGGCGCGCCATGCGGCGGGGTCGGTGTCGCCCAGCATCTTGCTGACCTCCTGGTGGAAGGCGGGTACGGCCAGCGAGAACTTCTCCTGCGGCGCCACGCCCTGCGATTCGAAGAACTTCGTCCAGGAGAAGTTGGGCGTCAGCTTGTCTGCGTCGGCCAGCGTGACCGGGTTGTAGTACAGCGATACGTCGCGCGACATTTCCTCGTTCGACTTCGACACCTTCGCCAGGCGCGTCTCGAACGCCATGATGTCGCTGGCCTGCTTCTGCGCGTCGGCCGCGGCCACGCCGGACAGCTCCAGCACCTTGGCGATGTGCTTCACGTACTCGTCGCGGATGTTCTTCTTGTCGGCGTCGAAGTAGAAGTTCTTGTCCGGCAGGCCCAAGCCGCCCTGGAAGGCGTACGCCATGTTGGTGTCGGGCTTGTTGAAGTCGGCTTCGGCGCCGAAGCCGAACAGGAAGGCCTGGCCCTTGGCGGCGGACTGGTTGAGGTACGCGACGATGGCGTCCTTGTCCTGCAGGCCGTCGATCGCCTTCAGCATCGGTGCGATCGGCTCGATGCCCTGTGCGTTGGCCTTGGCCTCGTCCATGCCGGTGGCCCACAGGTCGCCGACGATCTTCTCCACGCCGGTCGCGCCCGGGTGCGCCGCGGCCTGCTCGGCCAACTGCTTCTGCACGGCGGTGGAGCGCTCGTCCAGCATCTCGAAGGCGCCCCAGCTGGTGCGGTCGCTGGGGATGGCGTTGGCGGCCAGCCACTTGCCGTTGGCGTAGCCGGCGAAGTCGGTGCATGCGTTCTTGGAGGTGTCGAGGTCGCCGATCTGGAAACGATTGACGCCCGGCAGGCTGCTCTCGTCGAGCTTCAGCTGCAGCGCATCCGGCGCCTTGGCGGCCGTATCGGCGGCCGGGGCAGCGTCTTCCTTCTTTGCGCAGGCGGCCAGCGCGGCGGCCCCCGCGAGCGAGGGCATCAGGATCTGGGGTTTGCGGGCAATCACGGTCTACTCCGGCCCCGGACAGGGGCAGTCGAAAAAAGGACCCCCCGGGCGGGGGCGTGCGGCGACTCTACGCCTGTCGGGGGTAGGTCAGGTGTGTCGAAGGTCATGGTGGGCCCGCACCTGGAACTCCGCATCCGGGGGCAGGGCCGTCGCCGCTCACGGACCGTTTCCCTCAGTCGCGGCCCGTGGCGCCATACTGGCGGTAACGGGAAGAAAGGGAGTTGCCATGCAGGTCCATTTCCACGGTGCGGCAGGCGAGGTCACCGGGTCCATGCACCTGGTCGAGGCCGCCGGCAGGCGCATCCTGCTGGACTGCGGCCTGATCCAGGGCAGCCGCGAATCCGAAGCGCGCAACGAACACCCCTTTCCCTTCGATCCCAGCACGCTGGACGCCGTGGTGTTGAGCCACGCCCACATCGACCATGTGGGCCGGGTGCCGCTGCTGGTCAAGCGCGGGTATCGCGGGCCCATCTACACCCAGGGCGCCAGCGCCGAGCTGCTGCCCATCATGCTGCTGGACACGGCCTCGCTGTCCGAATCCGAGGCCGAGCGCGCCAACCGTTACCGCCGTCGGGGCGAACCGAAAGCGCAGCCGCTGTTTTCCGCCGAGGACGTGCACGCGACGCTGCGCCAGGTGCAGCCGCTGGCCTACGACCAGCGCACGACGATCCTGCCCGGCGTGGACATCGCGCTGCGCGATGCCGGCCATATCCTCGGTTCGGCCATCGTGGAACTGTGGGCGGACGGCCGCAAGCTGGTGTTCTCCGGCGACCTGGGCCCGAAGGGCACGCCCATCCTGCGCGATCCTGCCGTGGTGAAGCAGGCCGACCTGCTGCTGATGGAATCCACCTACGGCGACCGCAACCATCGCGACCGCCCGGACACCATCCGCGAGTTGGGCGAGATCTTCGAGCATGCCTGGCGCGACCGGGGCAACGTGCTGATTCCCGCGTTCGCGGTGGGCCGTACCCAGGAACTGCTGTACTGGTTCGCCCGGCACTGGGAAACGTGGAAGCTGGCGCGCTGGCGGGTCTTCCTGGACAGCCCGATGGCGGCCAAGGGGGTGGCCGTCTATGGACGGCACCATGGCCTGTTCGATGAGGAGGCCCGCCGGGTCTGGGCGCAGTCGCCCAATCCGTTCCGCCTGCCCAACCTGCACGTGGCCGAGACGACCCAGCAGTCCATGGCGATCAACCAGATCGAGAACGGCGCCATCATCATCGCCGGTTCGGGCATGGCCAACGGCGGGCGGATCCAGCACCACCTGCGCTACAACCTGGGGCGCCGCAATGCGCATATCGTGTTCGTCGGCTACCAGGCCGAGGGCACGCTGGGGCGGCGGCTGGTGGACGGCGCGCAGTGGGTCCGCATCCACGGCCGCGACTACCGCGTCAACGCGCAGCGGCACACGGTGGGTGGACTTTCGGCCCATACCGACCAGCAGGGGCTGCTGGAGTGGTACGGTCATTTCCAGCCTGCGCCGCCGCTGGTGCTGGTGCATGGCGAAGACAAGGCGCGCGAGGCACTGGCGGGCGAGATAGGCGAACGCTACGGCGCGCCGGTGGAGTTGGCGCGGCCAGGGATGGTGCTGGACGTCTGAGGTCCCGGCCGCGGGGGCCTACACGCGGGTGGCGGAGGTCCCCACCGCTGCAGGCTCGCCGGTGTGGCTGACGCTGCGGTTGCGGCCGGTCTGCTTGGCCCGGTACAGAGCGGCGTCGGCGCGGTCGAACACGTCCTCAGGACCCGCATCGTCGCCCGTCATGTGCGTGTGGATGCCGATGCTGGCGGTAAAGGGCGGTGCGCTGCCCGCGTTCGTGCCGTGCGGTTTGCGGCCCAGGTTGGCCAGATCCACGTGGAGGGTGGTCGCGATGGTCGCTGCGGCCTGGGCGGAGGGTTCCGGCAGCAGCACGGCGAATTCGTCGCCACCCAGCCGCGCGACGAGATCCCGCGGCCGCCGCGCGCGGCTGCGCAGGATGCGGCCGAGCGCCTTCAGCGCGGCATCGCCCGCCGCATGGCCCTGACTGTCGTTCAACTGCTTGAAGTGGTCGATGTCCATCACCAGCAGCGACAGCGGCTGCCCGCTGCGGCGCGCCACGCGCAACTCCTGGTCCAGGGCCTGGTCGAAGCGCGTGCGGTTGGCCAAGCCGGTGAGCGCGTCGGATTGCGCCTGCTTGTGGGTCTGCCGCAGCAAACGGTAGATCCACAGCGAGGCGCCCAATGCGAGCACCAGCAGCGCGGGGATCGGCGAGAACCAGACATGCCCGAAGCGCAGCAGCGCCACCGAAAGCAGCAGCGTGCCGGCCATGGTCGCCACGGTGGGCAGCCAGATGCGGCGGAACGCCGGCAGTATCGACAGCAGCAGCGGGAAGCCGGCCACCAGCGCCGCCAGCGCGGCCTGCCATCCTTCCGCCATGGGCGTGATCGCGGCGTCCTTCAGCAGCATGTTCAACAGGTTGGCCTGGTACTCGGCGCCGCTCATGCTCGCCGCGGGCGGTTGCCCCGGTGCGCGAGCCAGCGGTCCCATGCCCGTGGCGTTGACACCCACGACCACCCAGTTGCCGCGCAGCAGCGACGTGGGGATGCGCTGGTTCAGCACATCGGTATAGGACACATGACGGAACGCATTGGGGGGCGAGGTGAACGGCACCAGCACTTCATGGTCGCGCACCCAGTCGAACGACGAAGCCGCGGGCAGTTCCGTCTTCACCCGCCGCCGGCCGGGCAGTTCGGTGGCCGTCCCGGGGGGCTGGTCCAGTTGCAGCAGCGCCAGCGCCAGCGCGGGCCAGTGCGGCGAGCCCAGCCCGGCGCGCAGGTAGACGCTGCGGGCGACACCGTCGTCGTCGAGCACCATCTCGGCGTGGCCCAACGACGCTGCCGATGCCGCGAACTCGGGGATCGGCATCAGTTCCACGCTGGGGCCGTTGAGCTGGACCGATTCGGCCAGCACCGGCAGCACGACGCGACCGCTGCGGCCGATCGCGCGGGCGAGCAGGGCGTCGCCTTCCGGATCGAACAGCGCCGGTTCCGACAGCAGGATATTGAAGGCGATGCCCTTGGCCTCGGCCATCGTCAGCCGGTCGACCAGCTGCGCATGCGTGCGCCGGGACCAGGGCCAGCGGCCCAGCTCGGCCAGGCTCTTCTGGTCGATGTCCACCACCACGATGCGCGGATCGGCCTCCGGCGCCGCGCCGAGCACCAGCCTGTCGTACACCCAGGCATCGAACGGGGCGGTCACGCCGGACAGCGTCACCAGGATCGCCAGGGCAGCCGCGCCCACCGCCGTCAGCAGGCGGGACTTCCACTTGGGCGAGGGCGCGGGGGTACTCACAGAGCCAAGAGTATGAGCAACGCACCCGCTCCGGCGCCAATGCGGCACCAGCGGCAGGGCACATCGACCTGCTGCGGCGCCGGGAACGGCCCCTCGAAGCCGTCCACGTCGATCGTCTGGGCGCGCAGGTACCAAGTGCCGCTGCGCAGCCGTGGCAGCGTCACTTCGGCCTGGTCGACGAGCATGTCGACATCGGTCTTGCGGAAGTCCGGCGTGCGCGACATCTGGAACCGGTAGCGCTGTCCAGGCTGGCCGGCCTGCCAGCGGAATGTCACCTCGCGGGTGTCGGTGGCCGCCGCCGTGTCGATGGCGGTCACCTCGGCCAGCGGACGCACCGTGAAAGCGAGGCTGTCGCCGAAAGGCCCGGGCTTGGCGCTGGCATCGACGCTGCGGATGCGCCAGGCATAGTCGCCGGGCGGCAACGGGTCGGGCAGGCGGATGGAGGCGGTGTCGTCCACGCGCGCGCGCGCCACGGGCTGCGCGAAGCCCGCCGCCCCCGCGACTTCGTAGTCGTAGGCCACGGCGCCCGGTGCTTTCGTCCAGCGCAACACCACCTCCGGCGTGCGCACGACGCTGCCGGCGGCGGGCGCGATGGAATAAGGCGGCGCAGGCTGGTCGTCGATCTGCAGCGCGGTCACGGCATCGCGGCCTTCCAGGCCGTCCTTGTCGACCGCCCGCACGCGGATGGCGTAGCGGCCCGCGTCCAGCGCCGGCAACTGCGCGCGCGGCGCCTCGACCTCCAGGTCGACCCGCAGGCTGTCGAAGCGGTGGTGGTCACTGACCTGTACCCGATAGCGGTGCGCACCCGGGACCTCGGGCCATGCGAGCTCCGGGCGGACGCTCTGCGTGAGCGGCGCGATGCGCGACAGGTCCGGTGCCGGCAGCAATGCGACGGGCGCGATGGAGGCCTGGCCGGGGACAACGACCGCGCCGAAGCCGTGCCGGAGTACCGTGCCGCGCTGGTTACGCGCATTGACCGCCACGCGGCCCTCCAGGACTTCCGCATGCGTGCGGCCCTCGCGTGCTTCCACGCGGAACTGCGTACCGCGCACCGCGGAGGACGCGCTGGGCGTGTCGACGACGAAGTTGGCCGCCGGGCCGCGCAACCGGCGCACTTCGTTGCCGATGCGGCCGCGCTGCAGCCGCAGGCGAGTGTCCGCCATGCCGGACCGACCGAAGCGGGTCAGGCGATCCAGCAGCAGTTCGCTGTCGCCGAGCAGGAGCAGCCGCGAGCCATCGGCGAACTCCAGGCTGAGCGAGGCGTCCGGCGATGTCTTCAGCACGGCGCCGCTGCCCAGCGACATGCCCGCGGTCACGGGTGCATCCCGTCCGGCGGCGGAACGGGACGTGGCATTGCCGCGGACGGCCACCACCTTTGCGCGGGCCGGCTGGCGATCCAGCCACGCGAGCGGGATCTGCAGCGTGGAGCCGGGCGGCAACTGGTAGGGATTGGCGATACGGTTATGGTCCTGCAGTCGCTGCCAGGGAATCGAAGGCTTCAGGTGTGCGCCTGCCACGTCCCACAGGGTGTCGCCGGGACGGACTCGGTAAGCCCAGTCCTGTGCCTGCACCGTCGATGACACCGTCAGCAGCCACGCCAAGCCCCATCGCCACCACACCTTTCCTCTGATAGCTGGCATCTGGCCCCCCTTCGCTCACGCGGAAATGTAAAACTGGTCACAATTATAAAAGCGGTGCTGCCATGGAAATGGCCGGTATTTCTCGATTTACGCCTCACATTAGTCGTGGTTAAGAAGGCGTGGGGCGGAGATCAGGGGGTGCCGTTCCAGAGTGCGGCGATCTGTCGGGCAAGGCGGTACGGTTCGGGTGCGTCGCGGTTGCTCAGCACGATGACGGTCAGGCGTTGCGCCGGAAAGCGCAGCAGCACGTTGCGGAAGCCGATGCTCTCGCCCGAATGCCACTGCATCCGCCCCTGCAGGCGCCAGCCGAAGCCGTAATGCGCCACATCGGGTTCGGGTGTGGCCGTCGACGCCTGAACCGCCAGCGCGCGTGACGGCGCGGAGAGCAGGCGGTCGTCGTACCAGGCGGCATCCCACTTCGCCAGGTCGGTGATCGAAGAGTAGATGCCGCCATCGCCCAGCACGGCGCTGGTCGTGCTCTGATCGGTGCGTTCCCATCGATCGCCGACACGGGTGTAGCCGAACGCCCTGTCCGTCACCGGAGGCCCCTCGTCCTCGCGTGCGAGCGTCGCCGTCATGCCCAGCGGCGAGAAGATCCGTGCCTGCAGGAAGGTCGCGAACCGCTGGCGGGAAGCGCGCTCCACCACCAGCGCCAGCAGCGCATAGCCGCTGTTGCTGTACCGGTAGTCGCTGCCGGCCGGAAAGTAAAGGCGGTCTTCCCGCTCGATCAAACGCAGGACATCGGCATCGTGTATCTGGTGCGCCTGATCCGGTGGCAGCAGGTCCTCGTAGTCGATCAGTCCGGAAGTGTGGCTGAGCAGGTGGCGCAGGGTGATGGCCTCCGCCGCCACCGGCAGCGTGGGCAGCCAGCGACGTACCGGATCGTCGAGCGTCAGCACGCCGTCCTCGACCAGCAGCAGTACGCTGGCGGCCGTGAACTGCTTGCTGACCGACGCCAGCCGGTAATTGGTCGTAGGCGAACTGGCCACGCCGGCCTCCAGATCGGCCAGGCCATAGCTGCGCTGGAATACCGCGTCACCGCCTTCGAGCACCAGCACCGAGGCCCCCGGGACCTGGCCGGTGTAATCGCGCATCCAGGCGTCGATCGTTTCCTCGCGCGTGGCGGCGTGTGCGCCGGTCGACATCATCGCCATCCCCAGTAGCCAGGTCGCTTTCATCGCGTCTCCCCGTTTCGCGCGCCGTGTCCGATCCCGGTGTCAGTCCAGGGCGGCTTCCGCGCGCAGTTGTCGTTCGCGTTCGCGCCCTAGATAGTGGCGGATACCGTGGCGCATCAGGTACAGCAGCGGAATCAGCGCGATGGCCGCCAGCATCTTGTAGGCATAGTTGACGGTGCTGACTGCCAGGAACAGCGAAGTAGGCCACTTCTGCGGCCCCAGCACGAAGGCGACGTAGATCACCACGAAGCTGTCCACCAGCTGCGAGATCGCGGTCGAACCGGTGGCCCGCAGCCACACCCAGCGCTCGCCGGTCGCCGCGCGGATGCGATGGAACACCGACACATCGATCAGCTGCCCCACCAGGAACGCCAGCACCGAGCCGGCGATGGTCCACATGCCCTGGCCGAAGATCGCAGCAAAGGCCTTCTGGTAGTCCGGCACGCCCTGCGCCTGAGCCGCTTCCACCCACCAGCCGGCCGGCGCCAGCGCGATGGCCGCGAAGGCGAACAGGAAGCCGTACACGATCAATGCCACGGCCAGCCACGAGATGAAGCGCACGCCGCGCTTGCCGAAGAATTCGTTGATGGTGTCGGTCAGGATGAACACGAATGGCCACAGCAGCGTGCCTGCCGTGAAGCTGAGCGAGCCGGTCTGACCGAACAGGTTCCACTCCAGCGGCGCGACGCCCAGCGTGTCCTCCAGCGCGAAGATCTTCACCCCGATGAACTCGGCCAGCACCGCGTTGGCGCAGAACACCGCCGCCAGCACGATGAAGAGGCGGACCGCGCGGTCGTCCAGCGTGCGCGCCGAGGGCATGGCTCAGCGTTCCCCTGCGCGGGTGAACGGCATCGCGTCGGGCGCCACCGCGCCGCCGGAGATGATGAAGCTCATCGCCTGGTCCACCGTCCAGTCGGTGGGCGTGAGCAGTTCGACCGGCACGATCTCCAGATAACCCGATGTCGGGTTGGGCGTGGTGGGGACGTAGACGGCGGCCAGTTCGCGTCCGCTGCCTTCCTCGCGGATCACGCGCGTCACCAGGCCCACCGATTTCATGTCCCGGTGCGGAAAGTCGATCAGCACCACGCGCTGGGTGCTGCCGGGCTTGGTCTCCAGCATGTCCAGCAGCTTGCGTGCGCTGGTGTAGATGACGTTGGCCAGCGGCACGCGGGCGATCAGCGCCTCGAACCAGCGCAGCAGGCGCTGGCCGACCACGCGACGGGTCAGGGCGCCGACGGCGAGGATGACGAACAGCGTGGCCACCATGGCGATGGTGTTCTGCACCCACAGCCCGTTGAACCAGCCCAGCGACTGCGGGAAGGTCGCCGCGATGCGGTGCGACAGCGGTTCCACCCACGGCTTGCTGATGTCCGACAGCAGGACGAAGACGAACTTGATGACCACCCAGGTCAGCCAGATCGGCAGCAGCGTCAGCAGGCCGGTGATGAAAAGCTTCTGCACCGAGGCGCGGTGCGGCGGATGGTCGGGGGGCATGGGGCTATTGTAGGCCGGCACACGGGTCCAGCTGTAGCGTCATCGCGGGGGCGCCGTGGCGCCCACCGGGGTTCAGCCAGTCGCGGTCCGTGCCTCGGGCTTCAGTCGCACGTAGATCTGCTTGCGCACGCGGGCGACGACCTCGTTCTGTGCGTTGAACACATCCGCCGGCATCCAGCGCAGGTATTTCTGGCCATTGGCGGTCTCGGCGCGTATCTCGTCCAGCACGTGCGGGTCCAGGCGGAACTCGGCGTGCAGCGGGCCCTTGCCCGGCTTCACGAACTCGATCTCGGCCGCCTTGTCCCCCACGTAGTAGTCGCGGCCCAGGCGCTCCTTGGCCAGGATCATCCAGAACGGGTCCGTCATCGCGAACAGGCTGCCGCCGAAATGGGTGCCGACGTAGTTGCGGTTCCACGGACGCATGCGCAGCTCGACGCGGGCGAAGCTCCAGTCCGGGGCCAGCTCGGTGACGTGGATGCCGCTGAGCAGGAACGGCGGCCAGACATTGAAGATGTGCCGCAGGGTATTGGGCTTCATGAAAACGATGCGTGGGGACGGAACGGATACGGCGAGGTTCGGCGTCAGAACAGGAGGGAGGACATCTTCCTGCGGTACTGGCCGACGAGCGCCTCGTCCTCGATCACCCGGAACGCATCGATCAGGCTCTTGCGGGCCAGTCCGTCCTCGTACGCGCGGTCGCGCTTGAGCATGTCGAGGAACTGCTCCAGCGCCTGTTCCGAATCGCCATCCACCAGTGCATGCACGCCCAGCAGGTGGCGCGCGCGCAGGTCGGCCGGATCGGCCTGCAGGGTGGTGCGCAGGGCGTCCGGCGACGGCGCGTCCTTCAGTGCGGCCGCGAATCCCAGGCGCGCACGCGCCTTCACGGCGCGGTCGTCGGTGGCCAGGTTGGCGGGCAGGGCGTCGAGCAGGCGCTCGGCCTCGGCCGCCTCACCGGTCTTCAGAAGCGCGAGCACCAGGTCCAGTTTCAGTTCGTCCTTGTCGGGCTCGGCGGCGACGGCTTCGCGCAGCGCGGCCACCTGGGCCTGCGGGTCGAGCGCGACAACCTCTTCCGGGGCGTCGACGGCTTCGGCCGGCTGGATGCCGTGCGATGCCAGGAACTCGCGCAGCTGGCCTTCCGGCAACGCGCCGGGGAAGCCGTCGACCAGCTGTCCCCCCTTCACCAGGAAGACGGTGGGCACGGAGCGGATCTGGAACGCCGCGGCGATCTGCTGTTCCTTGTCCACGTCGACCTTGGCCAGCACGAACGCGCCGTTGTACTCGCCCGCCAGCTTTTCCAGGATCGGCCCCAGGGTCTTGCACGGCCCGCACCAGGTGGCCCAGAAATCCACCAGCACCGGCACGTCCAGCGACTTGCGCAGGACCTCGGCTTCGAAGGTGTCGGTGGTGGCGTCGAATACGTGGGACAGCTCGCTCATCGGTTCGCTCTTGGCGGGGGGGGGGCGTCGCGTTCAGATGGTGGCGCGGCGCGGAGGATACAAGGCGATGTAAAGAAGACTTGACATGGATTTCATTAAATGTAATGTTTGAGTTACATATTGTCTGCTGGAGTGGACGTCATGGCATCGAAGCATTGGGGCTGGTGGGGACTGCTGGGGGTGGGACTGTTGGCGTTCTGGGCACTGCTGGCCGGGCCATCCACCCTGCTGGGCGTGGACCTGGGCAAGGTCGGGACAGCGACGCTGGTGCTGCTGGCATGGGGCGCGCTGTACGCCATTTCGCGGATGCCGCAGGGAAAAGCCGAGCGCGGACTGGCGCCGGGTGAATGGCGGGCCTGGGTCGGCGTGGCGTTCATGCTCGCGGCGACGGGCTACTTCCTCGCCCGCGCGGACGTCTTCGCTGCGGCAGCGCTGCAGGACAACCCGCATGCGTCGGCGGTGGGGCGCCACCTGGTGCTGTTGCTGGTGGCCTGGAGCGTGCTGTCCGGCGTGCTGGGCGCGCGCTGGAAAGGGCGCGTGCAGGAGGACGAGCGCGACCGCGAGATCGAGAAGCGGGCGGCTGGTTGGGGGCGTGGCGCGCTGATCGCGTGCATCGTCGGGCTGGCGCTGATGCTGGCCTTCTCGCCGGTCGAACGGCTGGCCTGGGCGACCCATTTCATGATCGCGAACCTGCTGGTGTTCGCGCTGATGTGGGGCTGGCTGTGCGAGTACGTGGCGACCGCCATGCTGTATTGGCGCGATCGGCGTGGCGCCGCATGACCGGCACGCCGGTCGCCAACGACATCCG
Source organism: Pseudoxanthomonas mexicana (assembly GCF_010093385.1). GTDB lineage: Bacteria > Pseudomonadota > Gammaproteobacteria > Xanthomonadales > Xanthomonadaceae > Pseudoxanthomonas_A > Pseudoxanthomonas_A mexicana. Next base: position 17,795 of record NZ_PDWV01000031.1, read on the forward strand.
CCGCCTGCGCTTCGAACACGGCGAGATGACCCAGCAGGCGCTGGCCGACGCCTGCGGCGTGACCCGGCAGACCATCATCGCGCTGGAAGCAGGGCGGTATGCGCCTTCGCTGGAACTGGCCTTCCGCATCGCACGGGCGTTCGGTGTGGGGGTGGAAGACGTCTTCCATTGGCAACCTTTGGCATAGGGCGCGCCGTGCGCGCTCTGCTAACGTCGCGCCGCGGCGTGGGCCGCGTCATGATCGGATGGGAGGCTGTGATGGGTGTGCGTCGTTTCGTGCTGGGCCTGCTGCTGGCGGGTGCCGTGGCAGGCCCCGCGCTGGCGAAGGATGAAATCCAGGCCTCGGCGGAGACCAACCCGCCCCCTGCCGAAGCCCTGGGCCAGTTCGACCGTTATGAACTCAGGCCAGCCACACTGGCGTCGGATTACGCCGGGCACAAGGCCAACCAGGAGGCGCTGGCGTCGTTCCAACGCAACCTCGACGAACGCGTCGGTGCGTGGGTGGGCGAACGCAATGCGGCGCCGGCCACGCATTCGCCCGTACGCACCCTCGTCATCGAACCGCGCATCGAGAAGATCCGCTTCATCAGCGGCGGCGCGCGCTTCTGGGCGGGCGCCTTCGCGGGCAGCTCGCGCATCCTGGTGAAGATGAAACTTACCGACCAGGACACGGGACAGGTGATCGCCGAACCCGAGTTCTACCAGCATGCCAAGGGCATGGCCGGTGCATGGACATTCGGTGCCGCCGACAACAGCATGCTCGTGCGCAGCGCCTCGCTGGCGCTGGACTACCTGAAGGACAACCACGCCACGGCGCAGGGCGGCCGGACGGGCTGGGAGAAGGAATGACGCGCCGGGGTTAAGATGCGTCACCGAACGGGCAGGCCATGACGGCCTGCCCGTGTCATTTCACCCTTCGCGGACCTGCATGACCTCCCTCACGGCCCGACTCCTTCCCCTGACAGGTGCGCTCGCCGCCATCGCTTTCGTGGGCGCCGTTGCCGGCTTCGGCGTGGCGTTGTCGGGCTACTCGCAGGTCTGGCACCCGGTCGCTGTGCTCGGCGCGAAAGGCGTGCCGCATGCGCTGGGGTTCAACCTGTTGGGTTTCGTGCTGACGGGGGTGTTGGCCGCGGTGGCTGCGCTGGACCTGCGGCACCGCCTGCCGGCCGATGCGGGTTGGCCCGCGCGTGTAGGCGCCCAACTGCTGCTGCTGTCTGCGCTGGGCTTCATCGCCCTGGGCGTGCTGCCGCTGGATCCGGACGACCTGCACAACGAGGCCAGCAGCCTGCATGCGACGGCCTGGCTGCTGTGGTGGGTGGCGTTCGTCCCGGGCGCGACGCTGTTCGCCTTCGGCATGCGCGGGCGAAGCCGTTGGCGACCCGTGGTGAAGGCGAGCATCGTGGCGGCCGCGGTAGTGCTGTTTAGTGCATTGATCGCGGTCGCGCTGATGCCCGCGGGCATCGCACAGCGGCTGGGTTACGCCGCGTGGCTCGGCTGGCTGTGCGTGGCATCGCGCGCCGGCAGATGAGTACATCGGCCGCGCGAGCATGACCTGATTCGGCCATGCCGCACGACGCCGCGTTGCGGCGCATTCGTCATCGCATCATCGGGCAGGGGCGTCGAGAGTCGGACGGCGATAGACCTGGCCGTCCTTCATCACGAAATCCACCTTCAGCACGGCGTTGATGTCGTCAACCGGATTCCCCGGCACGGCCACGATGTCCGCGCGCTTGCCGGCCTCGATCACACCCTGGTCGTCCACGCCCAGCACCTCCGCCGCGCGGATCGTCGCCGCCTGCAGCGCGTAGGCGGCCGGCATGCCGGCTTCCACCATGTAGACGAACTCGCGCGCGTTGTCGCCGTGCGGTCCCACGCCCATGTCGGTGCCGAAGGCGATCTTCACACCGTTGCGGTAGGCCTTGCCGGCGGTGTCCTGGATCAGGGCGCCGATGCGCTCGGCCTTGGGCCTCACCACGGCCGGGAAGTAGCCGTCGATCTTCGCCTTCTCGGCGACGAAGCGGCCCGCCGAGATCGTGGGCACGTACCAGGTGCCGTGCTGTTTCATCAGCCGCATCACCTCCTCGTCCATGTAGGTGCCGTGCTCGATGCTGGTCACGCCGCCGAGGATGGCGCGCTTCATGCCCTCCTTGCCGTGCGCGTGCGCCGCCACGCGGAATCCGTAGTCGCGTGCGGTGTCGACGATGGCCTTCACTTCGTCCACGGTGAACTGCGGCGCGTCGCCGGACTTGGCGTAGCTCAGCACCCCGCCGGTGGCGGTGATCTTGATGACGTCGCTGCCGTCCTTGTAGCGCTGGCGCACGGCCTGGCGGGCGTCGTCGATGGAATTGATGACGCCCTCGGTCGGCCCGGGCGGGCCCATCAGGGGCGACAGGAGGGGATTGAAGCGATTGGGGGGGTCGGCGTGCCCGCCGGTGGTGGCGATGGAGGTGCCCGCGGCGAAGATGCGGGGCCCCTTCACGGCGCCCTGGTTGACGGCGTCGCGCAGGTGCAGGGTCACGTCTCCCCCGAGGTCGCGCACGCTGGTGAAGCCGGCCATCAGCGTCTTCTCCGCATAGCCCACCGAGCGGTAGGCGAAGTCCACCGGATCCAGGCGGAAGCCCTCCGAATAGCTCTGCGGGCTGGATTCGCCGTCCAGGTGAACGTGCAGGTCGGTCCATCCCGGCGTGCAGGTGTGATCTGCCAGGACGATGGATTCGGCGTCGGCCAGCTTGGCGCGGCCAGGGATGACCTCGGCGATCCGGCCGTCGCGGACCAGCACGGTGTGCTCGCCCAGGACCTTGCCGCTGCGGGCATCGAACACCCGTTCGCAGTGCAGCGCCAGGGTGCGGGGCGCTGCCGGCCCGGCGGCCAGGGCATCCGGGGCAGCGGGCAGGCCGCAGGCGGCCAGAGCGAGGGCAAGGGCGGTTCTGTTCATCTGGATTCCCCGGTTTCGACCCGTCCATGCTAACCGCTGGCATGGCGGGCCATGGTGCGCTGCGGTACCCTTGGCCGCTTTGCCGTCGCCGTTGCCGCACACCACCATGTCCACTGCCGCCGAACCCGCTTCCTACGATCCGAAAACCGTCGAGTCCCAGGCCCAGGCCTTCTGGGAGGCCCGACGCGCCTTCGAAGTCGACGAGCGGTCGGACAAGCCGAAGTACTACTGCCTGTCGATGCTGCCGTATCCGTCCGGGGCGCTGCACATGGGCCACGTGCGCAACTACACCATCGGCGACGTGATCAGCCGCTACAAGCGCATGACCGGCCACAACGTGCTGCAGCCGATGGGCTGGGACGCGTTCGGCCTGCCGGCCGAGAACGCGGCGATCAAGAACAGGACCGCCCCGGCCAAGTGGACCTACGCCAACATCGAGCACATGCGCAGCCAGCTGAAGTCGCTGGGCTATGCGATCGACTGGTCGCGCGAATTCGCCACCTGCCGTCCCGAGTACTACGTGCACGAGCAGCGCATGTTCACCCGCCTGCTGCGCAAGGGCCTGGCCTACCGCAAGAACTCGGTGGTGAACTGGGATCCGGTGGACCAGACCGTGCTGGCCAACGAGCAGGTGATCGACGGCCGCGGCTGGCGCAGTGGTGCGCTGGTGGAGAAGCGGGAGATTCCGCAGTGGTTCCTGCGCATCACCGACTACGCGCAGGAACTGCTGGACGGCCTGGACAACCTGCCGGGCTGGCCGGACGCGGTCAAGACCATGCAGCGTAACTGGATCGGCCGTTCCGAAGGCCTGGAAATCCAGTTCAACGTCGAGGGCCACGAACCGCTGACGGTGTTCACCACACGCCCCGACACGCTGATGGGTGTGACCTTCGTGTCGATCGCCGGCGAACATCCGCTGGCGCTGAAGGCCGCGGCGGCAAATCCGGCGTTGGCCGCGTTCCTCGAGGAACTCAAGCATGGCGGCGTGTCGGAAGCGGAACTGGAAACGCAGGAAAAGCGCGGCATGGATACCGGCCTGCGCGCCGTGCATCCGATCACCGGCGACAAGGTGCCGGTGTGGGTGGCCAACTTCGTGCTGATGGGCTACGGCACCGGCGCGGTGATGGCGGTGCCGGGACACGACCAGCGCGATTTCGAGTTCGCCACCAAATACGCGCTGCCGATCCAGCAGGTCATCGCGCTGAAGTCGCCGCGGAACGACGACGAGAAGACCTACGACCCGACCACCTGGCGCGACTGGTACGGCGACAAGACCCGCGACGACCTGGAGCTGGTCAATTCCGGCGAGTTCGACGGACTGGATTACCGCGGTGCCTTCGAGGCGCTGGCCGAGCGCTTCGAGCGCAAGGGCCAGGGCCAGCGCCGGGTGAACTACCGCCTGCGCGACTGGGGCGTCAGCCGCCAGCGCTATTGGGGCTGTCCGATCCCGGTGATCTATTGCGACAGCTGCGGCGCCGTGCCGGTGCCGGATTCGGATCTGCCGGTGGTACTGCCGGAGAACGTCACCCTGGACGGCGTGAAGTCGCCGATCAAGGCCGACCCGGAATGGCGCAAGACGAAGTGCCCGCAATGCGGCGGCGCCGCCGAACGCGAGACCGACACCTTCGACACCTTCATGGAGTCCAGCTGGTACTACGCGCGCTACACCTCGCCCGGCGCCAAGGACATGGTGGACAAGCGCGGCAACTACTGGTTGCCGGTGGACCAGTACATCGGCGGCATCGAGCACGCGATCCTGCACCTGATGTATTTCCGCTTCTATCACAAGCTGCTGCGCGACGCGCGCCTGGTGGACAGCGATGAACCGGCCACCAACCTGCTGACGCAGGGCATGGTGATCGCCGAGACGTTCTACCGCGACAACGCCGACGGCTCGAAGGACTGGATCAATCCGGCCGACGTGGACATCCAGCGCGACGACAAGGCGCGCGTTGTCGGCGCCACGCTGAAGGCCGACGGCCAGCCGGTGAGGATCGGTGCGGTCGAGAAGATGTCCAAGTCGAAGAACAACGGCGTGGACCCGCAGTCGATGGTCGACAAGTTCGGTGCCGATACCGTGCGCCTGTTCTCCATGTTTGCCGCGCCGCCCGAGCAGTCGCTGGAATGGAACGAGGCCGGCGTGGAAGGCATGGCGCGCTTCCTGCGCCGGTTATGGACGCAGGTGCAGAAGCATGCCGCCGACGGCCCCGCGCCGGCGCTGGACGTGGCGTCCCTGACGGCCGAGCAGAAGGCGGTGCGCCGCAAGACCCACGAGACCATCGACAAGGTCGGCAACGATTACGGCAAGCGCCACAGCTTCAATACCGCCATCGCCGCGGTGATGGAGCTGTCGAACGCGCTGGGCAAGTTCGACGATGCCAGCCCTCAAGGGCGCGCGGTGCGTCAGGAAGCGCTGGAGTCGGCGGTGCTGCTGCTGAACCCCATCACCCCGCATGCCAGCCATGCGCTGTGGCAGGCGCTGGGCCACGCCGAGACGCTGATCGAGGACGTGGCGTTCCCGCAGGTCGATGCGGCCGCGCTGGTACGCGATTCGGTGACGCTGGCGGTGCAGGTCAACGGCAAGCTGCGGGGCACGATCGAGGTGGCCGCCGATGCGCCGCGGGACCAGGTGGAGGCGCTGGCGAAGGCCGAGCCCAACACCGCCAAGTTCATGGAGGGACTGGCCATCAGGAAGGTGATCGTGGTGCCCGGCAAGATCGTCAACATCGTCGCCGGATGATGAGCCGGGGCGCCTTGCCCCGGCGTTCACCTGCGGTCCGGCTAGGCTATTGCCGCCCATGACGGGCTCGTCCAGACTTCGCCCATGATCCGATTCCGCCTGCCCGTCCTCGTCCTCGCCCTGGTCCTCCTGGCCGGCTGCGGTTTCCACCTGCGCAACAGGATCGCATTGCCGTCCGATCTGGGCCCGGTCCGGGTGGTCGGTGCCTCCACGTCGTACAGCGCGCTGGTCACCAGCCTGTCGCGTGGCCTGCAGGCTGCCGGCGCCACGCTTGCCGCGCCGCCGGGGGAAGACGCCGCCACCGCAGCGGACGCGCAGGTCGCCACGCTGCGCATCATGTCCGAGCGCTGGGGCGATCTGCCCATTGCGGTGGACCAGTTCGGCCGTGCCCAGGAGTTCAGTCTGCGCTACGCCGTGGTGTTCGCATTCACCAAGGCCGACGGTACCGACCTGGTACCGCAGCAGGTGGTCGAACTGTCGCGCGACTACGTGTCGCCGCCGCAGGATGCGACGGGTACGACGACCGAGCGCGAGGTGCTGGCGGAAGAGCTGCGTCGCGAAATGGCGGCGTCCATCCTCCGCCGCGTCGATGGCGTCGTGCGTTCCAGCCCGGTGAACGCGGCGCCCTGATGGAGCTGAAGCCGGAACAGCTGGCGGCACGCGGTACCACCGAGCCGCTGTATCCGGTTTACCTGATCGCCGGCCCCGAAACGCTGCGCGTGCTGGAGGCGGCCGACGCCGTGCGTGCACAGGCGCGGGCGCAGGGCATCGGTGAGCGCGAAGGCTTCGATGCGGACGGGCGTGATTTCGACTGGGGCCAGCTGGAGGCGAGCTTCAACGCGCCCAGCCTGTTCAGTGCCCGCCGCCTGGTGGAAGTGCGCCTGCCCGGTGGCAAGCCGGGCAAGGAAGGCGCCGAGGTCATCAGCGCCTTCTGCGCGAACCCGCCGCCCGACGTGGTGCTGCTGATCACCGCAGGCGAATGGGGCAAGGCCTACCAGGGCAAGTGGAGCGATGCCATCGCACGCGTCGGCGTGGTCGCGGTAGCGTGGGCCATCAAGCCGCACGAACTGCCGGGTTGGATCGAAAGCCGACTGCGCAGCAAGGGCCTGCGTGCGGATCGCGATGCCGTGCAGCTGCTGGCGGATCGCGTTGAAGGCAATCTGCTCGCCGCGGCGCAGGAAATCGACAAGCTGGCCCTGCTCAGCAACGGCGAAGTGCTCGATGCCGAGCGCATGGAGTCGCTGGTCGCCAATGCGGCGCGCTACGACGTGTTCCGCCTGACCGATGCCGTGCTGGCGGGGCAGGGCGCACAGGTATCGCGCATCCTCGCCGGTCTGCGGGCCGAGGGGGACATGGTCGCGGGCCTGATGCCGATGGTGGTGAAGGAACTGCTGCGCACGGCTGCGCTGGCGCGCGTGCAGGCCGGTGGCGGCAATCTGGCCGCCGAGATGAAGGCGCAGGGCATCTGGGAGGCCAAGCAGGCGCCGTTCAAGCGCGCACTGCAACGGCACGCCTCACCGGCGCGTTGGGACCGCTTCGTCGCCGAGGCCTCGAAGATCGACCGTACCGCCAAGGGACGCGGCGAGGGCGATGCCTGGGTGGCGCTGGAGCGGCTGCTGCTGGCCATCGCCGACGCCAAGGCCGTGCGTCTGCTGGTGGCCTGACGGCACGCGCGATGCTGCGGCTCTTCTACGGCGGCACGTTCGACCCCATCCACAACGGACACCTGGCCATCGCGCGCGCGGCGCGCGACGCGCTGTGCGTGACCGTGCGCCTGATGCCGGCCGCAGACCCCCCGCACCGCGCGCCACCGGGCGCGAGCGCGGCGCAGCGCGCGCACCTGCTCGATCTCGCGGTACAGGGCGAGGAGGGCCTGTGCGTGGATCGGCGCGAACTGCGCCGGGCCGCACGGCTGCCGGGGTCGCGGTCGTACACGGTGGACACGCTGCGCGAACTGCGCGTGGAGCTGGGCGACGCAGCCCCCCTGGCCCTGCTGATCGGGGCCGACAGCCTGCTGGGACTGCCGGGATGGCACGAATGGCGGGCGCTGTTCGGCCTGGCCCATTTCGTGGTGGCGGACCGGCCCGGCAACCTCTTGGATGCCGGCCTGCTGCCCGATCTGGCCGATGCGCTGGCCTCGCGCGGGACCTCCGAGGCCGAGGCGCGGGGCAGGGCCCCCGCCGGCCTGGTGTACCGGCTGGACCACCCGTTGCAGCCCGAATCGGCCACCGACATCCGGCGCCGGATCTCTACCGGTGAGCCCTGGCGCCACCTGGTGCCGGCCCGCGTCGCCACGGCGATCGCCGACGAAAGGCTCTACCTTGACCGGGCCGCGACGCACGGTCCGCTATAATCCGTCCCGTATCTCCAGAGCCACCAAGCCTTTGTCCAGCCAAGCCCACGTCATCAAGACCCGCCTCCCCAGCCCGCCGCCGGCCCTGCCGGACCTGCTCGCCAACGTCCATGCGGCCGTGCAGGAACTGAAAGCCAAGGACGTCGTCGAGATCGACGTGCGCGGCAAGTCCAGCGTTGCCGACTACCTGGTCATCGCCTCGGGCACCTCGACGCGCCACGTGAAGTCGATCGCCGACGAAGTGGTGAAGTTCGCCAAGAAGCTGGACGTCATGCCGCTGGGCGTGGAAGGCGAGCGCGAGGCCGAATGGGTGCTGGTGGACCTGGGCGACGTCATCGTCCACGTCATGCTGCCGCGCGTGCGCGAGTTCTATGCGCTCGAGCGCCTGTGGACGGTGGGCGACCAGCCGCCAGAGGACGTCGAGACCGCGGACGAATCGCGTCTCTGAGACCCTGTCGTTTCCGTGCGAAGGCGCCCCTCGGGCGCCTTCGTCGTTTGCAGGCGGCTATCATGCCTTCATGAAATGCCGTCTCATCGCCACCGGCGAGCGTGCGCCGTCATGGGTCGCCCAGGGATTCGCCGAGTACCAGAAGCGGTTGTCGCACTGGCTGCCGTTCGAACTGGTCGAGATCGAGCCGGGCCTGCGCGGCAAGGGCCGCGATCCGCAGCGTGCGATCGACGACGAAGGCAAGCGCGTGCTGGCGGCACTGCCGAAGAACGCCCATGTCGTCGCGCTGGAGGTCACCGGCAAGCCGTATTCGTCGGAACAGCTCGCACAGCGGTTGGAGCACTGGCGCACGCTGGGGCGCGATATCGCCCTGCTGATCGGCGGGCCGGAAGGCCATGCGCCCGACGTGGTCGCCGCGGCGCACGAGAAATGGTCGCTCAGCCCGCTGACGCTGCCGCACATGCTGGTGCGGCTGGTGGTGGCCGAACAGGTATATCGCGCGGCGGCGATGCTGGCGAACCATCCCTATCACCGCGCCTGATGCGGTGGTGCATTGTCGGAACCCCAAGAAAAAGCCCGCCATCCGGCGGGCTTCTTCGTTCATGCGGCCCGCATCACTGCAGGCTGAAGGCGATCGGCACCAGGCCGTAGGCCTGCACTGCCTGTCCGTCCTGCATGGCGGGCTTGAAACGCCAGGTCTTCAGTACGTGCTGGAGCGCCGCCTTGTCCAGGTTGCGGTTGCCGCTGCTGCTCTCGACGGTCACGCTGACGGGCGTGCCATCCACGTCCACCAGCACGCGCAGCAGCACCGTGCCCTGCACGCCGTTGCGCAGCTCGTTGATCGGATAGCGCGGTGAAGTCGCACGGACATACTCCAGCGTCGCCGAAGGCAGCGGGCCACCCAGGGCCGGACTCGTGATGGCGCCGGTGTCGACCATGGACTGCTCGATGACGGGCTCGCTGCCCCCTTCGACGATCACGGGGGTATCCGCCACCGGCGTCACGACATCGACCCGCTTCTGGATCACGTCAGGCTTCTTTTCGGGGACGATCTTGCGCTCCTCGATCACGGGTACGGGATCGGGGAGAACCTTCTTCTCGTAGATCTGGAAGATGGGATCCTTGGGAGCGTCGAGGGCCACCGGCTTGATCGGCGGGGCCGCCATCGGCATCAGCAGCATCAGCAACGCGATCGCATGGACCGCGATGGCGGCGGCGAGGGCCGCGATGCGGCCGCTGTCGATGCGGGGTCGGAACCGTGGGGTAGTGCGCGAACCATGATCCACCTCCTGAGGGCTGTGAACGGAACAACGCTCGGCCGCGAGGAGTGGGGTTGCAACGTCCTGGCGCCGCAAGTCCAGACTGTACTCCCCCGCACGTTGGCTGCAAGAGGGGAGGGCTTCGACCTTGGGCGTAGTCCGGGATGGCCGGCCGCCAACGAAAACGGCGCCCCGGAGGGCGCCGTCTGGGTCGTCGCGTGACAGGGATCACTTGCCCAGTTCGAACACCACGTCCAGGTTGACCGAGACCGTGGTTTCGCCCGGCGAGACCGGCGGCGCGCCGCTGGCGTCGCGGGCTTCCATCTTGGCCATCGCCATCATCGGGACCGGACGGAAGCCGCCATTGCCCTCGGAGATGCTGACGATCCGGCGCACCTTCAGGCCCAGCGACTTCGCATAGGTCTCGGCACGGCCCTGGGCCTTCTTCAGCGCGGCCAGGCGGGCCTCGTCATAGACCGGCTCCGGGTTGTCGATCTCGAAGCTCGGGCCGTTGATCTGGTTGGCGCCCACGCCGGCCAGCGCGTCCAGCACCTTGCCCAGCTTGGCGATGTCGCGGACCTTCACGCTGACCGTGTTGTTGGCCTGGTAGCCGGTGATCTTGGGGGCTTCGTTCTCGGCGTAGCGGTACTGCGGATTGAGGCTGATCCCGCTGGTCTGCACGTCCTTGTCGGCGATGCCGGCAGCCTTGATGGCCGCGACCACCTTCGCCATCTGCTCGCTGTTCTGGCGCATGGCGGTGTTGCCGTCCACGGCCTGGGTGACCACGCCGGCGGAGATCGTGGCGATGTCGGGCACGCGCGAGGCCTCGGCCTGCGCCGACACGTTGAGCAGGGTCCCGTCGGAGGGGATGGCGTAGGCAGGGGAGGTCTGGGCGTGGCTGGTCATGGCGGCGGTGGTTCCCAGGGACAGGGTCAGGGCGAGCAGCAGGGGGCGGATCAGGGGCAGGCGCATGGGATCTCCTTTTCGTGGTTCGGATGGCGGGACACCCGGTCGTCGTCGACGCGCAAGGGTGTTCACGATGACATGAACGGGCCGTGATCTGCGGCAGGGTTACCGGGATGCGGCCGGCATCAGCGGTCATTCAGTCAGGCGCCGCGGGTTATTCTTCCGTGATGCTCTATCTGGCCTCCCAATCCCCCCGCCGTGCCGAACTGCTGACCCGCCTGGGGCTGTCGTTCGGCCGGATCGACCTGGACATCCCCGAACAGCGCCAGCCCGGCGAACCGGCCATCGACTACGTGCGCCGCGTCGCCCGGGAAAAGGCCGGTGCCGGGTTGCTGAAGGTCATGGCCACCCCCGGCGCGGTGGTGCTGGGCGCCGACACTGAAGTCATCCTGGAGGACGAGGTGTTCGGCAAGCCGGCCGACGAAGCGGAGGCCGCCGCCATGCTGCGCCGCCTGTCCGGCCGCACCCACCAGGCGGTGTCCGCCGTCTCGGTGGTGAGCGCCGGGCGCGAGGCGCAGGCGCTGGTGGTCACCGACGTCACCTTCGCCGACCTGGACGAGGCCGACATCGCAGCCTACGTCGCCAGCGGAGAGGCGATGGGCAAGGCCGGGGCGTATGGCATCCAGGGGCGCGCCGAGCAGTTCGTCACCCGCCTGGCCGGCAGCTACTCGGCCGTGATGGGTCTGCCCCTGCACGAGACGGCGAAGCTGCTGCGCGGCTTCGGCATCCATCCAACGGCAACCGCCGCCACCGCGTCAGCCTGAGGAAGGACCCCATGTCGGAAGAGATCCTGGTCAACGTCACCCCGCGCGAGACCCGCGTGGCGGTGATCGAGAACGGCATGCTGCAGGAACTGCACATCGAACGCGGCTGGCGCCGCGGCGTGGTGGGCAACATCTATAAGGGCAAGGTGCAGCGGGTGATGCCGGGCATGCAGGCCGCGTTCGTCGAAGTCGGACTGGAGCGCGCCGCCTTCCTGCACGCCAACGACATCGTGCGTTCCTCGCCGGACGCCGTGGTCGATGGCGAAGAGGCCGCCCTGCCCACGCCGCCCCCCGCGCCGATCATGGACCTGTTGCGCGACGGGCAGGACATCGTGGTGCAGGTGGTGAAGGACCCGATCGGCAGCAAGGGCGCGCGGCTGACCACGCAGATCAGCATACCCTCGCGCTACCTGGTGCTGCTGCCGCAGTCCAAGGTGATCGGCGTGTCCGCACGGATCGAGGACGAAGCCGAGCGTCATCGCCTGAAGCAGACCGTCACCGAACTGGCCGGCCTGCACGGCGGCCACGGCTACATCATCCGCACCAACGCCGAGGGCCAGCCGGTCGAGGCGCTGGCCGAGGACATCGCCTACCTGTCGCGCGTCTGGAACGTGGTCGAACGCCGCGGGCGCGAATCGCCCTCGTGCAGCATTCTGTATGAAGACCTCAGCCTGCCGCTGCGCGCGGTGCGTGACCTCATCCGCAAGGACGTGGACAAGGTGAAGGTCGATTCCAAGGAAACCCACGAGCGGCTGCAGGCCTTCGTCGCCAAGTACATGCCGGTGCTGGCCGAGCGCATCGAACTGTATTCGGGCGAGCGCCCCATCTTGGACCTGTACGGGGTGGAGGACGAGATCGGCCGCGCGCTGGACAAGCAGGTGCCCCTGAAGTCGGGCGGTTACCTGGTGATCGACCAGACCGAGGCGATGACCACGGTCGACGTGAACACCGGTTCGTTCCTCGGCCAGCGCAACCTCGAGGAAACCGTCTTCCGTACCAACCTGGAAGCGGCGCAGGCGGTCGCGCGCCAGCTGCGGCTGCGCAACCTGGGCGGCATCATCATCATCGACTTCATCGACATGGACGATCCCGAGCATCGCCGCCAGGTGTTGCGCACGCTGGAGAAGTCGCTGGCGAAGGACCATGCCAAGACCACGGTGTACGAGTTCTCGCCGCTGGGCCTGGTGGAGATGACGCGCAAGCGCACGGTGGAGAGCCTGGCCCGCCAGCTGTCCGAACCGTGTCCGGAATGCAGCGGGCGCGGCAGCATCAAGACCACCGAAACCGTCACCTACGAGATCTTCCGCGAGATCACCCGCGCCGTGCGCCAGTTCGAGGCGGCGCGCCTGCTGGTGATCGCCTCGCCGAAGGTGGTCGCCCGCATCACCGACGAGGAATCGACGGCGGTGGCGGAGCTGGAAGAGTTCCTGGGCAAGTCGATCCGCTTCCAGGCCGACGACCAGTACCTGCAGGAGCAGTTCGATGTCGTGCTGCTGTAAGGCCGGGATGGGAGATTCGGCATTCGGGATTCGTGAAGGTGGATCCCGGGGCCTGCTTTCCCGAATCCCGAATGCCGACTCCCGAATCCCGGCGAGCGCAGCGAGCTGATGCCCACACCGCTGCGCCGCCGCCTGCGCCTGGCCCGTCGGGGTGCCGTCTACGGCGCCGCGGTCGTGCTGGTGTGCATGGCCGTGGTGCTCGGGATCGCCAGCCAGGTGTTGCCGCTGGCCGAACGCCATCCGGACCGCATCGCGGCCTGGCTCAGCGAACGCGCAGGCCGCCCGGTGGCCTTCGATGCCGTGAAGACCCAGTGGACGCGCCGTGGTCCGCTGCTGCAGCTGGATGGCCTGCGGCTGGGAGCCGGCGAAAGCGGCGTGCGCATCGGCCAGGCCGAGGTGCTGGTGTCGATGTATGGCGGCTTGTTGCCGGGGCGTTCCTTCACCGAACTGCGCCTGCGCGGGCTGGCCCTGACGTTGCAGCGCGGCGATGACGGCGCATGGTCCGTGCGAGGCCTGCCCGGCCAGCAGCGGGCGGACGACGATCCGCTGTCCAGTCTGGAAGGCCTGGGCGAGCTGCAGGTGATCGACGGGCGCCTGGCCATCGTCGCGCCGTCGCTGGGGTGGGATATCCAGGTGCCCGACATCGACCTGCGCCTGCGCGTGCAGGGCGACCGCGTGCGCGCGGGCACGCGCGCCTGGATCCGCAAGGATGCCGCGCCGCTCAACGTCGCCATCGATTTCGACCGCCGGGCAGGCGACGGCCGTGCGTATCTGGATGTGGCAGCCGAGGACATCGGAGCGTGGTCTCCGCTGCTGCGCTACGCCGGTGTGGTGGCCGAACGCGGCAATGGCCGCGTGCGCGCATGGACGGAGCTGCGCCGGCATCGCGTGGTACTGGTGACGGCGGATGCGCAGTTGCGCCAGGTCGGTCTGCGCGGCGCGCCATTGCCTGCATCCGCCGCGCCGACCCGTGTGGCGTTCGATCAACTGGAAGGTCGCATGCGCTGGCGACTGGTGAACGGTGGCTGGCGCCTCGATGCGCCGCGCCTGCGCGTCGGCAGCGCTCCGGCGGTACAGACTCTCGATGGCCTGGTGCTGGCCGGCGGTGCGCGCTATGCGGTGCTGGCGGATGAAGTGGACGCGGCCCCGCTGTTCGCGGGGCTGGGATTGAGCGACAGGGTCGAACCCGGCCTGCGCCGCTGGCTGGTGCAGGCCAAGCCGGGCGCGCGGCTGGCACGGCTCGCACTGATGGGGCGCCGTGACGGCGCGATGCAGGGCGAAGGCACGCTGCGTGACATCTCGTTCGCACCGGTCGGCGATGCGCCGGGACTCAGCGGACTGGCGGGCGACTTCGACGGCGATGCGTCGGGTTTCCGCCTGAAGCTCGATCCGGCTTCGCGCATGCGCTTCGACTGGCCCAGCGGTTTCGCCGTGGTCCACGACGTCAGGCTGCAGGGCGATGTCCTGGGCTGGCGCGACGGCCAGGGCTGGCGCGTGGGTACCTCGGCGCTGAAGGTGCAGGGCAAGGACTACGGCGCCGACGTGCGCGGTGGCCTGTGGTTCCAGGGGGATGGCACGCGGCCGTGGATCGATCTGGCCGCCGATCTCGACGACGCGCCGGTGCCGGCGGCGAAGGGCTTCTGGATCCACCACAAGATGTCCAAGGCCGCGGTCGACTGGCTGAACGGCGCGCTGGTCGGCGGCACCGTGCGCGATGGACGCGCCATCGTCACCGGCGATCTCGACGACTGGCCGTTCACGCGCCAGAACGGCCGCTTCGAAGCGGTGGCGCGGATCGAGGACGGGCAGTTCAAGTTCCAGCACGACTGGCCGCAGGTGGAGCAGGTGCATGGCGACATCGCCTTCATCGGCAACGGCTTCCTGCTAAAGGCGCGCGGCATGCTGGCGGACGTCGCGGTGCCGGCGTTCGAAGCCGGCATCGCCGATTTCGGCGAGGGCGACCTGAAGATCACCGCGCGCACGGACACCGATGCCGGCAAGCTGCTGGCGATGTTGCGGCAGAGTCCGCTGCACAAGACCTACGCCGATACGCTGGACCACCTGCAGGCGAAGGGGCCGGTGGCGGCGACCTTCGACCTGCTGCAGCCGCTGCACGCCGACGCACAGGCACGCCGCAAGCTCGCCGGTACCGTGGACCTGAAGGGTGCGCAGCTGGCGGAGAAACGCTGGGACCTGGTGTTCGAGAACGTGCGGGGCAAGGCGAAGTACGATGATGGCGGCTTCGCGTCGGGGCCGTTGCAGGTGGTGCACGACGGACAGGCGGGCGTGCTCGGATTGCGCGCCGGCAGCGGCACGCGCGACCGTAACCAGGCGTTCGAGGCGGACCTGTCCGCCGTCGTCGATGCCGATCGCCTGCTGGATCGCGCACCCGAGATGGCGTGGCTGAAGCCTTACATGGACGGACGTTCGTCGTGGACGGTGGGCGTGAACATTCCGCGCGCGTCGACGGGCAAGCCTGAGGCGCCGACGCAGCTCAACCTCACCTCCGACCTGGTGGGCACCGCGATGAGCCTGCCGGCGCCGCTGCGCAAGGCGCCGGGTTCGCCGCTGAAAACCACCGTTCGCGCGCCGCTGCCGATGGGCAGCGGGCAGATCGACGTGGCGTTCGGGGACCTGCTCGCCTTGCGCGCACGCGACAGCAACGGCCAGACCGGCGTGCGCGTCGTGCTGGGCAGCCATGAAGTCAAGGACGCCGCTCCGGCGTCCGGCCTGATCGCGACCGGCCGTGCCGGCACGCTGGACGCGATGGAGTGGGTGGCGCTGGCCAAGGGCGGTGGCGAAGGGGGATCGCTGCCGTTGCGCCACATCGACGTCACCGCCGAGCGTCTGCTGATGATCGGCTCGGTGTTCCCCGATACGCGCCTGCAGCTGGCACCCGCGCAGCAGGCGCTGGCGGTGTCGCTGGATGGCGAAGCGCTGTCCGGCGCGCTGCTGGTCCCCGACGCGAAGGGCGCGGCGATCGCCGGCAAGCTGGCGCGCGTGCACTGGCGCAAGGCGTCCGCGACCGACAGCGGCGCTGCCGTCGCGTCCGCACGCGGCGCTACCGACGATCTCAACCCGGCGGACATCCCGCCGCTGTCGCTGGACATCGAAGACCTGCGTTTCGGCGACGCGCGACTGGGCGCGGCCAAGCTGCGCACGCGCCAGCAGTCCGACGGCATGCATGTCGACCAGCTGCAGTTGCGTTCGCCGGGCCAGCATATCGACGTGAGCGGGCAGTGGACCGGCATGGGGGCAGCGGCCCGCACCCGTTTCGCCGCCGAGGTGAAGAGCGAGAACTTCGGCGTGCTGATGGACGATCTGGGACTGGGCGACCGCGTCGGCGGCGGCCACGGCCAGATCACCGCCCAGGCCGCCTGGCCGGGCAGCCCCACCGCCTTCCGCCTCGCGTCGCTGGAAGGCAGCGTCAAGCTGGCCGCGCGCGATGGCCACCTGCTGGAAGTCGAGCCCGGCGCGGGCCGCGTGTTGGGCCTGCTGAGCGTGGCGGAAGTGCGGCGTCGGTTGATGCTCGACTTCAGTGATTTCTTCTCGAAGGGATTCGCGTTCAACCGCATCGATGGCGACCTCCGCATCACGGGCGGGCTGGCGCGCAGCGAGAACCTGGTGATCGACGGACCCGCGGCCGAGATCCTGATCCGCGGTGACACCGACCTGCGCAGCGAGCAGTTCGACCAGATGGTCGACGTGAAGCCGAAATCCGCCAACGTGCTGACCGCCGTCGGCGCGGTGGCCGGTGGTCCCATCGGCGCGGCGGTGGGTGCCGTGGCCAATGCGGTGCTGAAGAAGCCACTGGCCGAAATGGGTGCCAAGACCTACCGGGTCACCGGCCCGTGGAAATCGCCCAAGGTCGAGGGGGTGGGGCGCGAACAGTCGCGCGTCCGCCAGCACGACCGCGCCGACAGCGCCGACAGCGCCGACCGCGCCGACAGCGCCGACAGCGCCGGCGCTCCCTGACATCCCGCGCGTGGGCGCCCGCGCTTGTCGCGGCCGCCTTCCGCCCCCATGGTGAAGACATGACCCTGCCGATCCCGCTCGCCGAAACTCGTCTCCTCCTGCCCGCCGGCCTGGATCCGTCCGGTCTCGACCGCGCCTTCGGCACGCTGCTGGGGCCGGGCATCGACTTCGGCGACTTGTATTTCCAGCATGCGCGTCGCGAAAGCTGGACGGTCGAGGACGGCATCGTCAAGGACGGCGCGCATTCCATTGAGCAGGGTGTGGGCGTGCGCGCGATCTCCGGCGAGAAGACCGGCTTCGCCTATTCCGACGACATCAACGCGCAGGCCCTCCTGGACGCGGCGAAATCGGCGCGCGCCATCGCCCGCGACGGTGCGGCGCACGCGCCGCGCGCGCTGGTGCGCAGCGGCGGCCACGCACTGTACGCCGGCGACGATCCCATCGATGCGATGGGCAACGAGGCCAAGGTCGAGGCGCTGCGTGCGGTGGATCGCTTCCTGCGCGCCGCCGATCCACGCGTGCAGCAGGTGACCGTCAGCCTGTCCGGCGGCATCGACACGGTGCTGGTGGCGCGCAGCGACGGCGTGCTGGCGTCCGACGTGCGCCCGCTGGTGCGCCTGAACGTGCAGGTCATCGTGGAACAGAACGGTCGTCGCGAATCCGGTTATGCCGGCATGGGCGGCCGCTACGGCTATGCGGAACTGTTCGCCGACGGCAAGCCGGAAGACCTCGCGCGCGAAGCGCTGCGCCAGGCGCTGGTGAACCTGGAGGCGATCGATGCGCCGGCCGGCGTGATGCCGGTGGTGCTGGGCAGCGGCTGGCCCGGCGTGCTGCTGCACGAAGCCGTCGGCCACGGGCTGGAGGGCGACTTCAACCGCAAGGGCACCAGTGTGTATGCGGGCCGCATCGGGCAGCAGGTCGCATCCAAGGGCGTCACCATCGTCGACGACGGCACGCTGCCCGGTCGCCGCGGTTCGCTCAACATCGACGACGAAGGCACGCCGACGAACTGCCCCATGCTGATCGAGGATGGCGTGCTGGTGGGCTACATGCAGGACACCCACAACGCGCGCCTGATGGGCGTGGCGCCTACCGGCAATGGCCGTCGCGAATCGTTCGCGCCCCTGCCGATGCCGCGCATGACCAACACCTACATGCAGGCCGGACAGGACGATCCGGAAGACATGATCCGCTCGGTGAAGAAGGGCCTGTACGCGGTCAATTTCGGCGGCGGCCAGGTCGACATCACCAGCGGCAAGTACGTGTTCTCCGCGACCGAGGCCTACCTGATCGAAGACGGCCGCATCACCGCGCCGGTGAAGGGCGCCACCCTGATCGGCAACGGGCCGGAGACGATGCAGAAGGTGAAGATGGTCGGCCATGACCTGGCGCTGGACCAGGGCGTCGGCATCTGCGGCAAGGACGGCCAGAGCGTGCCGGTGGGCGTGGGCCAGCCGTCGCTGCTGATCGAAGGGCTGACGGTGGGCGGGACGAAGGCGTGAAGCCTGCCTGTCTGTACCTTCTCCCTTCGGGAGAAGGTGGCGCGAAGCGCCGGATGAGGGGCGAGCGGAGTCACGATGTTTGATGCGTCTCGACTTTCGTCGCCCCTCACCCCAACCCCTCTCTCCCGCAGGGATTTCCTTCGGTCGCCGACGGGAGAGGGGCTACTCGGCGGCGGCTTCGTCGTCCTGCGTGTCCGTCGAGGCCAGCAGCTCACGCACTTCGCGGAACAGGTCGCGGAACGCACGCGGCGGCTTGTTCTTCGCGCGTTCGTCGGTGGCGTTGCGGACCAGCTGGCGAAGCTTCTGCCGGTCGGCCGTGGGGAATTCCTCCAGCAGCGCGGCCAGCGCGTCGTCGCCATCGGCCGGCAGACGGTCGCGCCACTGTTCGGCCTGGTGCAGCAGGGCGGTTTCGCGACGCGCGGCTTCGCCGCCCTCGTCCATCGCGTCGCGGATCGCCTCCAGCACTTCATCTTCCTCGCGCCGCATCTGCTTGGCGAGGAACTGCAACTGGCGCTTGTGCGCGATGTGCGAGGTGATGCGCTGCGTTTCCACGATGTGCGGCATCAGCTCCTGGGGAATCGGCAGGCGCGCCAGCTGCGCGGCGGGAAGCGCCACCAGCTTCTCGGCCAGGCTGCGGATCTCCAGCGCCTCGATCCGCTGCTGGGTGCGGCTGGGGCTATAGAATTCGCCGGTTTCGGGGTCGCGTCCGCGCATGGTGAAGCCTCTCTGTCGCTTCCGCGGTGCGCCGTGGAAGCCTGATCGAATGCCGATCCGTCGCCCGTGCGCGGATCACTGGATACAAGGATAAAGCATTGAACGCCACCGCCCTGACTTCCCCTGCCGACAGCCTGGCCCGGCTCGAACGCCTGGAGGCGCTGTCGCAGCGCCTGCTGGACCGCGCGCGGGCCCACGGTGCCACCCAGGCCGAGGTGAGCTGCAGCGAGGAAACCGGCCTCAACGTCAACGTGCGCCTGGGCGACGTGGAGACGGTGGAGGCCACCCGCGACCGCGGCATCGGCGTGACCGTCTACTTCGGCAAGCGCAAGGGCAGCGCCAGTACCGCCTACCTGCGCGAGGAGAGCCTGGAGGCCACGGTGGAACAGGCCTGCGCCATCGCGCGTTTCACCGAGGACGACGAGGCCGCCGGGCTGGCCGATGCCGCGCTGATGGCGCGAGAGTTCCCGGATCTGGATGTCTGGCATCCCTGGGCGCTGGACATGGACCGCGCCGTCGATCTGGCGCTGGCCTGCGAAGCGGCCGGCCGCGACGCCGACGCGCGCATCGAGAACTCCGACGGCGCTTCCATCGGCAGCGGCGAAAGCCTGTCGGTGTACGCCAATTCGCACGGCTTCATCGGCCGCGAGCGCGACACCCAGCACACGATCGGCTGCGCGCTGATCGCCGGGCAGGGCGATGCCATGCAGCGCGACGGCTGGTACAGCACCGCCCTGTCGCACCAGGAACTGGAAGATCCGGTGGCCATCGGCCGCAAGGCCGCCGAACGCACGGTGGCGCGCCTGCAGCCGCGCTCGCTCGCCACCGGCGAGTATCCCGTCCTGTTCTCGGCGGAGGTCGCGCGTTCGCTGGTCGGCCACCTGCTGGGCGCGGTCTCCGGCGGCGCGCTGTACCGGAAGGCCAGCTTCCTGCTGGATCATGTGGGCCAGCGCATCTTTCCCGACTGGTTCGCCATCGAGGAACTGCCGCTGCTGCCGCATGGCCTGCGTTCGGCCGCGTTCGATGCCGAGGGCGTGGCGACGAAGCGCTCCCACCTCATCCGCGATGGCGTGCTGGAGCGCTACGTGCTGGGCAGTTACTCGGCGCGCAAGCTCGGCCTGCAGACCACCGGTAACGCCGGCGGCGTGCACAACCTGCAGGTGAAGGCGAACGCGGGCGGTTTCGCCGACCTGCTGGCGGGCATGCGCACCGGCCTGCTGGTCACCGAGCTGATGGGGCAGGGCGTGAACAGTGTGACCGGCGACTATTCGCGCGGTGCGGCGGGGTTCTGGGTGGAGCAGGGTGTGATCGCTTACCCGGTGGACGGCATCACCATCGCCGGCAACCTCAAGACGATCTTCGCGGGCATCGAGGCGGTGGGCCGCGATGTGGATCGCCGCTCCCATGTCGGCGTGGGCTCCGTCCTTGTCGGCCGCATGACCGTGGCGGGCGAATAGGCGAAAGCGGGTTCCGTGGCCGCCGTCGGCGCGGTTACCCGTTATGCTTGGCATGCGGAGTGCTGCGGGGGATCGCCGCACTCGACCGCCCACCCACCACTTAGGGGAATCACCTAGATGAGCGAATTCGACAACGTCACCGCACCGCCGCCGCCGACCGCAGGCGAGGCGCCCCAGGACCAGCGCACCATGTCGCTGCTGGCGCACCTGCTGGGCATCGTCACCGGCCCGATCGGCGCGCTGATCATCTGGCTGGTCAGCAAGGACGATGCATCCAAGGGCTTCGTCGTGGACCAGTCCAAGGAAGCGCTGAACTTCCAGATCACGGTGTTCATCGCCATCGTCATCTCGTGGATCCTGGCCTTCGTGCTGATCGGCCTGCTGCTGATGCCGCTGGTCGGCATCGCCAACCTGGTGCTGTGCATCATCGCCGGCATCAAGGCCAACAACGGCGAGTCCTACCGTTATCCGTTCGCCCTGCGCCTGATCAAGTAAGCGATCACTGTGGGGAACAAAAAGCCCGGCAATGCCGGGCTTTTTTCATGCCCTCGCTCAGTGCGCGCGATGGATCGCCAGCTCGCCGAGCGCGCGCAGCGCATCGGCACCGCCGCCGTACGGGGCCAGCGCCTCGCGCATGAGGGCATCCAGTTCGGCGAGTTTCGCCTTCGCGCCGTCCATGCCCAGCAGGGCCGGATAGGTCGACTTGGCCTGCGCCACATCCTTGCCGGCGGTCTTGCCCAACTGTTCGGAACTGGCCTCGATGTCGAGGATGTCGTCGCGCACCTGGAACGCCAGCCCCAACGCCGTGGCGAAATCGTCCAGCCGCGCGAGCGTGGCGGCATCGGCTGCGCCGGCCAGCGCGCCCATGCGCACGGCCGCGCGGATCAGGGCGCCGGTCTTCAGGGCGTGCATCCGCTGCAGGTCGTCCAGTGTCTGCCGCGACCCGGTGGCATCGATGTCCAGCGCCTGGCCGCCGCACATGCCGGCGGCACCGGAGGCCTGCGCCAGCGTGCCGAGCCAGTCCACCCGCAGGGTCGCCGCGACCGTAGCCGAGGCCAGTACCTCGAACGCGCGCGTCTGCAACGCGTCGCCGGCGAGGATGGCGGTGGCTTCGTCGAAGGCGATGTGCACCGTGGGCTTGCCGCGGCGCAGATCGTCGTCGTCCATCGCCGGCAGGTCGTCGTGCACCAGCGAATAGGCATGGATCAGCTCGATCGCGATGGCCGGCGCATGCAGCGTGGCCTCATCCGCCTGCAGCAGCGTGCCGCCGGCGTAGACCAGCAGGGCGCGCATGCGCTTGCCGCCGCCGAGCACGGCGTGGCGCATGGCGGCATGCAGGCGTCGCGGGGCGGTGTCGGCCGGTGGCAGCGCCCGATCCAGATGGCCTTCCAGCGCTGCCGCCCAGGCGGCGAAACGCGGATCAGCGGCCATCGGGCGCGGGCGCGAAGGCGTCGCCGTTCTCCGGCTGTTCCGGATCGCTGAGCAGGCGCACGCGCAGTTCCGCCTGTTCGAGCGCGGCCTGGCACTGGCGATACAGGCCGACTCCGCGTTCGTAGGCGGCCAACGAGGCTTCCAGGCTCAGGTCGCCGTGTTCCATCTTCTCGACCAGTTGTTCGAGTTCGTCCAGCGACTGCTCGAAATGGGCGACGGGCGAGGCGTCTGCGGGGGTCTTCTTGGCCATGCGGCAAGTGTGGGGATCGGGCGCGGTCAGGTCAAACGCAGGGCAGGCTCAGCCGCGCTGCCACACCAGTCGCGCACCGTGCGTCCGCAACCAGGTGTCGGCGTCGGCCGACAGGACGAGATCGCCCGCTGCCCACAGCATGTCGCCACGCCAGAGCAGCGGAAGCTGGCGGCGCTCCCAGGGCGGGATGCCGAGCGTCTGCAGCACGTCCTTCAGGGCGTGATGGTGGGACCTGCCGGGCAGGGCGATGCGCTCGCCGCCGCGGCGCGCACCTACCCGCAAGGGCGTATCGAACCGGTGATCGCCGCCCTCCAGCGACAGGCTGCCACCCTCCGGCACTGCGAGCGGGACCGTCCCGTCCCAGTCGGCATGCCAGTCCGCGGGCAGGATGCCGCGCCTGCGCTCGGCATGCAGGAGCCCGCGCCATCGACGCACCACTGCACCCTGCCAGACGAATTCCGCCTGCGCATCGGCCCGCGCATCCAGCAGGTGCGTTTCGATGCGTGCCACCCCTTCGGCCGGCAGCGGCGGCAGCGACAGCCGCTCGATCCATCTGCGCAGTACACGCGCGCGCTGTGCGGGTGCGACCTCGCGCAGCGGGGCGATGGCCAGCGCGGCCGGGTCGGCGGCGGCCGCTTCCGCGAGCAGACGGTCATCCTGGCGCGCCAGCAGGTCGGCGGCCTCCGCGCTGAGCGTCGCGCTGCGCGCGAACGCCGCATCCGCCTGCGGCCAGCGCAGCCGCAGGCGGGGCAGGATGTCGTGGCGGAGGAAATTGCGGTCTGCGTCGGTGCGGGCGTTGCTGGGGTCTTCGACCCAGCGCAGTCCGTGTGCCAGGGCATAGGCCTGCAATGCGTCGCGCGGCGTGCGCAGCAGCGGCCGCCATTGCCATCCGGGGCCGAAGCGGCGCCAGGGCCGCATCCCCGCCAGCCCGTCGGGGCCGGAGGCGCGCAGGGCGCGCAGCAGGAAGGTCTCCGCCTGGTCTTCCAGATGGTGGGCCGTGGCCAGGATATCGCCGGGCGCCATGACGGCGGCGAACGCCTCGCGCCGGGCATGCCGTGCCGCCGCTTCAGGACCTTCGCCCCGGGTGGCATCCACCCGTACATGGCGCACCTGCAGCGGGACATCCAGCGCCGCACAGGCAGCGGCACAGTGCGCCACCCAGGCGTCGGCTTCAGGTTGCAGGCCATGGTGCACGTGGACGGCGCCCAGTCCGCGGCGCTGCAGATCAGGATCCTGCGCCAGGCGATGCAGCAGGACGGTCGAATCGCGTCCGCCGCTCAACGCCACCCACACGCGTCCTTCCGTGGCGGCGGGCAGCAGGGGCAGGGACGGGGACGGGGGGCGCATCCGCGCATGCTAGCGATGAAGCCGCCGGCACGCAGCCTCGGTCCATCATCGTGGCCACGCCTGCGCCCCGGGCTGCCTTGCTTCGGAAGCCGATTCCGGCGAACGGAACGATGCGTCGGCCGCATCGCGCGGGCCGTGCCGCGCGCGACGCTCTACCTGACCTGTTGCAGGATGACGATCAGGGCGGCGGTCCAGCACGCGCCGACGAACAGACCCAGCACCAGGTGCTGGCTGACGCCCGCGCGATGGAAGCGCCAGCGGTTCACCCCCAGCGCCACGATCACGGGCAGCACGAACAGGACCGTCGGCAGCATCCACCAGGGCAACGACAGCAGGTCCATCCCACTCTCCCGCATGCATGGCCGACGAGGGGCCGGCCTGCGTACATCATCGCGCACGGCGCGCGCGCCAGCCTTGATCGTGGTCAACCGTCCGTCGCCGACGGTCCGGGCGCTCGCTGCCCGGGCTCAGGCCGCTTCGTACGCGCCGTAACCGCGCAGGCGCGCGTAGCGCTTCTGCAGAAGTTGTTCGACCGGGAGCCGTTCCAGCGCATCCAGTTCGTTGAGCAGCACGGCCTTCAGGCGCACCGCCATCTGGCGCGGGTTGCGGTGGGCGCCGCCGATGGGCTCGCGCACCACCTTGTCGACCAGGCCCAGCCCATGCAGGCGCTTGGCGGTCAGGCCCAGCTGTTCGGCGGCGTCCTTGGCCTTGGCGGCGTCCTTCCACAGGATCGACGCGCAGCCTTCCGGCGAGATCACCGAGTACGTGCCGTACTCCAGCATCAGCGTGCGGTCGCCGACGCCGATGGCCAGCGCGCCGCCGCTGCCGCCTTCGCCGATCACCGTGCAGATGATCGGGATCTTCAGTTCCGCCATTTCCATCAGGTTGCGGGCGATGGCTTCGGACTGGCCGCGCTCTTCCGCGCCCACGCCGGGATACGCACCGGGGGTGTCGATGAAGGTCAGCAGCGGCAGTTTGAAGCGCTCGGCCATCTTCATCAGGCGCAGCGCCTTGCGGTAACCCTCCGGACGCGGCATGCCGAAGTTGCGCGCGATCTTGCTCTTGGTGTCGCGGCCCTTCTGGTGGCCGATGATCATCACGCTGCGGCCGTCGATGCGGCCCAGGCCACCGACGATGGCGCTGTCGTCGGCGAAGGCACGGTCGCCTGCCAGTTCCTGGAACTCGTCGCAGAAGACCTTGATGTAGTCCAGCGTGTACGGGCGCGCCGGGTGGCGGGCCAGCTGCGAGACCTGCCAGGGCGTCAGGTCGCGGAAGATCTGCGCCGTGCGGATGCGCAGCTTGTCCTGTAGGGCGTGCACCTCGGCATCGACATTCACCGCAGGCCCGGTGCTGGCGGCGCGCAGGTCCTGGATCTTGGCTTCCAGGTCGGCGATGGGTTGTTCGAAGTCGAGGTAGTTCGGATTCATCTGCGGGCCGTGGGCCGGAAAGGGGGAAAGTGTAGCCGAAGCACCCCGACGGTCACGTACGGGGGGGTAGGGCCGTGACGCCGTGCACGTGGCGGCGTCAGTTCGCCCAGGGCCGGTAGAAGGCCGGCTTGGCGGTACGCACGCCGGGCATGGCGCGCAGAGCGTCCAGCAGTTCGGCATCCACGCGCACCGCCTTCTGGCCGTTGAGGTCCAGCATGCCGGCGATCACGCCGTCACCAGCGCCCATCAGCAGGTCCAGGCGCAGCGGCGTGCCGCCGGGACGGTGCCGCGACAGCAGGGCGTCCACGCGTTCCCACAGGCCCGGCACGCGCAGGTCCAGACGCAGTTGCAGGCGTTGCGCGTGCTGCTGGCACAGCTGCGCGTAGTCCCACACCTGGCGGATGCGCAGGCTGTAGCCGCCACTGAACTCGTCCTCGCTCAGGCCGCCCTTGATGACCAGCACGCGGTCGCGCGTCAACAGCGCACCGAACTCGGACAGCGCGTCGGAGAACGCGCTGCACTCGATACGCCCGCGTCCGTCCTCCAGCTGCACGAACACCTGGCTGTCGCCCTTCCGCCGGATGCCCACCACCTGGCCGGCGACGATCGCGTTGACCTCCGGGCGCCAGCCCTTCTTGTCGCCGCCGGATGAGCTGGACCAGATGCGGTCCAGCTCGCTCAGGTCGCTGCCGACCAGCGAGCGCAGGTCGTCGCGGTACGGGTCCATCGGGTGGCCGCTGAGGTAGTGGCCCAGCGTCTCGCGTTCGCCGTGCAGCTTCTGCATCAGCGGCCATTCGTCCGTCACCGGCAGGTCGACGTGGATGTCGTCGCCCCCGCTGCTGGAGCCGAACATGTCGACGATGCCGGCGTTGCGGTTCTTGCTGATCTGGTCGATGGCCTTCAGCACTTCGGGCAACTGCAGCGCCAGCGAGGCGCGGTTGCGGCCCAGTGCGTCCAACGCGCCCGCGTTGATCAGCGCTTCCAGCGCACGCTTGTTGAGCTTGGACGAATCGACGCGCTTGCAGAAATCGAACAGGTCGCGGAACTCGCCTCCCTCGCGCCGCGCCTCGACGATGCTCTCGCACACGCCCTGGCCCACGCCCTTCACCGCGCCCAGGCCGTAGCGGATGGTGCCGGCATCGGTGGCCACGAACATGAAGTCCGAATGGTTCACGTCCGGCGGCCGCACGTTCAGGCCCAGCCCGCGCGCTTCGTCGAGGAAGCCGACCACCTTCTCGGTCTTGTCCATGTCCGAGGACAGCGTGGCGGCCATGAACTCGGATGGGTAGTGCTTCTTCAGCCACGCGGTCTGGTAGGCGACCAGCGAGTACGCGGCGGCGTGCGACTTGTTGAAGCCGTAGCCGGCGAACTTCTCCATCAGGTCGAAGATCTCGTCGGCCTTGCGCTGGTCCACGCCGCCCTTGGCCGCGCCCTCGCGGAAGATCTCGCGGTGCTTGGCCATTTCGGCCGGCACCTTCTTGCCCATCGCGCGGCGCAGCAGGTCCGCGCCGCCCAGCGAGTAGCCGCCGACGATCTGCGCCATCTGCATGACCTGCTCCTGGTAGACCATGATGCCGTAGGTCTCTTCCAGCATGGTCCGCGTGCGCGGGTCGGGGTATTCGAATTCTTCGCGGCCGTGCTTGCGCTCGACGAACGACGGGATCATGTCCATCGGGCCGGGGCGGTACAGCGCGTTCAGCGCGATCAGGTCTTCGAAACGATCGGGCTTGGCTTCCTTCAGCGCGCGGCGCATGCCCGAGGATTCGAACTGGAACACCGAGCCCGTGTTGCCGTTGGCGAACACGTCGCGGTAGACGCTGGCGTCGTCCAGGGGAATGGCGGCGATGTCGAGCGGCGGCAGCCCGGCGCGCGCATGCCGCGCGTTGATCGCCTTCACCGCCCAGTCGATGATCGTCAGCGTGCGCAGGCCCAGGAAGTCGAACTTCACCAGGCCGACGGCTTCCACGTCGTCCTTGTCGAACTGGGTGACCGGGTTCTTGCCGCGCCCGCCTTCGTCGTGTTCGGCGAACAGCGGGCAGAAGTCCGACAGCGGCGACGGCGCGATCACCACGCCGCCGGCGTGCTTGCCGGCGTTGCGGGTGAGGTCTTCCAACTGCCGCGCCAGGTCGATCAGGTCACGGACGTCGTCCTCGTCGCGGTAACGGTCGATCAGTTCCTGCGACGCTGCCTCGCTGCTGCCCTCGCCCATCGCGTCCTTCAGCGACACGCCCAGGATATTGGGGATGAGCTTGGCCACGCCGTCGACCAGGCCGTACGGGAAGCCGAGCACGCGGCCGGCATCGCG
Source organism: Pseudoxanthomonas mexicana (assembly GCF_010093385.1). Lineage (GTDB taxonomy): Bacteria > Pseudomonadota > Gammaproteobacteria > Xanthomonadales > Xanthomonadaceae > Pseudoxanthomonas_A > Pseudoxanthomonas_A mexicana. The sequence continues at coordinate 45,167 of NZ_PDWV01000031.1, forward strand.
CACCACCGCCTTGGCCGCCATGGTGCCGTAGGTGATGATCTGGCTGACGCGGTCGCGGCCGTACTTGCGCGCGACGTAGTCGATCACCTCGTCACGCCGGTCCATGCAGAAGTCGATGTCGAAGTCGGGCATCGACACGCGTTCCGGGTTGAGGAAGCGTTCGAACAGCAGGCCGTACGGCAGCGGGTCCAGGTCGGTGATCTGCAGCGCCCATGCCACCAGCGAGCCGGCGCCGGAGCCGCGGCCCGGGCCGATCGGGATGCCGTGGTTCTTTCCCCACTGGATGAAGTCGGCCACGATCAGGAAGTAGCCGGGGAAGCCCATCTTGCAGATGGTGTCCAGCTCGAAATCCAGCCGCTTCTCGTAGTCCTCCCGCGTATGGCCGGGCGCCAGCGGATTCTTCTCCAGACGCGCCTTCAGGCCGTCGTGCGACTGGCGGCGGATCCAGCTGTCCAGCGTTTCGTCGTCGGGCACGGGATACGCGGGCAGGAAGTACGTACCCAGCCGCATCTCGATGTTGCAGCGCTGCGCCAGCGCCCGCGTGTTGTCGATGGCGTCCGGCACGTCGGCGAACAGTTCGGCCATCTGCTCGGCCGACTTCATGTACTGCTCGGCGCTGTATTCGCGAGGGCGCTTGGGGTCGTCCAGCACGCGGCCGGACGCGATGCACACGCGCGCTTCGTGCGCGTCGAAATCGTCCGGCGACAGGAAGCGCACGTCGTTGCTGGCGATCACCGGCATGCCGCGGGTGCCTGCGGCATGCAGGGCGAAGGCATTGAACGCCTCCTCGCCATCGCGCTGTGTGCGCGTCAGTTCAAGGTGCAGGTCCTCGCCGAACGTACGCTGCCAGTCGGCCAGGTGCTGTTCGGCCAGGTCGTGGCGGCCGGTCAGCGCCAGGCGGCCGGCCAGGCTCTGCCGGCCGATGATGGCGAACAGGCCCTGGTGATCGGCGCGCAGCCATTCCGGCTCGATGGCGACGCCGTCGGTGCGGGGGCCTTCCATCCATGCGCGCGAGAGCAGCCGCGACAGTGAGAGGTAGCCTTCGCGGTCGCGGCACAGCAGGGTCACCGGCCATGGCGCTTCGCCGCCTTCGGCGACCATCACGTCGGCGCCGGCGATGGGCTTGATGCCCACGCCCTCGGCGGCCTTGTAGAACTTCACCAGCGCGAACAGGTTGTTGCGGTCGGTGACCGCCAGCGCGGGCATGCCCATTTCCACCGCCCGGCTCAACAGGTTGGCCTGCTTGGCCTTCTTCGGGTCGGCGTGGTCCGGCTTTTCGGGCACGCGGATGATCGAATCCGCAAGCGAAAACTCGGTGTGCAGGTGGAGGTGGACGAAACGGGAAGACATGCCGGCTCGGAGTGCTGTCAGGGCAGCGTACCGGCGGGGGTGGGG
>NZ_PDWV01000032.1 GCF_010093385.1 Pseudoxanthomonas mexicana
TCGATCAAGGCCGCCGCCGCCGAACGCGGCTGCGCCCTGGAGGCGACGGCGCGCCTTGCCGCCGGCGGCCATCTGGTCTTCGTGGAAACGCTGTGCGGCGACCAGGTCGTGGCCAGCAGCAGCAACCTGCTGTGCGGTCGTGTGCTGGGGGGGTTCAAGACCGGCTGGGATCCCGCATTCGCCGCCTGCAGTCCCGGCAAGCTCAACGAATGGCACCTGCTGCAGGCGCTCGACACCCACTGGCCGGCACTGCTCATGTTCGACAGCCAGGCGCAGGCCTCGTCCTACCTGGCGGAGCTGCTGCCGGATCGGCAGCCGATGGTGTCAGGCATCCTGCATGCGGGCGCGCTCCATGGCGCGGCGATCCTCGCCGCCCGCCCGCTGCGCCCCCTCGCCTACCGGCTGGGCCACGACGACTGACGCCGCGCGCCTACGCCATCTGCGCGCGATGCCAGGCCAGTTCCTCCGGCGACAGCACGAGCCGCTTCGCCTCCGCGCGGAGCCCCGTCGGCGGGGGCAGCCCCGCGGGCGGTGCGCTCCGCCAGAACCCGCGCGCGCCGACGCGCAGGCACCTGACCGTGGCGAAGCGCTCGAATCCCAGCGACCGGTGCGCGCGCAGCGAGGGCAGATTGGACACGCTGACGTCGGAGAAGTATTCCGCCGGCGTGGCCTCCACATCGATGCCCGCGCCCATCATCGCGATCAGCAGACGACGGCCGCGCCGCCGGGGCACGACGAACGCATCGCGCAGCCAGACCTGCGTGGCCGACAAGGGGATCTGCCAGGCCAGTTCGTCGAAGTAGCGCGGCACGCCATGCAGCGCCCAGAACCATGCGATCAGCTCGCCGCGCTCGTCGATGCCGAAACACCGCATGCCATGGTCGAAGCGGCGCTGCAGGCGTTCCGGTCGGCCCGACATCCCGTTGGCCCGGTAGGCCGCCACCAGGCGGTCCAGATCGGTGCTGCGCAGTTCGATGAACTGCTGGCCCTCGTCCAGCACCCGCGTGCGCTCGGTCGCCGCGGGCCTGCGCAACAGTGCAATGGCATCGAATCCGATCACGTCATTCCCCTTCCCTGATCGCGCGCTGCGGCAGGAAGCGCGACAGCCCCAAGGCGTCGAACGCATCGACGACCAGATCGCGCGCGCCCGCCCACAGGACGCCACCATACACAACCACACCCACCGCGACCTCCGCGGGCAGCCGCAGACCGGCATGGAGCCCGTCGCCCATCGCGTACCGCCACGCCAGCACGGCGAGCACCATCACGCCGCATCCCGACGCCACGCGCACGAGCGGTCGCACCAGCCCCTTCAGGCGCAGGCCGTCCTGGCGACAGGCCTGCACGGTCAGTCCCCATTGCAGCAGCGCCGCCACGCCCACCGCTACCGAAGCGATCACCACGCCCGCACCCGACAGCGCCCACAGCATCACCGCCAGGCAGGCCACCGTCGCCGCTTCGATCCACATCAGGCGATGGTTGCGCGCGTGCGCTGCCAGGCAAGAGGACAGTATGAAGCTGCCCGCCGCCGGCAGCGAGGCGATGGCCAGCACGCTCAACAGCGGAGCCACCCGACTCCACGTGGCCGGCAACAGGGTCGCCACCAGGGTCGGCGCGCCGACGGCGAGTCCGGCGGCCATCGGGAACAGGAACAGCGCGGCGAACGCCAGCGCGCGCACCATCAGGACCGGTCGCTCGTCCGGCCGCGCACGGACCACGGCGGGCATCATCACCGCGCCGACATGCCCCCCCACGTACACCGCGGGCAACTGCGCCAAATTGAAGGCCCTGCCGTAGCTGCCCGCATCGTGCGCGCCCAGCAGCCTCAGCATCAACGGCTTGTCCCAGTAGCGGGCGCCCTCGCTCAGCACGATCTCGCCGGTCACCGGGGCGCCGAAACGCAACAGGGCGCGCAGTCGTGCCTTCGTCACGCGCCCCGGCCACAACCAGGCGCGCCAGGGTACCGCCGTGATGGTCGATGCCGCGATCACGCAGGATTGCGCGATGAAGGCGATGATCATCGCCTGCCCTCCCAGCGACGTGGTGCTGACCAGCGATACCGCCACCACGGCGTAGACGACATCTCCCAGCGCGGTGCCCAGCGCGATCCGGCCAAAGCGCATGTCGCGGGCCAGCAGCTTGTCGGGGATCGCCCCCAGGCGCCGGATGCCGATGCCGAGCAGGGCACCGGGCAAGTAGTCGGCGACCCGCGGCGCCCGCATCCACAACGCGAGCCAGGGACTGGCCCACCACAGCAGCGCGATCATCGCCACGCCCGCCAGCAGGTAGACCACGGTCGCGGCGAAGACCGCATCCCGTCCCTCCCCGCCACGGACCACGACGTACTGCCCGCACCCCCACGCTGCGATCCAGTTGCCCGTCAATGCCACCACCGTGGCGGCGGTGACTTCCGCCACGATGTCCGGCGTCAGGTGGCGGGCGATCAGCAGCGTGCCGACCAGGCCCACGGCACGCCCCAGCAGCCCGCCCACGATCCCGTACGCCGCCGAAGAAACGATCCTGCCCAGCCCGCCTGAGCCCTCCTGCCCGGCCACCGTCATGCCGTGCCGGCTCCGCTCGCGCCGCATGAGGTGGCGAATCCGCATACGAAAACACGGGTGGGCGGGTCGAACGCCGCGGACGCGGGCGCGCCGGTCTGTACGGGTCCCGGCCGTGGGGGGTGCCGGCGGAGAGGGTCGCTGACGGATGTCATCGCGGGGACAGCGCCTGCATCCGCGACGCCCTCCATGCATCCCGTATCCGCTGCATCGCGGGCCGCTCGATCGTCGTGTGCAGCAGCGTGGCCAGCGCCAGCGTGGCCAGCGCAGCGGTCCCGCATGCCAGCCACGCCGGGACGCCGTGCCGCTCCAGATAGTGGATCACCACGAAGCCGATCGCTTGGTGCACAAGGTACAACGCGTAGGAGATCGACCCCAGGAACACGAACAAGCGCGAGTCGAGGAACCTCAGGTGCCCGCGCACGAACAATGCGAAGATCGCACAGCACACCAGCGCCACCGGCAGGAAGATGGGGCGTTCGCCGACGGCGATGGCCAGCAGGGCGCACAGCAGCATCGTCAGGTTCAGTCTCCACTCGGCGGGGTAGCGGTGCAGGCGGTAGAACAGGATGCCGATCGCGAAGAACGGGATGAAGCGCAGGATCATCAGCTCCCGCACCCAGTATGAAAAATGCCAGTGGTACTTCTCGCACAGGCCCTCCACCGTCGCCAGCACCAGCCAGCCGCCGATGATCCAGTGGATGCGCCGCAGCTGTCCCAGCATGTACCAGAACAGCATCTGCACATAGAAGAACAATTCGATCTGCAGGGTCCAGTAGGAGCCATCGAGATGCTCTGCGCCCAGGATCTCCTGCACCATCGTGAGATTGAGCAACGCCTGGCTGGCAGGCAACTGCTGCAGCGGCAGGCCAACCGTGTACACCACCGTCGCCGTCAGCAGGAAGGCCGCCCAGTACGCCGGGAACAGACGGGAAAACCGGGACACCACGAAATCCGCCGCCGTACGCGTGCGCTCCAGCGTCATGAAGATCACGAACCCGCTGATCAGGAAGAAAAGATAGACACCGTATTTCCCCGCCAGCAGGTCGACCGGCATGCCGCCCACGTGGCCGATCTGTTCCTGATACCGCGTTGTGAAGTGGTAGCCCAGCACGGCGACGGCGGCGATGCCGCGCAGGGCATCCAGTTCCACCATCCGCGAGGGCGTAGACGTTTCGTGACCCATCCTGTCCCCCTGACTCGGCATGCTTCGGCTCTTACAACGCCAACCGCGCCACGCGGCGGACAGTCCCGCGCCCCGTCCATTCCCCTTCCTCCCGCATGCGCATCCTGATCGTCACCTCCCAGTTCCCGATCGCCGGGGAGCCCCATCGCGGACGCCCGGTCTACCAGACGGTGCGCGAACTGTCGCGCTTGGCGGACGTGAAGGTGCTCAGCCCCATCGCGACCTATCCGGGCTGGGCGCGGCCACGCAGCTATCTGTACCAGCCCGCGGAACAGGACGCCGTGGCGCCGGGGTGCGACGCGGACTACGTCACCTACCCTGCGTTGCCGGCAGTCAGCCGTCCCTTCAATGGCCACATGTGTGCGCGCGCCCTGTCCAGGCCCGTCCGCGCATTCGCACCCGACGTGGTGCTGGCGTACTGGCTGTATCCCGACGGCTATGGCGCCCTGCGCGCCGCGCGCGAGGCGGGCGTGCCGTTCGTCGCCGGCGCGCGCGGTTCCGACCTGCGCGTGCGCGATGCCGTCAGCCGTCGCCTGACCCGTCCGGTGGTGCAGGCCGCGCGTCGCCTGCTGGTGGTCAGCGAGGATCTGGGACGCGTCGCTGTCGACCGCTACGGCGCCGACCCGGAACGCATCCGCGCCATTCCCAACGGCTGCGATGCCGCCCTGTTCCACCCCGGCGACCGCCAGGCCGCGCGCGCGGCGCTGGGCCTGCCGGAGGACGCCGAGGTGGTGCTCTACGTGGGCCGGCTGGTGCCCGAGAAGGGCTTGCGCGAACTGCTGCACGCCACGCGTCGCCTGGCCGCCGCCCGGCCGCAGGCGCGGGTGGTGTTCGTCGGCGACGGCCCCCTGTACACCGAACTCGCCGCGACCCTGGCCGCCGAACCCGCGCTGCCGTTGCAGCTGGCGGGCAGCCAGGCACCGGCCGAGGTCGCGCGGTGGATGGTCGCCTCCGACCTGGTCACGCTGCCCAGCTATTCCGAAGGCCATCCCAACGTGCTGGTGGAAGCGCTGGCCTGCGGCCGGCCCGTGGTGGCCACGCCGGTCGGCGGCATCCCCGAGGTGGTCGATGCGGCCAGCGGCCTGCTGGTCCCGCCGCGCGACGCGGACGCACTGGCGGACGCGCTGGCGAAAGCCCTGGCGAAGGACTGGGACGAGGCCGCACTCGCGCGCCGCTTCTCGCGCGACTGGGAGCAGGTGGCACGCGACACGCTGCGGGCCTGCGAAGAAGCCCTCGCCGAAAGCTCGGGTCCGGCGCGCGCCGCGTATGCGGCCGACTCGGCCTGACGATTCTTACTAAGGACAGGGGAAGCGATACATGTGCGGAATCGCGGGTTTCATGGGGCCGGATGTGGTCTCCACCGAGGCACGGCCCTGGCTGGAGCGGATGATCCATCCGCTGGCGCACCGCGGGCCGGACGGCTTCGGCTTCCATGCCGCACCCAGCATCGGCCTGGCGCATGCGCGACTGTCGATCATCGACCTGTCCACCGGCGACCAGCCCATCCACAACCCGCGCCGCACGGTGTGGACCGTCTTCAACGGCGAGATCTTCAACTTCGTCGAACTGCGGCAGATGCTGGAGGCCAAGGGCCATCAGTTCTACACGCAGTCCGATACCGAAGTGATCGTGCACCTGTACGACCGCTACGGCGAGGATTTCGTCCAGCACCTCAACGGCCAGTTCGCCATCGCCCTGTGGGACAGCGAGCGCCAGCGCCTGGTACTGGCGCGCGACCGTGCCGGCATCCGTCCGCTGTACTACACGCGCCAGCGTGGCCGCCTGTGGTTCGCCTCCGAGGTGAAATCGCTGCTGGCCGTGCTGCCCGAGTGCGCCCACCTGGAACCGCAGGCGCTGATGCAGACGCTGACCTACTGGGCCCCGGTCGACCCGGACACGCTGTACCAGGGCGTGCAGAGCCTGCCGCCCGGGCATGTGCTGTCGGTGGAACGCGACGGCCGCCAGCACCTGCGCCGCTACTGGGACTGGACCTTTCCGGATGCGGCGGACACCTCGCCCGCGCGGTACCCGCAGACACTGGAACAGGCCACGGACACGCTGCGCGAGCTGCTGGTCGATGCCGTGCGCCTGCAACTGCGCGCGGACGTGCCGGTGGGCGCCTACCTCAGCGGCGGCCTGGACTCATCGGGCATCGTCGCGCTGATCCGCGGCTTCACCGATACGCCGGTGCGCACGTTCTCGGTGGCGTTCGAGGACGGCGAATTCGACGAGAGCGAGCACCAGCAGGCGATGGTGCGGCACCTCGGTACCGAGCACACCACGCTGACCTGCACGCGCCGCGACATTGGCGAAGCGCTGCCGCGGCTGATCCGCCATACCGAGACGCCGGTCCTGCGCACCGGTCCGATCCCGCTGATGCTGCTGGCCGGCAGCGTGCGCCGGCATGGCTACAAGGTGGTGCTGACCGGCGAAGGCGCCGACGAAGTGTTCGGCGGCTACGACCTGTTCAAGGAAGCGAAGATCCGCCGCTTCTGGTCGCGTCAGCCGGACTCGCGGATGCGACCGCGCCTGTTGGAAAAGCTGTACGGCTACCTGCAGAACTCGCCCGTCAGCAACCCGGCGTTCGCCCAATCCTTCTTTGGCCAGGGCATGGAACACCTGCACCGGCCGATCTTCGCGCACGTGCCGCGCTGGACCACGTCGCAGCGCGCGCTCGCCTTCCTGTCGCCGGAGCTGCGTGCGACCGCCACCCGCTGGGATGCACTGGATGCCTACGAACAGACGCTGCCGCCGGACATGGCGCGCTGGAGCGACCTGGCGCGCGACCAGTACGTGGAAGCGAAGTCTCTGCTGGCCGGCTACCTGCTGTCGTCGCAGGGCGACCGAGTGGCGATGGCCAATTCGATCGAGGGCCGCTTCCCGTACCTGGATCACCGCGTCATCGAATTCGCCAACCGCCTGCCGCCCAGCTTCAAGATCCGCGGCATGACCGAGAAGTACCTGCTGCGGCGCGCGCTGGCCGGCCTGCTGCCCACGGACATCGTGCAGCGGACCAAGCAGCCCTATCGCGCGCCGGACAGCCAGAGTTTCTTCTTCGACGGCAAGCCGCTGGACTACGTGGCCGACCTCCTGTCGCCGGACGCGATCCGCGAGGCCGGCTACTTCGACGCCGCTGCGGTGGGGCGCCTGGTGGAGAAATGCCGGCAGGGGCGCGCGACCGGCTTCGGCGACAACCAGGCCTTCATGGGCGTGCTGTCGACGATGCTGGTGCACCGGCAGACGGTGGAAGCGCGCCTGGCACCGGCGGCGCAACCGGCCGGCGTGGTCGCATAGGCACGCCCGCGTCGCACTTCGAGGGATCAAGGCATGGATTGGCGGGTCAAGGGCATCATCCAGAAGGTTCTCGGCGCGTTGCCCGGCGGGGATGCGCTGCATTTTCACCTGCAGCGGCGCTTCGGCGGCCTGCGCGATTTCGACGGCGAACTGGCCAGCAAGATGGACGACTGGGAAATCATGGTCGGCCACCTGCGCGATGCCGGCATCGTGCTGCCCGGCGTACGCGCCTTCGAGATCGGCACGGGCTGGTATCCGACGTTCCCGTTCGCCTGTTATCTGGCCGGTGCGGCGCGTGTGACCACGTACGACCTGAACCCCCATCTGCGGATGGACCTGACCCTGCAGTGCGCGGACATCCTCGGCGGTTTCCTGCCGCGCATCGCCACCGCGGCAGGCGTGCCGTTGGCGGAGGTCGAGAAGCGCCACCGCGCCCCGGTCGAACGCCTGCGCACCGGCGCCGACCTGGGCATGGCCACCGGCGGAGGGATCGCCTACCGCGCCCCAGCCGACGCCCCCCGCAGCATGCTGCCGGACGGCGATGTCGACGTGGTGTTCTCCAACAGCGTGCTGGAACACGTGCCGCCGGAGGTCATCGATGCGATGTATGCCGAATCGATGCGCGTACTGTCGCCGCGCGGGGTGATGTTCCATTCGGTGAACTGCGGCGACCACTACGCCTACGTGGACCGCAACGTCCACCAGCTGAACTACCTGCGCTACTCCGACGAGGAATGGCAGCGCTGGAACAACGCCTTCCTCTACCAGAACCGCCTGCGCGCGCACTGGTTCGTCGATGGTGCGCGGCGGCACGGGTTCGACATCGATCTCGACACCCGCACCACCCGCGAAGAGCGGATGAAGCAGCTGGCCACCATGCCGGTGCATCCCCAGTTCGCGGACGTGCCTGCCGAACAGCTGTGCATCACCAGCGTGGACTTCATCGCACGCAAGCCAGCTCCGACGACCGCCGGTTGAAGACCGTGCGCTACGGAGCGCCGGCCGCCGGTGCGGATGGTGCCGGCGCCGCTTCGGGCACCGGTGCGGGCGCGATGCGCAGCAGCTTGCCGTCCGGCGCAGGCGCATCGACCAGTACATAGAGCGCACCGTCCGGTCCTTGCCGTACGTCGCGGATGCGCTGGTTGCGGTCCGTCAGCAGGCGCTCTTCATGCACCACGCGGTCGCCGTCCAGTTCCAGCCTTATCAACGCCTTCGCCGCCAGCGCGCCCAGGAACAGGTTGCCCTTCCAGCCCGGCAGCGCATCGCCGGTGTAGAAGGCCATGCCGCTGAGGCCCGGCGATTTCGCCCACACGTGGTGCGGCTGCTCCATGCCGGGCGCCGCCGTACCCTGCGATCCCGGCACCGGGCGACCGCTGTAGTCGATGCCGTGCGTGATGACCGGCCAGCCGTAGTTGAGACCGGCCTTCGGGATGTTCAGTTCATCACCGCCCATGGGCCCGTGCTCGGTCGCCCACAGCTGGCGCGTCACCGGATGCAGGGCCGCACCCTGCACGTTGCGGTGGCCGTACGACCAGATTTCGCCGCGCGCACCCGCCCGCGACCCGAACGGATTGTCTGCCGGCACCTTGCCGTCGGCGTCGATGCGCACGATCTTGCCCGACAGCTTGTCCAGTTCCTGCGCGGTGGCCGCGCCCACGCGGTTGTCGCCCTGGGTGACGAACAGGTGGCCCTGGTCGTCGAATACCAGGCGCGCCCCGACATGCGTGCCGTGCGAGAGCTTGGGCTCCTGCGTGTCCACCACGCTCGACTCGCCCAGCGCATCGCCGCGCAGCTTGCCGCGCACCACCGCCGTGCCCGCCTTGTTGCCGCGGAAGTTCGGCTCGGCGAACGCCAGGTAGACCCAGCCATCCTGCGTGTAATCGGGCGACAGCGCCACATCCAGCAGGCCGGCCTGTCCGTCCACGAAGATGTCGGGCAGGCCCGTGATCGGCGCCGACACGGCTCCATCAGGCGCGACCCGGCGCAGTCGTCCGGGTCGCTCGGTGATCAGTACGCCCCCATCGGGCAGGAAGGCGAACGACCAGGGATGGTCCAGCCCGACCACCTGCTCGGCCACCACGAACGCCTGCTTTTCCGATGCGTACGCCACCGGCGCGGGATCCTGCACCGAACGCGGCGGCTCGGCGGGTGCGGCGACGGGTTCGGACGGGCGGCACGCGGCCAGTGCGATGACCAGCAGGCACAGCGAATAGCGCATGGCGGACTCCTGTCGGGGTGCGGATAGCCGGCGCGATGGTAGCACCGGGCAGGCCGGTGTCCGCGGCATGTGAGATGGCCGGTGAAGGGCCGGTCCCGCGTTCATGTAGACAGCAACGGAACGGCGAACATCAGGGGACCACCATGCCGCAGAAGCAACAGATCAAGACGTTCATCCTGCAGAATTTCCTGTTCTCGGACGACCCGGCCGCCGTGGGCGACCAGGACTCGCTGATCCAGGGTGGCATCATCGATTCCACGGGCATCCACGAACTCGTCTTCTTCCTGGAGGATGCGTTCAAGCTGCAGATCGCGGCCGAGGAAATGACACCCGCCAACTTCGACACCATCGAGACCGTCGACGCCTTCGTCTCGCGCAAGCTGGCCGGCTGAGCCGCCGCCGCGCACGCCATGGAGCGCCTGACCACCCAGCTCGCCCGGATCGCCCGTGATGCGCCCCGCTGCATCGCGATGGTCGATGGCGAGCGCAGCATCGACTACGGCAGCTTCTGGCAGATGGCCTCCGGCTTCGCCCACCACCTGCGCCAGGCCGGCCTGCATGCCGGTGAGCGCGTGGCGCTGGTCCTGCCCAACCGGATCGAGGCCGCAGTCGCGGTGTACGGCATCTGGCTGGCGGGCGGCGTGGCGGTGCCGCTGAATGCACAGGCACGCGCGCGCGATTTCCTGCCCTGGCTGCGCCACTGCGAGGCGCGCTTCGTCCTGCACGAAAGCGGACACCGCGATGTCGAGCAGGTGTTCGCGCAATGGGACGGAACGGGCATACCGCTGCCCTGCGCCATCGCACTGGAACCTGCTGGGGTGCTTCCGGTGGCGGACGGCGGGGATGCCTGGCCCGAAGCCGATGCCGACGACACCCTGGCGCAGCTGCTGTACACCTCGGGCACGACAGGCGACCCCAAGGGCGTGATGCTCAGCCACGCGAACCTGGCCGCCAACACGCGCGCCGTCGTGGCCTACCTGGGCCTGGTGCAGGACGACCTGATCGTCAGCGTGCTGCCGTTCTACTACGCCTACGGCGCCTCGGTCCTGCATACGCACCTGGCGACCGGCGCCTGCGTCGTGCTCGGCCCGGGTCTGGTGTTTCCGGTCCAGGTGCTGGAGGCGCTGCAGCGCCACCGCGCCACCGGTTTCTCCGGCGTGCCCTCGACCTACATCCTGCTGCTGGACCTGCTGGAGCGCGGCGGCCACGACCTGTCGTCGCTGCGCTACCTGACCCAGGCCGGCGGCTCCATGCCGCCCGCCGTGGCCGACCGCGTCCGCCAGGCGCTGCCGGCCGCGCGCCTGTTCCTGATGTACGGACAGACCGAAGCGACCTCGCGCATCAGCTGGCTGCCGCCCGAACTCCTGGACGAAAAACGCGGTTCGGTCGGCATCCCGGTACAGGACACGCAATGGCACATCGCCCGCGATGACGGCAGTTCCGCCGGCCCCGGCGAGAGCGGCGAAGTCTGCGTGCGCGGCCCCGGCATCATGCTGGGCTACTGGCGCAACGCGGACGCCACGGCCAAGGCGCTGCGCGACGGCTGGCTGCGCACCGGCGACGTGGGCCAGCTCGATGCGGAGGGCTTCCTGTTCCTGCAGGGCCGCCGCAGCGACATGATCAAGACCGGTGCGCACCGCGTGCACCCCACCGATGTCGAGGAAGTCATCGCCGAACTTCCCGGCATCCGCGAAGTCGCGGTGGTCGGCATCGACGACGCCACGCTCGGACAGGTCATCAAGGCGTTCGTGGTGGCCGACGAACCGGTCCCGCGTGCCGAAGACCGCATCAAGGCGCACTGCCGCGCACGCCTGGCCGCCTACAAGATTCCCCGCCACATCACCTTCGTCGACACCCTGCCGCGCACCGCGTCCGGCAAGGTCCGACGCATCCAACTGACGGAGCAGACCGCAAGCCCATGAGCCAGCTCGATCACCACGTCCTCGACATCGACTACCAGAGCGAAGCCGACCGCATCTGCACTCGCCTGCGCGAGATCACCGCGCGCCAGCTGCACCGCCGTGGCCTGGTGGTCGCGATCTCCGGCGGCATCGACAGTTCCGTCAGCTGCGCGCTGGCCGTGCGCGCCCTGGGGCCCGAACGCGTCTTCACGCTGATCCTGCCCGAACAGGACTCCTCCGACGACAGCGCTGCGCGCGCGCGCATCCTGGCCGAGCACCTGGGGGTGCGCGCCGAGACCGTGGACATCGCGCCCGCGCTGGCGGCGATCGGCTGCTATCGCGCGCGCGACGAGGCGGTGCGCAACACGCTGCCCGAATACGGCGAAGGCTGGAAGTTCAAGATCGTCATCGATGGCGGCACCGAAGGCCGCATCAACCGGTTCCGCCTGGTGGCGCAGTCTCCCGACGGCATGATGCACGAGCGCGACCTGGCCCTGGCCGATTACCTCACCATCGTGGCCGCGACCAACTTCAAGCAGCGCATCCGCAAGACGCTGGAGTACTTCCATGCCGACCGCCTCAACTACGGCGTGGTCGGTACGCCGAACCGCGTCGAGTACGACCAGGGGTTCTTCGTCAAGAACGGCGACGGCTCTGCAGACGTCAAGCCGATCGCGCATCTCTACAAGTCGCAGGTGTACGGCATGGCACGCCACCTGGGCCTGCCAGAGCGCGTCTGCGCAGCGGTGCCGACCACGGACACCTACAGCCTGAGCCAGGGCCAAGACGAGTTCTACTTCGCCCTGCCCTACCAGCAGATGGACCTGGCGCTGTGGGCGCTCAACCATGGCCGTCCGGCGAGCGAACTGGCGATCGCCCTGGGCATCACCCCGGAGCACGCACAGGCGGTCTACGACGACATCCGCAACAAACGCAGGACCACGAAATACCTGCACATGGCGCCGGTTCTGGCCGGCGACGTTCCCGAACTGGACTGAGCGATGAACGCCATGCCCACCGCGCCGCAGTACCTCGTGGAAGCCGGCCTGCCGGCGCGCGACCGCGAAACGGTGCTGGGGCTGTGGCGCGGCAACCTGGGCCAGGATGCCCGGATGACCGCCAAGTACGAGTGGTTCTACCTGCGCTGCCCGCATGGAGAACCGCTGATGCAGTTGCTGCTCGACGTCCCCGGCCAGGCCCACGTCGGCACCGCATCGGCAGGCCGCAGGCGGCTGGAGTGGCGCGGGCGCGAACTGCGTGCCGGCGTGTTGGTGGACCTGGCCGTACTGCCGCAGCACCGCTCGCTGGGTCCGGCGCTGATGCTGCAACAGGGCCTGATCGCGGCCGCGGGGGAAGCGCTGGACGTACTGTACGGGTTTCCCAATCCGAAGGCGGCGCCGGTGTTCAAGCGCCTCGGCTACGCGCAACCCGCACAGCTGGTGCGGTATGCGCGCGTCCTGCGCCATGCCGGCTACTTGCGCGAACGCGTGCCGCGCTGGCTTGCGCCGGCGGCGGGCTGGCTGGCGGACCGCGCGGTCGCCTGTCGCGACGCATGGACGCGCCTGCGCAGCCCCCACCTGCGTTCGGCCTGGGCCGACCAGGCCGATGCGCGCATCGATGCGGTCTGGTCCGGTTCGCCCAAGGGCGATGACGTGATCGCGATCCGCGATGTCGGCCACCTGCGCTGGCGCTTCGACGAATCGCCGTTGGCGACAACCCGCTACCTGCTGGTCAAGCGGGCGCATGACCGCGCCCTGCAGGCCTGGTTCGCCGTGCAGCGGATCGACGGCACGCTGCATGTGCGCGACTTCTGGTCGGTCGACGGCACCGACGGCATGGCGGCGATGCACGTGGGCGAACTGGTGCATGCCGCGCGGAAGGCGGGCTACAGCGCGGTATCGGTGGAGATGTGCGCGTCGGACGCGCAGCGGCGCGGATGGCATGCGCTGCACTTCGTCGAACGCAGCCGCCGCCCCGTGTTCCTGCGCTGGAGTTCGCCGCAGGACGCCGCCGCGTCGGCGCCGCTGTTCCTCACCTCCGCCGACGAAGACGAGTAACGCCAGCGGCCTGGCGCCGGGCAGGCCCCGCCGCCATCACGCCAGGCGGCGCGCCTGCCGGCGGAACAGGTACAGCGCCAGCCAGTCCTCGCGGAAGTTGCCGTTGCCGTCGACGACGGTGTCGGTCTCGAAGCCGGTGCGTCCCAGCAGCCAACCCACCCCGTGCCCGGTCGGATTGAGTACCGGCACGCTGGTGAACACCAGTTCGTAACCCGCCTCGCGCGCGCGCTGCGCGATCGCCGCATCGAACGAGCCATGCGGGAACGACATCGATTCGGCGCGTGCGCGCGGCTGACCCAGCTGCCTGGCCAGCGCCTCGCGGGCACCGCCCAGTTCGGCATCCAGGTCCTCGGCCAGCCGCATCGGCGTGTGGGTCTTGCCATGCAGCCCGAGCGCGACGCCGCCGTCCTGCAGCCGCTGCAGTTCCTCCACGGTGACCATGTGGCGATGCCCGTCGTCGAGGCGGGCCATGAGCGGTTCCAGCACGCGGGCGCGCGTGCCGGCATCCAGCGCTTCCAGACGCGCGATCACCTTGCGCAGCGACGCGATCGATTCGTCGAGGCCGGCGGCCGGCAACTGATCTTCCGGCAGCGCCGCCACCAGTTCGTCCACACTCAACGCGCCACGCCGCCACGCGGCGATGAGGCGTTCCTGGAAAAAGGGCTGGCGCGTACCCACCGCATCGGCCACGACGAACAGCAGCGCGGGCAGTCCGGCGCGCCGCAGCGCGGGCAGCGCGTAGTCCGCGTTGTCGGCCCAGCCATCGTCGAACGTGATCAGCAATGCGCGTGGCGGCAGGGCCGCACCGGTGCGCCTCGAAGCCAGCACCTGCTCCAGCGACACCACGTTGTAATGGCGCCGGAAGAAGGCGAGCGACTGTTCCAGCCGTTCGGTGGACAAGGTGTAGTCCGGATCGCAGGACGCCCAGCGCGGATCGTCCGGACTCAGGGTACGATGGAACATCACCACCGTCAGGCTGTCGGCATTGCGCAGCCGATGATAGAGACCGAGCAATCCGCTCGTGTACAGCAGCTTCCTGGAGACGTCCTTCAACATGGCGTGCGACATCGAAGTTTCAGTGATTATACCGACGTACAACCGCCGGACCCTGTTGCCGCGCGCCATCGACTCCGTCCTGGCGCAGACGCGCGCCGTGGAGGAGATCATCGTGGTCGACGACGGCTCTACCGACGACACCGGCGACATGCTGCGCGAACGCTACGGCGACCGCGTGCGTCACGTATGGCAGTCCAACGCGGGCGTATCCGCGGCGCGCAACCACGGCATGCGGCTCGCGCGCGGGCGCTACCTGGCCCTGCTCGACAGCGACGACGAATGGATGCCGGAGAAGACCGCGCTGCAGGTCGCCTTCCTCGATGCCCGGCCGGAGTTCGGCATGGTGGTCTGCGACGTCGAACGCATCGACGGCGACTACCGGCACATCGACGTGTTCCGTCGCCGCGACGTCGTCCGCGAGGACGGATGGGCCCTGCGCTGGCTGCTGCACAATCCGGCCCTGATTCCCGCATCGGTGATGCTGCGTCGGCAGGTGGTGGAGCAGCTGGGCGGATTCGACGAGGCCCTGCGCACCGCCGAGGACCTCGAATTCCACCTCCGCATCGCACGCCACTGGCCGATCGGCGTGGTCGAACAGCCGCTGGTACGCGCGATGCGCGGACACGAAGGCCTGTCGGCGACCAGCAGCACGTACGACGATTACGTCCGCGTGGTCGAGAAGGCGGTCGCCGACGCGCGCGGCACGCTGGACGACGGCGAGCTGGACGCCGCCCTGGCCGGCACCTACCTGCGCAATGCGCGCGGCATGCTGATACGCCGCCGCTGGGCCGCAGGCACCGCGCTGGCGCGCCGCGCCTGGGGCCTGTCGCGCGACCCCGCGCAGCGCCGCGAGATCGCGGGCTTGCTTCCGTTCGGCGTGAAGCGCTTCCTGCGCGGCCTGATGCCCGGCTAGCCCGGCGATCGTCACGTGCGGCGCCGCTCAGCGCGCGCCACGGCCGAACAGCACGACTTCGACGGTCTGCAGCAGGATCATCAGATCGAACACCAGGCCGTGGTTCTTCACGTAGAACAGGTCGAACTTGAGCTTCTCTTCCGCATCGCGCACCGACGCGCCGTACGGATAGCGGAGCTGCGCCCAGCCGGTGAGGCCCGGCTTCACGCTGTGTCGAACGCCGTAGTAGCGCACCTCGTCGTTGAGCATGTCGACGAACTGCGGGCGTTCGGGGCGCGGGCCGACGAAACTCATGTCGCCACGCAGCACCGCGATCAGCTGGGGCAGCTCGTCCAGCCGCGTCTTGCGGATGAAGCGCCCCACCCGGGTACTGCGGTCGTCGTCCTTGCTGGCCCACACCGCCACGCCGCCCTTCTCCGCATCCACCCGCATGCTGCGGAACTTCGTCAGGGTGAAGTGGCGACCGCGCTCGCCCACGCGCGTCTGGCTGTAGAAGACCGGGCCACCGGACTCCATCCACACGGCGATGCCCACCACGATCATCAACGGCCAACTGACCAGCAGCAGCGCACCGGCGGCAAGCAGGTCGAAGAACCGCTTGCTCAGCCGACGCGGCGTGGAGTAATCGAAACCGCCGGAAAACACCAGCCACGACGGATCCACCGCGTTGAGCTGTACCATGCCGGCTTCGCGCTCGAAGAAGCTGGACAGGTCGACCACCGAGATGCCCTGCTGCACGCACTGCAGCATCTGCTCCATCGGAAGCCCGCCCCGCCGCTCATCCGGTGCGATCACCAGTTCGTCGATCTGCAGGCGGTCGGTGAGTTCATGCAGGCCCTCCTCGCCCACAGGCACCAGCAGGTCTTCGCGCACCCGCACGGGCTGGCCGGGCACCGGCACGAACCCCACCACGGTGAAGGTGCGGCGGTCGGAACGACGGCGCATGCAGGAATTGATCAGGTCGGCGTTGCGTCCGGCGCCCAGGATCAACACCCGCTGCTTCAGCACGTCGGAATGGAACAGCCGCACCCAGGCCAGCCGCACCACGAGGATGCCGCCCGCGCCGATCGCCAGCGAGATCGCCAGCACGCCGCGGCCCAGGTAGGACGGAGGCACCAGGTAGTAGACCCCCACCAGCGCAATACCCCCGAGGGCGAACGACAGCACCAGCCGCAGAAGGAAATCCGTCCGCGTATGGCGGACATGCGTCTGGTACAGGCCGAAGGCGGTCATCGCGCCCGTGATCGCCAGCGCCACGAGCAAGGCGCGCCATGGCGTCTGCTCCAGGAACCGGATCTGGTACTCCGGCTCGGTGTGGAAACGCAGCCACGCCGCGGCCATCACGGCCGCGAACAGGACCACCACTTCCGCCAGCCACAGGAAACGGATGACCCGGTCCTTGCGGCTCTTGCGCGCTGCCTTCATCGAAGCCCCCTTGCTGTTGCGGCGATCCGGATTCCGACCCGGAGCTCGCCCCTTCATCGCCGCGCCACGCCTCCACCCATACCGGGGGTGACGATCGCCACGTACCGGCACGTCTGGCGTATCCGACACATATCTCCCAACGCGACTTGCTCCCCATGCCGGACACGTGGCCGAAAAAAAGCCGCCCCGGAGGGCGGCTCGATGCATCTGCGCGTGGGCCTGGCGTCAGGGCCTGACCACACCCCGTCGGTAACGTGCGGCGGGGGCGGTCCGCCAGCGCGGGCGCTCGCGGACGGCCGGAAGTGCACTCGGGCCAGGCGCAACCAGCGCAGGCTGCGATGCGGTCACGGGCTGAGCCGCCGTTCCGACCGGTCGCGGCGGGATCAGGGGCTGCGATCCGTTGACGCGGATCGGATCGGACACCTGGTCGATGTCGAACTGCTCGAACGCGCCGATGTCGATGCGGCCTTCCAGCATCAGGCGCGCATGGGCATCACCCACCGCGAGTTTGGTCCGGCGCGGTGGATCGAAGGCCGGCAACACCTGGGGCGTCGGGAACGGAAACGCCGACGGCGTGGCCGGAGCGTTGTTGCCCGCATTCAACAGCGGACTGCCAGCTCGTGGACGGAAATTCAGCTGCGCCAGGTCGGTGAACATCGGGTCGCTGCCGCGCAGGGTGCCGGTCCATTCCGCCGGTACCAGCGCGGCACTGGCCTGCACCCAGTTGTTGGAACCGGCCACCTTGCGTCCATCGGACCAGGGCTCCCGGCTCTGCGGCCCGCAGTAAGGCGTGTCGACGTTGCTCGCGGGATTCTCGCGCACGATGTTCGGCGCGCTGCCGGACGCCGGCTGGTAGATGACGTTGTTGTGCATCTCCAGCGACCCCTGGCCCAGCTGGACCAGCACCGCGTTCGCCGTGCCGGAACGGTCCATCAGGATGGTGTTGTTCACCAGCCGCGTGCGTCCCTGGTTGCGGCCGTTCAGGTCGCCACCGATGCGCAGCGCATTCCCCGAACGGCTGGTCGAACGGTGGATGATGACGTTGCCGACCAGTTCGGCATCCTCGCGACGCAGGTCCGCCGTCCAGCCCGCCTTCTGGGTTTCGCAATCAGGGCCGATCAGTTCGACCTCGTGCAGGTCCGAGCCCTCGATCCAGTTGTAGTGGATCTCGGCGCGCTGGTGGCGCACGCGCACCAGCACGCCGCCGGTGGCGCTGTGCACGTAGTTGTAGCGCATCCTGAAAACCGTGTCGGGATACGCCACTTCGTCCGACTGCATGTAGATCGCATGGCGGCGATCGCCCTGGCCGGAGCGCGCGATCTCGCTGTACTCCAGCGTGAACGATCCCGAGTTCTGGTCCGCACCCAGGATGCCGTGCGACGGGCAGTCGTGCACGTAGACGTCCCGCACGGTGGCGTTGTGCGCCTCGCTGAAGATGCACGAACTGGAGCCGCCGGTGACCTCGAAGCCCTCGAACACGATGTGGTTCGATTGCTGGAACTTGATCGTATGCGTGCCGCCGGACAGCAGCGGCCGCGTCGCCCCGGCCACGCGGCGCCAGCGGATCGTCACCGGACTGGCCTGGGTTCCGCTGTCGTCGTCGCCCATCACGATGTTGCCGGCATAGGTGGCGTTGCCGTCGACCTCGACAATGTCGCCGGGCGCCAGGTTGACGCTGTTGAAGAACGTGGTGAGCTGGGTGTACTGCCTACCGGGGCCGACGTTGTAGGTGGCGGCGGCCGCGCTCAGCGGCACGGCGGCCAGCAGCCCCAGCCCGAGCAAGGGTTTGGAAAGATGCATCAATTGACTCCCGCGAGTGCTCGCGTTCCGTTGTATCCCCTGTCCTGCCATTTTCATGGCATCGGCGTGAATGCCCTGCTAATCCGCGCACCGGATGGGCACTGCGGATGAGACGGTCGCCCCAGTTCGGATATCCGCCTTGACGGTGATACGCGGGGAACGGGGCGCAGCGGCCGCGAAGATCGCCGTCGCGAAAATCTTTCGCTCAAGTTATTGACGGGTGAAAAGCGTTCGTGCAGAATTCCGCGTCTAACGAAACGCGCCCGTAGCTCAGCTGGATAGAGTACCTGGCTACGAACCAGGCGGTCGGGAGTTCGAATCTCTCCGGGCGCGCCATTATCGAAACAGGCAGACTGATGGTCTGCCTGTTTTTTTTCGTCCCGACGAAAGCCTGTGACCGGGACGCACGCACCTGCGACGAGACATAAAAAAACCCCGCAGAGCGGGGCTTTTTTATGTCTGGCGGAGTGAGAGGGATTCGAACCCTCGATAAGGCTTTTGACCCTATACTCCCTTAGCAGGGGAGCCCCTTCGGCCACTCGGGCATCACTCCGGGTCTGTCGCACGCCGCAGGCAAGCCGCGACGGCCGCCTAGGATAGCGGCTCACCGCTCAGGCGGCAAACAAAATCACTCGGACGTGATGTTTTCCGACGCAGCAGGCGAACCGATCTCTTCGCCGCGCTGGATGCGCTGGTAGATTTCTTCGCGATGCACGGCCACGTCCTTGGGCGCGGTGATACCGATACGCACCTGGTTGCCTTTGACGCCAAGCACGGTCACCGTGACCGAGTCGCCGATCATCAGGGTTTCGCCGACACGGCGGGTCAAGATCAACATGTTTCTTCTCCGTAATCCGGCAAAGGATAGTGCCGGGGGCGCGCCGGGCCCGTGAAAAGGGCCGGGGGCTTCCTGGTACATTCATGAACTTAAAGCATGTTAGCGGCCGGACGGGCCGGGCCGCAAGCACCGTTTAGTCCAATAAGGGGTCAGCGAATCCGCTCCCGGACCCACTCTGGAACCCCTTGCAGCGCCGTGGCAAGGGCGGGCCCGTCCTCACCACCACCCTGGGCGAGATCCGGGCGGCCACCGCCCTTGCCCCCGATCTGACCGGCTACATGTGACAGGAGTTCCCCCGCCTTGACCCGCCCGGTTGCGGCGCCGTTCACCCCGGCTACCAGGGCCGCCTTGCCGTCGGCGGTCCCGGCCAGGACGATCACCGCGTCGCCCAACTGCTGCTTCAGACGGTCCATCGCATCGCGCAGCGCCTTGGCATCGAAACCCTCCAGGCGCGGAGCCAGCACGCGAATCCCGCCCACGTCGATCGCCGCGCCGCCCAGGTCGGAGGTCGCACTGGAGGCGGCACGGGCCTTCAGGGTCTCCAGTTCGCGCTCCAGCTTCTTCTGCCGATCGGTCAGGGCGCGGATCTTGTCGACGACTTCGCCAGCGTTGCCGCCCAGCAGGTCGGCCGCTTCGGCCAACCGGCGCTCCTCGGCCGCCACGTAATCCAGCGCACCCTGCCCCGTGACCGCTTCGATGCGGCGCACGCCCGCGGATACGCCGCTTTCGCCGACCAGCTTGAACAGGCCGATGTCGCCCGTGCGGCCCACGTGGGTGCCGCCACAAAGTTCGGTGGAGTAGTCGCCCATCTTCAGGACGCGCACCTGCTCGCCGTACTTTTCGCCGAACAGCGCCATCGCTCCGAAATCCAGGGCCTCCTGCATGCCCATGTGGTGGACCTCGGCCGCACTGTTGGCGCGGATCTGGGCGTTCACCCGACGCTCGACTTCGGCCTGTTCGGCCTGCGTCATCGGCTGGAAGTGCGAGAAGTCGAAGCGCAGGCGATCCGGCGCCACCAGCGAGCCCTTCTGCTGGACATGCGTGCCCAGCACCTCGCGCAAGGCCGCATGCAACAGGTGGGTGGCCGAGTGGTTGAGGATGGTACTGGCGCGACGCGCGGCATCGACGGACGCCACCACGTGGTCGCCGACCTTCAGGCCGCCCTTGGCGACGCGACCTACATGGCCGTGGAACTGGCCCGCGAACTTCAGCGTATCGGCGACATCGAATTGGACGCCCTGCTCCGCCAGCACGCCGGTATCGCCGACCTGGCCGCCGGACTCCGCATAGAACGGGCTACTGTCCAGAATGACCACGGCGGCGTCGCCGGCCTGCACCGCCGGTACCGGGCGGCCATCCTTCAGCAAGGCGACCACCTGCAGGCCGCCTGCGTCGAGCTTGTCATAGCCCAGGAACACCGTGGGCGACAGCTGCGCCACCAGGTCGGCCGGCAGGCCGGTGGTGGAGGTGAACTTGCCTGCCGCGCGCGCGGTTTCGCGCTGCTGCTCCACCGCCGCCTCGAACCCCGCCATATCCACCGAGAGACCGCGCTCGCGCGCGATATCGGCGGTCAGGTCCACGGGGAAGCCATAGGTGTCATATAGGCGGAACGCGTCGGCGCCGGGAATCACGCCATCGACCACGCGCGAGGCGACGTCGTCGAAGATGCGCATGCCCGAGTCCAGCGTTTCGGCGAACCGCTCCTCCTCGGCCTTCAAGGCCTTTTCGACCAGTTCACGCGCCGCCGGCAGTTCCGGATAGGCATCGCCCATCAACTCGGACAGCGTGCCGACCATCTTGTGGAAGAAAGGCTGGCGAACGCCCAGCATCCAGCCGTGACGCAGTGCGCGGCGGATGATCCGGCGCAACACGTAACCACGCCCCTCATTGGAGGGCAGCACACCGTCCACGATCAGGAAACTGCACGCGCGGATATGGTCGGCGATGACGCGCAGCGACTTGTTCTCGAGATCGGTCGTACCGGTCAGCTCGGCGGCCTTGCGGATCAGGCCCTGGAACAGATCGATCTCGTAGTTCGTATGGACATGCTGGAGCACCGCGGCCAGGCGTTCCAGACCCATGCCGGTGTCCACGCACGGCGCCGGCAGCGGGACGAGCGTGCCGTCCGGCTGGCGATCGAACTGCATGAAGACGTTGTTCCAGATCTCGATGTAGCGGTCCCCATCCTCGTCCGGGGAGCCCGGGGGACCGCCGGCGATGTGCTCGCCGTGGTCGTAGAAGATCTCGGTGCACGGACCGCAGGGGCCGGTATCGGCCATCTGCCAGAAATTGTCCGATGCATAGGGCGCGCCCTTGTTGTCGCCGATGCGCACGATGCGCTCCGGCGGCAGGCCGATCATGTCGTGCCAGAGGTCGTAGGCCTCGTCGTCAGTGTGGTAGACCGTGACCAGCAGGCGCTCCTTGGGAAGCTTCCAGACCTCGGTCAGCAACTCCCACGCCCAGGCGATGGCCTCCTTCTTGAAGTAGTCGCCGAAGGACCAGTTGCCCAGCATCTCGAAGAACGTGTGGTGGCGGGCGGTATACCCCACCGAATCCAGGTCGTTGTGCTTGCCGCCGGCCCGCAGGCAGCGCTGGACATCGGCCGCACGCACGTAGCTGCGCTTCTCCGCCCCCAGGAACACGTCCTTGAACTGCACCATGCCGGAGTTGGTGAACAGCAGGGTGGGATCGTTGCCGGGCACCAGGGAGGCGGACGGCACGATGGTATGGCCCTTGCCGGCGAAGAAATCGAGGAAATCCTGGCGGATCTGGCGGGTGCTGAAGGTCTTGGGAGTGGTCATCTGGCAGGCATTGGCTGGAAGGCGCTTCCTTGCGCCGCGCTGTCCGCGTAATGCGGGCACGGCCGGGTGGAAGCAACCCAATGCCCTAGATTATCAGGCTGCCCCGCCCGAGTCCTCCAGCTCCAGCCGGCTGGCAGCGCGCACGGCTTCGGCATCGAAACCCCGCCGGATCAGGAAATCCGCGATCTTGCGCCGTTGAGCCGGGTCGATCTGGCGGGCTGGACCGAAACGCCGGCGGACGAGGTCGCACGCCGTTTCGCTCCAGTCGCCATCGAAGGTGGCCATGGCCGCCGTGATCGCCTCACGGTCCAGCCCGTGGGTGGACAGCTCGGCCCTGATCCTCAGCGGACCATAACCACCCGAGGCCCGGCTGCGGACGAGCGCCTCGGCAAAGCGCGTGTCGCTCTGCCAGCCCTCCGCCTCCAGCCGGTCCACGGCCGATCGCACATCGGCCGCTTCCACACCGCGGGACGTCAATTTCCGGGACAGTTCCCGGCGGGAATGCTCCCGCCGGGTCAACAGGCCGAGGGCACGCTGCAGCGGCGTCTGCTCGGCCGGCTTGCGACGGCGGACGTTGCGTGCGTCCTCATCCGCCATCGCGCGCGCCCTTCCCGTTCCCGCTCACGCCCGCCCTTACTCGGCGTCGTCTTCCGCGCCTTCGCCACGCGGGGCTTCGGCCGGCTGGAACTTCTCGCGCAGCTCGGCCTCCAGCTTCGCCGCAATGGCCGGGTTCTCGCGCAGGAACGTGCGGGAGTTGTCCTTGCCCTGGCCGATGCGCTCGCTGCCATAGCTGTACCAGGCGCCAGCCTTCTCCACCAGCTTGGCCTCCACACCCATGTCGATCAGCTCGCCTTCGCGGCTGATGCCCTCGCCGTACAGGATCTCCGTTACCACCTGCTTGAACGGAGGCGCCAGCTTGTTCTTGACCACCTTGATCTTGGTCTGGTTGCCGATGATCTCGTCGCCCTTCTTGATGGCACCGATGCGGCGGATGTCCAGGCGGACCGAAGCGTAGAACTTCAATGCGTTGCCGCCGGTGGTGGTTTCGGGGCTCTGGCCGGGCATCATCACGCCGATCTTCATGCGCAACTGGTTGATGAAGATGACGGTGGTATTGGAGCGCTTGATGTTGCCGGTGAGCTTGCGCAGGGCCTGGCTCATCAGGCGCGCCTGCAAGCCCGGCAGCTGGTCGCCCATCTCGCCCTCGATTTCCGCCTTCGGCGTCAGCGCCGCCACGGAGTCGATGACCACGATGTCGATGGAACCGGAACGCACCAGCATGTCGGCGATTTCGAGCGCCTGCTCGCCGGTGTCCGGCTGGGACAGCAGCAGGTCATCCACGTTCACGCCCAGCTTGGCGGCGTAGATCGGGTCGAGTGCGTGCTCGGCATCGATGAAGGCCGCGGTGCCGCCCTGCTTCTGGCACTGGGCGATGGCCTGCAGGGTCAGCGTGGTCTTGCCCGAGGATTCCGGACCATAGATTTCCACAACCCGGCCGCGCGGCAGGCCGCCGATGCCCAGGGCGATATCCAGCATCAGCGAGCCGGTGGGGATGATTTCCACGGGTTCGATGACCCGATCGCCCATGCGCATCACCGAGCCCTTGCCGAACTGGCGCTCGATCTGGGTCAGGGCGGCGGAAAGGGCGCGCTTCTTGTTCTCGTCCATCGTCGTGGTCCTAGTCAATGTGGTCGTATGCGGTGAGGTGAGTGTGGGGAGCGCCCATCGCACAGGCTGCGACGGAGCGGGCATGGGAGAAAATAAAATGCGGCGCGGCGCTGCGGGACCGGTCCAGGCCGTGCGGCCGTGTCGGAAAACCCCGCATGGCAGCATCGGAAGCGGCCCTGCGCGGATTCACCGGTTGGGCCTCACCAGGCCGCAGTACAGGCCTTCGATGGCGAAATCCTGGTCCGGCGCGACCTCGATGGGCGCATAGTCGGGGTTGCGCGGCAGCAGCCGGATGCGGTCCTTGCCGATCTTCAGCAGCTTCACCGTGATGGCGTCGTCGATGCGCGCCACCACGATCTGGCCGGAGCGGGCATCGCGGGTACGGTGCACGCCGATCAGGTCGCCGTCGAAGATGCCTTCGTCGCGCATCGAATCGCCCCTCACCTTCAACAGGTAATCCGGCGCCGGGGCGAAGAAGGCCCGATCCAGCAGCACGTAATCGTGGTGATCGGCATCCGCACCGATCGGCGCGCCGGCCGCCACCTGTCCCAGCACGGGCACACGCAGGCCCTCCTCGTTCGCGGCCGGGAATGCCAGATCCGGCTGGGGCGAAGGTGGGGCCTTGAGCAGGCGGATGCCGCGGGCGCGGCCGGGCACGCGTTCGATGGCGCCCGCCTGTTCCAGCGCCTCGAGGTGGTACTGGGCAGCCCGCACGCCCTTGAAACCGAAGGCCTTGGCGATTTCGGCCTGCGAAGGCGGCATGCCCTCGGCCTCCAGCCGTTCGGCGATCCGGGCAAGGATGGCGAGCTGGGTATCGGTCAGGTCCATGGTTAGTAGTAATACTACTAACGCCCCGCCCTGGCAAGGGTCGCAGCTAGCGCCGCCCGCTGCGCCAGATGGAGAACAGGATCCAGACCCCGCAGAGCGCGGCCCCGACGAAGCCCAGCACCCCCAGGGACATCAGCCAGCGGTTGGAGACCCCACCGCCCACGCTGTTCATTACGATCGAGGAACCGATCACCAGCGACGCCGTGATGATGCCCATCGTCAACCGGTTGGCGGCGCGGTCCACCTGTTCCCCGAAGGCCCTGAGCGTATCGACCTCGATGTGCATCTGCAGCTTGCCGCGCCGGGCCGACTGCAGCAGGCGGTGGACGTCGCGCGGCATGTCGCGCAGCAGGTCGACCAGGCCGGAGAGCGTGCGGCGCCCGCGCCGGACCAGTACATCCGGGGCGAAGCGCTCCAGCATCGCGCGCTCCAGGTAGGGTCGCGCCTCGCTGGCCATGTCGAAATCCGGATCCAGCTGCCGCCCCATGCCCTCCAGGGTGAGGAATGCCTTGATCATCAGCGCCAGGTCGGCCGGCAGGCTGAGGCCGTGCTCGCGCAGCATCGCCGTGACGTCGCCGAGCATCGCTCCCATGCGCAGGTCCTTGAGCGGGACCCCGCGGTACTGATCGACGAAGACGTCGGCCGATTCCTGCAACCGCACTTCATCGATATCGTTGTTTTCCTCGGTCCAGTCCGCCAGCACCTCGGCGACGGCGGCCGAGTCGTGGACCACCAGCCCATGCAGCAGGCGCACGATCTGGAACCGCCGCTGCTCGGTGACCCGTCCCACCATGCCGAAATCGATCACGCCGATCGCGCCATCCGGCATGTAGAAAATGTTGCCCGGGTGCGGGTCGGCATGGAAGAAGCCGTCCTCAAGCACCATCTTCAGCACCAGGCCCGCGCCCGTGCGCGCCAGCCGCACACGGTCCAGCCCCATCGCATCGACAGCGGCGAGGTCGCGCCCGGGCACGCCCTCCAGGCACTCCTGCACGTTGAGCCGCTCGCAGGTCCATTGCCAGTACACCCGCGGGATGACGATATCGTCGCGGCCAGCGAAGTTGTGCGCGATCCGCTCGGCATTGCGGCACTCGGCGGCGAAGTCGAGTTCGCGGCGCAGCGACGCGCTGAACTGCTGGACGATGCGCTGCGGATGGTAGCGGCGCAGTTCCGGCAGGTTCTTCTCGACGATCACCGCCAAGTGCTTCAGCAGCCGCAGGTCGGCTTCGACCGTGTCGCGGATGCCGGGGCGGCGGATCTTCAGGACGACGGCGCTGCCATCGGCCAGCCAGGCGCGATGGGCCTGCGCCAGTGAGGCGGCCGCCAGCGGCTTATGTTCGACGCGCGCGAATACCGCTTCGGGTTCGGCTCCCAGATCCTCGCGCAGTTGGGGAAGCACCGTGTCCCAGGGCAGCGCGGGCACGGCGTTCTGCAGCTTGCCGAGCTCGTCGATCCAGGCTGGCGGAAGCAGGTCCACGCGGGTGGCAAGCACCTGGCCGAGCTTGACGAACGTCGGCCCCAGATCCTGCAGGGTGCAACGCAGACGCGTCGGCACGTCCATGCGCAGGCGCCCTTCCTCCACCGCCTGCCAGTGCAGCAGCCGGCCGGCCTTCTCCAGCACCCCGGCCATGCCCATGCGCTTGACCACGTCGCCGAAGCCCCACCGGATCAGGACGGAGGCGATGTCCTGCAGCCGACCCAGATCGCGCACGGTGCCCAGCGTCTCCCACATCATGCGTCCGCTCCCCGCCGTGGCGCGCCGCTCACAGCGACTCCAGCCCTTTCAGTGCGGCTTCCACCGTCTGCCGCCGTACCGCTTCGCGATCGCCGGCGAACTGGAACAGCTCCGCGCGCGCGTAGCCGCCACGCCGCTTCCAGCCGATCCACACCGTGCCCACCGGCTTGTCGGGACTGCCGCCGCCGGGCCCGGCGATGCCGGTCACCGCCACGGCGACGCTGGCACCGGAGTTGACCAGGGCGCCGGACACCATCTCGATGACGGTCTCGCGGCTGACCGCGCCGTGGACCTCCAGGGTCTGCGGCCGCACGCCCAGCAACGCTTGCTTGGCCTCATAGCTGTAGGCCGCCATCCCGCAGTCGAACCAGTCGGAGGAGCCGGCGATATCGGTCACGCACTTGGCGATCCAGCCACCGGTACAGCTTTCCGCCGTGACCAGATGGTCGCGGCCCTGCCGCAGGCGCTCGCCGACATGGTGGGCCAGCACGCGCAAGGCTTCATCGGTGGGTACGGACATCTCTGGGTTCCGACAAGGGGGGCGTGCGTGTTGTAGCCGATTTGCCGGGCGCTGTCGCCCTGCCGGGCCACAAAAGAAAACGGCCCGCCGGGGAAGGCGGGCCGCTCGCCACATCGTGCGAAGGGGATCAGTAGCGGACGCGCAGCGTCACACCGTACATCCGGGGTGCACCCAGGAAGGCGTTGAACGTGTTGAACGGGTTGTTCGGGGCCGGCGAGACGTTCTGCAGCGGGCCGTCGAAGCCGACCTGCACGTAGTCCTCATCGGTGATGTTGGTGCCCCAGAACTCCAGCATCCACCGCTGGTCCTGCGCACCGATGCCGAAGCGCGCGTTCGCCACGGTGTACGCGTCCTGCATCTTTTCCGGGTCGAGGTCGGAGCCGGTGTTGTACTTGGACACGTACTTGGCGCCGATGTTGAAACGCGCCATCAGGTTGCCGATGTCCCACTCGTAGGTGATCGCCGCCGATCCGGACCACTTCGGCGCGAAGCTCATCTGCGCACCCTGCAGCTTGTACAACGCTCCGACCGAGGGGCATGCGGCGGAGGTCTGTCCCGGCCCGACGAAATCGCAACCCGGGATATTGTCGCCGTACTTCGTGTCGGCATACATCAGGCCGCTCTGCAGCATCAGACCGCGGATCGACTTCGGCTGCCACATCAGTTCGGCATCCAGGCCCTGCGAGGTGACTTCCGGAATCGAGCGCACCACGAAGCTGGTGCCCAGGAAGCTGTTGAGCTGGAAGTCCTCGTACTTCTGGTGGAACAGGGTGGCGTTCAGCAGCAGGTTGCCGTCCAGCCAGGTGGTCTTGGCGCCCAGCTCGTAGCTGTCCACGAACTCGCCGCCGAACGAGGTGTCGAGGACCGGCTGGATGCCGTTCGCACTGCCGCTGCTCAGTCCGTTCGACGACTGCACGCGATCCAGGTTGAAACCGCCGCCCTTGTAGCCGCGGGCGAACGAACCGTAGGTCATCACGTTGTCGTTCCAGCGATAGGCCGCCTTCAGCGTGCCCGACCATTCCTTCTCTTCGCGCTGCTGCACCGTGTCGCGCGTGGGTGCGTTGTGCAGCGGGTTGGCCCAGGGCAGGCAGCCGTAGCCGACCACCGTGGGCGCCGCCGCCGACGCCTGCGCCACGGTCAAGCCACGAGCCACCAGGGCCGCGACGACCTGCGCGGGATTGGCCAGCATCGCACCGCAGCCGGCGCCACCGTTGGGGTTGCTGTAGTTGGAGACCAGGCTCTTCTTTTCCCGGGTGTAGCGCAGGCCCACGGTGATATCCAGGGCGTCGGTGGCGTGCCAGGTGTTGTTGGTGAACAGCGCGGTGCTCTTGGCGTTCTGCTTGTAGGTGTCCAGCGCGCCGAGACCGGCGAAGACCGTGCCGAACGGACGTCCGCTGGCCTGCGACAGGAACAGCGGCGCGGTCGGCGACTGGCCCAGGGCAGGATTGATGATGGACAGCAGCGCCACCGACAGATACGGCTCGTAGTGCGCGCCCACGCGGTAGGTCTCGGTGCGGTCCAGATCCTCATCCGAATAGAACGCACCCACCATCCAGTCCACGCGTTCGGTGGCCCCGGTCAGGCGGAACTCCTGGCTGAAGGTGTCGAAGCCGGTGAAGGACTCGTCCTCGTCCGCATTGCGGTACAGGATGTCCGCCGTGCTGAAGTCGTAGTCCAGGCCATTGATGGCCTCCCACTTGCGCTGGGCGGTGATGGAGGTCAGCGTGGCGTCGCCGAACCACGGCGAATCCCAGTTGACCTCCACCGACACGCCGCTGTCCTTGATGTCCTGCGTGGTCGGCCGGTTGCTGTAGGCGACGCGGTCGAACGGATCGTCGCCCGGCGCGGCGACGGCCTGACCGCCAACGAGCGCATTGAGGATGGCGGCGGTGGCGCCCACCGTGGTCTCCACCGCGGTGCAGCAGTTCTCTTCCCGGCTGGTGAAGTCGCCGGCCACCAGGATGTCCAGGTTGTCGCTGGGCTCCAGCAGCAGCTTGCCGCGCACCGTGTGGAAATTCTGGTCGTAGTCGTCGGTTTCCTTGCGCGGACCATTGCCGGTGCGCACGTCCATCCAGCCGTCGCGCTTGCGCTTGGCGGCATACAGGTTGAACGCGCCCACCTCGCCCAGCGCGTCGTTGTAACTGCCGGACGCGCCCAGGGCGCCATGATTGCCCACGGTGACCTCGCCTTCGGCGCTCTGCGTGTAGCTGGGGCGACGGGTCACCACGTTGATGACGCCGGCGGAGGTGTTCTTGCCGAACACCGTGCCCTGCGGGCCCTTCAGCACTTCAATGCGTTCGAGCTGGCCCAGGTCGCCGAAGCCGACGCTGTTGCGTGGCCGGTACACACCATCGATCACCACGCCGACCGAAGACTCCAGACCCACGTTGTCCCCGACGGTGCCGATGCCGCGGATGCGCGCGGTGGTGATGGCCTCGCTCTGCGTGCTGGTCACGGTCATGCCGGGCACCAGGACCTGCAGGTCCTTGATGTCGCGCACGCCGGTGTCCTGCAGGAGTTGTTCGGAGATCGCAGTGACCGCGATCGGCACATCCTGCATGGCCTCCTCACGCTTCTGCGCGGTCACCGTCATGGTGGCCAGCGTGGTGGGTTCCTCTTCTTCGGCCGGCGCAGCCGCCTGCTGCGCGTATGCGTGCGAGGTTGCGCAGAGCGCTGTGAAGACGGCGAGCGAAAGCGCTTTGCGCCTGTGCGATGCAGTGACCATGTTGTCCCCTCCCAAGGGCCATGTTCTGGCGATGTCGTGCAAGAAAATCCGTAGTGGTACGGGCGGCATTACCGCCGAAAGCGAACGCAACTCCCCTTGCGTCAACGCGAAATTAACACCGGCTTCACAGCGCGGCATTCTGCACTGCGTCGATACGCAGGCCATCACTTTGGCATGGATAAGCCACTG
Organism: Pseudoxanthomonas mexicana; assembly: GCF_010093385.1. Classification (GTDB taxonomy): domain Bacteria; phylum Pseudomonadota; class Gammaproteobacteria; order Xanthomonadales; family Xanthomonadaceae; genus Pseudoxanthomonas_A; species Pseudoxanthomonas_A mexicana. The sequence goes on from NZ_PDWV01000032.1 coordinate 29,713, forward strand.
ATTTTACGAACGATCGTGCGGAACTCCGGTTACGCCCACCAGCTTCGCGCGCGCCGCAACGCCTCCCTCCCGCGTCATGGCAGGCAGGCACGGGCGCACGTCGACATCGGGGCGCGGCGCGGCCAGCGGCTACAATCAACGCCCTTTTGCCCCCTCATCCCCACTGGCCTCGTGAGCAAAGACAAGTCGGAACACACGCCCCTGATGAAGCAGTTCTTCGCCGCCAAGGCGGAGTACCCGGACCTGCTGCTGTTCTTCCGGATGGGGGACTTCTACGAACTGTTCTACGACGACGCACGCAAGGCCGCGCGGTTGCTCGACATCACGCTGACCCAGCGCGGCAGTTCCGGGGGCGCGCCAATCCCGATGGCCGGGGTGCCGGTGCATGCCTGCGAGGGCTACCTGGCCCGACTTGTGGCGCTGGGCGAGTCGGTGGCGATCTGCGAACAGATCGGCGACCCCGCCCTGGCCAAGGGCCTGGTGGAACGCAAGGTGGTGCGCGTGGTGACGCCGGGCACGGTGACCGACGAGGCCCTGCTCAACGAACGCCGCGACACGCTGCTCATGGCGGTCGCGCGCGGGCGCTCGGGTTACGGGTTGGCCTGGGCGGACCTGGCCGGTGGCCGCTTCCTGGTCAACGAGGTCGAGAACGACGACGCGCTGGAGGCCGAACTCGCGCGGCTTGAGCCGGCCGAACTGCTGCTGCCGGATGAGGAAGGCTGGCCGGCATTCCTGCAGCAGCGCACGGGAACGCGCCGGCGTGCGCCGTGGCTGTTCGACCCCGACAGCGGGCGCCGCCAGCTGCTGGGATTCTTCGGCGTGCATGACCTCACGGGGTTCGGCATCGACGACAAGGCATTGGCCACGGCCGCCGCGGGCGCCCTGCTGGGTTATGTGGAAGAGACCCAGAAGCAGCGACTGCCGCACCTCACCGCGATCGCGGTGGAGTCGGCCAGCGACGCGATCGCGATGAACGCCGCCACGCGCCGCCACCTGGAACTGGATACCCGCGTCGATGGCGACACGCGGCACACCTTGCTGGGCGTGCTGGACACCACCGTCACGCCGATGGGCGGGCGTCTGTTGCGGCGTTGGCTGCACCGGCCACTGCGCGACCGCCGCCTGCTGGGCGAGCGCCACCATGCCGTCGCCACGTTGATGGAACACACCGCGCGCGATCTGCGCACCGGCTTCCGCGGGCTGGGCGACCTGGAACGCATCCTCACCCGCGTGGCGCTGCGCTCGGCGCGCCCGCGCGACCTGTCCACGCTGCGCGATGGCCTGGCGCTGCTGCCGGAGGTGCAGGGGCATCTGGCACCGCTGGATTCGCCGCGCCTTCGGGCGCTGGCGGCGGAGCTAGGCGAGCACGCGGACACCGCGGCGCTGCTCATCGCTGCCATCGCCGCACAACCGCCCTTGAAGCTCAGCGACGGCGGCGTGCTGGCCGACGGCTACGATGCCGAACTCGACGAGCTGCGCCGGCTGAGCACCAACGCGGACCAGTTCCTGGTCGACCTGGAGGCCCGCGAACGCGCGAGCAGCGGCATCGCCACGCTCAAGGTGGGCTACAACCGCGTGCATGGCTATTACATCGAGATCAGCAAGGGCCAGGCCGACAAGGCGCCGGTGCACTACACGCGCCGGCAGACACTGACCGGCGCCGAGCGCTACATCACAGAGGAGCTCAAGCAGTTCGAGGACAAGGTGCTGTCGGCACGCGAGCGTTCGCTGTCCCGCGAGAAGCTGCTGTACGACGCACTGCTGGATACGCTCAATGCGCGCCTTGAGCCGCTCAAGCGCTGCGCTGCCGCGCTGAGCGAACTGGACGTGCTCGCCGCCTTCTCCGAACGTGCACAGGAACTGGACTGGGCGCAACCGGAACTGGGCGAAGCGCCCGGCCTGCGCATCGAGCGCGGACGGCACCCGGTGGTCGAGGCGGTGCGCAAGGAACCGTTCGAGCCCAACGATCTGGTGCTGGACGAAGGCAGGCGCATGCTGGTGATCACCGGCCCGAACATGGGCGGCAAGTCGACCTACATGCGGCAGAACGCGCTGATCGTGCTGCTGGCCCACATCGGCAGTTTCGTCCCGGCATCGCGTGCGGTGATCGGGCCTATCGACCGTATCCTCACCCGCATCGGCGCCGGCGACGACCTGGCGCGCGGCCAGTCCACCTTCATGGTGGAGATGGCGGAGACCAGCTACATCCTGCATCACGCCACTGCACAGTCGCTGGTGCTGATGGACGAGATCGGCCGCGGCACCTCGACCTACGATGGCCTGGCGCTGGCGGACGCGGTGGCGCGCCACCTGGCCGGCACCAACCGCTGCTACACGCTGTTCGCCACCCATTATTTCGAATTGACGGCGCTCGCAGGAGAACCCGGCAGCGGCATCGCCAACGTGCATCTGGACGCTGTGGAGCACGGCGATACGCTGGTCTTCATGCATGCGGTGAAGGAGGGGGCGGCGGACCGGAGCTTCGGCCTGCAGGTGGCCGCGCGGGCCGGCCTGCCCAGGACCACGCTGCAGCAGGCACGCCGTCGGCTGGCCGAGCTGGAACAGCGTGGCCGGGAAACCCATGCATCGGACATGGCGCCGCAGGCGCTCGATGCGCCGCAACAGTTCGGCCTGTTCGCCGCGGCGCCCTCGGCCGCACAGGAAGCGCTGGCGGCGATCGATCCCGACGAACTCTCGCCCAAACAGGCGCTCGAAGCGCTGTACCGTCTCAAGGCGCTGCTCTGATCCTGTAGGCGCGGGATGCCTGCGCATTCCTCCCACGCCCGCCCGACCATCGCAGCGGGGCACGACCGCGCACGCGCCTACAACACCCGCGTAACGCCTGCGGAGTATCGTGGGCGCGTGCCGGGGGGATGCCGACAGATGGCGCAACGCACCATTGAATGCCGCTATCGGACTCTTCGCAAAAAACGATTTTCCTTGATCGTCTGCACTGCCTAGTCTGGTCGCCATCCGCCCACGCCCTCGAGGACGTCAGCCGTGTGCACACCCGCCCTGCCGTCCTCCCTGCACCCTCCTCCCCCGCTCGCAACGAAGCGCACGTCGCATCGCGCGTCGCTTTTTCCTTTCTGCACCGACGCATTCCCGCCCCCTCCTGAAACACCCCACTGCCCTAGGAAGCCCCGCCATGACCACTGAATCCAAGTGCCCGTTCCATCCGACTGCGGGTGGCGGTACCGGCAATCGCGACTGGTGGCCCAACCAGTTGCGCCTGGACCTGCTGAACCAGCACTCGTCGCGCTCCAACCCGCTCGACCCCGGCTTCGACTATGCCGAGGCGTTCAAGAAGGTCGACTACCACGCGCTGAAGAAGGACCTGCGCGACCTGATGACCGATTCGCAGGACTGGTGGCCGGCCGATTTCGGCCACTACGGCGGCCTTTTCGTCCGCATGGCCTGGCATAGCGCAGGCACCTACCGCATCGGCGACGGGCGCGGCGGCGGCGGCCGCGGACAGCAGCGCTTCGCGCCGCTCAACAGCTGGCCCGACAACGTCAGCCTGGACAAGGCGCGCCGCCTGCTGTGGCCGATCAAGCAGAAGTACGGGCAGGCCATCTCGTGGGCCGACCTGATGATCCTGACCGGCAACGTCGCGCTGGAAACGATGGGCTTCCGCACTTTCGGCTTCGGCGGTGGGCGTGAGGACACCTGGGAACCGGACCAGGACGTGTACTGGGGCCGCGAGACCACGTGGCTGGGCGGCGACATCCGCTATGCGCACGGCTCCGAGGGCGTGGAGAAGCCCGACGACGAAGGTGTGCTCGTCTCGGACGACACGGCGGACGGCAACGTGCAATCGCGCCGGCTGGAGAACCCGCTGGCGGCCGTGCAGATGGGCCTGATCTATGTGAACCCGGAAGGCCCCGACGGCAATCCCGATCCCCTGCTCGCGGCGAAGGACATCCGCGACACCTTCGCCCGCATGGCGATGGACGACGAGGAAACCGTCGCCCTCATCGCCGGAGGCCATACCTTCGGCAAGACGCATGGTGCCGGCCCCGCCGACAACGTGGGGGCCGAACCGGAAGCGGGCGAACTGGAACAGCAGGGCCTGGGCTGGCACAACAGGTTCGGCAGCGGCAAGGGCGGCGACACCATCACCTCGGGCATCGAGGTCACCTGGACGCAGACGCCCACGCTGTGGAGCAACAAGTTCTTCGAGAACCTGTTCGGGTTCGAATGGGAGCTGGAGAAGTCGCCTGCCGGCGCCCACCAATGGGTCGCCAAGAACGCGCCGGAGGACGTGCCGCTCGCGCACGACCCCACCCGCAAGCAGCGCCCCAAGATGCTGACCACCGACCTGTCGCTGCGCTTCGATCCGATCTACGGGCCGATCTCCAAGCGCTTTCTGGAGAATCCGCAGGCGTTCGCCGATGCGTTCGCGCGGGCGTGGTTCAAGCTGACCCATCGCGACATGGGCCCGCGCGCGCGCTACCTGGGTCCGGAAGTGCCCAAGGAAGAACTGATCTGGCAGGACCCGCTGCCCAATGCCGACTACGCACCCATCGATGCGGCCGACATCGATACGTTGAAGGGCAAGGTGGCGGCCTCGGGACTGTCCGTGTCCGAGCTGGTCGCCACGGCGTGGGCGTCGGCGTCGACGTTCCGCGGCGGCGACAAGCGCGGCGGTGCGAACGGCGCGCGTATCCGCCTGGCGCCGCAGAAGGACTGGGCGGTCAACCGACCCGATCAGCTGGCGAAGGTGCTGAAGGCACTCGAACACATCCAGATGGAATTCAACCTGGAGGCCAGCGGCGGCAAGAAAGTGTCGCTGGCAGATCTCATCGTGCTGGCAGGCGGTGTGGGCGTGGAGCAGGCAGCGAAGGCGGGCGGCGTCGACGTCACGGTGCCGTTCCGTCCCGGCCGCACCGATGCACGCCAGGACCAGACCGATGTCGCGTCGTTCGCCGTGCTGGAGCCCTTCGCCGATGGGTTCCGCAATTACCTCAAGGGACGCTCGGTCGTGCCCGCCGAACACCTGCTGGTCGACAAGGCGCAATTGCTGACCCTCACGGCACCGGAAATGACGGTGCTGGTCGGCGGCCTGCGCGTACTGGGCGCCAATGCGGACGGCAGCGACACGGGCGTGCTCACCGACAGGCCAGGCACGCTGAGCAACGACTTCTTCGTCAACCGGCTCGACATGGGCACGGAGTGGAAGGCCACCGGCGACAACCGCTACGCGGGACATGACCGCAAGACGGGGGCGAACAAGTGGACCGGGAGCCGGGTCGACCTGGTGTTCGGCTCGAACTCGGTGCTGCGCGCACTGGCCGAGGTCTATGCCAGCGCGGATGGCAGGGAAAAGTTCGTGAAGGACTTCGTAGCGGCCTGGACGAAGGTGATGGAACTGGACCGTTTCGACCTGCACTGATCTTCCACCGCAGGCCTTCGCAACGCCGCATGGCCGGATCCGGCATGCGGCGTTGTCGTGTCCGCCGGTCGGTCCACAGGAATTGTGAGTCGGTGGCCGGTCAGATTGGCGCTAGCATCATCCGCGACTCTCCATCCCCGTCCAGGAGGACGACCTTACGATGAGCAACGCATCCCTCGCCGAAGATCTCTTCGCCCAGTTGCAGGGCGCCCCGCTGCAGCAGGTCTCCCAACAACTCGGCATCGGGCAGATGCAGGCCTCCAGCGCGGTAAGTGCCGCGCTTCCGCTGCTATTGGGCGCGCTGGGTCGCAACACGGCGCAGCCGCAAGGCGCGGAAGCCCTGTTCGGCGCCCTGCAGCGCAACCACGCCGGTCTCGACCTTGGCAGCGTGCTGGGCGCGGTGCTGGGCGGCGCTTCGTCGCCGCAGGCCAATGGCGCCGGCATCCTCGGCCACATCTTCGGCGGCCAGCAGAACCGGGCCGAACTGGGCCTGGGCCAGGCCACCGGCCTGGGGGGTGAGCGCGCGGGCCAGTTGCTGAAGATCCTGGCGCCCATCGTGCTGGCCTTCATCGCCCAGCGCATGAGCCAGGGCGGCGCGCAGAACAACCCGCTGGGACTGGCCGAAGTACTGGGCCAGGAGCAGCGCCAGGTGCAGCAGCAGGGCGGCCTGGGCGGCGGACTGCTCGGTGCGGTGCTCGACCAGGACGGCGACGGCCAGCTGGGCCTGGGGGACATCCTCAAGATAGGCAGCGGCATGTTCGGCGGCGGACGCTGAGCGGCCCGCATCATGCAAGACGAAGGGCGCCTCGGCGCTCTTCTTTTTACATCGCGTCGATGTCGCCCAGCGCGCGGATCAGGCGCCGCGCACGCTTGTCGGGTCTGGACTGTGGCGCCTGGTAGCCGGCGCGCTCGGCCCGCCGCTGCGCCAGGGCCGCTTCGCGCCGCGCACGCGAAGCTTCGGATTCGACATACAGCGCCTGCGCTGCGGGGGCAGGCCCACGCTGATCGCTGAGCCCGCGCACTTCGATCTCGTAGGTGTCGTCACCGCGCGTGATCGCCAGGACATCGCCCACGCGCACGGCGCGCGAGGACTTGGCCCGTTGTCCGCCCACGTCGACCTTGCCGGTCACGATGGCCTGCTTGGCCAGGCTGCGGGTCTTGTAGAAGCGGGCGACCCAGAGCCAGATGTCCAGCCTCAGGGTCGCCATGCCCTGCTCATCCGATCCCAAATTCATCACGTCCTCACGCATCAGCTTGATGCCTACCCTACCGGGTCTCCGCCAGTCCTGTGGCGATCCTGCGCGCCAGTTCGACGCTCTCCGGTGCCGCCAGCCCGCCCCAACGCTGGTCCGCGTCGCCCAGTGCCATGCCGGCCGCCACCAGATCGCCGCCGCGAGCAGCCCCCGCACCTGCGCCAGGTCGGCGTGAACACGCTCGCTCAGCCTTTTCCTGCATGTTTCCAGGGCGGCGTGGTCGGACGGCGGCAAGGGCGCATCCAACCATGCCAGCACCTTCTGGAAGGCCCGCCTGTCCGGCGTGGCGTGGCCGCGCAATCCCATCGAGTGGCGATGCACCTGTTGCACGCAGAATTCCTGCATGGAGCGCTGACTGGCCGCGTCCGCACGACGATTGGGCAGGTCGTGCGCGCCGGTAACGTAGGCCAGGCGCACCGTCGTCTGGAACAGTCGCATCAGATCGGCGGGCGGCGCGGTCAAACGCGTGCTCCCGATGGCGTCGCTCCCCGCATTCAGAAGCGCACCACGGAACACGTCGGGATAGGCCAGCGCGACCCTCAACGCCGTCCGAGAACCTCCCGAGAACCCGCCGACGAACACGCGCTCGGGGTCCACCGGATACCGCGCGGCGATGCCGTGCGCCGCATGCAGCGCCAACGGCATGCGGCGATCGAACACGATCGCTTCGTTTCCCGCTTCGCGGGGCGACACATAGATCATGCCGTGCGCTTCGAGGGTCGGCATCCAGTCCATGGGCGCACGGTACGCGTCCTGGGGTGGAATCCAGACGAGCAGCGCATAGCCGCGTGGGGGCGGCGGTTTCCGCGGGACGAAGACGTCGAAGCGGGCCTGCGCGATATCCACCGTCTGCTCGGCCAGTTGGCGCCCTGAGCCGGACACATACCGCTGCATGCGATCGAAGGTGGTGGGCGTCTGCGTGCGGCGCGCGATCTCACGCGCGCCCGCGAGCGGAGAAGGCGCATCCAGGCGAACGTCGTCCTGACGCCCCTGGCCGGCGACCAGAACAGCCGGCCATGCCAGGGCAGCCATCATGCAGATCGCAATCGCGCACCGCCTCATCCGCGTGCATCAGGACTCATCGTGCAGGAGGGCGACATTAAACAAAAAGCCCCGGCACAGGCCGGGGCTTCGTTGCGCATCCGGTAAGGGGCGCGCGTTTACTCGGCAGCAGCGGCAGCGGCCTGGCGCGCGGCCTTGGCGGCGGCGTTGGCGGCCAGGTCTTCCTTGATGCGGGCAGCCTTGCCTTCCAGGTCGCGCAGGTAGTACAGCTTGCCGGCGCGGACCTTGCCGCGGCGCTTCACTTCGACCGAGTCGATCGAGGCGCTGTGGGTCTGGAACACGCGCTCGACGCCGTAGCCGTGCGAGATCTTGCGCACGGTGAAAGCGGAGTTCAGGCCGGCGTTCTTCTTGGCGATGACGACGCCTTCGTACGCCTCACGCGCTCGCGGTTGCCTTCCTTGACCTTCACGTTGACGACGACCGTGTCACCGGGGCCGAACGCGGGCAGCTCGCGCGTGATCTGGGAGGCTTCGAATTCCTGGAGGAGCTTGCTCATGTTGGCACCAATGCTTGTATGCGTGATCGTGTCTTGCGACAGCGGAAACTGATGCAGTCGCCGGATTGCGCTGCACGATATTCTTATGGGATCCGGGGACGTGAACCGCCCAAGGGTCGCGCATTCTACCGGATTCCCGGCGCGGCTGGCTACCCTGCCCCGTCCCGGCCCGCCAGATCGGCCCGGAAGGCGTCCAGCAGGATCCGGTCGGCCTTGGACAGGCCGGCCTCGTCCAGCAGGTCCGGGCGACGGAGCCAGGTCCGGCCCAGCGCCTGCTGGCGGCGCCAGCGCGCGATGGCCGCGTGGTCGCCGGAGCGCAGGACGGCCGGCACGTCGCCCAGCGGATGGCTCGAAGGCTGGGTGTAGTGCGGGCAGTCCAGTAGGCCGTCTCCCTCGAAACTGTCCTGGATGGCCGACTCCGCATCGTTCAGAGCACCTTCCTGCAGGCGCCCGACCGCGTCGATGACCACGGCCGCCGCCAGTTCGCCGCCGGACAGGACGTAGTCCCCGATCGACAATTCCTCGTCGACTTCGGCCTCAAGGAAGCGCTCGTCCACGCCCTCGTAGCGGCCGCACAACAGGATCATCCTCGGCAGCGCCGCCAGTTCGCGCGCTTTCTTCTGGGTGAGCGGCGCGCCCTGCGGGCTCATGTAGATCACCGGCGCCGGAACCGGATCCGCCGCCCGGACCGCTTCAAGACAAGCCCGCAGGGGCTCGAGCAGCATCACCATGCCCGGGCCGCCACCGAACGGCCGGTCGTCCACCCGGCGGTAGCCGCCGGTGGCGTAATCGCGCGGATTCCAGCCATGCAGCGACAGCAGTCCGCGCTCCTGCGCACGTCCCACCACGCCCACGGCTGCGGCCTGGGCGATGAACTCGGGGAACAGGGTCATGACGTCGATGCGCATGGCGATCGGCTACAACTCGATGAGGACGCAGGGTAACCGCCATGGCGGTCGCTGGCGACGTGACTAGAACTCCGGATCCCAGTCCACGGTGACCACCCCCGCCTCGAAATCCACCGAGCGGATGTAGTCGGGATCGACGAACGGGATCAGGCGCTCGCGGTCGCCACGCGCCACCAGCACTTCGTTGGCACCGGTCGAGAACAGGTGCGAGACGGTGCCGAAGTCGGTGCCGTCCACATTGACCACGCGCAGGCCTTCCAGATCGACCCAGTAGAACTCACCGGCGCTCGGCGGCGGCAACGCGGAGCGCGGGACGAAGATCTCCTGCCCGCGCATCGCTTCTACCTGGTCGCGATCCTCCACCCCCGGCAACGTCGCCACCAGGTGCTTGCCGGACGCCTTGCCACGCGCGCCACTGAGCTCGCGCTCGACGCCGGCGGCATCGCGCAGCGTCCACGGCTGGTAGCGGAAGATGGCCTCGCGCGGCTCGGTCCAGGATTCGATCTTGATCTGGCCGCGCACACCAAAAGCGCCCAGTAGCCTTCCCAGCAGAATCATCTTGTGCGGAGTCGGTGGGCGCTCGGTGTTCATGCGGACGGAAGGCCGCGCGGCGTGCGCGGCCGGGTCGCTCAGGCCGCCGGAGCGGACTTGGCGACTTCCTTGTACAGGTTGCGGACCTTTTCGGTCAGCTGCGCGCCGTTGCCGACCCAATGGTCGACGCGCGCGGTGTCGAGCTCGACGCGCTTTTCGTTGCCGGCGGCGACCGGGTTGTAGTAACCCACGCGCTCGATGTTGCGGCCGTCACGCGCGCTGCGCGAGTCGGTGACGATGATGTGGTAGAAGGGGCGCTTCTTCGCGCCGCCGCGGGTGAGACGGATCTTGACCATGGTGTTTTCCAGTGTTGCCCAGTCGCCAGAATGGCGAGGTAAGCCCGCTATTCTAAGCCATTGAACCGCTCAGGAAACCCCACCCGGGCTCTCCCGTCCCCGTGGTCAGGCCAGCGGCTCCCACGACACCGCCTCAAACACCCCCACCAGCCGCGCCATCAGGGCCGTATCAACGCCCCATGCGACGTCATCGATGCCCACCACCGGCTGTACCCCACTGGCGTTGCAGGCAAAAGCAGCCCGGAACCGCCCCAGATCATGCCGAAGGACCGGCGTCGACCGCTGGGGCACGCCGGCCCGGGTCAAGGCAGTCTGCAGCAAGCGTTCGGCCGTTCCCCGCAGGGCCGGCCCCTCTGGCCAGGTGACGGCGTCGCCGTCCCACAGGCCCAGATTCCAGATCGAACCCTCCACCACCTGCCCGGTCGTATCGACGAACAGCGCGTCGTCGAACCCGTCCGCCAACGCCTGCCGTCGATAGTGGAACCGCGGAAACGTGCCCACGTGCGTGAACTGCGGCAGCGGGCGCACGAACGGGTACGTCTTCACCCGCAGCGCCGGCTTCCCCGCCGCGGAGGGCGGCGACAGCGTGATCAGGACATCCGGCGCCACGGCACGCGCCGGGTCGCGGTAGTCGAACTGCGTGGAGAACACGGTGACGCGCACAGACGCATCACGCAGGCCGGCCGACGCCAGCGCATGCGCCGCCTGCTGCAGTGCCGACGCGCCATCGAGCGAGGTGCCGAACAGCGCCTGCGTCGCATCTTCCAGTCGTTTGACGTGCAACTCGCGCCCCTGCACGGCGCCATTGCGCACCTGCATCGAGGTGAAGTGGCCGTAGTTGGCCAGTGCCAGCGCGCGCAAATTCTCGGCGGTTGCCGGTTTGCCGTTGAGGAAGGCGGAGGTCATGCGGGCGACTCCTGATCTCGTTGTAGGAGCGACGTGAGTCGCGACCGTGGAAACGGAATCGCCCTGAAACCTGTTGGCGCGCGGTCGCGACTCACGTCGCTCCTACAGGAGGCAACATCTCAGCGGAACGGCATGCCGCCGCGGCCGCCCATCATGCCCTTCATGTTGCGCATCAGGCCCTTCATGCCGCCGCCGGCCAGCTTGCCCATCATCTTTTCCATCTGCTGGTACTGCTTCATCAGCTTGTTGACGTCGGCCGGGGTCAGGCCCGCGCCCTTGGCGATGCGGGCGCGGCGCGAACCGTTCAGCAGCGCCGGATTGCGACGCTCCTTCTTCGTCATCGAATTGATGATGGCGATCATGCGCGGCACTTCCTTGCCCTGCTGCACCTGCTGCTTCACGTGCTCGGGGATCTGGCCCATGCCCGGCAGCTTGTCCATCAGGCCGCCGATGCCGCCCATGTTCTGCATCTGCTCCAACTGGTCGCGCATGTCGTTGAGGTCGAACTTCTTGCCCTTGATGACCTTGGCCGCCAGCTTCTCGGCCTTCTCGCGGTCGACGTTCTGCTCGACCTGCTCCACCAGCGACAGCACGTCGCCCATGTCGAGGATGCGGTTGGCCACGCGCTCGGGGTGGAACACGTCCAGCCCGTCGGGCTTCTCGCCAACACCGATGAACTTGATCGGCTTGCCGGTGATGTAGCGCACCGAGAGCGCCGCGCCGCCGCGCGCATCGCCGTCGGTCTTGGTCAGCACCACACCGGTCAGCGGCAGCGCCTCGCTGAACGCCTTGGCGGTGTTGGCAGCGTCCTGACCGGTCATCGCGTCGACCACGAACAGCGTCTCCACCGGCTTGACCGCCGCGTGCAGCGCCTTGATCTCGGCCATCATGGCCTCGTCGATCGCCAGGCGGCCGGCGGTATCGACCAGCAGAACGTCGACGAAGGACTTGCGCGCATCGTCGATGGCGGCGCGGACGATGTCCTCCGGCTTCTGCCCGGCGTCGGACGGGAAGAACAGCACGTCCACCTGCTGGGCGAGCGTCTTCAGCTGCTCGATCGCGGCCGGGCGATAGACGTCGGCGCTGACGACCATCACCTTCTTCTTGCGCTTCTCGCGCAGGTGCTTGGCGAGCTTGCCGACGGTGGTGGTCTTGCCGGCCCCCTGCAGGCCGGCCATCAGGATGACGGCGGGCGCGGGCACGCTGAGGTTCAGGTCACTGGCCTGCGAGCCCATAACCGCGGTCAGCTCGTCGCGGACCACCTTGATCAGCGCCTGGCCCGGGGTGAGCGACTTCAGCACTTCCTGGCCGACGGCGCGCACCTTGATGCGCTCGATCAGTGCCTGCACCACCGGCAGGGCCACGTCGGCCTCCAGCAGGGCGATGCGGACCTCGCGGGTGGCCTCGCGGATGTTCTCCTCGCTCAGGCGGCCACGGCCGCGCAGGCGCTCGATGGTGCCGGAGAGGCGCTGGGTCAGGGATTCGAACATGGAAGCAGGCAGGCCAAGGGAAAACGGACGGCGATTATAGCGGCCCCGGCCCGGCCGCCCTGCGTCATGAGGTCCGCCTGCGCCTGCGCCGGTGCCGTCTGCTGTGCGACACTTCCCTGATGACAGTCATTCTCATCGCGGTTGTCCTTTACCTGCTCGCCGCCGGCCTGCTGGTCCGGTCCGTCGCCGGCGATTCAGGCGAGCCCTCACGCCCCTGGCTGTGGCCAGCACTGGGCGCCGTGACGTTGCACGCGGCCTACCACCTGCTGGTGGCCTGGCGCACGCCGGGGGGCCCGGACATGCACTTCTTCGCGGCCCTTTCACTGGTGTCGCTGGGCATGGCGGCGATGACGCTGCTGGTGGCCATCCAGGGCCGGATGGCGGCGCTGGGAGTAGTGGCCTTCCCGCTCGCGGCCGCGCTGCTGGCCTCCTACCACCTGTATGGCCACCAGGCCTCAAGCGGGCTGGACTGGCGGCTGCAGCTGCATGCCTGGCTGGCGCTCCTGGCCTACGCTGCGCTGGCCATCGCCGCACTGCTGGCGGTGATGCTGTGGGCGCAGGAACGCGCCTTGCGCCGGCGCGAATTCCACCTCTGGCTGCGCGCCCTGCCCCCGTTGACGGAGTTGGAAGACCTGCTGTTCCGCACGATCACGGTGGGCTTCATCCTGCTGCCCGCCACGCTGCTGACCGGCGTGCTGTTCGTCGAGAACTTCCTGGTCCAGAAGCTCACCCACAAGACCGTGCTCAGCGTGCTGTCGTGGCTGGTCTTCGGCGGCCTGCTGATGGGCCGCTGGCGCTACGGCTGGCGCGGCGCCAAGGCGGTGCACTGGACCCTGACCGCGATGGCGCTGCTGCTGCTGGCGTTCTTCGGCAGCAAGTTCGTGTACGAGATGGTGCTGAGGCGGGGTTGAGTACGCGCCTGGGCGATCGGATCCTGAAGGTCGATCACGCGGGCGAGCACGGCGCCGTCAACATCTATCGCGCGCAGATCCTGGTGGCACGCTGGACGGCACCGCACATGACGCCGGTACTCCGGCACTTCCTGGAGCACGAGCTTGGCCACCGCGCGCTGTTCTGGGGCCAGCTCCAGGCGCGAGGTGTCCGCCGCTGCCACAGCTATGTGTTGTGCGGGGTGGGAGGCTGGACGCTGGGGCTGGTGACCGGCCTGCTGGGCGCGTCAGCCATCGCGGCGACCACGTACGCCGTTGAAAGCGTGGTGTTGCAGCACCTGCTGGAACAACGGCGGCAGCTGGAGACCGCCGACCCGGACGCTTTAGACACCGTGTCGCACATCATCGCGGAAGAACAGGAGCACCACGATCGCGGCCGCGACGCAATGCAGGCAGGCGCCTTCTGGCCGCCGATGCTGACACCGGTCGTGCGCGCGTCGACCGAGGCGATGATCTGGCTGGGCATGCGCCTCTGATGCTCGTCGCGACCTGCTCCTTGTAGGAGCGACGTCAGTCGCGACCGCACGGCTGACGCGTGCACCGACTTTCCAAGGACAAATCGATCTCGCGGTCGCGACTCACGTCGCTCCTACAAAAGCCGCGTGAGCCCTACTCCGCCGCCGCTTCCAGCGCCTGCGACAGCCGCTCCACCGCCACCACCTCCAGCCCCTTGAAGCTGCCCGACTTCGGCGCATTGCCCTTGGGCACGATGGCGCGCTTGAAACCATGCGTGGCGGCTTCGCGCAGGCGTTCCTCGCCGTTGGGCACGGGGCGGATCTCGCCCGACAGGCCCACTTCGCCGAAGGCCACGGTCTTCTCGGCCAGCGGGCGATCGCGCAGCGAGGACAGCACCGCCAGCAGCACCGGCAGGTCGGCCGCGGTTTCCTGCACGCGGATGCCGCCTACCACATTGACGAACACGTCCTGGTCGCCCACCACCACGCCGCCGTGCCGGTGCAGCACGGCCAGCAGCATGGCCAGGCGATTCTGTTCCAGGCCTACCGCCACGCGGCGGGGATTCGACAGCGGCGAGCTGTCCACCAGCGCCTGCACTTCCACCAGCAGCGGACGCGTGCCTTCGCGGGTGACCATCACGCAGCTGCCGGGCTGCTGGGCGCTGCCGGACAGGAAGATCGCCGACGGGTTGGGCACTTCCTTCAGGCCCTTCTCGCCCATCGCGAACACGCCCAGTTCGTTGACCGCGCCGAAGCGGTTCTTGAACGCACGCAACACGCGGAAGCGGCTGCCGCTCTCGCCTTCGAAATACAGCACGGCATCGACCATGTGCTCGAGCACGCGCGGGCCGGCGATACCGCCTTCCTTGGTCACGTGACCCACCAGGAACACGGCCGTGCCGGTCTCCTTGGCGTAGCGCACCAGCCGCGCCGCGCTTTCGCGCACCTGGCTGACGGAGCCGGGCGCGGCGGTCAGCGATTCGGTCCAGAGGGTCTGCACGGAGTCGGCGACGATCAGCTTCGGCCGCGCCACCGAGGCATGCTGCAGGATGGTCTCGATGCCGGTCTCGGCCAAGGCCTGCAGGTTGTCCAGCGGCAGGTCCAGGCGCACGGCGCGGCCGGCGACCTGGGCCAGCGATTCCTCGCCGGTAACGTACAGGGCCGGCAGACTGGCCGACATCCGGGCCAGGGCCTGCAGCAGCAGGGTGGACTTGCCGATGCCGGGGTCGCCGCCCACCAGCACCACGGCCCCCTCCACCAGGCCGCCGCCCAGCACGCGGTCGAACTCGCCGATGCCGGTGGTCACCCGCGCCTCTTCGCTGTGGCGCACGTCCTTCAGGGCGGTGATCCTGGGTGCCTCGGCCTTGCCGGCCCAGCCGGAGCGGCGGGCGGCGGCCGGGGTGCCGGTGGCGGTCTCCAGCACGATCTCGCTGAGGGAGTTCCAGGCGCCGCAGTCGGCGCACTGGCCCTGCCATTTGCTGTGGTCAGCCCCGCACTCGGTGCAGACGTAGGCGGTACGGGACTTGGCGGAGGTCTTGGCCACGGGAAACCTGTCGGGACGTCGAGCGGCTACTGTATCGGGCCGCCGTCTCCGGGGGCGAGACCCGGAAAAACAAAGCCCCGCCGAAGCGGGGCCTTGTCACGACTGGTGCCGGAAATAGGAATCGAACCTACGACCTACGCATTACGAATGCGCCGCTCTACCAACTGAGCTATTCCGGCGGAGCCGCGAATTTTAGGGGTTGGGGT
>NZ_PDWV01000033.1 GCF_010093385.1 Pseudoxanthomonas mexicana
GGCTCGGCGCTGGTGAACCAGGCCGGCGCGACGATGGGCGAGATCGTGGCCAGCGTGCAGCGCGTGACCGACATCATGGCCGAGATCAGTGCCGCCTCGCAGGAGCAGTCGGCCGGCATCGAGCAGGTCAACCAGACCATCGTGCAGATGGACGAGACCACCCAGCAGAACGCCGCACTGGTGGAGGAAGCCACCGCCGCCGCACGCAGCATGGAAGAACAGGCGCATGCGCTGGCCGAGTCCGTCGCCGTGTTCAATCTGCACGCGACGACGAGTGCTCCGGTCCGTCGCGTCATCGCCGAATCGGTGGTCCCCAAGGTGACCGTACCCAAGGCCATGGCTCGCCAGCCCGCCGCGCGCAAACCTGAGCCGGCCGTCGCCGAGGGTGACTGGCAGGAGTTCTGAACCCCGTCGTTGCGACACGCAGTTCACCCACGGCCCGGTCAAACCGGGCCGCATGCGTTCAGGGTGGGCGCGATGACACGCACCGCGACGATCCGCGGCGAGCCGGTCTGGGTGGCGCATCCGCACCCACGATCCGAGAGACGTAACCTTTTCCTCCCTCGCTACGAAGTCTTCCTGTGAGAGCGGCCGGCGCGGTGCCAGCCCCTCCATCCCACCTACAGGAGACGTCCCATGTCGATCAGCCGCTCGTCCGCCGTACCCGCCCTCGCCCTGGCCGCCGCCCTCGGATCGGTCCTGGCCGCAGGCTCCTCCCCCGCGGCGGCCGCCGAGAAGGGCGCCACCAAGGAGCGCTGCTTCGGCATTGCCATGGCGGGCAAGAACGACTGCGCTGCAGGTCCCGGAACCACCTGCGCCGGAACCTCCAAGAGCGACCACCAGGCCAATGCGTGGAAGTACGTGCCCGCCGGCACCTGCACCAAGACGGCCTCCAAGACCTCGCCCACCGGCTTCGGTCAGCTGACCGAGTTCGAGCCCAAGCCCACCAAGCCCGCCAAGGGCGGCTGATCGGCTCGCGACCGTGAACGTTCGCGGCCATGCCCCCGATGCCGGTTGCTCGACGGACGATGCCTGCCTGCCCGCGCAGGCAGGCATCGGGTTCAAGCCCGTGCACTTCACGGACCTGATGGGCGATCCGCGTCCACCTGCCTTCATCGAGGTGCATGCGGAAAACTACATGGGCGCAGGCGGCGCCCCGCACCACATGCTGTCGGTGCTGCGCGAGCGCCTGCCGCTCTCCCTGCACGGCGTCGGTCTGTCACTGGGCGGCGCAGGCCCGCTCGATCCCCTCCACCTCGCCCGCCTGGAGACGCTGGTCGCACGCTACCGTCCGGCGGCGTTCTCCGAGCACCTGGCGTGGTCGACCCACGACGGCCGCTTCTTCAACGACCTGCTGCCGCTTCGCTACGACCCGGCCAGCCTGGCACGCGTGTGCCGGCATGTTGACCAGGTGCAGGAACGGTTGGGGCTGCGCATGCTGCTGGAGAACCCCAGTACCTATCTCGCGTTCGCGCACGGCACGTACAGCGAACCCGAGTTCATCGCGGCCATCGTGCAGCGCACGGGCTGCGGCCTGTTGCTGGACGTGAACAACATCCATGTCTCTTGCCACAACCATCGCCACGACCCCGAGGCCTACCTGCAGGCGATGCCGCTGCATGCCGTGCACGAGATCCATCTGGCCGGCCACGCCCGGGATGAGGGAAGTGACGGGGACCCCCTGTTGATCGACGACCACGGCGCGCCGGTGGACGAGGCCGTCTGGGCGCTGTTCCAGTCGGTGCTGGCGCGGACCGGGCCCGTGCCGACGCTGATCGAATGGGATACCCACGTTCCGTCATACGACCTGCTGCGCGAACAGGCCACGCGAGCGCAGACCTCGATCGACGCCGCGGCGCGCGCGAAGGCCGCAGCGTGAGCACACACGACCGCGTCCAAAGCAGCCTCTCGGCCGCACTGCGGGCACCCGCCCTGCCGGTGGCCGGCGGAGACTTCGCGCATGGCGGCGGCGAGGCCGAGCGGCGGATTGCCATCCATCGCAACACCTTCATCGTGAGCTTGGTCGACGCGCTGGCAGACGCATTCCCGGTCAGCCAGGCACTCGTGGGCGAGTCCTTCTTCCGCGCGATGGCGCGTGAGCGTGTGCTGGCCGATCCCCCTCGTTCGCCGGTGCTCACCGATTACGCACGGGGCATGCCGGACTTCATCGCCGCATTCGCGCCGGCTGCCAGCGTTCCGTACCTGGCGGACGTCGCGCGGATCGAAGCCCTGCGGATCCAGGCCTACCACGCCGCCGATGCGGCCCCGCTTCCGCACGCGACCTACCACGCGCTGTTGGCGTCCCCGTCGCCGCTCCATCGCACGCGCGTGGCGCTGCATCCCGCGTGCGCGTGGTTCCGTTCGCCGCATGCCGCGTGCACGCTCTGGCAGGCGCACCAGGGCCTGACGCATCCGTCCGACGCGGCGCTGGAGGACGTGGATGCCACGCGCGCCGAGGACACACTGGTCGCACGGCCCGGACTGGACGTCGTGGTGCAGTGCCTGCCCGCCGGCGCGCTTGAACTGCTGGATGCCCTCCGCGATGGCCTCACGCTGGGACATGCGTTCCAGCGGGCGCGGTACGCGGTGCCCCTGTTGGACGACGGTGCGCTGTTCACCGTCCTGGTGGTGCACGGCCTCGTCGTGGCACTCGACCCTCTTCCGGAGACCTGATGTGAACAGTCGGACGACCCCTGTCCCTACGTCTTCCCACCCCTCTACGCCCCTGCCGATGCGGTACGCGAACCGCATGACCGCGTGTTTCGGACGCATCCCGCACGATCTGATCGCCGTGCTGGCCCGCGTATCCGTGGCCATGACCTTCTGGCAGTCGGGACAGACCAAGATCGAAGGACTGGTGGTCGATCCGCTCCGCGGTGCGCTCGAACTGGGCATTCCGCGCCTGTCGGACAACGCACTGGAACTCTTCCGCAGCGAATACGCGCTACCCCTGCTTGCACCCGAGGTCGCCGCCCGCATGGCCGCCGTCGCCGAACACGTGTTCCCCTTCCTGCTGCTGGTCGGCCTCGCCAGCCGGCTCTCGGCGCTGGCGCTGCTGGGCATGACCCTGGTCATCCAGGTGTTCGTCTACCCCGATGCCTTTCCGACCCACGGCATGTGGGCGGTGGCATTGCTGTATCTCATGGCACGTGGGCCCGGGACGGTGTCGCTGGACGCCCTGCTGGCGCGCGCCGGCACGCGGCGCCGGTGACTTGGCAGCCTTGCAGGGGCGTCGCATGATGGCCACCCTCCTTCCCTTCCCCGTGCCGGACACAGCCGCGGCCATGCCTCTGCAACGTGAGCACGTTCCCGATGGGATGTCCGGTGCGCCCGTGGACGATCAGGACGCGTGGGGTGTCTGGATGGCGCGCGCGCAGGCGGGCGACACCGCTGCCTACCATGCATTGCTCAGCGCCATCGTTCCCTACCTGCGCGCCATCGCCCGCCGCTATCTGGGCGCCCGCGAAGATGCCGAGGACGCGGTGCACGACATCCTGCTGATCGTGCACGGCGTCCGTCACACCTATGAGCCAGGGCGTCCCTTCAAGCCTTGGCTCGGTACCATCGCCACACGCCGCTGCATCGATGTGCTGCGCCGGCTCGCGCGGCGGATCGAACACGAAGTCCTCACCGACGAACCGCTCGACCGCGTGGACGATGCGACCGCGGGCCCGGAGGAGGCCGCCGCCCGTCGGCAGGCGGCGCGCGACGTGCGCGCGGCCGTGGCACAGCTTTCGCCCCGCCAGCAGCAGGCCATCGAACTGGTGCACTTGAAAGATATGTCGTTGAACGAAGCCTCGGTCGAGAGCCGCCAGAGCGTGAGCGCCCTGAAGGTCGCCTGCCACCGGGCGCTGAAATCGCTCCAGCATGCGCTGGGCAAAGGGGAAGACCGTGACTGAGACCCGACACCTGATCGATCAGCTGGCCGCGCGCGCCGAACCGGTGCGCCCGCTGACCTCGCCGCTGCGCAGGACGCTGGCCTGGTCGGCGCTGGCGACCGTCCTGATCGGCATGATCGTATGGGTCTACGGCGTGCGCGACGGCCTGGCCGCGGACCTGTCCAGACCGCCGGTACTGCTCGAGTGGATTGCCAGCCTCCTGACCGGATTGACGGCCGCCTACGCGGTGTTCCAGATCAGCGTGCCGGGACGCTCGCTGCGATGGATGTGGTTGCCGCTGCCCGCCCTGCTGCTGTGGCTCGGCGGCCTGGGCTGGGGCTGCCTGCACGACCTTGCACGACTAGGTTCAGACGCGTTCCTGGTGGAGCTGGTCAGTTCCGAGTGCACGGTGGCGATCACCATGACCAGCATCCCGCTGAGCCTGCTGATGCTGGTCATGGTGCGCCATGCTGGCGTTGTCCGCCCCGCACAGACCGCGATGCTGGTGGCCTTGAGCGCCGCAGCCCTGTCGGCCGCCGGCGTGAGCCTTTACCACGGCGGCGAAACCGCGCTGATGGTGCTGCTATGGCATGTGGGCGCCGTGGTCCTGCTGTCGCTGGCATGCCTGTCGCTCGGTCGTCCGCTGTTCGCCTGGATCGGCTACGCCAAACGCTGAAACAGACCGCCGGCGTGCCGTCGCTAAAGATCATGCGACGCACGCCGATACGGTCTGTGACGCCTTCCGCCGGGCCTGCTGCCCCTCGCCGACCGTATGACCGAGCCCACCGACTCCCCCCTGGCCGAGCCGATCCGGTACGAGGATGAGGAGAAGTACCTGGTGCGCAACGGACACGAGATCCGGCGCATCCTCCAGGCCCTCATCGAGCGGCGCGCCCTGGTGAGCGGCTGCGCCATGCCGCGCAACCACACCTTTCCGACCTCCATCGTCGAAGTCCTGGACGATGACGACGCGGTCCTGATCGACGGCAGCGCCAGCGAGACCATCAACCGCAGCATCGAGGACGCGACCCACGTCACCTGCGTGTCCCGGCTGGACCGCATCCACGTGCAGTTCCGCCTGCAAGGGTTGGTACGCCTGCACCACGAAGGACAGGTCGCCTTCCGCGCCGACCTGCCCGAGACCCTGCTGCGCCTGCAGCGACGCGAGTACTACCGGCTGCAGGTGCCGGTCACTCAACCGCTGGAATGCGCCATCCCCCAGCACCATCCCGATGGCGAGACCACCTACGAGCGCTACCGCGTGCTCGACATCAGCGGCGGCGGTATCGCCCTGGCGGTCCAGGCGGAGAATCCCACGCTGCGGCCTTACCGCGAGTTCCCGGACTGCCTGCTGTACCTGCCCGACGGCGGCCCCCTGAGCCTGCGCCTGATGGTGAAGAGCCTGCACAGCCAGCTCAACCAGAACGGAACGGAAAGCTGGCGCGCCGGCTGCCAGTTCACCGACCTGCCCCGCGGCGCCGACGCGCTGATCCAGCGTTACATCTTCCGGCTGGAACGCCAGCGCAGCGCCCGCGAGCGCGGCGCCGCGTGATGCACGTCGGTTTTCGTGTCGCAGCCCTTCATGTCACACGTTTCCGCACTCAACCTCGCCGCACGCCCGCCGATATCCCGCATGACTCCTGCAACACGGGCGTGACCGCCGCCAGCGGCCTCCCTTCCTGCAGGCGCTATCGCCGTATCGCTCAACCTGCACGAGGCCGCCATGTCATCCGCTCTTTCCCACTCCTCTTCCCGCAGCATCGCCACACGGGTGATGTACGGCGTCGCGCTCGTCGCGCTGCTGGCGTTCGGCGTTGCCGCCGCGGCCAGCTACCTGCGCAGCAGCCAGGCCCTGCTGACGGGCGCGCGCGCCACGATGGAAGGGCTGGCCAGCCTGGAGGCGCAGCGCATTTCGGGTGAACTCGGGCGCGCCTTCGACGGTAACGAGGCCCTGGCGCATGCGCTGCTGGCCCAGCGCGCCGGCGACGGCGTCAGCCGCGCGGCCGCCAGCGCCGTCATCAGGCGCCAGCTGGAGGCGCACCCCGAATGGGTCGGCGTGGGCACCCTGTGGGAACCCGACGCCTTCGACGGCCAGGACGCGGCGCATGTGGCGGCCGAGGGCCACGACGACACCGGCCGCTTCATGAGCTATTGGGCCTGGAGCGACGGCGCGCCGCTGCTGGAGGCCCTGCGCGATTACGAGGTGCCCGGTGCGGGCGATTGGTACCTGCGCCCGCGCGAGCTGAAGCGCGCGGTCGTCGCCGAGCCCTACGTCTACAAGATCGCCGGCAAGGACGTGCTGATGACGACGCTGTCCACGCCCATCCTGGACGGTGATGAATACGTCGGCGTGATGACCGTGGACTTCGCCCTGCAATCGCTGCAGGAACGCATCGCCAAGCTCACCCCGATGGAGGCCGGCTTCGTCCGCCTGCTGACCCCCGCCGGCGTGGTGATCGGCGACCACGACGCGACCCTGCTCGGCAAGCCGTTCGCCGATCCCGACGCAGCCGGCCTGCTGAAGCAGATCGCCGCGGACAAGCCCGTGTTCCGCGAGGTGGAGGACGCATCCGGCGAAGCGATGGTCGAAGCCTACGTGCCGCTGCAGATCGGCACGGCGGCGGAGCGTTTCGCCCTGGGCGTGGTGGTGCCGCGCGCGGTCCTGATGCGCGAAGCCCGTGCAGTGCTGTGGACCGTGGTCGCCGTGGGCGCATTGGGCGCGGCGCTGCTGTGCGGTGCGGTGTTCTGGCTGCTGCGTCGCCAGGTCAGCGTTCCGCTGGCAGGCGCGGCGCGCGTGGCCGACGACATCGCAGGCGGCAAGCTGGACAGCGAGATCGGCGTGGGCCGCGACGACGAGGTCGGCACGCTGATGAAGGCGCTGCGCAGCATGCAGGGCCACCTGCGCGAGCGCATCGAGCGCGACCAGGCCATCGCACGCGAGAGCCTGCGCATCCGCACCGCGCTGGAGGACGTGACCACGAACGTCATGATCGCCGACGCCGACCGCACCATCGTCTACGCCAACCAGCCCCTGATGAGGATGCTGGCCGACGCCGAACAGGACCTGCGGCGCGACCTGCCGGCCTTCGACGTGCGCACCATGGTGGGCAGCAGCATCGACGTCTTCCACAAGAAGCCTGAGCACCAGTCGCGCATCCTGTCGCAGTTGCAGGGCACGCACCGCGCCCAGATCCATGTCGGCGGCCGCGTCATGCAGCTGATCATCAACCCGGTGACCGACGGCGAAGGCCAGCGCATCGGCTATGTGGTGGAGTGGGCCGACCGAACCGCCGAGGTGATGGTCGAGCAGGAAGTCACCCGCATCGTCCAGGCCGCGGTACAGGGCGACCTGAGCGGACGCATCGCCGAAACCGGCAAGCAGGGCTTCCTGCTGGCGCTGTCGCAGCAGCTGAACGGCCTGCTGGCGACGATCGCGGGGAGCGTGGACGCCGTGTCGGGCGTACTGCAGTGCCTGTCCCGCGGTGACCTGACCGCGCGCATGGAAGGCGACTTCCACGGCGTGTTCGCCCGCATGCGCGACGACGCCAATGCGACGGTGGCCCAGCTGACCGATATCGTCGGCCGCATCCAGGACGCCTCCACCTCCATCAACACCGCCGCCGGCGAAATCGCGTCGGGCAACAGCGACCTGTCGCGCCGTACCGAGCAGCAGGCCGCCAACCTGGAAGAAACCGCCGCCTCCATGGAGGAACTGACCTCCACCGTGCGCCAGAACGCGGAAAGCGCGCGCCAGGCCAACCAGCTGGCCATCGGCGCCGCGGGTGTTGCCTCGCAGGGCGGTGAGGTCGTCGGCAAGGTCGTCACCACCATGACCGACATCGAACAGTCGTCCAAGAAGATCGCCGAGATCATCTCCGTCATCGACGGCATCGCCTTCCAGACCAACATCCTGGCGCTCAACGCCGCGGTGGAAGCCGCGCGCGCCGGCGAACAGGGCCGCGGCTTCGCGGTCGTGGCGTCGGAAGTTCGCACGCTGGCCCAGCGCAGCGCGAATGCGGCCAAGGAGATCAAGGACCTGATCGAAAACTCGGTGAGCAAGGTGGCCGACGGCTCGGCGCTGGTGAACCAGGCCGGCGCGACGATGGGCGAGATCGTGGCCAGCGTGCAGCGCGTGACCGACATCATGGCCGAGATCAGTGCCGCCTCGCAGGAGCAGTCGGCCGGCATCGAGCAGGTCAACCAGACCATCGTGCAGATGGACGAGACCACCCAGCAGAACGCCGCGCTGGTGGAGGAAGCCACCGCCGCCGCGCGCAGCATGGAAGAACAGGCGCACGCACTGGCCGAGTCCGTCGCCGTGTTCAAGCTGGAGGCCCGGGCCAAGACCGGCGGTCTCGTGCGATCGAAGGCGTCTGCGCTGCGGCCGGCGAAGGCACCGGCCGCACCGGCTGCCAGCGTCCGCAAACCAGCCGTGCGCAAGCCCGAGCCCGCCTTCACCGAAGGCGACTGGCAGGAATTCTGAGACGGTGGGCGCGACATCGCGCCCCTCCCGTGACCGTGTTCAAGTAATCCGGATCCTGGTCGATATGTGACCAGAAGCCCCATCACCCCTGGCATCCGATGACCGTCGCACTCCCCACCCACGACGACGCCTGCTGTCGGACGCCCCCGCACCGCAAGGACACTGCATGCTCGGACGCACGCTGACCTCGCTGGCGCCCGGACACGACGCACGGGCGACGACGGCGCCCTCGCAGGACAGTCTCTGGCAGGTGCTGGAGCAGTCTGTCGATGCCGCCTTCGTCGTCGATGCCCGGTATCGCGTGGTGCTGTTCAATCCGGCAGCAGAAGCCCTGTGGGGCTGTCGCCGCGAGGACGTGCATGGCCAGCCGTTCACGCGCCTGTTGGTCGCCCCCCAGGCCGCCTCCTCCCCTGAAGCGAACCTCGCAGCACTGACCGGCAGCCACCGCGATGCGATGTTGCGGCGCCCGGATGGCAGCGAGATCGCCTGTTCGGTATCGATGTCCAGGATGGAGGTTGGCGCACACGCCTTCCACACCGCTTTCGTCCGCGATACCAGCGAACAGCAGCGTCAGCTGGCACGCCTGCGCCAGCTGTCCATCGTGGTGGACAGCAGCGACAACGCTATCTTCATCAGCGCGATCGACCGCGAAGTCGTCTACGTCAACAGCGGTTTCACCCGCATGCTGGGCTACCGGCTGGAGGAACTGCGCGGCATCCGGCCCGCGCAACTGCTGTCCGGCCCTCACACCGACCCCTCGCTGGACGCAAGGATCAACCGCGCCATCTCAGCCGGCGAAGGCCTGCAGACCGAGGTACTGCTGTACACCAAGTCCGGCCGGCCACTCTGGCTGTCCGCCGCGATCAACCCCGTGCATGACGAGGATGGCGCGTTGCTGGGCCTGGTCAGCGTGCTGAGCGATATCACCCGCACAAAGATGCACCAGGTACTGCACAACAAGGTGCTGGACGCGCTGGTGCACGAGTGGGCCGTTACCGACGTGATGACCCTGATCTGCCGCGAGGTAGAGCACATCGCGCCGGAGCTGACCGTCTCCATCATCACCGTGGATAGCGAGGGCTTGATGCGTGCGCTCGCCTCGCCCAGCCTGCCCGAAGCCTGGGCGCGCAAGATCGACGGCATGTCCATCGGACCGCGCGCCGGCGTCTGCGGTGCCGCCGCCTGGCGTGGCCGCGCCGTGCTCGTCAAGGACATCGCCAGCGATCCGCTGTGCGCGAACACGCGCCACCTCACGACTCCGCTGGGCCTGCGCGCCTGCTGGACCCACCCCATCAAGTCAAGCAGCGGGCGCGTCCTCGGCACCCTGTCCTTCTATTACCGCGAGAACCGCGGGCCTGACGAACTTCATGAACGCTTGGCCGACACTTGCCTGCACCTGTGCTCGCTGACCCTGGAACGCGAGCAGACCAACGAACGCGTCCACCAGCTGGCTTTCTACGACACACTGACGGGGCTGCCCAATCGCATCATGTTCAGCGCGAAAGCCGAACAGGCCCTGGCCAACGTCGCGCAGGCGAACGGCACGGCCGCCGTGCTGTTCATCGACCTGGACCGCTTCAAGCGGGTGAACGACGCACAGGGCCATGCCGCCGGCGATGGCCTGCTGCGCGATGTCGCCGCGCGCCTGAGCGAGGAACTGGGCGGCGTCAACATCGTCGGCCGCCAGGCCGGCGACGAATTCGTGGCGGTGCTTCCGATGTGCAGCGCCGAGCAGGCAGGTAGCGTGGCCGAGCGCCTTCTCGGCGCGATCTCCAAGCCCACTACCGCGGGCCTGATGACCCTTCATCCCAGCGCCAGCATCGGCGTGGCGATGTTCCCCGACGACGGTCGCGACATCGACCTGCTGGTCCGCCACGCGGACATGGCCATGTATCGGGCCAAGAGCGACGGCGGCGGCAACTTCCGCTTCTTCAGCGTGGACATGAACCGCCTGGCGCAGGAGCGCGTCTCGCTGGAAACCGCCCTGCGCGATGCCCTGCGCCTGGATCAGCTGCAGCTGCAGTACCAGCCGCAGGTCGGGGGCGGGGACGAGCGGCAGCTGTACGGAGTGGAAGCGCTGTTGCGCTGGCACCACGCCGACCTGGGGGTGATCCCGCCCTCGCGCTTCGTGCCGGTGGCCGAGGAATGCGGCCTGATCGCCGAACTCAGCCTGTGGGTGCTGCGCCAGGCCTGCAAGCAGATGGCCGACTGGCGTCGCCGCGGTATCGACATCCCGCGCGTGTCGGTGAACATCTCCGCGATCAATTTCCGCGAACCGGCACTGTCGCTGCAGATCGCCGGCCTGCTCGACGAACACGGCCTGTCGCCGGACGACCTGACGCTGGAAATCACCGAGAGCGTGATGCTGGACCCGGATCCGGACGTGCTGGAGAACATCGAAGCCATCTACGTGCTGGGCGTGCGCCTGTCGTTGGACGACTTCGGCACCGGCTACTCCAGCCTCAGCCACCTGCATCGGCTTCCGATCAGCGAGCTGAAGCTGGACCAGAGCTTCGTGCGCGACATCGACACCAGCGCCATCGCGCGCACGCTGACCTCCTCGGTACTGCGCATCGGCGAGAGCCTGGGCATGAAAGTCGTCGCCGAAGGCGTGGAAACCGAGTCGCAGCACCGATTCCTGACCGAACAGCGCTTCCCCGTGCTGCAGGGCTACCTGTTCTCGCCGCCGCTACTGCCTGCCCCGCTCGAGCACTGGTTGGCCGAGCACCGCTATACCGCCGCGGTCGAGGCCGGCCCCGCGCCTGTGCACGTGGCCTGAAACGGCGCGCGGGGCGGCGAAGTGTGACCGACCGCCCATTCGGACGCATACACGCGACGGGGCGGCGACATCCCCTCAAGTTTTGTTAGGTGAAGCCGATTTCAGGCAGTGAGCCTTTACCCCTCCCTGCAAACCCGGAGCCACTGGAATGAAAATCGCATCCGCCCTGACCCTGTCCATCGCCGTCGTCGGCGCCGCCCTGCTGATGCCCGCCTCGCCGGCCAACAGCCAGTCGCAGGTCGACAACGCGATCCCGGCGGACATGGCCACCCGCTTCACCGGCAAGGCCGGCACCGTCTGCGGCAAGGTGGGCAAGGCCCGTTTCGCCGAGAACGCCGAGGGCACGCCGACCTTCCTGTACATGGGCGGCAGCTTCCCGCGCCACACCTTCACCGCACGCATTCCGGGCGATGCCCGCGCCAAGTTCAAGCCGGCGCCGGAAGAGCTGGAAGGCAAGGATGTGTGCGTGATCGGCACCATCCAGCGCGACAGCTCGCGCGCCGAAATCGTGGTGAATTCGCCCTCCAACCTGAAGCTGGCCACGATCCGCTGAGGCGCTCCACCGGCAGGGCGCACAGGCGCCCTGCCAGGCCCCGGACACACCCGAGAGCGGCGCGGCGCGCGCCCCGGTAAAGGAAGAACACTCCCATGCAGCGGATCAAGAACTTCAAACTGACGACGAAGATGATGCTGGCCTTCGGCGTCGTGCTGGCCCTGATGCTGGTCCAGGGCATCGCCGCCTTCGTCGGCCTGAACTCGCTCAACGACTCGACGATGCAGGTCACGGGCAACGTGCTGCCATCGGTGAAGGCGGCCGGCGAACTGCGCAGCATGATCACCGAGCTTCGCAGCACCTCCTACCGGCAGCACGTCCGGGCGAGCGACAGCGTCAAGGCCGAGGCGAAGAACCTGGCAGCGGACTCGGAGAAGCGCATCGACCAGGCGATCAAGGACTACCAGAGCCTGATCGTCGATGCGGAAGAGCGCAAGGCCTACGACACGCTCGTCAAGGAATGGAAAGCTACCAAGCAGTCTTATGCCGACGTGCAGGAGATGCTGGACCTCGGCCTGCCCGACGACGCCGTTGACGCCTTCATCGGCACCACCCGGGACCAGCACCGCAAGGCGACCGACGCGGTCACCGCGCTGATCACCGTGGTGGACCGCCAGGCCAACGCAGCCAGTAGCGGTGCACGCAGCACGTTCAAGGCGTCCAGCACGCTGATGGTGATCATGCTGCTGGCCGGCATCGTCGGCGGCCTAGCGCTCGCCTGGTTCTTCGCCCGTGCCATCGCCAATGCCGTCGGCGAAGCCGTGCGTGTGGCCAACGACGTGTCCGCGGGCAAGCTGGACGGCAAGATCGACACCAGCCGCCAGGACGAAGTGGGCCAGCTGCTCACCGCGATGCAGCGCATGCAGACCCAGGTGCAGTCGGTCATCGCCGCGCAGAGCGAGATGGCCGCGCGCCACGACGAAGGCCAGATCAGCTACCGCATGGACGACAGCGCGTTCCCCGGCGAGTACGGCCGCATGGTGCGTGACACCAATGCCCTGGTCGCCTCGCACCTGCAGGCCATCGGTGATGCACTGAAGATCATGCAGCGCTACTCGGTCGGCGACCTGAGCCTGGACATGCCCAAGCTGCCGGGCGAGAAGGCCAACCTGACCGAGACGATGGACGCCACCAAGGCCAACCTGTCGGCCATCAACGGCGAGATCAAGCGCCTGGCGATGGCGGCCTCGTCGGGCGACTTCAGCCAGCGCGGCGATGTGGACAAGTACCAGTACGATTTCCGCGACATGATCGACGGTCTGAACCAGTTGATGGAAACGACCGACGGCAATCTGGCAGAAGTCTCGGAACTGCTGCAGGCCATCGCCCGCGGCGACCTGACCGCGCGCATGGAAGGCGACTTCCACGGCGTGTTCGCCCGCATGCGCGACGACGCCAATGCGACGGTGGCCCAGCTGACCGACATCGTCGGCCGCATCCAGGACGCCTCCACCTCCATCAACACCGCCGCCGGCGAGATCGCGTCCGGCAACAGCGACCTGTCGCGCCGTACCGAGCAGCAGGCCGCCAACCTGGAAGAGACCGCCGCGTCCATGGAGGAACTGACCTCCACCGTACGGCAGAACGCCGAATCGGCCCGCCAGGCCAACCAGCTGGCTCAAGGCGCTGCGGGCGTCGCTTCGCAGGGCGGTGAGGTCGTCGGCAAGGTCGTCACGACGATGCGCGACATCGAGCAGTCGTCCAAGAAGATCGCCGACATCATCTCGGTCATCGACGGCATCGCCTTCCAGACCAACATCCTGGCGCTCAACGCCGCGGTGGAAGCCGCGCGTGCCGGCGAACAGGGCCGCGGCTTCGCGGTGGTGGCGTCTGAGGTGCGTACCCTCGCCCAGCGCTCGGCCAACGCGGCCAAGGAGATCAAGGGCCTGATCGAGACCTCCGTCGACAAGGTCGCCGATGGCTCCAAGCTCGTGAACCAGGCGGGCGCCACGATGGGCGAGATCGTCGCCAGCGTGCAGCGCGTGACCGACATCATGGCCGAGATCAGTGCCGCCTCGCAGGAGCAATCGGCCGGCATCGAGCAGGTCAACCAGACCATCACCCAGATGGACGAGACCACCCAGCAGAACGCCGCGCTGGTGGAAGAAGCCTCGGCCGCCGCACGTTCCATGGAGGAGCAGGCCCAGGTCCTCAGCGAATCGGTCTCGGTGTTCAAGCTGCATGCGCACGCCGCGCCCGTGGCGGCCGCCAGGCAGCCCGCCCGTCCCGCCCCCGCCGCCTCTGTTCCGGCGAAGCCGGCGGCACGCCCCGCCGCCCCGGCCGCCCTGGAGCCCGCGCTGGCCGAAGGCGACGACTGGCAGGAGTTCTGAGGCACGCCGTTTGCATTGCCTGACCTGTCACCGGTGTTCCGTCTCGTCGACGGGGCGCCGGTGACGGAAGCCCGCCAGCATCCCGTCCGTTCGAGACATCCATGTCCGTCAGCACCCGCTCTCCGGTTCCGACCGCCGCCACGATCCGACGGACCCCTTCTGCCGGCCGTGACGACGTCCCCGCACCGGGCACGCGCGACTTCGAGTTCGACGATCGCGACTTCCGCCGCGTCGCCGACCTGATCCGGCAACGCGCCGGCATCGCGCTGGCGGACGGCAAGCGCGACATGGTCTACGGCCGCCTGTCCAGGCGCCTGCGCGCGCTCGGACTGCGCAGCTTCAAGGACTACCTGGA
The DNA here is from genome assembly GCF_010093385.1 of Pseudoxanthomonas mexicana. Classification (GTDB taxonomy): domain Bacteria; phylum Pseudomonadota; class Gammaproteobacteria; order Xanthomonadales; family Xanthomonadaceae; genus Pseudoxanthomonas_A; species Pseudoxanthomonas_A mexicana. The sequence goes on from NZ_PDWV01000033.1 coordinate 14,379, forward strand.
CCGGTTGGAGCGCGACGGTGGCGACGAGTGGCAGGCCTTCACCAATGCGCTGACCACCAACCTCACGTCGTTCTTCCGCGAGCCTCACCATTTCGAGCGCCTGCAGGAAGAACTGGCCAAACGCCGCAACGACGGCCCGCTCAAGATCTGGTCGTGTGCCGCCTCCCCCGGCGAGGAACCGTATTCCATCGCCATCACCGCCTGCGAGGCTTACGGCACGCTGACGCCCCCGATACGCATCCTGGCCACCGACGTGGACACACAGGTGCTGGCGACCGGCGAACGTGGCGTCTATCCGATCGAACGCATCGCCGGCCTGGACGATGCGGTGAAGCGCCGCTATTTCCAACGCGGCAGCGGCCCCAATGAGGGCAAGTGCCGCGTGCATCCGGCATTGCGCCAACTGATCGAGTTCCGGCCGCTGAACCTGCTGGCGCCGCGCTACGAGGTACCCGGCCCGTTCGTGGCGATGTTCTGCCGCAACGTGATGATCTACTTCGACAAGCCCACGCAGCGGGCCATCCTGACGCGCTTGGTCCCGCACCTGGCCGACGACGGCATGCTGTACACCGGGCACTCGGAGAACTACCTGCACGCAGCGGACATCATCCAGCCCTGCGGGCGCACGCTGTACCAGCGTGCCGGGACGGCCGCATGAGTGCCGCCGCTGCCGCCTTCGCCGATGGCCGCGTGATGCGGTACCACGATGCCCGCTTCAAGACCGAAGCGGCCAAGCTGCTGCCCACCCAGTACCTGGTGGTCGACAACGACACCGCGCTGGTCACCGTGCTGGGTTCCTGCGTGGCCGCGTGCATCCGCGACCCGTTGCTCAAGCTGGGCGGGATGAACCACTTCCTGCTCCCCGACGGCAACGTGGGCGACGGTGCGCCGGCGCGCTACGGCAGTTACGCGATGGAACTGCTGATCAACGACCTGCTCAAGCGCGGTGCGGCACGCAACCGGCTGGAAGCCAAGGTGTTCGGCGGCGCCAACGTACTGAAGGGGTTCACCAGCAATCCGGTAGGCACGCGCAATGCCGAATTCGTGCGCCGCTATCTGGATGCCGAGCGTATCCCGGTGATGGCCGAGGACCTGCGCGGCATCCATCCGCGCAAGGTCTGGTATTTCCCGCAGACGGGGCGCGCCGTCGTCCCGCGCCTGCCGCATGCGCATGATGCCGAAGTGCTGGCCGCCGAGTCCGCTGCCCGGGCCCGCCTGTCCAAGGCCCCGGTCACCGGGGGCGTGGAGCTGTTCTGATGAGCATGACCCCTTGCCGCGTGCTGATCGTCGACGACTCGGCGGTGGTGCGCCAGATCCTGACCGAAATCCTGTCGCGCGACCCCGGCATCGAGGTCGTCGGTTCCGCCGCCGACCCGCTGCTGGCGCGCGACAAGATCAAGCGCCTGAACCCGGACGTGATGACGCTGGACGTGGAAATGCCGCGCATGGACGGGCTGGCCTTCCTGGAAAACGTCATGCGCCTGCGTCCGATGCCGGTGGTGATGATCTCCTCGCTGACCGAGCGCGGCGCCGACACCACGCTGCAGGCGCTGGCGCTGGGCGCGGTGGACTTCGTCTCCAAGCCCAAGCTGGACGTCGCCAGCGGCCTGCAGGCCTACGCCGACGAGATCATCGCCAAGGTCAAGACCGCGGCCAAGGCGCGCGTGCGCCCGCTGGCCCGGCCAAGCGCACCGCGCACCGGACTGGATACGACGCTGCCGGCGCCGCCGGCGCTGCGCTTCCGCACCACCGACCGCCTGATCGCCATCGGCGCCTCCGCGGGCGGCACCGAGGCCCTGCGCGTGGTGCTGGAGCAGATGCCGGCCGACGCGCCCGCCATCGTCCTGACCCAGCACATCCCGGCCGGCTTCAGCCGCGCCTTCGCCGAACGCCTGGACCGCCATTCGGCCATGGCCGTGCGCGAGGCGACCGATGGCGAAGCCATCCTGCCCGGCCACGCCTATCTCCCGCCCGGCGGCCAGCACATGCGGGTGATCCGCGACGGCGCCCGCTGGCGCTGCCGCATCGACGACGGCCCGGCGGTGAACCGCCACAAGCCGGCCGTGGACGTGTTGTTCCGGTCCGTCGCCCAGAGCGCGGGCGGCAACGCGGTCGGCGCCATCCTGACCGGCATGGGCGACGACGGCGCCCGCGGCCTGCTGGAGATGAGCCAGGCCGGTGCGCCCACCCTGGTGCAGGACGAAGCCACCAGCGTGGTCTGGGGCATGCCCGGCGCGGCCATGCGGCTGGGCGCGGCCAAGGAAACCGTGCCGCTGGAACGCATCGCCCAGCGGCTGCTGGACCTGGCGGCGGCGATCGCCTGAGCCGCCGGAATCCCCACTGCGGGCCTGCTGTAGGAGCGACGTGAGTCGCGACCGCACGCCTGCCACCGTCGTGCCCCGAGACACAAGCAGGACGCGGTGACGGTCAGCCGCACCGCTCCAGCAACGCCAGCCGTTGTTTCCCTGTCGCGGTCGCGACTCACGTCGCTCCTACACGGGCAGCAACACCGGTCACAGATCGCACGCCATCGCAAAACCACGCGAATTCCCGCCTAAAGAGCCGTTCCGCACGGCCGATACTCCACAGTGAGCTTCATCAGAGAGCACCCATGTACTCGCGCATCCTGGTTCGTCTGGCGGCACCCCTCATCCTGACCCTGCTGTTCCCGCTGTCGGTCGGTCTCGACTGGCCCAATGCCCTGCAGTGGGCCTTGCTGACATCGCTGACCCTGGCCTGGCTGATCTTCGCCTGGCTGTCGGTCGTCAATTCGCACCAGATCTCGCCGGAGCATGCCAGCGTCGTGCGCGAACAGGATGCGCTGTTGAGCGAGCTGCGCCGCTTCGTCAACAACGAGATCGAGGGCTCGCGCCACGAGATCGATCGCGCCCGGGAACTGATCCGCGAGGCCGTCGGCAGCCTGGGGGGCAGCTTCGACGCGATGAACCGCAAGTCGCGCGAACAGAGCGCGGCCATCGCCCGCATCATCGACCGCAACGGCGACGGCGACCGCGCCGGCGTGGACGTGGCGCGCTTCGCCCAGAACGCCAGCCAACGCATGGAGCAACTGGTGGAAGCGCTGGAGCAGGTGGCCGGCCAGAGCGGCACCACCGTGCACCACATCGACGACATGGCCCAGCACTTGGACGGCATCTTCTCGTTGCTGGAGGACGTGAAGTCGATCGCCGACCAGACCAATCTGCTGGCGCTGAACGCCGCCATCGAAGCGGCCCGTGCCGGCGAGGCCGGTCGCGGCTTCGCGGTGGTCGCCGACGAGGTGCGCAACCTGTCCGAGCGTTCCACCGCCTTCAACGAGCAGATCCGCAAGCTGGCGCACAGTTCGAAGGAATCGATCGCCAAGGTCCGCGACACCGTTTCCAACATGGCCTCGCGCGATCTGGACCGCTCCCGCGAGGCTCGCGCCGAAGCCGCCGGCATGCTCAGCCAGGTGGCGGCCATCAATGCTTCGCTGGGCGACGGCATGCGTGAAGTGTCGATGTGCGGCCATGCCATCGACGCCAGCGTGGCCGATGCCGTCCGCTCGCTGCAGTTCGAGGACATCGCCACCCAGTCGCTGGGTAGCGCGGTGACGCATCTGGACCGCCTGGCCACCATCAACAAGGAAGCCGTCGCCCTGCAGGAACTGCTGCACCGCTCGGGCGGTGCCACCGACAATGAACTGCTCAGCGCCCTGCGCCTGATCGGCAACCGCCTGCGCGACCAGCGCACGGAATGGGAGCGGCCGCCCCACAAACCGGTGGCGCAGCAGAACATGGGCGCCGGCACGGTGGAACTGTTCTGATCTCGCCGTCGATCGGTGGCTGACACACCGCCAAGGGGCGATCGCGTTGCGACCGCCCCTTGGCGTTTGTGCCGCCCGCAGCGTGGTCCGCCGCGAGGCGCGGCTGGCATACTGCGGCGATCGCCCTCCGCACCGGCCGACGCCCATGCCGTCTCCTTCCGCGCTGCTGCTCCAGCTGTTCCGCCTGCAGGAGGAGGAGCGCGCGCGGGTGGGACGCGCCCTGCACAACCAGGTGGGACAGGCCCTGTCGGCCATCCGGATGGGCGCGCACCTGGTGCAGTCGGAAGACGACGCCGACCTGCGTGCGGAGGACCTGCACGAGATCATCCGTACCAGCGATGAGACGGTGGCGATCCTGCGCGACCTGCACGCCCACCTGCACCCGCCCCAGCTGGACGCCATCGGCCTGGACGCGGCGCTGCGCGCCGAGGTCGAGCGCCACTTCGCCCCGGGCACGCTTTCGGTCTCGCTGCCGCCGCTGCCCCGCGCACCGCAGGCGGACCTCGCCCTGGTGGCGTTCCGCATCGGCCAAGCCCTCCTCCGGCAGGCGGCCACGCGCGCGGACGGCGGCGCGCAGGTGACGCTGACGGACGATGACGCCGCCTTCGTGCTGAGCGCCCGCCACATCCCCGGCGACCTGCCCGACGCCGCGTTGTGGCGGGCGCTGGCCAGCGCCGCCGGGGGGCGGCTCGACGACGAGGGGGGCAGCCACTGGCGACTTCGCCTACCCTATGGGCCGAAACCCGCGACGTCACCCGATCCCGCTTGAACACCGAGCACGCCCACCTGCCCCGCCTGCCCCGCCTGGGTGCCGGCGAACCCGACCTGCAGCGGATGGTCGACGCCGCCAACGCGGGCGGGACGCCGCTGATGCTGCTGTACCTGGACATCGACCACTTCCGCTCGATCAACGAGAACATGGGTGTGGAAGTCGGCGACGAGGCGCTGGCCATCCTCAGCGACCGCCTGCGGCAGGCGCTGGGCCCCGAGGCGCGCGCCTGGCGGCATGGCAGCGACGAATTCATCGTGGCCGTGCCGCGCCTGCCCGGCACCCTGCCGCCCGAACGTTTCGGCGACGCGCTGCGCGAGCAGATCGAACTGCCGATGACGGTGCTGCCCTACACGCTGTTCCTGACCGGCACGCTGGGCATCGCCCTGTGCCCGGAACACGCGGATACGGCATCGGGCCTGCTGCAGTGCGCGGAAAGCGCGATGGAACAGGCCAAGCACGAGGGCATGAACCTGGTGCGCCTGTACCGCCGCGGCGCCGCGATCACCGCGCGCAGCGACAGCATCATCGCCCGGCAGATCGTCAACGCAATCCAGCACAACGAACTGCGCCTGTTCTACCAGCCGCAGATCAACGCGCATGACGGCCGCGTGGTCGGCATGGAGACGCTGCTGCGCTGGTACTCGCCCGCTCTGGGCCTGCTGGTGCCCGAGCGCTTCATGCATGTGGCCGAGAAGCTGGGCGTGATCGTGCAGATCGGCGACTGGGTGCTGCGCAACGCCTTCAAGCAGGCGCGCATCTGGCGGGACTGGGGTTTCGACGACTTCGAGATCGCGGTCAATGTCTCGACGCTTCAGCTGCTGCGGCCCAGCTTCGTGGCCGAAGTGCTGGAGGCGATGCAGGAAGCCGGCATACCGCCGCAGATGGTGGTGCTGGAGGTGCGCCAGAACGCGCTGGCCAAGGACATGAACCTGGTTCACCGCACTCTTGCCCAGCTGCACCGCGAGGGCGTCCGGCTGACCCTGGACGACTTCGGCATGGGCGATTCCAACCTGGATTCGCTGGTCCGCTTCTCGGTGGACAAGATCAAGATCGATCGCAACTTCGTGAAGGGCGTGCCCTCGGGCAACCGCGAGGTGGCCATCACCTGCGCCATCATCGCCATGGGGCACCAGCTGGGCATGAAGGTCATCGCGCATGGCGTGGAAACCGACACGCAGCTGGGCTTCCTGCGCCGCAACCAGTGCGACATGTTCCAGGGCCACCTGTTCGGCGAGCCGATGAACGCCGAGGACGCGGGCGCCGTGTTGCGCCGCCGCTACCTGCGTGCGGACGCGTTCGCGGCCACCAAGCCCGACCGCACCCTGCTGCTGCTCGACGATGAAGAGAACATCCTGCGCTCGCTGGTGCGCCTGTTCCGCCGCGACGGCTACCGCATCCTGGCCGCCAGCAACGTCACCGACGCGTTCGAACTGCTGGCCACCAACGACGTGCAGGTCATCCTGTCCGACCAGCGCATGTCGGACATGAGCGGCACCGAGTTCCTCGGCCGCGTGCGCATGCTGTACCCGGACACCGTGCGCCTGGTGCTGTCGGGCTACACCGACCTGGCCACCGTGACCGAGGCCATCAATCGCGGCGAAATCTACCGCTTCCTCACCAAGCCGTGGAACGACGACGACCTGCGCGAGCACATCCGCCAGGCCTTCACCGCCTATGAGAACCAGCCCCACCACCGCGCTCAAGCCTGAGGCGGCGCCGTGGTGCGTGTACCTGCTGGAGTGCCGCAACGGCGCGTACTACGCCGGCATCACCAATCGCCTGGAGGCACGCTATGCCGCGCATCTTGCGGGTACCGGCGCGAAGTACACGCGGGCGAATCCGCCGGTACGCGTCGTGGCGAGTCGCGCCTATCCGGACCGGAGCGCGGCGTCACGGGCGGAAGCACAACTCAAGCGGTTGCCCAAGGCAAAGAAGCTGGCGTTCTTCGACGCACCGCCCCTGTAGGAGCGACGTAAGTCGCGACCGCGGAAATCAAACAATCCATTCGGCGATACCATCCACCGGCGGTTGATCGCCTGCTCGACGCTCACCGCCACCGCGTTCTTCCGGTCGCGACTTACGTCGCTCCTACAGGGATGCGTGTTGACGGCTCACGCGGCGTCGGCACTCGGCTGGCGGATCGGCAGCATGATGCGGAAGCAGGCCCCCGCGCCGGGGATGTTGCGCGCCTCGATGCGGCCGTTGTGCTTCTTCACGATGCCGTAGGAGATCGACAGCCCCAACCCGGTGCCGCTGCCTACCGGCTTGGTGGTGAAGAACGGATCGAAGATGCGCTGCAGGATCTCCTCGGGGATGCCGTGACCGCTGTCCTGGATCTCGACCCAGACCTCGTCGCCTTCCACGCCCGTGCTGACGGTGATGGTGCCGCGCTCGTCGATGGCATGGCTGGCGTTGAGCAGGATGTTCATGAACACCTGATTCAATTCCGACGGCCGGCACTGCACCAGCGGTAGCTTGCCGTAGTGCCGTTCCAGCGTGACCTTGTACTTCAGCTCGTTCCAGACGATGTTGATGGTGGAATCCAGGCCGGCATGCAGGTCGGCGGATTTCCAGCTGTCGTCGCGGCCGGAGTAGGAGAAGTCCTTGAGGTTGCGCACGATCGCGGTGACCCGCTCGATGCCCTCGCGCGACTCCGCCATCAGCTGCGGCAGATCGCCGGTGATGAAGTCGATGTCGTAGCGCGCGCGCATCTCCTCGATCTCGGGCAGCATCGCCTTCGGGTCCGGCAGGCGCAGCGCGCGCTCGTAGACCTCGATCAGCGAGAACAGGCTGTGCAGGTATTCCTGCAGCGAGCCCAGGTTGGAGTGCACGTAGCCGATGGGGTTGTTGATCTCGTGCGCGACGCCGGCCGCGAGCTGGCCGATGGAGGCCATCTTCTCCGACTGCACCAGCTGTTCCTGCGCACCGGCCAGGCGCACCAGGGTCTGCCGCAGCTGCGCGTGGCGGCGCTGCAGCTCCTGCTGGCGCGCATGCGCTTCGCTGACGTCGTGGAAGACCACCAGGCAGTGTCCGCCGCCGGGATTGTCGTGGAAATAGACGCGCACCTGCAGCACCAGGCCGTCGTCCAGGCTCAGGTCCCCGTTCCAGCGGCCATCGGCGCGCGCCGTGGCGATCGCATCCGCCGGCAGCAGCCGGGCAAGCGCAGCCAGCGCATCGTGTTCGTCGTTCACCAACGCCAGCGCGGCGGCGTTCGCATGCAGGGGGCGCGCATCGCCACGGCACAGCAGATACCCGTCATCCATCAGTTCGGCCAACGCCTTGAGGTCGGCGAAGGTCGGGATATCGTCCGCGGCGCAGGCGCTGGAGGGCAGGTTCGGGGAGGGAGCAGTGGCCACGGACGCATCGGACGGCGGCGACGGGGCGCCAGTATCCGGCGCCCCCGTGGCAGCGGCAAGGCGCGATGTCGCAGTTTGTGGATCGGGCACCGGGCTCAGGCGACCGCGAGCGGGCGCGGCGCGGACAACGTGGACGTCTGTCCCTGCGCGTCGTAGGCGCCACTGCTTTCGGTGCGGCCGAGGTGGCGCAGCGCCCAGTTCACTTCCCGTCGGCGGCGCGCCAGCAGGATGCCGTTGGCATGGTTCATTTCAGCCAGTTCGGTCAGGCGCCCCTGCAGTTCGTCGGGGAAGCCGTAGCCCGCGGCGGCCGCTTCCAGCGCGCGCAACGCGTCCAGCTTTTCCTGGGTGCAACGCACCAGGCCTTCCACGTCGTGCTCCACGATGGCGCGACGCTCCTCTTCCAGGGCCGCGGACAGTCGCTGGAGGGGGGCGTGCGTCATCGTGGTCAACCGGCGAGCTGGCCTTCCAGGCCGAGCATGCCGTCGGCGATGGCTTCGGCGTTGATCTTGTAGGTACCGGCCTGCAGCGCTTCGCGCACGGCCTGCACGCGGGCGTGGTCGATGGCCGGCGCGGTGGACAGTTCGCGCTGCATCGCCTGCAGGCTGGTGGCCTCACCGGTCAGGCGCAGGCTGTCGCCGCCGGCGCTGGCTTCCACCGGCCGCGAACGTTCGGCACCCGCCGGCGCGACACGGCCGCCTACGGGGCCCGTGGTGCGTACGGCGGCAGGGGGAGTGCCTTCGATTTTCTGGCTCATGTTGGTTCACCTGTAACAGGGTTCATCGAGGTTATCGGCCGTGGCCACGCCAACTTTAGTGACGGATTCCACATTTCCGCAGAAGGCCGGATTGTCGCCGGTTCTTCGACCCAGCGTCGGTATCGGCCCCCCGGGGGACAACTTGAGGGGCGATTGCAACTTTTTTTCATCGGCTGACCCAGACATCACCCCCCGGCCCCACCACGCCCTGCACCACGCGGCGGGACGAGAGGTTTTCCACGGTCACCCGTTCGCTCTCGCCGGCATCACCCAGCGCCTTGCCGACCACGCGCACCTCCACCCCGCCGCGACGGGATACCAGCGCGACGTTGTCGCCCCGGCGGATCAGGCGCTGGGCCACCAGGTCGGTCGCCGACAGCACGGCACCGGCCGACAACGTGCGGCGCGCAACACGGCCCACGGCCTGTGCGGGATCGGCCACGGCCGCGCCGACGATGCGCGAGGCATCACGGGTTTCCGGAACGAAGGCGTCGGCGGCGATCGTTTCGCCCGGTGCGATGCCACGGCTCAGCACCAGCACCGTCTGGCTGCGACGCACGCGCACCGGCACGAACAGGCGCCAGCCATCGGGACAGCCGACCTCCACGCTGTTGCTGCCCTGCACGCGCGCGACCAGTGCCGCACTGCAACGCGGCAGGCGCAGGGCGGGATCGAGCGTCGCTTCAGCGTCGGCGCCCACTGGCAGCGCACCGAGGGCCGCGGCCTTGATGGTGTCGACCGGCTGGAAGTCCGCGGCCATGACGGCGCATGCGGTCAGGCCGCCGATCAGGGCGGTGGTGAGGCGCAGCAGCATGGGCGGGCTCCGTCGGTTCATCGGCGGAGGAGCTGCAAGCGGTGTGCCAGAAACGGAGCCTGTCCGTCATGGCTTTCGGCGCTAGCTCGTTGCTGGCCACGCTTGGTGCCGCTCGCCGCGGCGGCCCTACTTTTCTTTGCTTGTGCAAAGAAAAGTAGGCAAAAGAAACACCCCCCGGCGGTCCGCCCGCCGCACGCGGCGGGTTCGCATTCACGACGGGAATTTTCGGACAGGGCATCCTGCCCTGGCCGAAAACGGCGCACATCCATGTGCGCCGCCCTGCGGGTTTTACCCGCCGTGACTGCCGGACCTAAAGGGGCCCCGAAAGCCGACACGGACAGATTCGGCGTGCACGCCTTTGACCTGGCTCTTCACGGTCCCCATTAGGCACGGCGAGTGGGCCGGGTAAAACCCGAAGGGCGCCGTCATGGATGACGGCGTTTCCGTATGGCACAGGGATGTGCCTTACGGAAATTCCCGGCCCGCTCGCGGACCCGGAGCGAAGCGCAGGGCGTGCCGCGTGGGGCGTGTTTCTTTGGTTCCTTTCTTTGCACGAGCAAAGAAGTGCTTCTCAACAGCCGAATGGCTAGTCAAGGGACGCCCCCGCGGCCAGCGGCACCAGCTCTCCATTCCTAGGACCGGTCACGAAACCACTTCTGCGGTGGTGCCACGCCTCAAGGCCTCATCCAGCCGGCCGATATGCTGGACATGACCCAGGACCTGCTCAACCGCATCGACCAGCGCACCCGCCTGGCCGGCCACAACCGCCTCGCCCTGCTGCTGTTCCGCCTGGGCGGGCGTCAGCTTTTTGGCGTCAACGTCTTCAAGGTGCAGGAAGTCCTGCGCCGGCCCGGCCTGTTCCAGCTGCCCGGGCTGCCCAGCGAATTCGTCGGCGTGGCAGACGTGCGCGGACGCTCGGTGCCGGTGCTGGACCTGGGCCTGAGCATCCGCCACCCCGAGCGCGACCCGAACCCCGAGAACGCCCCCAACTACCTGGTGGTCACCGAGTTCAACCGCTCCGTGCAGGGCTTCCTGGTCAGCGGCGTGGAGCGCATCGTCAACATCGCGGTGGAGGACATCCACCCGCCGCCGGAGCTGGGCGCGGAAAACAGCTACCTGCCCGCCGTGACGCGCTTCCAGGGCGAACTGATCCAGGTGATCGACGTGGAAAGCGTGCTGGCCGACATCTGCCAGTCGCGCATGGACGCCACCCTTGCGCCGGAAATGGCCCTGCCGGCCGACGCGCCGCCGATGCAGGTGCTGGTGGTGGACGATTCCCGCGTGGCGCGCTCGCAGATCCGCAGCGTGCTGGAGCAGCTGGGCGTCACCGCCACCCTGCTCTCCGACGGCCGCCAGGCCCTGGACCACCTCTTGCAGGTGCCCGCCGCCGGCGAGACCCCGGCCGAGCGCTACGCCATGGTCATCTCCGACATCGAGATGCCCGCCATGGACGGCTACACCCTGACGACGGAAATCCGGCGCCATCCGGGCCTGGCCGGCCTGTACGTGCTGCTGCACACCTCGCTGTCGGGCGTGTTCAACAACGCCATGGTCGAGCGCGTCGGTGCCAATGCCTTCGTGGCCAAGTACAGCCCGCACGAGCTGGCCGAGCATGTGCTGTTCCGGCTGAACCAGGTGGCCGCGGCGCAAATGGCAGCCTGATCGTCGTCCCAGCGAATGCTGGGACCCATGTGCTCTTCCCCTAGAAGAGAGAAGGGGTAAAGGGCAGGATCAAGATGGATCCCGGCGTTCCGCCGGGATGACGGCACGGGTATCCCCATCCCTGCCTGGGTGGATGCTCGCCCGGTTCTGGCACACGCCTTGCAGCATCCCCGGCAACGGTCTGCCGGAGCGGTGCCATGTCCAATCCCATCTCCAACTACCTGGGTGTCCATGCCGCGGCGCTGCCGCTGCGCGAGCAGCGCATGCAGCTGATCGCCAGCAACCTGTCCAACGCCGACACGCCAAACTTCAAGGCCAAGGACCTCGATTTCCAGGCCGCCCTGGAGCAGGCCGCCGCCAGGGCCGCGCCCCTGCAGACCACCCACGAGCAGCACCTCACCCTGCTCGACGCCAGCCCTCGCCTGTTCGAGCGCGCCGGCGTGCAGCCCAGCCTGGACGGCAACACCGTCGATGCCGACACCGAGCGCGCCGCCTACGGCCGTGCCGCGCTGGAATACCGCGCTTCGCTGAGCTTCATCGAATCCAAGGTGCGCACCATGCTCACCGCCATCACCGGCCAGTAAGGGGCCGCGCCATGAGCAACCTGCCCATCTTCGACGTCGCCGGCTCCGCGCTGCAGGCGCAGTCCGTGCGCCTGAACACCATCGCCAGCAACCTGTCCAACGCCGACTCTATTGCCTCCTCGCCCGAGGCGGTCTACAAGCCGATCGAACCGATCTTCCAGGCGCGTCCGTTCAATGCGGACGGTTCGCTGACCTCGGTGCAGGTGAAGGAAATCACCCAGAGCGAAGCGCCGCCGATCAAGCGCTACGAACCGGGTCACCCGATGGCCGATGGCGACGGTTACGTCTACGCACCGGATGTCGATCCGGTCGCGCAGATGGTCAACCTGATCTCCGCTTCGCGCGGCTACCAGGCCGGCGTGGAAGTGCTGAACACCGCCAAGGAACTGGCCCTGGCCACCCTGACCATGGGCCGCTGACGGCCTGCCACCGAGCGAACACGCACATGACCACCGTCAACGGCGATCCCTTCGCCGCCCTCAATACCGGCACCACCGGCGCGGCGACCACGGCCAAGAAGGCCGACACGCTGGGGCAGGCCGACTTCATGCGGCTGATGACCGAGCAGCTGGCCAACCAGGACCCGCTGAAGCCGCTGTCCAACAGCGAGTTCGTCGCCCAGCTGGCGCAGTTCTCCACCGTGCAGGGCATCAGCGACCTCAACACCACGGTCAACGGGTTCACCGCCTCGCTCACCGGCGACCAGGTGCTGAAGGGCGCCTCGCTGGTCGGACACTCGGTGGTGGTGCCTTCCGAATCCCTTGCCCTGCCCGCCTCCGGCAATGCCACGGGCCTAGTGATGTCGCCCGGGGCCGGCAAGGTCACTTTCGAGATCACCGACGCCAGCGGCGTGGTGGTGGACACGATCGAAGTCGAAGCCGACGCCAAGGGCGAGACCGCGTTCGCCTGGGACGGCGTGAAGGCCAACGGCGAGCGCGCGCCCGAAGGCAGGTACTCGATCAAGGCCACCCATACCGCCAGCGACGGTACCGCCACCGCGCTCAATACCTACGTCGACGCCACGGTCGACAGCGTGACCATCGGCTCCGATGGCCTGTACCTCAACCTGCCCGGCCTGGGCACCGCACCGCTCGACTACGTGCTGCGCATCGGCAAGTCGGCATCCTGACCTCCGCTCCCACCGCATAACGCAAGGAGTCTTCCATGGCATTCAACAGCTCGCTGTCCGGCATGAGGGCGGCTAATGCCGACCTCAACGTCACTTCGCACAACATCGCCAACGTCAACACCACCGGCTTCAAGGAGTCGCGCGCGGAATTCGCCGAGGTGTTCTCGTCCACGGGTTACGGCCTGCTGCGCAACGGCATCGGCGCCGGCGTGCGCCTGACCAATGTGGCCCAGCAGTTCTCCCAGGGCGACATCAACCAGACCGGGCGCTACCTGGACATGGCGGAGGACAAGGAAGGCTTCTTCACCGTCAGCAACAACGGCACCAACGTCTACACCCGTGCCGGCAACTTCCAGCGCGATCCCAACGGCTACGTCACCACGCCGGAGGGCTACCGCCTGCAGGTGTTCCCGCCGCGCGCCGACGGCATCGGCTTCGACACCGGCAACCTGACCGACCTGCGCCTGCTGACCACCGACAGCCCGCCCTCGCCCACCACGCGCGTCGAGCTGGGCGTCACCCTGCCGGGCAACGCCGCCCAGCCGACCATCGCGCCGTTCTCCCCCACCGACAGCGCCAGCTACAACGAAACCACCTCAGTCACCGTGTACGACTCGCTGGGCGTGGCCCACCAGCAGACGGTCTACTACGTGAAGACGCCCAACCCGAACGAATGGCAGATGCACACGTACGTGGACGGGACGTCGATGGGCGCGCCGACCACGGTGCAGTTCGACAACAACGGCACCCTGACCGCGCCGGCCAACGGCCTGGTGACCCTGTCGCCGTTCACGCCCAGCACCGGCGCGGGCGTACTGAACATGACCCTCGACATCAGCGGCACCACCCAGTACGGCGAACAGTTCGCCAAGCGCATCCAGAACCAGGACGGCTACGCCACCGGCAAGCTCAACGAGTTCAGTGTGTCCGAGACCGGCGTGGTCTACGCGCGCTATTCCAACGGTGAAGACCAGGCGCTGGGGCAGGTCGCGCTGGCCAACTTCAGCAATCCGCAGGGACTGGTGTCGCAGGGCAACAACACCTGGACGCACAGCTATGCCTCCGGCGAACCGCGCATCGGCGCGCCGGGCACGTCGGACTTCGGCCAGGTGGCTTCCGGCGCGCTGGAAGCCTCGACGGTCGACCTGACCGAGCAGTTGGTCAACATGATCGTGGCGCAGCGCAACTTCCAGGCGAATTCGCAGGCCCTGTCCACGCAGGACCAGATCACCCAGGCCGTGATCAACATCAGGTGAGGCGAGGAGTGAGCGGAGAGGAGTGAGGAGTGAGTGGAACCTCCTGCACTCGCTGAACGCACTCCTCCGCTTCTCCTCACTTCTCACTCCTCTCTACTCACTTCTGGCCCTTCCCCATGGACAAAGCTCTCTACGTCGCCATGACCGGCGCCCGCGCTTCGCTGCAAGCGCAGGGCACCGTGTCGCACAACTTGGCCAATGTGGACACCAAGGGATTCAAGGCCGCACTGGCCGGCACGGAAGCCTTCAAGATCCAGGGCCAGGGCTTTCCCTCGCGCGTGGACGCGGTGCTGATCGATCCCGGCTTCGACGGCCGTACCGGTTCGCAGATGGTCACCGGGCGTTCGCTGGACATCTCGCTGCAGCCGAACCGCTGGCTGGCCGTACAGGCCGCGGACGGTGGCACGGCCTACACACGCAACGGCGAGCTGAGCGTCACCCCGAACGGCCAGCTGGTCACCGCCGGTGGCCGTGCGGTGCTGGACGACAACGGCAATCCGATCGCGGTGCCGCCGGCGCAGTCCATCGATGTCGGCGCCGACGGCACGGTGTCGATCATCCCGCAGGGCGAAGGCCCGCAGACGATGGCCGTGGTCGGCCGCATGCGCATCGTGGAAGCGGCACAGTCCCAGCTGGCACGCGGCGGCGACGGCCTGATGCGCCCCTCCGATCCGCAGGCTCCGGCCCTGGCGCCCGCCACCGGCAACAGTCTGACGGTCGGTGTGCTGGAAGGCAGCAACGTGGACGCGGCCGGCGCACTGGTGCAGATGATCCAGTTGCAGCGGCAGTTCGAGATGCAGGTGAAGGTGATCCGCAGCGGCGACGAGATGGCGCAATCCTCCAACCAGCTGCTGCGCCTCGGCGGCTGATGCTTGAGGCCCCTGCTTTGGAAGCCCCTCTCCCCGCGGGAGAGGGGTTGGGGTGAGGGGCAACGAAGCCCGTATGTCCTGGCTACTCCGAAAACATCAACACCCATCATGGGCGCGATGCGCTCATGATCTTTGAGCGCAAGACGTTTTCTCGTCGAATCCGTTCACAAGGTTCAAGCATGGCGCCGCTCGCCACGGAGGCCCTACTTTTCTTTGCTTGTGCAAAGAAAAGTAGGCAAAAGAAACACCCCCCGGCGGTCCGCCCGCCGCTGCGCGGCGGGTGCGCAGTCCCGGTGGGGATTTTCGGCCGGGGCATCCTGCCCCGGCCGAAAACGGCGCACGTCCTGTGCGCCGCCCCTGCGGGGTTTTACCCGCCGTGACTGCCGAACCTCAGGGGCCCAAGAGCAGAAGCCATCTTGCCGCCTTTGCCCTTGCTCTTCCGGGGCCCCATCTAGGCACGGCGAGTGGGCCGGGTAAAACCCGCAGGGCGCCGTCATGGATGACGGCGTTTCCGTATGGCACATGGATGTGCCTTACGGAAATTCCCGGACCGCTCGCGGACCCTGCGCGCGCAGCGCGGAGGGCGTGCCGCCTGGGGCGTGTTTCTTTGGTCCCTTTCTTTGCACGAGCAAAGAAAGGGACGCCCCCGCGGCCAGCGGCACCATGCTGGCGAGTCAGGGAATCACCCCGTCAGGCCCAGAAAGTCAAGAGTCGCAGCGTGCCTTTGGATAGGTCCATTGTCCGCACAGGCGGTGGCTTCGTTACCCCTCACCCCAACCCCTCTCCCGATGGGAGAGGGGCTAAAACCAAGCACCGCCGGTTTTCCGCCACGCCTCCGTCGCGGCTGTTACCCCCGTCCCACGTCGGCGTGGATCCCAGCGCCAAAACCACGACACCCATTCCGGCACAGGACTTGCCTGAGAGGAGGCGAGGAACCGCATCGCGCGATTCCAACTTTCCACTCCGCGAGGAACCACGCCATGAACCAGGCCCTCTGGGTCGCCAAGACCGGACTGGACGCGCAACAGACGCGCATGTCCGTGGTCTCCAACAACCTGGCCAACACCAACACCACCGGGTTCAAGCGCGACCGCGCCAGCTTCGAAGACCTGCTGTACCAACAGGTCCGCCAGCCCGGTGGCTCCACCTCCTCCCAGACCCAGTTGCCGTCCGGCCTGCAGCTCGGCACCGGCGTGCGCGTTGTGTCGACCTCCAAGGACTTCCAGCAGGGCAACCCGCAGCAGACCGGACGCTCGCTGGACGTGATGGTGAACGGCCGCGGCTTCTTCGAAGTGCTGCTGCCCGACGGCTCGCCGGCCTACCCGCGCGACGGCTCGTTCCAGATCAACGCACAGGGCGAGCTGGTCACCAACAGCGGTTATCCCGTGCAGCCCGGCATCCAGGTGCCCGAGGGCGCGCAGTCGATGACCATCGGCAACGACGGCACCGTCAGCGTGACCATGGCCGGCCAGGCACAGGCGCTGGAAATCGGTTCGCTGCCGCTGACCGACTTCGTCAATCCGTCCGGCCTGCAGGCCAAGGGCGAGAACCTCTACGTCGAGACCACCGCCTCCGGCCCGGCGCAGAACGGCACGCCCGGTCTCAACGGCCTGGGCAGCCTGGTGCAGGGCTCGCTGGAAGGCTCCAACGTCAACGTGGTGGAGGAGCTGGTCAGCATGATCGAAACCCAGCGCGCCTACGAAATGAACGCCAAGGCCATCTCCACCACCGACTCGATGTTGGGCTACCTCAACAACAACGTCTGATCCACGCATCCCGGGATTCGCCATGAAGCGCACCACGTCCGCCACTTCCCTCGCCTGTGCCCTGCTCCTGCTGCCGGGCTGCGCGCGCTACTACGGCGACGTGCGCCCGTCCGCGCCGATGCACCCCATCCAGCCGGGGGTCGCCGTGCAGCCCCCCCCCACCGCCGGTTCCATCTACCGCGGCGGCCCGGGCCTGAACCTGTACGCCGACCGCCGTGCGCGCGACGTGGGCGACCTGCTGACGATCAACCTGGTGGAGAACACGGCCGCGCAGACCTCGGCCACCACCTCGGTGGACAAGAAGAGCGAAGTCAGCCTGGCCGCGCCGAACATCGCCGGTGCGCCGGTCACCTTGAACGGACGCGACATCCTCAGCGCATCAGTCAACGGCGACCGCGGTTTCAGCGGCGCGGGCAATAGTGCACAAAGCAACCGGCTGCAGGGCAGCGTGACGGTCACCGTGATCCAGCGCCTGCCCAACGGCAACCTGGTCGTGCAGGGGCAGAAGAACATGCGCCTGAACCAGGGCGACGAACTGGTGCAGATCCAGGGCATCGTCCGCCCGGCCGACATCAACCCGGACAACACGATCTCCTCCGGCAAGGTCGCCGACGCGCGCATCGCCTACGGCGGCCGTGGCGCGATCGCGCAGTCCAACTCGATGGGCTGGCTGGGCCGCTTCTTCAACTCGCCGATCTTCCCGAACTGAGCGCCGCCATGCACCCGCAGAACCCCGAACGTTCCAGCGATGCGCCGGCGAAGAAGCCGCGCCGCATCGACACCTACACGCTGCTGGGCCTGCTGGCCTGGATCGGCCTGGTACTGATCTGCCTGGCGCCGGCCGCACGCGCCGAGCGCATCAAGGACCTGGCCCAGGTCGGCGGCGTGCGCAGCAACCCGCTGGTCGGCTACGGCCTGGTCGTGGGCCTGGACGGCACCGGCGACCGCACCAGCCAGGCGCCCTTCACGGTGCAGAGCCTGAAGAACATGCTGGGCGAGCTGGGCGTCAACGTTCCGGCCAACGTCAATCCGCAGCTGAAGAACGTCGCCGCCGTGGCCATCCACGCCGACCTGCCCGCCTTCGCCAAGCCGGGCCAGCCGATCGACATCACCGTGTCCTCTATCGGCAACGCCACCTCGCTGCGCGGCGGCAGCCTGCTGATGGCGCCGCTGCGCGGCGCAGACGGTGAGGTCTACGCCATCGCCCAGGGCAACCTGGTGGTGGGCGGTTTCGGCGCGCAGGGCAAGGACGGCTCGCGCGTGTCGGTCAACGTGCCCAGCGTGGGCCGCATTCCCAACGGCGCGACCGTCGAGCGCGCGATCCCGAATGCGCTGGACAGCGGCGAAGGCACCATCACGCTGAACCTGCACCGCGCCGACTTCACCACCGTCTCGCGCATGGTCGCGGCGCTGGACCAGAGCTTCGGCAGCGGCAGCGCCTACGCCGTCGACGCTGTGACCGTCGCCGTGCGCGCGCCGGCCGACGTGTCGCGCCGCGTGAATTTCCTCGCCCAGGTGGAAAACCTGGAATTGACGCCCGGCAGTGCGCCGGCCAAGGTCATCGTCAACGCCCGCACCGGCACGGTCGTGATCGGCGCGCAGGTGCAGGTGATGCCGGCCGCGGTCACGCACGGCTCGCTGACGGTGACGATCACCGAATCGGCCAACGTCAGCCAGCCGAACGAATTCTCGCGTGGCGGCCAGACGGTGGTGACGCCGCAGTCCAGCGTGTCGGTCAGCCAGGAAGGCAACCGCATGTTCAAGTTCGAGGGCGGCACCTCGCTGGACGAGATCGTCCGCGCGGTGAACGAAGTCGGCGCTGCGCCCGGCGACCTGATCGCGATCCTGGAAGCCCTGAAGCAGGCCGGCGCCTTGCGCGCGGAGCTCGAGGTGATCTGACATGGCCAGCATGCCCATCGGAACGCTGAACCCCTCGCTGCCGCTGGCCGACGCCGGCGGCAAGCCGGACAACGCGCGCATCCACGAGGTCGCGCGCAAGCTCGAGGGCCAGTTCGCGCAGATGATGATCAAGTGCATGCGCGAAGCGGGCTTCGGCGACTCCCTGTTCCCGGGCGAGAACCAGATCTTCCGCGACATGTACGACCAGCAGATCGCCACGGCGATGTCGCAGGGCCGCGGCCTGGGCCTGGCCCCGATGATCGCGCGCCAGCTGGGCGCCACTGACGCGGCCACGCCCGCGGTGCCCGCCACCACCGCGCTGTCGGCGTACAAGCGGCTGCTGCCGGGCACCGATGCCGATTCCATGCTCGACGCGATCGCCGGCCGCGGCATCGGCAGCAGCACGCATGCGTCGTCCGGTGTGCCGGACACGATCACGCTGGACACCATCACCGTGCGCCCCGACGCGGCGTGCGACGAGGTCGAACAGGTCGCCTCGGCCGATCCGACCAAGTACGCCCGCAACACGCCCGAACGCTTCGTCGCCGAGATCTGGGGCCACGCGCAGAAGGCCGCGAAGGAACTCGGCGTCGATCCGCGCGCGCTGGTCGCGCAGGCGGCGCTGGAGACCGGCTGGGGCAAGCGCCAGATCAAGACCGGCGAAGGCGGCAGCGCGCACAACCTGTTCGGCATCAAGGCCACCGGCTGGAAGGGCGAGCGCGCCCGCACGGCCACCCACGAATACGTCGACGGCGTGAAGCGCACCGAGACCGCGGATTTCCGGGCCTACGCTTCTCCCGCCGAGAGCTTCGCCGACTACGTGCGGCTGCTGAAGAGCAACCCGCGCTACCAACAGGCGCTGGCGGCCGGCAAGGACATCGCCGGCTGCGCGCGCGGCCTGCAACGCGCCGGCTACGCCACCGACCCGACCTACGCCAACAAGATCGCCTCCATCGCCAACGGACCCACCCTGGGCAAGGTGCTGTCGGCCATCGGCACCACGGTGGCCGGGCCGGTCGGCAATGCCGTGGGCAACGCGATCGGCAACGCGCTGCGGCGCTGACCAGGGGATAACGCATGTCGAACCTTCTCGCTACCGGCAGCAGCGCCCTGATCGCTTTCCAGCGGGCGCTGTCGACCGTCGGCCACAACGTCGCCAACATCAACACGCCGGGCTATTCGCGCCAGCGCGTGGAGTTCGAAGCCCGCGACGCCACCTATTTCGGCTACGGCTACCAGGGCAACGGCGTGCAGATCGTCGACGTGCGCCGGATGGCCGATTCGCTGGCGACCTCGCGCCTGCTCGACAGCGGCGGCGAGCTGGCACGGCTGCAGCAGCTGTCCACGCTGTCTTCGCGCCTGGACCAGCTGTTCTCCGAGAAGGCCACCGGCATCAGCGCGCCGTGGTCCAGCTTCTTCGATTCGGTCAACGCGCTGTCGTCCAATGCGGCGGGCTCGGCCGATCGCGAAAGCGTGCTCGCGCAGGCGAACGCGCTGGTCACCCGTTTCCGCCAGATCGACCAGCATCTGGACGGCCTGGATATCGAGGTGAACGCGGGCCTGACGGCGGCGACCGACGAGGTGAACCGGCTGGCCAAGGAGATCGCCCAGCTCAACGGACAGATCGGTGGCAGCAGCAGCCCATCCGGCGACCTGCTGGACCGGCGCGACCAACTGATCAGCGAACTGGTCGCCTTCACCGGCGGCAATGCGGCCACCCAGGACGGCGGCCTGGTCAACGTGTTCAGGGCCGGCGGCCAGCCTCTGGTGGTCGGTGCCACCGCCAGCACGCTGGTGACCGTGCCCGACCCGTACCGTCCGGAACGGCTGCAGGTGGCGCTGGAAACCAACGGTCAGCGCGTGACGCTCGACAAGCGCGCGCTGGGCGGCCAGATCGGCGGTCTGGTGGAGTTCCGCACCACGGTGCTGGACCCGGCGATGGCCGAACTCGGCCGCATCGCCACGTCGCTGGCGCAGACCTTCAACGAAGGCCACCGCGCAGGCATGGACCAGTACGGCCAGATGGGTGCGGACTTCTTCACCCTGCCCGCGCCCCGCCTTTCCTCCAATGCCAACAACACCGGCAACGCCAGCCTGACGACGTCCGTGGGCAGCGTAGGCGGCCTGAACGCGCAGAACGTGCTGCTGCGCTTCGACGGCGCGGCCTGGGTAGCCACCCACCCCGACACCGGCGCCAGCATCCCGATGACAGGCACCGGCACCGCCGCCGATCCGCTGGTGGTGAACGGCATCGAGGTGGTGCTCGCCTCCGGCACGCCGGCGGCCAATGACCGCTTCCTGCTGCAGCCCACCGCCGGCGCCGCCGGCAACCTGGGCGTGGCGATCACCGATCCCGGCCGCATCGCGGCGGCCACGCCGGTGAAGGCGACGACCGACCTGGCCAATACCGGCAGCGGCAAGCTCAGCGGCCTCAAGGTCACCGACGCTGCCAACGCCGGTCTGCTGGCGCCGGCCGACATCGAATTCATCGACGCCACCCAGTACACGATCAACGGCACCGGTCCGTTCGCCTACACGCCGGGCCAGACCATCGCCTACAACGGCTGGAGCGTGGTGCTGGATGGCGCGCCCGCCGCCGGCGACACCTTCAGCGTGGGCCCGACCGGCGCGAATTCCAGCGACAACGGCAACGCCAAGCTACTGTCCAACCTCGACGATGCGCGCGTGCTCAATGGCGGCACGCTGACGCTCAACGGCGCCATCGGCGGCCTGACCACCCAGGTCGGTTCTGCGGCGCGCCAGGCCGACTACTCCGCGCAGGCCCAGCAGGTGATCCACGACCAGGCGCAGGCCGCGCGCGATGCGGTGTCCGGCGTCAACCTGGACGAGGAAGCCGCCGACCTGATGCGCCTGCAGCAGGCCTACCAGGCGGCATCGCAGATCATCGCCACCGCCGACACGCTCTTCCAATCCCTCCTGGCCGCGACCCGCCGATGAACTACCGCATCTCCACCGGCATGATGTACCAGCAGTCGATCACGACGATGCTGGCCAAGCAGGCGAAGCTGGCGCACACGCAGCAACAGCTGGCCAGCGGCCAGCGCCTGGTCACCGCGAAGGACGATCCCGTCGCCGCCGGTACTGCCGTCGGACTGGACCGCGCCGTGGCCGAACTGGAACGCTTCGGCATGAACGCCAGCGCCGTGCAGAACCGATTGGGCCTGCAGGAGAACGCGTTGACCCAGGTCGGCGATGCGATGGCGCGCGTCAACGAACTGGTCATCCAGGCCAACAACGCCGCGATGGGCGAAGACAGCCGCAAGGCGATCAGCACCGAACTGAAGGCGATCTACGCCGGCCTGCTGGACCTGGCCAACAGCACCGACGGCGCCGGACGCTACCTGTTCGGCGGCACCAGCGACGGCAGCGCGCCGTTCGCGATCGCCGGCGGCAGCGTGATCTACAGCGGCGACCAGACCCAGCGGCAGGTGGAAGTGGCGCCGGACATGTTCGTCGCCGACACGCTGCCGGGCAGCGAGGTGTTCCTGCGCCTGCGCACCGGTGACGGCCGCATCGACGGCCAGCCGGCCGCGGGCAATACCGGTACCGGCCTGCTGATGGGCTTCGGCGTGACCGATTCCACGGCCTGGGACGGAGGCACCTACACCCTGAGCTTCGGCGCGGGCGACACCTACCAGGTGACCGACGCCGGAGGTACCGTCGTCACCACCGGCACCTACGCCAAGGGCGAGAGCATCGCCTTCGCCGGCGTGCAGATGCGGATCGAAGGACAGCCGGCCAACGGCGACAGCTTCACCCTCGGCCCGGCCGGCTCGCGCGACATCTTCGCCACCGTGCAGGGATTGATCACCACGCTGGACACCAACCCCCCCACCGATGCGCAGCGCGCCGCCATGCAGAACGACCTGCAGGCCGCGATGCGCGACGTCGCCACCGCACAGAGCAAAATGATCGACGCGCGCGCCAGCGGCGGCGCACAGCTGTCGGCCATCGACGATGCGGCGGCGCTGCGCGAAGCCAACAACGTCACCCTGCAGGGCACGCTGTCCACCCTGCGCGACCTGGACTGGGCCGAGGCCATCGGCCGCTACCAGATGGAGAACACCGCGCTGCAGGCCGCGCAGACGGTCTTCATGCAGATGCAGTCGCTGTCGCTGTTCAAGCTGATGGGCTGACCGCCCTCCTCCTTTTCATGCAGTCCTTCCCCTCACGCCGCGATGCCCTCGCGGCGTTTTTTTGGCTTTCTGTAGGAGCGACGTAAGTCGCGACCGCGCGCCTGATGAGCCGTGACGCTGAATTTGAGCGTGCTTGAGACACGTTCCTGACCACGATCCTCCGCGGTCGCGACTCACGTCGCTCCTACAGGCCTCCCCTCAGGCCGGCCTCACCCGGAACACCACACTGATCCGCGGCCCCTGCGCACGACGGGTCTTCGGGATGCCGTGTTCATGCGTACTCTGCGAGGCATGGCTCATCGACAGCACGCTGCCCGGCGCCAGATCCACTGCCAGGGTCTCGCGGCGGCTTTCGCGGGCACGGATCAGCATCCGTCGCGGCGCGCCCAGCGACACCAGGGTGATCGGATGGCCGGCCGCCACGGTATGCAGCTTGTCGCCGTGCATGGCGACGCTGTCGTGGCCGTCGCGGTAGAGGTTCATGCCGATGCGCGTGTAGGGCGCAGGCGCCCTCGCCCTCACGCAGGCCAGCAACTGCGCCAGCGGCAGATCGTCCGGCAATGCGTCCACGGCATAGTTCGCCAGCAGCCTGGGCACGTCGACGATGCGGTCGTACATCGGACGCTGCAGGTGCGTCCAGGCTGCGCCTGCGTGCAGCAGGTCGAACCAGCGCTGCGCCGTTGCAGGATCGATGACATCGGGCCAGTAGCGGATGCCGCCCTGCGCATCATCCACCAGCTGGTGCATCGCCGGAGCGAACAGGTCGTCGGTGTAGGCCGTCAGTGCACGCATGGCTGGTCAGTGGAAGTCACGGGAGCCGGGCTGGATCTCGCCCAGCAGGTGACTGAAATCCTCCAGCCGGCGTGCGATCAGGTGGGAGACGCCGTCCACCTGTTCCCAACGGCCGCGTACCGCCATCAGGCGCGCGCCCAGCAGGGCCTTGCGGTCGCGCAGCGCCACGTGCGACCACACCACCACGTTGACCATGCCGTGCTCGTCCTCCAGGGTGACGAAGATGGTGCCCTTCGCCGTCGCCGGCCGTTGCCGCTGGGTGACGATGCCGGCCGCGAATGCGCCCCGCCCATGCGGCAACCCGCGCAGTTGTCGTGAGTCGACCACCCGTTGCCGCCGCAGGCGTTCGCGCAGCAACGACAGCGGATGCGCGCCCAGCGTCAGCCCGGTCATGCGGTAATCCGAGGTCACGTCCTCCCCCACCGTCGGCGCAGGCAGGACGATCGCCTCCTCGTCCGGGCTGCCGGGCAGCAGCGGGCGCTGCCGCTCGATGCCGGCGACCGCCCAGCGCGCGGCATGGCGGTGTCTGGCCAGCGACTGCAACGCGCCCGCTTCGGCCAGGGCGGTGCGCGCCTTCTCGTCGAGCCTGGCACGCTGGCAGAGATCACGGACATCGGCGAAGGGGCGTTGCGCGCGCGCGGCCATGATCGCCTTGCCGGCATCCTCCGACAGTCCGCCCACCTGCCGGAAGCCGAGCCGCAACGAGGGTTGTCCGCCGTCGTCGACCCCGCGGCGCACATGCCCGCCTTCCAGCGTATTGTCCCAGTCGCTGACGGCGACATCGACGGGCAGGACATCGATGGACACACGCCCGCCCTGCCCGCGTCGCGCGTCCTGCACGATCTGGCTGGGCGAGTAGAAGCCCATCGGCTGCGCATTGAGCAGCGCGCAGGCGAAGGCGGCCGGCTCATGCCGTTTCAGCCAGCAGCTGATGTAGACCAGCTTGGCGAACGAGGCCGCATGGCTCTGCGGGAAGCCATAGGAACCGAAGCCCTTGATCTGCTCGAAGATCTGGTCGATGAACTCCGGGGAGTAGTGTTTCTTCAGCATCAGTTCGCGGATGCGCAGGCGATGCGGCTCCATGTCACCGCCGCGCTTCCAGGCTGCCATCGAGCGGCGAAGCCCATCGGCCTGCGAAGGCGTATAGCCGGCATGTATCACCAGTTCCATCACCTGTTCCTGGAACAACGGGATGCCGAGCGTTTTCCCGAGGATCTCCTTCACCCCTTCCGACGGATACGTCACCGGATCCTTGCCCTGCCGGCGGCGCAGGTAGGGATGCACCATGCCACCCTGGATCGGGCCGGGGCGCACGATGGCCACTTCCACCACCAGGTCGTAGTACTCCTTCGGCTTCAACCGCGGCAGCATGCTCATCTGCGCGCGCGATTCGATCTGGAACACGCCGACGGTGTCGGCGGCCTGGATCATCTGGAAGGTCGCCTCGTCATCGTTCGGCAGGCGCGCAAGATCCAGACGGAATCCCCGGTGCTTGTCTATCAGGTCTACCGCCTTCCTGATGCAGGTCAGCATGCCCAGCGCCAGGCAGTCGACCTTGAGCAACCCCATCGTCTCCAGGTCGTCCTTGTCCCACTGGATGATGGTGCGCTCGTCCATCGACGCGTTCTCGACCGGCACTACCGTGGACAGCGGCGCATCGCCGATCACGAAGCCTCCCACGTGCTGCGACAGGTGACGCGGGTGGTCGCGCAGCTGGTCGGTCACCGCCAGCACGCGCCGGATCAGCGGATTCTCCGGGTCGAAGCCCGCCTCGCGCAGGCGCTGTTCCATGGGCGCCTCGCCGTTGCCCCAGCCGTAGCAGTCGGCCAGCAGCGCGATCTGGTCCGGGGGCAAGCCGAACGCCTTGGCCACGTCGCGCACGGCGCTCTTGCCGCGGTAGCGGATCACCGTGGCCGCGAGCGCGGCGCGGCGACGTCCGTATTTGTTGTAGACGTACTGCAGCACTTCCTCGCGGCGTTCATGCTCGAAGTCGACGTCGATGTCCGGCGGTTCGCCGCGATCCTTCGACAGGAATCGGGCCATCAGCAGGCGGCTTTCGGCAGGATTGACCACAGTGATGCCCAGTGCGAAGCAGACCGCGGAATTCGCCGACGAACCACGTCCCTGGCAGAGGATGTTCTGTTCCCTGGCAAACCGCACGATGTCCCACACCGTGAGGAAGAACGCCTCGTACTGGAGCTCTTCGATCAGCGCGAGTTCGCCGTCGATCTGATCCACTACTGAATCCGGCACGCCCTCCGGCCAGCGCTCGCGCATGCCGCGTTCCGTGAGTTCGCGCAGCCATGTGGTGGGCGTGTGGCCCGCCGGCACCAGTTCGGCCGGATAGCGGTAGTGGATGTCGCGCTTGAGGTCGAACCTGCAACGCTGCGCCAGCACCACCGTGGCATCGATCAGGGCACGCGGATAGATGTTGCCCAGCGCCCGTCGCGTGCGCAGGTGGCGTTCGCCGTTGCGGAAGAGGTGCTCGCCGCATTCGGCCAGCGGTGTGGCATGGCGGATCGCCGTCATCGTGTCCTGCAGCGCGCGACGGCGCCGCACGTCCATGTGCACGTCGCCGGCCGCCACCGGCACCATGGCAAGGCGCGCGGCGGACTCGAGCAGGCGCGCGAGTCGAGCGGCATCGTCCTGCTCACGGTGCAGTTCGACCGCCATGTGCGCGCGATCGCCGAACACCGACTGCAGCCATCGCCCCTGCGTTTCGTCGATCTCGCGTGCCGGCAGCCAGAGCGCGAACAGGCCGCAGACGGCAGGATCGACGTCGGACAAGAGGCGCTCCACGTCCTGCCGCATGAGCCGGTAGCCCTTCTTGTCGACGGCGCGCCGGGCGGTGGTGATCAGTTCGCACAGCCGCGTGTAGCCGGCCGTGGTTTCCACCAGCAGCACGCACTTCAGTCCACACGCCAGGGTGAACTCGCTGCCGACGACGAGGGGCACCTCCGTCGCGCGCGACGCCTCCCAACCGCGCACGATGCCGGCCAGCGAGCATTCGTCGGTGATCGCGAGCGCTTCATAACCGAGATCGCGTGCGCGCTCGAACAATTCCTCCGCACTGGCCGCGCCGCGCAGGAACGAGAAATCCGACAGGCAATGCAGTTCCGCATAGGCCGGCCAGGCATCTTCCTGTGGGCCGTCGTCGTTGGCCGCGGCATGCCGGCGCAACCGCTGCGCCACCTCCCAAGCGCGGGGCGGGCGACCGCCGGGCGTGTCGCGGTCGACGCCGTCCACCGCATCGTCCCAGCTCACGCGAACCACCCATGCAGCATCCAGCCGCCCTGCTCGCCCGGCGGCGTGAAGGCCCAGGCGCGTTGGCCTTGCGAAGTCTCGAGCACGTAGTAATCGCGGCGCGCGTCCTCACCATCCCACCAGCCGCTTTCCAGCCGCTCCGGCCCGGACACGATGCGCGGATGCGGATCGCGCAGCGGCACCGGTTGCGGCAGCAGCCAGGTCGGGCGGGGCGGACGCAGGGGCGCCTGTTCGATGCGCCCGCCATCGCCCTGCACACGTCGCCATGCGCGTTCCGGGCGTGGATCGCCGGCCGGGGCCACGCGATGTACCGCTTCGTCGCCCAGGCGCGCGCGCAGGCGTTCGCGCAATTGCGGCCACGGCAGTTGCTGTTGCGGTCGCGTATCGAACAGATCGCGCGCGGCCGGCACGAACGGCGGCAGTTCGCGCGCGAGCAGACGCACGCCCACCACCGGTTGCGCGATCTGCACGCGCTCCAGACGGTTGCGGGTCAGTTCGAACAGCATGGCCGGCTCGCGCTCGGCGGCCAGCAGCCCTATCTCGACATCGGTGTGGCCTTTTTCGTGTTCAAGGCGCAGCACGAAGCGCTGCACGCCGCCGTCGCGGATGGACAGGTAGGTGCACAGGTCGCCGATCAGCCGGCGCAGCGGGAACAGCAGCGCCATGTGGCTCTCGACCTCGTAGCCGAGTTCGATGCGTGCATCGAAGTGGTCCGGCGGCGTGTAGTACGCCAGCGGATCGTCGGCCTGGCCGTACAACCGGTCCAGGTGCTCCAGCACCGGCAGGCCGAAGCGGCGCCGCAGGCTGTCGCGCGGCAGGCCGCGCAGCGTGCGCAGGTCGCGGATGCCCATGCGGTGCAGGCGTTCGCCGGCGTCGTCCGGCAGGCGCGCACGGCGCACCGGTACGCGGTCCAGCATCTCCATCATCGCTGCCGGCTGCATCACCGCCAGGCCATCGCGCAGGCCGGCGAACACATGCGCCGCGCGCGGCGTGGGCGCCAGCGCGAGACGATGCTGGAAACCCAGCAGACCGAGTTCCTCGCGTAACCGCGCCTCGATACGCGGCCAGGGCCCCAGCAGGCGGAAGCTGGCGCGCACCTCCAGCACCAGGCAGCCCGGCCACTGCGCGCTGACCAGCGAACTGTGGCGGTACGCCCAGGCGGCGAGGAAGCGCTGCCAGCGCGCTTCGGCCGAGGGGTCGTATTCGACCATCGCGAACTCCGGCAGCAGCGCGTGCGCGGCGGTCAGGCGCATGCCCGCCCGCAGGCCCGCCTGCGCGGCCGACGCATTCACTGCCTGCAGGGTGCGCAACTGCGCGGTGCCGCCGACCAGCGCCAGCGGTGCGTCGGGATCAGGCAGACGCCGGAGGACGGCATCCAGCGCCAGCTGCGGCAGCAGTACACAGGCCCAGAGCATCGATAGGCCTCAATGCGCGACCAGCGCGAAGGGTTGCGCAGGCGCCGGACCACCGCGGCATTTGCGCACCCGCCATTGCGTACCGCCCTGCGCATCGCGGGTGGCTTCCACACGCAGCGCGGCCGCAGAGGGATTGGCCGCATGGCGACGATCGCGCAGCGCGAAGCCCAGGCATTCGCCACTGTCGGCCGCCACCTGCAGCCGGCGCAGCGCCGGCCCGTCGGCGTGCGCTGGCCAGCCCAGCACGGCCGCACAGGCGCCACTGCGCAGGCATTGTTCGAAGGCCCACAATGCATCGCGTGGCGCGGCTTCCACGATTTCCAGCAGCGCCAGATCCACGCCGGCGGCCTGCCAGGCCGGCGCATACGGAATGTACGGCGGCGCGATCACCGCCACGGCGCTGCCGGCCTGGGTCAGACGCGCCAGCGTCGGCAACAGCAGCGCCAGTTCGCCCACGCCGTCGGCGGGCAGCAGCAGTTCGGTCAAGGCGCGGCGGGGCCAGCCGCCTTGCGGCAGCAGCGCGTCCAGCGCGGTATGCCCGGTGGGTTCGCCATCGGCGGCGATCGCCGCACTGCGGCCCGCGTGCCATAGCGTGCGCGCGGCCAGCAGCGTATCGAGGGCGACGACGGCACCCATCTCAACCCCGGCGCACCAGGCCGCAGTACACGCCTTCGATGGCGAAGTCCTGCCCCGATTGCACCTCGATGGGCGCGTGCGCGGGATTGCGCGGCAGCAGGCGGATGCGGCGACGTTCGCGCTGCAGGCGCTTGATGGTCAGCTCGCCATCGATGCGGGCCACGACGGTCTGTCCGTCGCGCGCCTCCGGCGTGCGGTGCACGCCGACCAGGTCCCCATCGACGATGCCGTCGTCGATCATCGAATCGCCCTGCACCTTCAGCAGGTAATCCGGCTGCGGCGAGAACAGCCGGCGGTCCAGCCACAGCTGCTCGTCCAGGCCGATATCGGCCCCGATCGGCTGGCCCGCGGCCACCCGCCCCAATACGGGCAGCGGCAGCAGGTCCGCCATGCCGCCCGGCAGGCGCAGGCCACGCTTCTGGCCGGGCGACTGCTCCAGCAGTCCGTCGGCGACCAGCGCCTGCACATGCTGCTGCGCGGCATTGCGCGAAGCGAAGCCGAAGGCCCCGGCAATGGCCGCCAGACGGGGCGCGCGTCCGGCCGCCAGCTCCCGGCGCAGGAAGGCCAGGACGGCGGCACGTTGGGGAGGCAGGTCGACGGGGCTCATGGTGTACATTTGTACACCTTCAGGTCTCACATGGCGAGAAAGACGTGCGGCTTGCCTCCCAGCCCCATACGCCTCAATATAACCATGGTTATAACGCCAAGGAGGCGACCATGAAGCTCAAGATCACCACGGTCGGCAACTCTGCCGGCGTCATCCTGCCCAAGGATCTCCTGGCACGCCTCCGCCTGGAAAAAGGCGATGAACTCCACGCGCTCGAAACCCCGGACGGCATCCGCCTGACGGTCTACGACCCCACCCTCGCCGAGCAGATGGAGGTGGCCGAGCAGGTGATGCGCAGCCGCCGCACCTTGCTTCACAAGCTGGCCCAATGAAGCAGCCCGGATGATCGTCTGGATCAGCCGGGCCTTGGCCTTGGCCATCCATGACCGGCAATTGGCCGAGCATGGCGGCGCGACCGGCATCCGCGACGAGGGCTTGCTGGAATCGGCGCTCGCGCGTCCCAGGCAGCTGCATACCGACGGGCAACCCGCGCCGGATCTGGCCGATCTGGCGGCCGCCACGGCCTTCGGCCTGGCGCGCAACCATCCCTTCGTGGACGGCAACAAACGCATGGCGGCCGTGGCCTGCGAAGTCTTCCTCGGGCTCAATGGCGCCACGTTGTCGGCGGAAGACCACGAGCTCTATCCGCTGTATCTGGGCCTATCGGAAGGCAGTCTCGGCGAAGCCGACTTCGCCGCATGGCTACGCCCGCGGATCATCGCAAAGGCTCCAGGCAAGGTGCAGGAACCCTCTCCCGCCTACCGTCCCTGACGTCGACGCACTCACCGTCGTCCCAGCGAAAGCGGGGACCCACTTTGCCTTTGCCTTCCGACATACGGAAGGAGGGTCATCCCTGGGGCAATGGATTCCAGCTTGCGCTGGAATGACGGCTAGGTGTGATCTCTCGGTAGGTTGTTCATCCGGGGCATCTCTGGAAGATGGGGGTTGCGAAGCCAACCCAGCCCCCAGGAGCCCCGGATGAACCTGCATAAACATGCCCGTTTGAGCCCGCGCGGTCGAGC
>NZ_PDWV01000034.1 GCF_010093385.1 Pseudoxanthomonas mexicana
CCTGTTGGGCGGTCAGGGCGGCCAGCGGAAGGGCGGCCAAGGCAAAGCAAGCGGCGAGCGGCAGCGGTCGCATCATTCTCGGGAAACTCTCAGGTTGCGCGCGCCACGTACCACCGCAGCGCTTGGCTGAACGCAAGTATAGCCTGCGACCGAATGTCGCGCACAGGCGCGCCGCCCCGGTACGCAGGGGGGTGCGACGCCGGCTCACCGTCGGACGGTTGCCTGCCCTGGGGGCGCCAGCGCGTTGGTAAGGCCGGCATGTACCTCCCGTCGCAACGAAGCGAAGCAACCCGCGGCCCTTGTCGCGCATCGAAGACGTGGCCGCCCCCTGGCCAACACCGGACGCTAGTCACCATGACCTTCGGCGCATGGAAGTCATTCAGGGGTGATATACCTTCATACAACACCACCACAACACCACCACGGTACCGTCCCATGTCCCGACCCCGCCCCCCCTCCGGCCGTTCCTACCTGCAGCTGGCACTGGTCCCCGTGTTGTGTGGCCTGCTGGTGCTGTCCGCCTGCAAGGGCGGCGGCCCGACGCCCGAGGCCCAGGCCAAGAACGGCGAGGCTGCGAAGGAGCCCGACGCCGTTCCCGTCGAAGTGGCCAAGGTCGCCCGTCGCCCCGTCGCGGCCAGCTACAGCAACACGGCTCCGCTGGAAGCACTGGGCGAGTCCCAGGTGATCGCCAAGACCTCCGGCGTGGCGCTGGCCGTGCTGGTCGAGGAAGGCCAGGTGGTGCGCGCCGGCCAAGCCCTGGTCCGGCTGGACCCGGACCGTCTGCGCCTGCAGATGGCGCATGCCGAGGCGCAGATGCGCAAGCTGGAGAACAACTATCGGCGCGCGCAACAGCTGGTCGAACAGCAGATGATCAGCGCCAACGACGTGGACCAGATCAAGTACGACCTGGAGAACGCGCGTGCTGTCTATCGTGGCGCCGCGCTGGAGCTGTCCTATACGACGGTGACGGCGCCGATCTCGGGCGTGGTCGCGTCGCGCTCCATCAAGGTCGGCAACTTCGTGCAGATCAATACGCCGATCATCCGCATCGTGGACCAGTCGCGCCTGGAGGCGACGCTGGACGTGCCCGAACGCGAACTGGCCACGCTGAAGGCCGGTCTGCCGGTCCTGATGACCGTGGACGCGCTGCCCGGCAAAACGTTCCAGGGCACGGTGGACCGCATCGCGCCGGTGGTGGACGCCGGTAGCGGCACGTTCCGCGTGGTGTGCTCCTTCGCCAGCGACGGCGTGCTGCAGCCGGGCATGTTCAGCCGCCTCCGGATCGACTACGACCAGCGTGCCGATGCCCTGGTGGTGCCGCGCGTGGCGCTGCTGGACGACGGCGACCCGGCGGTGTTCGTGGTGCGCGACGGCAAGGCGGTGCGCGTGCCGGTGAAGATCGGCTACGTGGACGGCGAATGGATCGAGGTGCGTGAGGGTCTGAAGGCCGGGGAACAGGTCGTCACCGCCGGCAAGGTGGCCCTGCGTGAAGGCAGCGCCTGCAGGTGATCGGCGCCGAGCCGGCCAAGGTGGCCGCCAAGGCCGATGCCGCCAAGACCGCCGGAACCAAGCAATGAGCGCGCCCGGCCACGCACCCGGCGAGCCCCCGCCCCGCGCAGCCGGCGACGATACGCTGGGCGGCGGCCTGGTCGAGTTCTCCACGCGGCGTCGCGTCACCGTCGCGATGTTCTGGATCACGATGTTCCTGTTCGGCGTGATCGCGCTGGGCTCGCTGAAGGTCAATCTGCTGCCGGACCTGAGCTACCCCACGCTGACCGTGCGCACCGAGTACACCGGGGCCGCGCCGTCGGAAATCGAGACCCTGATCAGCGAGCCGGTGGAAGAAGCGGTCGGCGTGGTGAAGAACCTGCGCAAGCTGAAGTCGGTCTCGCGCACCGGCCAGAGCGACGTGGTCCTGGAATTCGCCTGGGGCACGGACATGGACCAGGCCAGCCTGGAAGTGCGCGACAAGATGGAAGTGCTGTCGCTGCCGCTGGAGGCCAAGGCGCCGGTGCTGCTGCGCTTCAACCCGTCCACAGAGCCGATCCTGCGCCTGGTGCTGTCCAACAAGCAGGAGCCGAAGAACGACGCCGACGCGATCCGTCTGCTGACCGAACTGCGCCGCTATGCCGACGATGATCTGAAGAAGAAGCTGGAGCCGGTCAGCGGCGTGGCGGCGGTGAAGGTCGGCGGTGGCCTGGAGGACGAGATCCAGGTCGACATCGACCAGCAGAAACTGGCGCAGCTGAACCTGCCCATCGACACCATCGTCCAGCGCCTGCAGCAGGAGAACATCAACATCTCCGGCGGTCGCCTTGAGGAAGGCTCGCAGCGTTACCTGGTGCGCACGGTCAACCAGTTCGCCAGCGTCAACGAGATCCGCGAGATGCTGGTCACCACGCAGGGCGGCGGCGACAACGCCGCGGCGTCGGCGGCGGCGCAGATGGCGGCGATCGCCGCCACCACCGGCTCGGCGGAGGCGATGGCCGCGGCTGCCTCCGTGCAGAACGCGTCTTCCGGCGGCAGCGGGGTGGTGGCCGGCGGCATGCCGGTGCGCCTGAAGGACGTGGCCGAAGTGCGCCAGGGCTTCAAGGAGCGCGAGGCCATCATCCGCCTGGCCGGAAAAGAAGCGGTCGAACTGGCCATCTACAAGGAAGGCGATGCCAACACCGTGTCCACGGCCGAGGCGCTGAAGGCCCGGCTGGAACAGCTGAAGCAGCAAGTGCCGCCGGATGTCGAGGTCACCATCATCGACGACCAGTCGCTGTTCATCGAGCACGCGATCGCCGACGTCAAGAAGGATGCCGTGATCGGCGGCCTGCTGGCCATCCTGATCATCTTCCTGTTCCTGCGCGATGGCTGGAGCACCTTCGTCATCAGCCTGTCGCTGCCGGTCTCCATCGTCACCACGTTCTTCTTCATGGGCGAACTGGGACTGAGCCTCAATGTCATGTCGCTGGGCGGCCTGGCGCTGGCCACCGGCCTGGTGGTAGACGACTCCATCGTGGTGCTGGAAAGCATCGCCAAGGCGCGCGAGCGCGGCCTGGGCATCCTGGAGGCGGCCATGGTCGGCACGCGCGAAGTGAGCATGGCGGTGGTGGCGTCCACGTTGACGACCATCGCGGTGTTCCTGCCGCTGGTATTCGTGCAGGGCATCGCAGGCCAGCTGTTCCGCGACCAGGCGCTGACGGTCGCCATCGCCATCGGCATCTCGCTGATCGTGTCGATGACGCTCATCCCGATGCTGAGCTCGCTGAAGGGCCGTCCGCCGCTGGCGTTCCCCGAGGAAGCCCCGCATCCGCAATGGAAGCCCGCCTCGCGCTGGCAGAAGCCGATCGCAGCCAGCGGCCGTGGCATCGGCGCGACGTTCCGTTACGCGTTCTTCGGCATCGCCTGGCTGGTCGTGCGCGTCTGGCGCGGCGTGGTGGCGGTGGTGGGGCCGGTGATGCGCAAGGCGTCCGATCTGACGATGGCGCCGTACCACCGCGCCGAGTCCGGCTACATGCGCCTGTTGCCGGCGTCGCTGCAGCGCCCCTGGCTGGTGCTGGGCTTCGCCGCCGCCGCGTTCGTCGCTTCGCTGGCGATGGTGCCGCTGCTGGGCGCGGACCTGATCCCGCAGCTGGCGCAGGACCGCTTCGAGATGACGGTGAAGCTGCCGCCCGGTACGCCGCTGGCCAAGACCGACGCCCTGGTGCGTGAACTGCAGAACCAGCACGCCAAGGACGAGGGCATCCATGCGCTGTACGGCGTAAGCGGCAGCGGCACGCGCCTGGATGCCAATCCCACAGAGAGCGGCGAGAACATCGGCAAGCTGACGGTGGTGATGGCCAACGGCGGCAGCGAGGCCCTGGAGGCTCGTGAAACGGAAGCGCTGCGTGCCAGCATGAAGCAGCATCCGGGCGCGCAGGTCGATTTCAGCCGTCCGGAACTCTTCAGCTTCTCCACCCCGCTGGAAGTCGAACTGCGCGGCCAGGACCTGGCCAGCATCGAAAAGGCGGGCCAGAAGCTGGCGGCGCTGCTGCGCACCAACCCGCACTATGCCGACGTCAAGTCGACCGTGGAGCAGGGCTTCCCCGAGATCCAGATCCGCTTCGACCAGGAACGCGCCGGTGCGCTGGGCCTGACGACGCGCCAGATCGCGGACGTGGTGGTGAAGAAGGTGCGCGGCGAAGTGGCTACGCGCTACAGCTTCCGCGACCGCAAGATCGACGTGCTGGTGCGCGCGCAGGAAGGCGACCGCGCCTCGGTGGAGAGCATCCGCCGGTTGATCGTCAACCCGGGCAGCGCCCGGCCGGTCACGCTGTCGGCGGTCGCCGACGTGGTGGCCACCACCGGCCCCAGCGAAATCCACCGTGCCGACCAGGTGCGCGTGGCCATCGTGTCGGCCAACCTGCGCGACATCGATCTGGGCAGCGCGGTGCAGGAAGTGCAGCAGATGGTCGCCGAGAATCCGCTCGGCGCCGGCATCGGCAGGCACATCGGCGGGCAGGGCGAAGAGCTGGCCGAGGCGGTCAACTCGCTGCTGTTCGCCTTCGGCCTGGCGGTGTTCCTGGGGTACCTGGTGATGGCGTCGCAGTTCGAATCGCTGCTGCACCCGTTCGTCATCCTGTTCACCATCCCGCTGGCGCTGGTGGGCGCGGTGGCCGCGCTGTTCCTGACCCGCTCGCCGGTGTCGGTGGTGGTGTTCATCGGCCTGATCCTGCTGGTGGGCCTGGTGACCAAGAACGCCATCATCCTGATCGACAAGGTCAACCAGCTGCGCGAGGCCGGCGTGGCCAAGCGCGAGGCGCTGGTGGAGGGCGCGCGTTCGCGCCTGCGGCCGATCATCATGACCACGCTGTGCACGCTGTTCGGCTTCCTGCCGCTGGCCATCGCGCCGCTGTTCGGCAGTCCGGGTGCCGAGGTGCGTTCGCCCATGGCCATCACCGTGATCGGCGGCCTGCTGGTGTCCACGTGCTGACCCTGCTGGTGATCCCGGTGGTGTACGACCTGCTGGACCGCCGCGCCGACGACTACTACCTGGAACGCGGTCGCC
Source organism: Pseudoxanthomonas mexicana (assembly GCF_010093385.1). Classification (GTDB taxonomy): domain Bacteria; phylum Pseudomonadota; class Gammaproteobacteria; order Xanthomonadales; family Xanthomonadaceae; genus Pseudoxanthomonas_A; species Pseudoxanthomonas_A mexicana. The sequence continues at coordinate 5,036 of NZ_PDWV01000034.1, forward strand.
GTGCCCGCAAGGCGGCGGCGATGCCGGCTGAAGGGGAGGGCGAACCCGCATGAGCGTCGCGGAGTTCAGCATCAAGCGGCCGGTGACGGCGGTGATGTTCTTCATCTCGCTGTTCGTGATCGGCCTGATCGCGGCGATCGGCCTGCCGCTGGAGGCCTTTCCCGAGGTCTCGCCACCCTTCATCTTCGTCTCGCTGCCGTACACCGGCTCCACGCCCGAGGAGGTCGAGCGTACGGTGCTGCGTCCGGCGGAGGAAGCGCTCTCGACGATGGCGGGCATCAAGCGGATGGAGTCCAACGCCAAGGCGGAGGGCGCGCAGATCTTCATCCAGTTCTCCAACTGGGATCGCGATGTCGCCATCGCGGCCTCGGAGGCGCGCGAGCGGCTGGATGCCATCCGCGACGACTTGCCGGAGGACCTGCAGCGCTACTTCGTCTTCAAGTTCTCCACCACCGACCAGCCGGTCCTGCGGGTGCGTCTGGCCAGCAAGACCGACCTGACCGGGGCTTACGACATGATCGAGCGCGAGTTCAAGCGCCGGATCGAGCGTATTCCCGGCGTGGCGCGCGTGGACGTGTCGGGTGCGCCGCCGAACGAGGTGGAGATCGCAATCAACCAGGATCGCCTGACCGCGCACAACCTGAGCCTCAACGACCTGACCCAGCGCCTGCAGGCGGTGAACTTCTCCATCTCCGCCGGCGTCATCAGCGACGGGCCGCAGCGCCTGCGCGTGCAGCCGGTGGGCGAGCTGACCGACCTGCAGGAGCTGCGCGACCTGGTGGTCGGCACCGGCAACGTGCGCCTGGGCGACATCGCCGACGTGCGCCTGAAGCCCGCCCGCATGGACTACGGGCGGCGCCTGGACGGCCAGCCGGCCGTGGGCCTGGACATCTTCAAGGAACGCAACGCCAACCTGGTGGAGGTGTCGAGCAAGGCGCTGGCGGAAGTGGAGGCGATCCGCGCGCAGCCGCAGCTCAGCGACGTGCAGGTCAAGGTGATCGAGAACCAGGGCGAGAACGTCACCTCCTCGCTGCTGGAGCTGGCCGAAGCGGGCCTGATCGGCCTGGTGCTGTCCATCGTCGTGCTGTGGTTCTTCCTGCGCCACTGGCCGTCGGTGTCGATGGTGACGCTGGCCATCCCGATCTGCTTCGTGATGACGCTGGGTTTCATGTACTTCGCCGGGGTGACGCTGAACATCCTGTCGATGATGGGCCTGCTGCTGGCCATCGGCATGCTGGTGGACAACGCGGTGGTGGTGGTGGAAAGCATCTACCAGGAGCGCGAGAAGTACCCGGACAACCCGGTTTGGGCATCCATCGTCGGCACCCGCCATGTCGCCATCGCGCTGTCGGCCGGCACGCTGTGCCACTGCATCGTGTTCGTGCCCAACCTGTTCGGCGAGCGCAACTTCCTCAGCATCTACCTGGGCCAGATCGCGATCACCATCTCGGTGTCGCTGCTGGCCTCGTGGCTGGTCGCGGTGAGCCTGATCCCGATGATCTCGGCGCGGCTGAAGACGCCGCCGCTGGTGCGCACCGAAACCGGCATCATCCCGCGCATGCAGAAGCGCTACGCCGGCCTGCTGCGCTGGACGCTGGAGCACCGCGGCTGGAGCGTGCTGGGCATCCTGCTGATCGTGGTGGTCAGCTTCGTGCCCATCAAGTTCACCAAGTTCGACATGTTCGGCGGCGACAGCGGCGGCGAAGCCGAGCTGTACTACCAGTGGAAGGGCGCCTACACCAAGGAGCAGATGTCGGCCGAGATCCTCAAGGTCGAACAGTTCCTGGAGGCCAACCGCAAGAAATACCGGGTCACGCAGGTCTATTCCTACTTCAGCGAACAGGGCTGGGGCGGCACCCAGGTCAAGTTCGATACCGACAAGGCCAGCGAAACCAAGCCGATCATCGAGCAGTTGCGGAAGGACCTGCCCAAGTCGGCGCGCGCCAACATCGGCATCCGCGGCGAAGGCGGCGGCCAGGGTGGCGGCGGCCAGCCGGGGCAGGGCGTGTCCTTCCAGCTGGTCGGCGATTCCACCCAGACGCTGTCGGAGATCGCCAACGACCTGATCCCGATCCTGGCCAAGCGCAAGGAGCTGCGGGACGTGCGGGTGGACGTGGGCGACCAGAACAGCGAGCTCAACGTGCGCGTGGACCGCGAGCGTGCCGCGGCCTTCGGCTTCAGTGCCGAAGAGGTGGCGCGCTTCGTCAGCCTGGCTCTGCGCGGAGCGCCGCTGCGCGAGTTCCGCCGCGGCGAGACGGAAGTGCCGGTCTGGGTGCGTTTCGCGGGTGCGGAGGACTACGGCACGGACGACCTGTCGGGCTTCATGGTGCGCGCACCGGACGGCCGTACGGTGCCGTTGCTGGCGCTGGTGGACGTGGGCGTGCAGCCGTCGGCCACCCAGATCCAGCGCACCAACCGGCAGACCACGCTGTCCGTGCAGGCGAACCTGGCCGAGAAGGCCACCGTGCCGGAGGCGCGCAAGGCGTTGGAGGAGACGCTGAAGGGCATGTCGTTCCCGGCCGGCTACAGCTATTCCTTCGACGGTGGCGCGTTCCAGGAAGAGGACGAAGCCAGTGCGCAGATGATGTTCAATCTGCTGATCGCGCTGGTGATGATCTACATCGTGATGGCGGCGGTGTTCGAGTCGCTGCTGTTCCCGGCGGCGATCATGAGCGGCGTGCTGTTCTCGGTGTTCGGCGTGTTCTGGCTGTTCGCGCTGACGGGTACGACGTTCGGCATCATGTCCTTCATCGGCATCCTGGTGCTGATGGGCGTGGTGGTGAACAACGGCATCGTGATGGTGGAGCACATCAACAACCTGCGACGACGCGGCCTGTCGCGTACCGATGCGCTGGTGGAGGGCAGTCGCGAGCGCCTGCGGCCCATCCTGATGACGATGGGCACGGCGATCCTGGCGATGATCCCCATCGCGATGGCCAATACGCAGATGGCGGGCGACGGCCCGGCCTACGCACCGATGGCGCGGGCCATCGCTGGTGGCCTGGCGTTCTCCACGGTGGTCAGCCTGCTGTTCCTGCCGACCATCTACGCCATCCTGGACGATCTGCGCAGCGGCACGGCCCGGATGATCGCGCGGGCCCGCATGCGGCGGGGGGATGCCCCGTCGAAGGCCAGCGTGACGGCGCTGCACGTCGACTGAGGGAGCTGACGAAAAGAGCCGGGCAATGCCCGGCTCTTTTTCTGTTCTCCCGGAGCCCGGCTCAGCCGACCAGCTTGCCCAGCATCCTCAAGCCTCCCGTCCACACCCCGATGGCGGTGCCCAGGCTGGTGAGGAAGAAGTTGAGCAGGATCCGCGCCACCCGGTTCTTCCACCAGCCTTTCACCGTCTGCACGTCGTCGCGCAAGGCCATGAAGGCCGCGTAGGTGGGTTTGCGCAGCGTCGCCTCGACGAAGGCGCTGACCGTGCCCGAAGCGAGTGCGGGATGCAGCGGCGTGAGCGGCGAGGAAATGAAGGCCGCGAGGATGCTGAGCGGATGCCCGCCCGCGATCGCGCAGCCGATGGCGCCCAGTACGCCGGTCGCCAGCACCCATTGGATCAGCAGGTCCGAGCCGACATCCACGCCGCCCTGCCAGAAACCCCAGGCGAAGCCGCCGACCAGGAACACGCCGATCACCAGCTCCATCCACGGCACGCGCGACTTGGGCTTCACGATCTCCAGCGAACGCCGCAGTTCGGCCGGATCCGCGGCATCGTCATGGAGGTGGCGGACCAGGCCGGGAAGATGGCCCGCGCCGACCACCGCCCGGACGCGGTAGGGGGACGCGGCGCCGGCCGGCACGCCGGCCGCGACCTGGCGCAGCGCCGAGGCCATGTACTGGTCGCGCTCGGCGATGATGGCCTGGTACAGCTGCGGGCTTTCGGCGGCGAATTCGCCGAAGCTGGATTCCAGCATGTCGCCCTGTTTGAGCTTTTCGATCTCGTCGTCGCCGACCTCTTCGTCGCCGAACATGCTGGCCAGGATGCCGGCGCCGACCTTGGTGCGCTGCCACCAGCCCAGCGACTGAAGGGCACGCTTGAAGGTCAGTCCGACCTCGCGGTCGATCAGGTGCACCGGCAACCCGCGTGCCTGCGCGTCCAGCGCACCGGCCTTCAGTTCCTCGCCGGGCTCGACGCCCAACTGTTCGGCCAGTCGCCGCTGGTAGGCGGCCAGTGCCAGATTGGCGGCGAACAGGTGCGTCTTGCCTTCGCGGATCACCTTCACCAGGTCGAGCCGCGTGAGGGTGTCGGGATCGGTCAGCGACTGCAGGCGGCCCGGGTCCAGCTCCACCGCCACGCTGTCGTAGTCGCCACTGGCCACGGCCGCTCGCACGGCATCGACGCTGGCGCGCGAGACGTGGGCGGTGCCGAGCAGGGTGTAGCGCACGCCATCCCGCTCGACGATCTCGTGGGGTTGTCCGTGCAACGGATCGGCAGGAAGGGGATTCGATTCGGTCATCGTGTCATTCGTCTTGCGGAGGCGCGGTGGTGCCGGCGCCGAGGGTGCGCTGCATCTGCACGGTGTCCAGCCAGCGGTCGTGCTTCCAGGCGATACCGCGGAAGATGCCGACCAGGGTGAACCCGAACTTCTCGTGCAGGCGGATGGAGGCGGTGTTGGTGGGTTCGCCGATCACGGCGATCATCTGCCGATAGCCGCGTGTTTCGCAGGCATCGATCAGTGCCTGCATCAGCGCCGCGCCGATGCCCTGGCCCTGTCGACCGGGAACCACGTAGACCGAGTTCTCCACGGTCTTGCGGTAGCCCGCGCGGGCGCGATAGCTGCTGGCGTAGGCGTAACCGACGAACTCTCCGTCCAGCTTGGCCACCAGGTACGGATAACCGGCGTCGAGCACGGCCCGCATGCGGCGCGCCATTTCGGCGTCATCCGGCACGTCGTACTCGTAGGTGTTGACGTGGTCGCGGACTTCATCCGCGTAGAGGGCGGCGATGGCCGGCACGTCGGCCGGCGTGGCATCGCGGACGATCAGCGGCACGCGCGGGCCTCAGTCGATGTAGCGCTTGAGCAGATCGCCGTACGCGTCGATGCGGCGGGCGCGCAGGGACGGCCAGATGCGGCGGACATGCTCGCTGCGTTGCAGGTCGACATCGGCCATCAGGAGGGTTTCTTCACCACCGGCTTCGGCGAGGAACTCGCCCTGCGGACCCAGCACGTGGCTGTTGCCCCAGAACTGGATGCCCGATGCGCCGAGCGGCGAAGGCTCGTGGCCGACACGGTTGCAGCTCAGCACCGGCAGACCGTTGGCGACGGCATGACCGCGGTGGCTCAGTATCCAGGCATCGCGCTGGCGGGTCTTTTCGGCCTGTTCGTCGTCCGGGTCCCAGCCGATCGCGGTGGGATACAGCAGCAGGTCCGCACCGGCCAGCGCCATCAGGCGCGCGGCTTCGGGGTACCACTGGTCCCAGCACACCAGCACGCCGAGACGGCCGACCGACGTATCGATGGGGGTGAAGCCCATGTCGCCCGGCGTGAAATAGAACTTCTCGTAGAAGCCCGGATCGTCCGGGATATGCATCTTGCGGTACTTGCCCGCGATGCGGCCGTCCTTTTCGTAGACCACCGCGGTGTTGTGGTACAGCCCCGCGGCGCGGCGCTCGAACAGGGACGACACCAGCACCACGCCGTGTTGCTTGGCCAGCGCGCCCAGGCGCTCGGTGCTGGGACCGGGGATCGGCTCGGCCAGGTCGAATTCCTGCACCGATTCGTGCTGGCAGAAGTAGGCACCGTTGTGCAGTTCCTGCAACAGCACCAGGCGGGCCCCCCGCTTGGCGGCCTCGGCCACGCGGGCTTCGATCACCGACAGGTTGGCGTCGGCGTCGCCGTGGTTCTTTTCCTGGATCAGGGCAACGGGCAGCGTGGTGCGGTTCATCGTGGGCGCAATCGGGCAGCGGCGGCGAGGGGGCGAATGGTACCGCGTCCACCTCGCGCGCAGGCGCACGCGGCGTGAACACGCCGCGCCACGCTCAGGAGGTCGTGGTCTCCTCGCGACGGCGCTGTTGCCGGCCCAGTGCCACACCGGTCGCCGCCCACGCCAGCGCCACGCCGGTGCCGATCAGCATGGCCACGGCAGGGTGTTCGGCCAGCACGTCCAGCGCGCGCTTGACCCAGCCGCTGAGCGCATCGCCGCCGCGGTATCCCACCGTGTCGATGAAGTTCTTCGCCTTGTACTTCTGTCCCGGCGCGACCACCGTGTAGAGCATCTCGCGGCCGGGACGGACGAATGCGTACTCGCCGGCCCGCCGCGCGACCATCACCACCACGAACACGCCGAAGACCGGCGCCAGCGCCAGCCACAGGAAGCCCGCCGCCATCACCAGCGGCACCGCGACCAGCAACACGCCCACGCCCAGCCGCTGGGCGATGCGGCCGGGGATGAACAGCTGGCTGAGGATGGCCAGCGCCTGCACCACCGTGTCGATGGTGCCGAACACGCGGGTCTGCTGCGCCTTGTCCGGGAACAGCTGTTCCACCAGCTTCGCCTGCTCGAAATAGAGGAAGGTCGTCACCGTGGCCAGGAGCAGGACGAACAGTGCGATGCCGGCCAGGTAGGGCGACCTGAATACCTCGGTGGCGCCCGCGAACGGGTTTCCGCCCAGCGGAGCGCGCCGCTGCTCGGCCGTGCTGGCGCCCTGGGGCAACGGATGCCGGTCGCGCCATTGGTGGAGCCACACGGCGGTGACGCCGCTGGCACCCATCAGCAGCGAGGACAACAGCATCAGGCCCCCATGCCCCAGATGGCCGACCAGCAGCGTGGTCAGCAGCGGACCCGCCAGCCCGCCGAGGCTGGCGCCGCTGGCGATCAGTGCGAACAGGCGCTTGGCCTCGCTGCTGGCCAGGACGTCGGCCAGTACGCTCCACGCCAGGGAGATGAGCAGCAGGTTGATCACCGACACCCAGATGTAGAAGCCGCGCGCCAGCCACACGTCGTCCGGCCGCGCCAGCAGGGCCAGGCCGAACGCCAGCAGGCTGGCGACGACCGCACCGAACACCCACGGCAGGATGCGCCGGCGCGACACCTTCGACGCGATCCAGCCGAACAGCGGCAGTACGATCAGCGTGGCCACGAAGGTGCCGGTGAACAGCCATTGCAGGTTGTCCACACCCCCGGTGACGCCCATCGTTTCGCGGATCGGCCGGAGCATGAAGTAGCCGGCGAACAGCAGGAAGAACATCAGCAGGCCCGCGCCCACCACAGGGGCCTCGTGGGGCGCGACGTTGAACAGGCGGGACAGCAGGCGCGTCAGCGCTCCGCGCGGGGCAGGTCGTAAGGTGTCGGGCATGGAAGGTTCAGGCGAAGGTGGCGATCAGCGCATCGCGCTGGGCGGGCGTCAGGTCCGGGCCGGTGCCGGCCTTCAGATTGTCGGTCTGCCGGTCCGGCTTCCCCGTTGCCGGGATCACCGCGGTCACCGCCGGATGGCTGAGCGCGAACTTCAGGAAAGCCTGGGCCCATGAGGTCACGCCGGTTTCGGTGAGTGCCGGCGGCAGGGGCTTGTCCTTGACCTGCGCGAACAGCCTGCCGTCCTCGAAGGCCCGATTGATCAGCACCGCCACGCCCAGATCCTGTGCCAGCGGCAGCACGCGCTTTTCGGCGCCGCGGCTGACGGCCGAGTAGTTGATCTGCAGGAAGTCCGGCTTCTCGGCCTGCACGACATCGGCGAGCTGCTCCTGCGCACGCTCGACGTAATGCGTCACGCCGACATACTTCACTTTGCCCCGCGCCTTCAGTTCGCGCGCGACCGCCATCTGCGTCTTCAGGTCGCCCAGGTTGTGGACCTGCAGCAGCGCTACCTTGTCGGTCCCGAGCCGGCGCAGCGTGTCGGAAAACTGCGCCAGACCCGCCTCGCGGCCGGTTACGCCGGAGAGCTTGGTGGCAAGCCACGCCTTGCCCGTCAGTCCCTGCTCGGCGAGCAGGGCGCCCATCACGTCTTCGGCCACGCTGTAGGTGGGTGCGGTATCGATGACGGTGGCGCCCGCGGCGAAAAAGCGCTTCAGCACTTCACGCAGCGGATCCAGCTCGGCAGGACTTTGACCGACCTCGAAGCTGCCCGAGGTGCCCATGCCGATCACCGGGATCATTTCGCCGGTCGAGGGAATGGCGCGCGTGTTCAACGGGCCGATGGCGCCCGATGTGCCGGCGGTGGACGGCTGGGCCTGGGCCGCATCGCGGCAGGCCGCCAGGCCGATGCCGGCGGCAGCGATGGCGGAGGTGGCGAGGAACCTGCGTCGTGTGTACACGGCCGTCTCCTTTGGGGGAAACGGTCGTTATCGGGGATCAGCCCACGCAGGGTGTAAACGAAACGTTCAATCCGTGCCCAACTGATGTCACGGTCCCGCGCGCCGGGGCGCGCGGGGTGTACTCAGCCCAGCAGGCCGGCCGGCAGCTGCATGGTGATGCAGTGCAGGCTGCCGTTCTGCCAGATCAGGGCGCGGCAGGGCACCTGCACGATCTCGCGGTCGGGGTAGGCCTGCGCCAGCACGGCGGCGGCGGCATCGTCCGCAGGGTCGCCATAGGCCGGCATCAGCACGGCGCCGTTGATGATCAGGTAGTTCGCGTACGAGGCGGCCAGGCGGCGCCCCTCGTCGATCACGGGCCTGGCCCACGGAAGCGGGAATGCGCGGTACGGGCGCCCATCGGCCGTGCGCAGTGCGGCGATGTCGGCGGCCATGGCCTGCAGTTCGGCGTAGTGCGCATCCGAAGCGTCGTCGCATGCCTGGTAGACGATGGCATCGCCGGGGGCGAAGCGGGCGAGGGTGTCGATATGGGCGTCGGTGTCGTCGCCTTCCAGATAGCCATGGTCCAGCCACAGCACCCGCTGTTGCTTCAGCCAGCCAGCCAGTTTCCCGGTCAGTTCCTCGCGGCTCGCGTCGGGATGGCGCTCGTGCAGACATTGCCAGGTGGTCAGCAGGGTGCCCGCGCCGTCGGTTTCGATGGCGCCACCCTCCAAAGCAAAATCAATGCTTTGGACGAAATAGTTGTGAAACAACTGCATGCCGGACAGCTCGCCGACCAGGCGGTCGTCGCGACTGGCTTCGTACTTGCCGCCCCAGCCGGTGAAGCGGAAGTCCAGTAGCTTGAAGCGCTGCCCATCGCGCAGCGTGATGGGGCCGGAGTCGCGCAGCCAGGTGTCGTCGTACTCCGCCGGCACGAAGCGCACCTTGTCCATGTCCACCCGCGCGGACCGCAGTCGGGCCTCGGCATAGGTCTGCAGGTCATCATCAGCCACGCAGATCACGACCGGCTGGAAGCGGGTGATGGCGGCGACGAGGGCGACGTAGGTCTCTTCCACGTCGGCCAGGCGTTCGGCCCAGTCGGTATCGGCGTGCGGCCACGCGATCAGGACCGCGGATTGGGGTTCCCACTCCGCGGGGAAACGAAAGGCATCGGTCATGGCATCAAGGGCGCGGCCGCGCCGCGCGGTGTCAGCGGATGGGGGGCTTGGGGCCGATTTCCTCGGCGCTGGCCTTGTTGATCACCACGTCGATGACGCGGCTCTTTTCGAAGTATACGGTGAAACCTGGGTAGACCCAGCGCTGGATCACCGGCCACTGGCGCTTCTGGCCGCCGCGCGGTTCCAGCTTCTGCTGCGGGGCGCCGAAACGGGCTTCCACGTCGGCCGCGGTCTGGCCGCGCACGGGGGCGGCGGCAGGGGTTTCCTGCGCACGCTCGATCAGCAGGGTGTCGGCCAGTGCCGGGCCGGACAGGCCGAGCAGGGCGATCAAGGGCAGGACAAGGACGCGACGGCTCATGGTGGGTTCCCCTAGGTGACCCGCCTTTTATAACAAAAGGCCGAAAACAAAAAACGGCCGGGCCGCAAGGAATGGCGAGGGCCGGGACGGTAGGCGCGGCGCCACCGGCCTGCACAACGCGTGGCCGGAAACAGAAAAGCCGCCTTGCGGCGGCTTTCTGCGCGTTGCCTCAGCCACGATGGCGTGGCCCGGCAGGCGGTCCGTTCTCAGCGCTGGCGCGCCTTGAAGCGGGGGTTGGACTTGCAGATCACGAAGACCTTGCCGCGGCGGCGGACCACCTTGCAGTCGCGGTGACGGGCCTTCGCCGACTTCAGGGAGGACAGGACCTTCATGAGTTGAAACCTCGGCGTGAATGTATGGAGTAAAGCGAAGCCCGCTATTCTAGCGGGGTTTCCATAGCCGGATCAAGCGGTTGCACGCCAAGGACGGCAACCCGGCGGCCGGCATGGGCTGGCGCCGACGCGTCCGGCGTCATAATGGGGCATCCGATCACCTGGAAAACCGCATGTCCGATCCCGTCCCCGTCCTGACCATCGATGGCCCCTCCGGAGCCGGCAAGGGTACCGTCAGTCGGATCGTCGCCTCGCGGCTGGGCTGGCATTACCTGGATTCGGGTGCCCTGTACCGGGCGGTGGGGGTGGCGGCCAGCTGGGCCGACCTGGACGTCTCCGACCCGGCCGCCCTCGTGCGTTGCGCCTTCGATACGCGGGTCGGCTTTCGCGAGACGGAGGCCGGGTTGCGCGTGATCGTCGACGATCTTGACGCGACCGACGAGCTTCGTCTGGAAACGACCGGCGCCCTGGCGTCGGCCATCGCGGCCATCCCGGAGGTGCGAGCCGCCCTGAAGGAGCGGCAGCGCGCGTCTCGCCAGGCGCCGGGGCTGGTGGCGGACGGGCGGGACATGGGCACGGTGATCTTCCCGGATGCGCCCTACAAGGTGTTCCTGACCGCCAGCGCCGAGGAGCGCGCCGAAAGGCGGTATAAGCAGTTGAAAGACAAAGGGGTTTCCGTCACAATCGACGGTCTGCTGCGCGAGATCCTCGCCCGCGATGCCCGTGACGCCCAGCGCACGGTGGCGCCCCTGAAGCCGGCCGACGACGCCGTCATCATCGACACCACCGGCCTCGGCATCGAGGCCGTCGTCGAACGTGTGCTGGCCTTGGTGCCGGTGCGCGCGGGCTAGCTCCCGCGCCGCAGAGGGTCCCGCGCGGAATCCGCCGCGCGGTTTTTTCCAACCACAACACTCACGGCCACACGCAATCCCGCGCAGGCCGACAACGGGTGGACCGTTGCGCGCTCCCGCTCGCCGGTCTGTTTCATCAACCGAGTATTTTTTCAATGACCGAATCATTTGCCGAACTGTTTGAACAGAGCCAGACCCAACTGGCCAAGCTGAAGCCGGGCGCCATCGTCACCGGCGTCGTCGTGGAAGTCCGCAACGACGTGGTGGTGATCAACGCCGGCCTGAAGTCCGAAGGCATCGTGCCGATCGAACAGTTCCGGAACGACGCCGGCGAAATCGACGTGGGCGTGGGCGACGAAGTGAAGGTGGCCCTCGACTCGATCGAGAACGGCTTCGGCGAAACCGTCCTCTCGCGCGAGAAGGCCAAGCGCGCCATGGTGTGGGACGAGCTGGAGCAGGCGCTGGAGAAGAACGAAACCATCACCGGCCGCATCAGCGGCAAGGTCAAGGGTGGTTTCACCGTCGACATCAAGGACGTCCGTGCGTTCCTGCCGGGCTCGCTGGTCGACGTGCGCCCCGTGCGCGACCCGGGCTACCTGGAAGGCAAGGAGCTCGAGTTCAAGCTCATCAAGCTGGATCGCAAGCGCAACAATGTGGTCGTCTCCCGCCGTGCGGTGGTCGAGAGCGAGCATTCGGAAGAGCGCGAGCAGCTGATGGACAAGCTGCAGGAAGGCGTGGTGCTGAAGGGCGTGGTCAAGAACCTCACCGACTACGGCGCGTTCGTCGACCTGGGCGGGATCGACGGCCTGCTGCACATCACCGACATGGCGTGGAAGCGCGTGCGTCATCCGTCCGAGGTCGTGGAAGTCGGCCAGGAGCTGGACGTCCGCGTGCTGAAGTACGACCGTGAGCGCAACCGCGTCTCGCTGGGCCTGAAGCAGCTGGGCGAGGATCCGTGGGACAACATCGCCCGTCGTTACCCGGCCAACAGCCGCGTGTTCGGCAAGGTCTCCAACGTCACCGATTACGGCGCGTTCGTCGAGATCGAGCCGGGCGTCGAAGGCCTGGTGCACGTGTCCGAGATGGACTGGACCAACAAGAACGTCAATCCGTCCAAGGTCGTGCAGGTCGGTGACGAGGTCGAAGTGATGGTGCTGGACGTGGACGAAGAGCGTCGCCGCATCTCGCTGGGCATGAAGCAGGTCGCCGCCAATCCGTGGGAGACCTTCGCGGCCACCCACAAGAAGAACGACAAGGTGTCCGGCCAGATCAAGTCGATCACCGACTTCGGCATCTTCATCGGCCTGGACGGCGGCATCGACGGCCTGATCCACCTGTCCGACATCAGCTGGAACACCACCGGCGAAGACATCGTGCGCAACTTCAAGAAGGGCGACACGCTGGAAGCCGTGGTGCTGGCCGTCGACCCGGAGCGCGAGCGCATCAGCCTGGGCGTGAAGCAGCTGGAGCAGGATCCGTTCGGCCAGTACATGGCGGCGCACCCGAAGGGTTCGAAGGTCGAAGGTACGGTGAAGGAAGTGGACGCCAAGGGCGCCACGATCGAACTGGCCGACGGCATCGAGGGCTACGTGATGGCGCGCGACATCAGCCACGACCGCGTGGACGATGCCAGCCAGCACCTGAAGGTCGGCGACAAGGTGGAAGCCAAGTTCATCGGCATGGACCGCAAGGGCCGCACGCTGCAGCTGTCGATCAAGGCCAAGGACGAAGCCGAACCCGCCGAAGCGCTGGCCGAGTACAACAAGTCCGCCGCCGAGGCCGCTGCCGGTACCACCAGCCTGGGCGCGCTGCTGCGTGCGCAGCTGGATGGCGGCAAGTCCGAGTAACCGGCAGGACGCTTGACGTTCCACCTGCAGTAACGTCCCCGCCGGCCCGGAGTGTTCCGGGCCGGCGCGGGTACCTCCGCCCGAACCCCAGACGCGATGACCAAATCCGAACTCATCGAGATCCTCAGCCGCCGCCAGCCGCACCTCAAGGCCGAGGATGTGGATCTGGCCGTCAAGGCGTTGCTGGAAATGATGGGCGGCGCGCTTGCCCAGGGCGATCGCATCGAGATCCGCGGATTCGGCAGTTTTTCGTTGCACTACCGTCCGCCGCGCATGGGTCGCAATCCCAAGACGGGCGAATCGGTCGCATTGCCCGCCAAGCACGTTCCCCATTTCAAGCCGGGCAAGGAGCTGCGCGAGCGCGTCAGCGACGTCACGCCCATCGAAGAGGCGGGGGAATAGCGTCTTGTCCGGCGCGTGTCGTTCCGCGCCGACTCCGCTAAGCTAGGCGCCGTCCTGCATGGAGTCGCCTGATGAACATGTTCCGCCTGGTCGTCGCACTGCTGTTTCTGGCCTACGGACTCATCATCGGTGTGCTCAACACGCAGCCGATCACCCTCAAGCTGCTGTTCACCGAATTCCAGACCTCGTCCGGCGTGGGCATCATGCTGTCGCTGCTGCTGGGCGTGGTGGTCGGTGGGCTGATCGTGCTGGCGACGCTGGTCTGGCCCCTGTACGCCAAACTGCGCAAGGCCACGCGCGCCGTGGCGCCGTCCCAAGACGCCGGCGCCTGATCCATGGCCTTCCTGACCGAGTGGTTCTGGTTCTTTCTCTTCCTCCCGCTGGCTGCGCTCAGTGGCTGGATCATCGGCCGACGTGGTGGGCAGCGGCACGGCGACACCCAGGTCAGCCGGCTGTCGAGTACCTACGTCCGCGGTCTGAATTACCTGCTCAACGAGCAGCCGGACAAGGCGATCGAGCTTTTCCTGCACATCGCCGAGCTCGACAAGGAAACCTTCGAGACGCAGGGCGCGCTGGGCCATCTGTTCCGGCGGCGGGGTGAGGTGGATCGCGCGATCCGCTTGCATCAGGGTCTGGTGCAGCGCTCGGACCTGAGCGACGCCCAGCGCGTGCAGGCCTTGTTGGCGCTGGGCGAGGACTACATGCGCTCGGGCCTGCTGGACCGGGCGGAGACCGTGTTCACTGATCTGGCGCGCATCGACCAGCGGGCGCCACAGGCGCTCAAGCACCTCATCGGCATCTACCAGGCAGAGCGCGATTGGGAAAAGGCGATCGACAACGCGCTGCGCTATGAGGAAGTCACCGGCGAGCCCATGGGCAAGCTGGTCGCCCAGTTCGAGTGCGAGCTTGCCGAACGCCAGCGTACCGCCAACAACGTCGACGCGGCCCGTGCCGCGGTAGCGCGCGCCTACCAGGCCGATGCGGGCAGCGTCCGCGCCGGCATCATCGAAGGCCGGATTGAATCCGATGCGGGCAATCCCGAAGCGGCGATCCGTGCGTTCGAGCGAGCGGCGCGCCACGATCCCGACTACCTGCCCGAGGTGCTGCCCAGCCTGTTGGCCGGGTACGAGCAGGTGGGCGACCTGTCGGGTGCGCGTGCGTTCCTGTCCGAGATGTGCGAGCACTATCGCGGCATCGCGCCCGTGCTGGCGCTGACCCGACTGGTGGAACGCCAGGAGGGCGTCGCAGCCGCCCGGAGCTATCTGGCCCGACAGCTGAAGGATCGTCCGTCCGTAAGAGGCGAGGCCGCACTGATCGACCTCACGCTGGCCGAAGGCGCAGATCCGGCGGCGACCCTGCACGATCTGAAGCACATCACCGATCAGCTGCTGGTGCGCAATCCCAGCTACCGGTGCACGCGGTGCGGATTCGGAGCACGCACGCACCATTGGCAGTGCCCGAGCTGCAAGGAGTGGGGCACCATCAAGCCGCTGCTGAACTACGCGGTGGTCTGATGCCTCACGCATTCGTCTGGCTGGGGCTGCTGACCGCGGCCGCCGCTGTGGCGACGTGGTGGGCACGTCACTATGCGTTGCGCGGCAATCTGCTGGATCAGCCCGGCGAACGGCGCAGTCACAGCGTCGCGACGCCCCGCGGCGGCGGGATCGCCATCGTGGCAGTGGTGCTGGCGTCGGGCGCCTTCCTTGCCCTGCGTCCCTCCGCAGGCGTCCTATGGGTCGGGTTCCTGCCCGGCTTCCTGATTGTCGCCGGCATCGGCTGGTGGGACGACCATCGCCCGCTGTCTCCTTGGCTGCGGTTGGTCGTCCAGGCCGTCGCGGCCCTGGCCCTGGCAGCGGGCGCTTGGGGCGAGAGTGGCCAGATAGGGCCGGCCTTACTGGCATTTGCCATCGCCATGGTGCTGGTCAATGTCTGGAACTTCATGGACGGCATCAATGGGCTGGCGGCCAGCCAGGCTGCGCTGGCGGCGCTGGCCTTTTCAACCCTGCCGACGGACAGCTGGCATTGGCTGGCCTTGGCCGTGCTGGCGGGTTGCCTGGGCTTCCTGCCCTTCAACTTTCCCAAGGCCCGCATATTTCTGGGGGATGTCGGTAGCGGGGCGCTGGGGTTCGCGCTGGCCGGGTTGGTCGTGGCCGCGGCTCTCGCATCGCCGCCCGGAAGGCTTCCCGTGCTGCTGTTGCCGCTTACGGCCTTCCTCGTCGACGCGGGCTTCACGCTGCTGGAGCGCATGCTGCGCGGCGAGCCGTGGTGGACCCCCCATGTCAGCCACCTCTACCAGATGGGCGCACGACGCTATGGACACACCTCCGTAACCGTGATTTACGCGGCGTTTGGCGGCGTTACATTACTGTTAACATGTGCGCTGTCCCAAGCGAGGCTCGGGGTGGCGCTCGCCGTGGTGATCGCTGCCTACGGAGTAGGTGGGGCGCTTTGGTTTTCATTGCGCCGAGGATGGCGTGGGTAGCACAGGCACCTGGAGATGGAGCTGATGAAATCCTGGCGGGATCGATTGAGCGGTTTCATGCCACGCGTCCTCGTCGCGGCCCACGATCTGGCCATGGTGTGGGTATGCTGGCAAGTCCTGCACCGGTTGCGCTACGCCATGCTGGCGCCCGCCCCGGAGTTCCCCCTGTGGTCCAACGAGATCGCCATCGTCCTGCTGGCGCAGGGTGCGGTGTTCTGGTGGATGGGGCTCTACCGCGGTTTGTGGCGCTTCGCCAGCCTGCCGGATCTGTGGAACATTGTGAAGGCTTGCGCCCTCGGGTTCCTGGGTGTGGTGCTGGGTCTGTTCTTCTATAACCGCTTTGGCTCTACGCCGCGCATCGTGCTCGGCTTCTATCCGTTCGCACTGGTCGGTTTCCTCGGATTGCCGCGTCTGATCTATCGTGCATGGAAGGACAGCCAGGCGCAGCGCATCAATGAAACGGCCTCGCGCGTATTGATCCTTGGCGCAGGGCGTGCAGGCGAAGCCCTGGTTCGCGAGTTGCGCCGCACCGGCGTCTACCATCCGGTTGCCTTCCTCGATGATGCAGTGCGTCTGCATGGCTCCAAGCTGCAGGGTATTCCCGTGCTGGGGGGACTGGAGAGCGCCGCCGCCGTCGCCCGGGAAACCGCGGCGCGGATGCTCGTCATCGCCATGCCCTCGCTGGACGCGCCCGCCATGCAGCGGGTGGTGGCGATCTGCGAGAGCACAGGCTTGCCGTTCCGCATGGTGCCCCGACTGATCAACGTGCTGGAAGGGCAGTCCATGCCGGGCGACCTCAAGGAGGTCGCGATCGAAGACCTGCTGGGTCGCAAATCGGTGACGCCGGACTGGAAACTCATCCGGGGCTGGCTGGGCGGGCGCACCGTCATGGTGACGGGCGCGGGCGGCTCGATCGGATCGGAACTCTGCCGGCAGTGCGCACGGCATGGAGCCCAGCGGATCGCGCTGGTCGAAATCGACGAACTGGCGCTGATCACCATCCAGGGAGACCTGCGGCGTGCCTTTCCCGACCTGGAAGTCCTGCCGGTGCTGGGCAATTGCGGCGACCCCGCCGTCATCGCCCACGCGCTGGCGGTCGCCGAGCCGGACGCCGTGTTCCACGCCGCTGCCTACAAGCAGGTGCCCTTGCTGGAAGGCCATCTGCGCGAAGCCGTGGGCAACAACGTGCTGGCAACTGAAGCGGTGGCGCGCGCCTGCCGCGAGGCTGGCGTGGCGACCTTCGTGCTGATCTCGACGGACAAGGCGGTGGATCCGGTCAACGTGCTGGGCGCCACCAAGCGCCTGGCCGAGATGGCCTGCCAGTCGCTCGACGATGCCCGATCCGGCACGCGCTACGTCACCGTGCGGTTCGGCAATGTCCTCGATTCGGCGGGAAGCGTGGTGCCGCTGTTCCGCGAACAGATCCGCAAGGGGGGGCCGGTCACGGTGACCGATCCCGACGTCACCCGCTATTTCATGACCATCCCGGAAGCCTGCCAGCTCATCCTGCAGGCGGCATCGGGCGCGGCGCACGCCTCGATCTATACGCTGGACATGGGCGATCCGGTACCGATCCGGCTGCTGGCCGAGCAGATGATCCGTTTGGCCGGCAAGCAGCCGGGGCGCGACATCGCCATCGTCTACACGGGCCTGCGCCCCGGCGAAAAGCTGCACGAGACGCTGTTCCACGCCGACGAGCGCTACCAACCCACCTCGCACTCCAAGATCATGAAGGCGATCGCGCGTGAGGTCTCGAGCGAGTTCATCGATCTGGCCCTGCAGCGCCTGCGGGCGGCGCATGCCCGCTACGACACCGCCGAACTGGCCGAAGTGCTGAGGATCGCTGTGCCGGAGTTCACGCCGATGTCGAACGAACAGAACGAAGCATCGGCTAACATCGTGGTCTTCCCCGGTCGAGACGCCCGCAGGACCCGATGACTTCGCCCCGCATCCGCAAGGCCGTGTTCCCCGTGGCGGGGCTCGGCACCCGCTTCCTGCCCGCAACGAAGACCGTTCCCAAGGAGATGCTGCCGATCATCGACCGGCCGCTGATCCAGTACGCGGTGGATGAAGCGGTCGAGGCAGGTTGCGATACGCTCATCTTCGTCACCAACCGCTACAAGCATGCGGTGGCGGACTACTTCGACAAGGCGTACGAGCTGGAACAGAAGCTGGAGCGCTCGGGCAAGGTCGAACAGCTGGAACTCGTCCGCAACGTGCTGCCCTCACACGTTCGTGCCGTCTTCGTCACTCAGGCCGAAGCCCTGGGGCTTGGGCATGCGGTGCTGTGCGCCAAGGCCATCGTCGGCGACGAGCCTTTCGCGGTACTGCTGCCCGACGACCTGATCTGGAACCGCGGGCCGGGCGCCCTCAAGCAGATGGCGGATGCGGCGGAGTCCAGCGGCGCCAGCGTGATCGCCGTGCAGGACGTGCCGCGCGAACAGACCGGCAGTTACGGCATCGTGGCGACGGACGCCTTCTCGGGACGCGAAGGACGCATCGACGCCATCGTGGAAAAGCCCAAGCCGGAGGTCGCCCCCAGCACGCTGGCGGTCGTGGGGCGCTACGTGCTGGACGCGCGCATCTTCGCGCTGCTGGAAAGTACGGCGCCGGGCGCCGGCGGCGAAATCCAGCTGGCGGACGCCATCGCGGCCCTGTTGCGCGAGAAGCCGGTGCATGCCTACCGTTTCCAGGGCACCCGCTTCGACTGTGGCACGCACATCGGATTGATCGAAGCCACCATCCGTTACGCGCTGGACCACGAAGCGCTCAGCGACGCGGCACGCAGCATGATGCAGAGTGCACTGAACGAACTGGGCGTCCGGGAACTGGGCTGACTCTCCCCAGAAAAAGCCTGCGGCGCGACATGCCCTGGTGAAGGGCCGCCCGCTTCCCGCAGAATCGGCGCGTGCCCATGTCCATCCGCCACTATTACGCCGACACCGCCGGTAGCGCGCCCGCGCTCCCCACGTTG
Source organism: Pseudoxanthomonas mexicana (assembly GCF_010093385.1). Taxonomy (GTDB): domain Bacteria; phylum Pseudomonadota; class Gammaproteobacteria; order Xanthomonadales; family Xanthomonadaceae; genus Pseudoxanthomonas_A; species Pseudoxanthomonas_A mexicana. Next base: position 23,688 of record NZ_PDWV01000034.1, read on the forward strand.
CATACGGCCCTGGACGCGGATGTCTGCGTGGTGGGTGGAGGCTTCGCGGGTCTGAACACGGCGCTGGGCCTGGCCGAGCGGGGACACCGCGATGTCGTGCTGCTGGAAGCGGAGCAGCCCGCATTCGGTGCTTCCGGCCGCAATGGCGGTTTCGTGTTCGGTGGCTTCTCCCGCGGCGGAGCGGCTCTGCTGCGCGATCTGGGGCGCGAACGCGCGCGCGCGCTGTACGCGGGCACCGTGGAAGCGGTGGAACTGATCCGCAGGCGCATCGCGCAGTATGGCATCGCCTGCGACGACACCCAGGCCGGGATCCTCTGGGCGAACTGGTTCGACGACCGCGACCTGCTGCGGCAACGTCAGGCGTTGCTGGCCGATGTCTTCGCGCAGGACTGGCACTGGGTCGAGCGCGACGACCTGCGTCAACGGATACTCACTCCGCGATATCACGACGCGCTGTTCGAGCCACGGGCTTTCCACTTCCATCCGCTCAAGTACGCCTACGGCCTGGTCCTGGCGGCGTCGCGGCAGGGTGTATCCCTGTTCGGCGATTCGCCTGCGGTATCGCTGCAGCGGCGGGAGGAGGGCTGGCGGGTCACCACGCCTTCCGGCCGCGTCGACGCGCGCGAGGTCGTGCTGGCATGCGGCGGCTATCTGGCGCGCCTGCATCGCCGTGTCGACGCGGGGGTATTGCCGATCGCCACCTACGTGATGGTCACCGAGCCGCTGGGGGCGCGGATGGACACGGCGCTGCGCACGCGCGCGGCCATCTACGACACGCGCTTCGCATTCGACTACTACCGGCCTTTGCCCGACTCCCGTCTGCTGTGGGGCGGGCGTATTTCGGTTCTGGATCGCTCGCCTCGGTCGGTCGAGCGCCTGCTGTACGGCGACATGTTGAGGGTTTTTCCGCAACTGGAGGGGGTGCGCATCGACCATGCCTGGTCCGGCCTGAGGAGCTATGCCCGCCACGAGATGCCGCAGATCGGCCAGGTGGAGCCGGGTTTGTGGGTGGCGCAGGCATTCGGTGGGCATGGCGTCGCGCCCACGACGTTGGCGGGCGAAGTCATCGCCTCCGCCATCGCGCAAGGCGATCGGCGATGGCGCGAATTCGCCGCCTACGGCCTGGTGTCCGCGATGAAGCCTGCCGGCTTCCTGGGCGCGCAGGTGAGCTACTGGTGGGCGGAGGCCAAGGATGCGTGGAAGGCACGGAAGAAAAGAAGGGAAGGTGCGTGATGGAGAGTGTGCAGGTGATCGGTTGGGAGGATTTCACGCGCGTCCAGCTGTGCGCCGGGACGGTGCTGCGGGTTGAGCAGTTTCCGGAAGCACGCAGACCCGCGTGGAAGCTGTGGGTCGACTTCGGCCCTCATGGCGTGAAGAAGACCAGTGCCCAGATCCGCGCGCTGTATGCGCCGGAGGACCTGGTGGGACGGCAGGTCGTGGGCGTCCTCAATTTCCCTCCGAAGCAGGTAGGACCGTTCATTTCGGAATTCCTGCTGACCGGATTCCACACCGATGACGGCGTGGTGGTGACGGCCGTGGAACGTCCCGTACCCGACGGCGCCCGCATGGCGTAACGCCATCCAAGTAACCAAAAGAAATGGCGCCTTGCGGCGCCATTCCTGTCGGGTGATCGCTGATGCTTACAGCGATTCGAAGATGCCGGCCGCGCCCATGCCGGTGCCGATGCACATGGTCACCATGCCGTACTTCTTCTGGTGTCGACGCATGCCGTGCACGATCGTCGCCGTGCGGATCGCGCCGGTCGCCCCCAGCGGGTGACCGAGCGCGATGGCGCCGCCCAGCGGGTTGATCTTCGACGGGTCCAGTTCGCTGTCGCGGATCACGGCCAGCGCCTGGGCGGCGAAGGCTTCGTTGAGTTCGATCCAGTCCAGCTGGTCCTTGGTCAGGCCGGCCTGCTTCAGGGCCTTCGGGATCGCGGCGATCGGGCCGATACCCATCACTTCCGGGCGCACGCCGGCGACCGAGAAGCTGACGAAGCGGGCCAGCGGGGTCAGGCCGTAATCCTTGATGGCCTGCTCCGAGGCCAGCAGCACCCCAGCGGCGCCGTCGCTCATCTGCGACGAGGTGCCGGCGGTGACCGTGCCACCGAACTGCGGATTGCGGAACACCGTGCGCAGCTTGGCCAAGCCTTCCAGCGAGGTGTCCGCACGCGGCCCCTCATCCTGCTCCACCAGCAGCTTCTTCAGGCGCACGGTGTTGCCGGCCAGGTCGGGCTGACGCGAGATGACTTCGTAGGGGCTGATCTCGTCGCGGAATTCACCCGCTGCCTGCGCTGCCAAGGCCTTCTGGTGCGAGGCGACGGCGAAGGCGTCCTGGTCCTCGCGCGAGACCTTCCATTCCTCGGCGACCTTCTCGGCGGTGATGCCCATGCCGTAGGCGATGGCCACGTGTTCGTTGTCGAACACGCTGGGCGCCATGGCGATCTTGTTGCCCATCATCGGCACCATCGACATCGATTCGGTGCCGCCGGCCAGCATCAGGTCGGCATGGCCCAGGCGGATCTGGTCCGCCGCCATCGCCACGGCCTGCAGGCCGGACGAGCAGAAGCGGTTGATGGTCTGCGCGGCGATCGTGTTCGGCAGGCCGGCCAACAGCAGGCCGATGCGCGCCACGTTCATGCCTTGCTCGGCTTCCGGCATCGCGCAGCCGATGATGGCGTCGTCGATGCGGTTGACGTCGATGCCGGGGGCCTGCGCCACGACCGACTTCAGCACGTGCGCCAGCATGTCGTCCGGGCGGGTGTTGCGGAACACGCCCTTGGGCGCCTTGCCGACCGGCGTGCGGGTGGCGGCGACGATGTAGGCTTCTTGGATCTGCTTGCTCATTTCGATGTGTCCTTGTCCGTCGCTTAGTTACGCAGCGGCTTGCCGGTCTTCAGCATGTGCGCGATGCGGGCCTGGGTCTTTTCCTGCTGCGCCAGTTCGACGAAGTGCTTGCGCTCCAGCTTCAGCAGCCACTCCTCGTCGACCACCGCGCCGCGGTCCACTTCGCCACCGCACAGCACGGTGGCGATGCGCACGGCGATCTCGTAGTCGTAGGGGCTGATGAAGCGGCCCTCCAGCATGTTCACCAGCATCATCTTGAAGGTGGCGATGCCCACGTCGCCGGCCACCTGGATCCGGCGCGCGGGCAGGGGTGGGCGGTAGCCGGTCTCGGCCAGTGCCAGGGCTTCCTGCTTGGCGATGTGCAGCAGTTCATAGGCATTGAAGGCGACCTTGTCGCCCGCGCGCATCAGGCCCAGTTCCTTGGCCTCGACCGCGGAGGCCGAGACCTTGGCCATCGCGACCGTTTCGAAGGTCTTCTTCAGTTCGGCGAACACGTCGCCGCCGGGACCGGCCGCCTGCGAGGCGCGTACCGCGATTTCCTTCAGGCCGCCGCCGGCCGGCAGCAGGCCCACGCCCGCTTCGACCAGACCGATGTCGCTTTCCAGGTGTGCGATGGTGCGCGCGCTGTGCATCTGGAACTCGCAGCCGCCGCCCAAAGCCAGGCCGCGCACGGCCGCCACAACGGGGACCAGCGCGTACTTGATGCGCTGGCTGGTGGCCTGGAAGTTGGCGACCATGGCTTCGAACTCGGCGATCCTCCCGGCCTGCAGCGCGCCCAGCGCGCCGGCCAGATCGGCACCCGCGGAGAATGGCTCCTTCGGTTGCCAGATCCCCAGGCCTTTGAACTTCCGCTCAGCGATGGCGAGGGCTTCCTGCAGGCCGTCCAGCACAGCGTCAGATACCGTGTGCATCTTGGTCTTGAAGCTGACCACGCCGATCCCGTCGCCGTCGGTCCACAGGCGGACGCCGTCGTTCTCGAACACGGTCTCGCCCTGCGGGAACGCCTCACCCAGCAGCGGATCCGGGAAGCGCTGGCGCTGGTACACCGGCAGACCCGAGCGCGGCAGCTTGGCGTTCTTCGCCGGGCTGTAGCTGCCCTCGGTGCCGTGCACGCCCTCGCGGCCATCGAACACCCAGTTGGGCAGCGGCGCGCTGCTCATGGCCTTGCCGGCCACGATGTCGTCGGCGATCCACTGCGCCACCTGCTTCCAGCCGGCCGCCTGCCAGGTCTCGAACGGACCCAGCGACCAGCCGTAGCCCCAGCGGATGGCCAGGTCGACGTCGCGCGCGGTCTCGGCGATGTCGGCCAGGTGGTAGGCGCTGTAGTGGAAGAGGTCGCGGAACACCGCCCACAGGAACTGGGCCTGCGGGTGCTGGCTCTCGCGCAGCTTCGCGAACTTCTCGGCCGGATTCCTGATCTTCAGGATCTCGACCACCTCCGGCGCCGCGGTGCGGTCGGACGCGCGGTAGTCCTGCTTCTCCAGGTCGAGGACCACGATGTCCTTGCCGACCTTGCGGAAGATGCCGGCACCGGTCTTCTGGCCCAGCGCGCCCTTGGCGATCAGGGCTTCCAGCCACTTCGGGGACGTGAAGTAGGCATGCCACGGATCGTCCGGCAGGGTGTCGGCCATCGTCTTGATGACATGGGCCATGGTGTCCAGACCGACGACGTCGGAGGTGCGGTAGGTGGCGGACTTCGGGCGGCCGATGAGCGGACCGGTGACCGCGTCCACTTCGTCGAAGCCCAGCTTGAACTCGCCGGTGTGGTGCGCCGTGGCCAGGATCGAGAACACGCCAATGCGATTGCCGATGAAGTTCGGGGTGTCCTTGGCGTACACCACGCCCTTGCCGAGGGTGGTGGTGAGGAAGGTCTCGAGGCCTTCCAGCACCGAGGTGTCGGTGGACTTCGCCGGGATCAGCTCGGCCAGGTGCATGTAGCGTGGCGGGTTGAAGAAGTGCACGCCGGAGAAGCGGTGCCGAAGTTCTTCAGGAAGAACTTCAGCCAACTTATTGATTCCCAATCCAGAAGTGTTACTGGCCAGCACCGCATGCGGAGCGACGTAGGGGGCGATCTTCCGGTACAGGTCCTGCTTCCAGTCCATCCTTTCCGCGATGGCCTCGATGATCAGGTCGCAGCCCCTCAGGTGCTCAAGCCCCGTCTCGTAGTTGGCCGGCGTGATCGCTTCGGCCAGCGACTTGCTGGCCAGCGGAGCAGGGCTGAGCTTGGCCAGATTGGCGATGGCCTTGTGCACGATGCCATCCGGATGCCCCTCTTTGGCGGGCAGATCGAACAGCACCGTATCGACACCGGCGTTGGTCAGGTGCGCCGCGATCTGCGCGCCCATCACACCGGCGCCCAGCACGGCCGCCTTGCGTACAAGCAATGGATTGGACATGGAATTTCCTTGAATGGCAGGGGTTTCAGACATGGTCGGCGCGCAGGCCGGCCTCGGCGAAGCGGATCAGTTCACGGGCGGCACGCTCACGGTGCGCAGCCTCCGTGACACCCGGGGGGCGCTTGATCAGGCCGAAGTCGGCCATGGCGTAGGTCAGGGCGCCGGAGAAGAAGTCCAGCCGCCAGTAGAGCTCCTCCTTGCTCAGGCCCGGCACGCAGCCGGCAATGGCCTTGCCGAACTCGCGCAACACGTGCCCGTAGTGGTCGGACAGGAACTTGCGCAGCCCGTCATTCTTCTCGGCGTAGGCGCGGGCGATGACCCGGACGAAGGCACCGCCACCATGGCGGTCCTGGGCCAGGGCGAGGGCGGGCTCGACGAAGGCGGCCAGGATCGGCTCCAGCTGCCCCGGGCGCTGAGCCAGCGCCTTCTCGAGCAGGGACAGGCGGGCAGCGGTCATGTCGTCCATACGGCGGCGGAACACCTCGTTGACCAGGTTTTCCTTGCTGCCGAAGTGGTAGTTGACGGCGGCGATGTTCACATCCGCCCGGCTGGTGACCTGGCGCAGCGACCTGCCGGCGAACCCGTGCTGGGCGAACAGCTCTTCGGCAGCCCCCAGGATGCGCTCCTTGGTGGAGAAATGCGTGGTGTTGCCCATGGCCCCTCCGGGACTGAATCAAACGCTTGTTTGATTGATTTTCCGTCGGCCGGCGGGCGCTGTCATGCTGCAGAGCAGCATTCAGCGAAATCCTGCTGCACTGCGGCGCCGGATGCTTTAGAATCTCGCTACGCTTTCTGGTCTAAGTCCGCGTTTCGACGCGGGTTTTTCATGTTAACCTCGGGTCTTCAGTGGCCCGCCCAACGGAGAAAATCCCCATGGCGCTGGAGCGCACCCTGTCGATCGTCAAGCCCGATGCCGTTGCCAAGAACGTCATCGGCGAAATCTATGCCCGTTTCGAAAAGAACGGCCTGAAGATCGTCGCCTCGAAGATGAAGCACCTGTCGCGTCGTGAAGCGGAAGGCTTCTACGCTGTTCACCGCGAACGTCCGTTCTTCAACGCGCTGGTCGAATTCATGATCTCCGGCCCGGTCGCGATCCAGGTGCTGGAAGGCGAGAACGCCGTGCTGAAGCATCGCGAGATCCTCGGCGCCACCAATCCGAAGGATGCCGCGCCGGGCACGATCCGCGCCGACTTCGCCGATTCCATCGACGCCAACGCTGCGCACGGTTCGGATTCGGTCGAGAACGCGAACACCGAGATCGCGTACTTCTTCGCCGCCACCGAAGTGTTCTCGCGCTGAATGATCGCGTGATGAGCAGCCACGAACTGCCGCCGATCGAATTGAAGCTGGCCACGGACGCTCCGTCCGTGGCCGTCGGCGCGCCCGTGTCTGCGAAGCAGAACCTGATGGACCTGGACCGCGAGGGTCTGGAACATTTCTTCATCGAGAAACTCGGCGAACAGAAGTTCCGCGCCCACCAGGTGATGAAGTGGATCCACCACCGCTACGTCACCGATTTCGACCAGATGACCGATCTGGGCAAGAACCTGCGCGCCAAACTGCAGGAACACGCCGAAGTCGTCGTGCCGCAGGTGGTGTTCGACAAGCCCTCCGCCGATGGCACCCACAAGTGGCTGCTCGGCATGGGCGTGGACGGCAAGAATGCCGTCGAAACCGTCTATATCCCCGACAAGAGCCGCGGGACGCTGGGCGTGTCGTCGCAGGTGGGCTGTGGCCTCAACTGCACGTTCTGCTCTACCGCCACGCAGGGCTTCAACCGCAACCTGACCACTGCCGAGATCATCGGCCAGGTCTGGGTGACGGCACGCCATTTGGGCAACGTGCCTGCGCAGAACCGTCGCCTCACCACCGTGGTGATGATGGGCATGGGCGAGCCGCTGTTGAATTTCGACAACGTCGTGCGCGCGATGAACATCATGCGCGACGATCTTGGCTACGGCCTGGCCAGCAAGCGCGTCACGCTCTCGACGTCCGGACTGGTGCCGATGATCGATCGCCTGTCCACCGAGACCGACGTGTCGCTGGCCGTCTCGCTGCATGCGCCCAACGATGCGCTGCGCGAACAGCTGGTGCCGCTCAACAGGAAGTATCCGATCGCCGAATTGATGGCCTCGTGCGTGCGCTACCTGCGCGCGAACAAGAAGCGCGATTCGGTGACGTTCGAATACACGCTGATGAAGGGCGTCAACGACCAGCCCGAACACGCGCGGCAGCTCGCCCAGCTGATGCGCAAGTTCAGCAATGCCGCGCAACTGAAGGACGCCGGCAAGGTCAACCTGATTCCGTTCAACCCGTTCCCCGGCACGCGCTACGAGCGGGCGCCGGAAGAGGACATCCGCGCCTTCCAGAAGCTGCTGCTCGACGCTCATGTGCTGACGATGGTCCGCCGCACCCGGGGCGACGACATCGATGCCGCCTGCGGTCAGCTGAAGGGGGAGGTGATGGCCCGCACCCGCCGTCAGGCCGAGTTCCGCCGGCAACTGCAGGAACAGGGCATCGACGATGCGGCATAAGGCGCTCTGCCTGCTGCTGGTTCCCCTCCTGCTGGCGACCGCCTGCAGCCGTTTGACCTTCGTCCGCCCCAAGATGGAGCGCAAGGACGGCGAGCAGATCGCACAGGACTATTCCGTCAAGGACAGTCCCGAAGTGAAGCGGCGCCAGTCCGTGCAGATGATGGTGTCCCGTTCGGTACAGCGCCTGCAGGCCGGCGATCTGGAGACGGCGGAGAAGGAGGCGCGCGCGGCCCTGAAGCTGGCGCCGGATTCGGCGGATGCGGAAACCCTGCTGGCCGTCGTCGCCGACCGTCGTGGGCAGTCCGAGCAGGCCGGGCAGCACTATCGGCGGGCGGGGGAGCTGGCGCCCGCCCAGGGCGCGATGCAGAACAACTACGGTACCTGGCTGTGTGCCAACGGCTTCCAGGCCGAATCCCTGGTCTGGTTCGACCGGGCGATGCAGGCGCCTGGCTATGGCACGCCGGAGGTGGCGCAGGCCAATGCCGGCAACTGTGCCTTGGGTACCGGACAGCTGGAGCGTGCCGAACGCGATCTGCGGCAGGCGCTGTCGCGCGATCCGTCCAGCGCGACTGCATTGGGCGCCATGGCCGAGCTGGAGTTCCGCCGTCAGCAGTACCTGCCGGCGCGCGCTTTCATCGAACGGAGGCTGGCGGCGGGACCAGCCTCCGTCGCAGTGTTGAAACTCGCATCACAGATCGAGGAAAGACTCGGCGACAAGGCCGCTGCCAGTCGATATGTTCAGCGCATTCGGGCGGAGTTCCCTGACGCGAGGGACGTCACAACCGGGGGAAATGCAGGGCCATGATGGATTCGGTAGGTGGGGGCATGTCGCCGCCGCAGGGGTGCGGTGAGGCGCTGCGGTCGGCGCGTGAGCAGTCCGGCCTGTCGTTGCAGGACGTCAGCCAGCGGCTGAAGATGCCGGTCAGGGTGCTGCAGGCGCTCGAGGCCGGGCAGTGGGACCAGTCCGGCGGCGCGGTATTCGTTCGCGGGCAGCTGCGCAGTTATGGGCGGCTCCTCAAGCTGGACGTGGAGCCGTTCCTGGCGCAATCGGAAGCGGTCGTGGCTCCCCCTGCGGTGCTGGTCAGCCACAGCCATACGCCGCGGTTGCAGTACGTCTTCGAAAGCTTCAAGCGTCGCGCGGTCTATGTCGTCCTGACGCTGGTGATCGCCACGCCGGTATGGATGGCGCTGCGATCTTCTGCGGACCCGGCCCCCGAGCCCGCGATGGCATCGCTCGACGTCGTGCCCGCCGCGTCGATGGCCACACGGCAGGGTTCGAATTCGTCGCGCCCCTCCGGTCGTGCGCCTGCGGCGCCCTACGTGGCATCGATGGCACCCGTCCCGCGGGCGACGACGCCTTGGCTGTCGCTGTCGTTCAAGGGCGACAGCTGGGTCGAGGTCGACGCACCCGACGGTCGCAAGGTCGAGCACGCGCGGCTGCGCGCAGGCGATGAGAGCCGTTATGCGGCCGGTGAAGTCGGTCGCATCAAGTTGGGCGATGCGACGGCGGTCGAGGTTCAGCAAGCGGGTAGTACGGTGGACTTGGCGCCGTATCAGCGAGCGAACGTTGCGCGCTTTACGGTATCCTCTGAGGGTTCCCTAGCGCCGGTCGGTGACTGACCCGCGCGCGGGTCTGTCCACCTAGACCAAGACCCTGCCGAGACGGGGCAAGAGAGCGCATGGCGATTGACGATCTGCTCGACGAGCACGAACAAAGCGAACGTGTCCGCAGCTGGCTGAGGAACAACGGTGCCGGCCTGCTGGGCGGCGTGGCCCTGGGTCTGGCGGTGATCCTCGGCTGGCAGTGGTGGCAGAAGAACCAGGCCGGCAAGAAGGAACAGGCCTACCAGGAGTACCAGACGGCCGTAGAGGGGCTGGCCAAGGGCGACCTGAAGCAGGCGAAGGCGGCGGTGGATGCGCTGTCAAAGAATGATGCGCTGTATGCCGATACCGCAGGCCTCCAGCTGGCCAAGGCGCAGGTCCAGGCGGGCGAGCGTGACGCCGCCATCGCCACCTTGCGCGCCCTGACGCCCGACGACGCGTTGCGTCCGCTGATCAACCTGCGCCTGGCGCGCCTGCTGATCGATGCCGGCAAGCACGACGAAGCCCTGAAACTGCTCGACGCGGCCGACGATGCGTCCAGCCTTGAAGTGCGCGGCGATGCGCTGCTTGCCACCGGCAAGGCGAAGGAGGCCCAAGAGGCCTACACGCGTGCGCTCACCACGCTGGATGCGGTGTCCCCGCAGCGCCGGCTGGTCGAGCTTAAGCTGATCCACGCCGGCGGCACGCCGCCCAAGACCGGGGGTGCGGCATGATGCGTGCCCATCCTGTGGCGTCCCGCGTCCTGGTGGCCGCATTGCTGGTAGGGGCACTGGGCGGCTGCAGCACGATCAAGGGGTGGTTCGGCGGCAAGAAGGCGGACGAGAAGCCGACCGAGCCTGCCGAACTGATCGACATCACGCCGACGGTGTCGGTGGCGAAGCTCTGGAGCGCCAACGCAGGCAAGGGCGAGGGTCGCCTGGGCCTGCAACAGACGCCCGTCGTCGATGGCGGGCGCGTGTACGCGGCGGCGGTCGAGGGCGGGGTGCGCGCCTTCGATCTGCAGACGGGCAAGCAGGTCTGGCAGTACAAGTCCGATCTCCGCTTCTCCGGTGGCCCCGGTGCCGGGCAGGGACTGGTGGTGGTGGGTACGCTCGATGGCCAGGTGGTCGCCCTGGATGCGGCCACCGGCACGGAGAAATGGCAGGCCAAGGTGCCCAACGAGGTCGTTGCGGCGCCGACGGTAGGCCCCGAGAACGTCTTCGTGCGCAGCAACGATGGGCGCGTTACCGCGTTCAGCAACGCCACCGGCGAGCGCCGCTGGTTCTGGACCAACGAACTGCCCAGCCTGACCGTGCGCGGCAATGCGCCCGTGCTGGTCGGTCCCGGCGTCCTGGTCGTGGGCAGCGACGACGGTACCCTGACCGCGCTGTCCGCCAATGACGGACGCGAGATGTGGACCCAGGCCGTCGGCACGCCCGAAGGCCGCAGCGAACTGGAGCGCATGGCCGACGTCGATGGCGCGCCGGTACTGGAAGGCACCACGGTGTACGCCACCAGCTTCAAGAAGGAGACCGTGGCCATCGAGGGTCCCTCCGGGCGCCCCCTGTGGACGCGCGACAACGGCGGCGCCGGCGGGCTGGCGGTGACCAGCGGCGCGGTGCTGGGGTCCGACCCCGCGGGTACCGTGTGGGCGCTGGACAAATACAGCGGTGGCGCGCTGTGGTCGAACACGACGCTGGCACGCCGCTCGCTGACCGCACCCACGGTCCATGGGGACTACGCCGTGGTGGGCGACTACGACGGCTACCTGCACTGGATGAAGACGGATAACGGCGAGGTGGTGGCGCGCGCGCGCGTCGGCGGCAAGGCCGTGCGCGGCAAGCCGGTCGTGGCCGACGGCATCCTGCTGGTGCAGGACGTGGAGGGCGGGCTGACCGCATTCGGCTTCAAGTGAGCCTGCGGTGGGAGCGGCCCTGCCGCTCCCATGCCGTTACCCCGAAAGGGCCGCCATGCGGCCCTTTTTCGCGGACGGGGGCGTATTCCGATACCATGGCGGCCCGTTTACCGACCGGAGCGGCCCTGCCACGTGCGCAGCGGCGCGCATCCGGCGACCTTTCCATCCTTCGGTTGCTCCCCTGCATGTTGCCCCTCGTCGCCCTGGTGGGCCGTCCCAACGTCGGCAAGTCCACCCTGGTCAATGCGCTGACCCGCAGTCGTGATGCCCTGGTGCACGACCAGCCCGGTGTCACCCGCGACCGCAACTACGGCGTCTGCCGCCTGGATGCCGATGCCCCCTTCCTGGTGGTCGACACGGGCGGCATTGCCGGCGAGGAAGAGGGCCTGGCAGGCGCCACCGCGCGCCAGGCACGCGCCGCCGCGGAAGAAGCGGACCTTGTGCTGTTCATCGTGGACGGACGCGAAGGGCCTTCCGCGCTGGACGATGAAATCCTCGCCTGGTTGCGCAAGACCGCGCGTCCGACCCTGCTGGTGATCAACAAGATCGACGGCATCAACGAATCCACGGCGCTGGCGGACTTCGCCCGCTACGGATTCTCGGACGTCACGACCATCTCGGCCTCGCATCGCCAGGGCATCGACGACCTGTTGTCCGAGGTACACGCGCGCCTGCCGGAAGAAGGCGTCAGCGAGGCGCTGGACGACGATCCCGCCCGCATGCGCGTGGCTTTCGTCGGCCGTCCCAACGTGGGCAAATCCACGCTGGTGAATCGCCTGCTCGGCGAAGAACGCATGATCGCCTCCGAAGTGCCGGGCACCACGCGCGATTCCATCGCGGTCGACATGGAGCGCGACGGTCGCCAATATCGGCTGATCGACACCGCCGGCTTGCGCCGCAAGGGCAAGGTGGAGGAGGCGGTCGAGAAGTTCAGCGTGGTCAAGACACTGCAGGCGATAGAGCAGTGCCAAGTCGCCGTGCTGCTGCTGGATGCCACCGAAGGCGTTACCGACCAGGATGCGACCGTGCTCGGCGCCGTGCTGGACGCCGGCCGTGCGCTGGTGGTGGCGATCAACAAGTGGGACGGGCTGACCGCCTACCAGCGCGAGCAGGCCGAAGCGCTGCTGGCGCGCAAACTCGGATTCGTCGAGTGGGCCGAGGCCGTGCGGATTTCGGCCCTGCATGGCTCGGGCCTGCGCGAACTGTTCAAGGCGATCCATCGCGCGCATGCCTCGGCGACGAAGGAGTTCGGCACCAGCGAGGTCAACAAGGCGCTGGAGATCGCGTACGAGACCAACCCGCCGCCGAGCATCCGCGGCCACGTCTCCAAGCTGCGCTACGTACACCCGGGCGGGGCCAATCCGCCGACCTTCATCGTGCATGGCACCCGCCTGAAGGTGCTGCCGGAGTCGTACAAGCGCTATCTGGAGAACTTCTTCCGCAAGCGCTTCAAGCTGGTCGGCACGCCGGTTCGGTTCATCTTCCGCGAAGGTGCCAACCCCTACGAAGGCAAGAAGAACGTGCTGACCGAGAAGCAGATCGCCAAGAAGCGCCGCCTGATCCGGCACGTCACGCGCAAGTGAGCGCGTACCCCACCCGCATCGCCGTCGATGAAGCCATCGCGCTGATCTGGGACGCGGCGCGGTCGCGCCGCCTGGGTAGCGAGTCTCTCGCGTTCAATCGTGCCAGCGGCCGCGTGCTGGCCGATGCGGTTCGCGCGCCGATCGACCTGCCGTCGTTCGACAACAGCCGGATGGACGGCGTGGCGTTCGCGCATGCCAGCCTCGCTTCCGAGGGCCCGACACGCCTGCGGCTGGTGGGACAACAGTACGCGGGTGTGGCCCAGGGGCTGCGCGTCGGTCCCGGCGAATGCGTCCGCATCACGACAGGCGCGCCCTTGCCCGAGGGCACCGACACGGTCGCCATCCGTGAAGACATCATCGAAACAGACGGTGGCATCGAGGTCCCGGCAGGCGTACGGCCTGGCGCGGATGTGCGGCGTATCGGCGAGGACGTGACCGCAGGTACCGAGGTGATGCGCAAGGGCCAGGTGCTGACCCCCGCGCGGATCGGACTGGCCGCAGCCCTGGGCCTGGCGACGCTGCCGGTGGCACGGCGCCCCACGGTGGCCGTGTTCACCACCGGCGACGAACTGGTGGAACCCGGCCTGCCGCTGCGGCCCGGGCAGGTCTACAACAGCAACCGCGACCTGCTGATGGGCCTGCTGCGCGCCGAGGGCCTGGAGCCGACCGCATGGCCCACGCTGCCCGACGACCCCGAGCGCATGCAGGTCATGCTGGCCGACGCCGCTTCGGCGTTCGATGTGGTCATCACCAGCGGGGGCGTGTCGGCGGGGCAGAAGGACCATCTTCCCGGTTTGCTGGGCGCCCACGGCCGCATCGCGTTCTGGAAGGTGCGCATGAAACCGGGCATGCCGGTCCTGTTCGGTGAGTGGGACCGTGCGCTGTTCCTCTGCCTGCCCGGCAACCCGGTATCGACCCTGGCCACGCTGCTCACGCTCGGTCGCGCGCTGTTGGACGGCCTGCAGGGGCGTGACGACCCGCGACCTGCCTGGCAGGCGCATCTGGGCGCCGCCTGGCGCAAGGGACACGCCCGGCTGGAATTCCTGCGCGGCGAGCTGATGCCCGATGGCCGTGGCGGCCTGCGTGTGCTGCCGAATGCCGCCGACGCGTCCCACCAGCTGCGGGCGGCCGCCGACAGCAATGCCCTGATCGTGCTGCCGGAAGGCGTGCATGACTATGCCGAAGGCGATGTGGTCGACGTCATCCCGTACTGACGGCGACACCGCGTTCCAGTCAGAGCGCCGCCGTCGTGCGTCCCTTGCGTGATAATCCCGGCATGACGATCCGAGCCATTTCCCCAGACGACGTCGCTTCATGGCTTGCCGAAGGTGCGGTGTTCATCGACGTGCGTGAGGATCACGAACGTGCCAGAGGACAGGCGGTCGGCGCGCGCGGCGTCGCGAAGGCGCAGTTGCTGGCGGAACCGGACCGCCACCTTCCGGGCCGCGACGCGCCCGTCGTGCTGATCTGCCAGATGGGCGGACGCTCGATGGACGCTGCGCGTGCGCTCGAAGCTGCAGGCTACACGCGTCTGGCGTCCGTGGAAGGCGGTACACAGCGCTGGCAGGACGAGGGGCGGCCGATGGTTCGTCCGATCATGTCCGCTGAAACGATCGATTTCAACGAGCGTTACTCGCGACACCTGCTGCTGCAGGAAGTGGGCGCGGAAGGGCAGCGGCGACTCGAAGGCTCGCGGGTGCTGATGATCGGTGCGGGCGGCCTGGGATCGCCGGCGGCGTTCTACCTGGCGGCGGCCGGAGTGGGCCATCTGCGGATCGCCGATGACGACGTGGTGGACCGCAGCAATCTGCAGCGGCAGATCCTGCATACCGAAGCGCGCATCGGCGAACCGAAGGTGGCATCGGCGCAGGCCACGCTCGGTGCGCTCAATCCGCGGACGCAGGTCGAAGCGATGCAGGCGCGCGTCACCTCCGACAACATCGAGCGTCTGCTGGACGGCGTGGACGTGGTGCTGGATGGCGCGGACAACTTCCCGGTGCGCTACCTGCTCAACGATGCCTGCGTGAAGCTGGGCATCCCCTTGGTGTATGGCGCAGTGCAGCGGTTCGAAGGGCAGGTGAGCGTCTTCGATGCGGGCCGCCATCGTGGCGAACTGCCCTGCTACCGCTGCCTGTTCCCGGAGCCGCCGCCACCGGAGTTCGCACCGAACTGCGCGGAGGCCGGCGTGCTGGGTGTGCTGCCGGGCGTGATCGGCCTGCTGCAGGCCACCGAGGTCGTGAAGCTGTTGCTTGGGATCGGCGATTCGTTGGCCGGGCGGCTGCTGCAGTTCGATGCGCTGTCCATGCGCTTCCGCGAGACACGCCTGCGCCATGATCCGGGCTGCGCGGTATGCGCGGTTGGCCGGCCGTTCCCCGGCTACATCGATTACGCCGCATTCTGCCGGGCAGGCTAGTCAGTCCAGCGGGCGCATTCTCAGGCCCTCGCGGAACTGGCGGGGCGTGATGCCGGTGTCGCGCTTGAACGCCGCGCTCAGGTGGCTGTGGCTGGCGAAGCCGCAGGCGAGGGCGATGCCGGTGATGTCCTCGTTGCGGGTGAGCAGGTCCCAGCGCGCACGCCGCAGGCGCTGCGCCAGGATGTACTGCGTCGGCGTGGTGCCGAAGGTGCGCCGGAACGCGATCAGCAGCTGGTGCACGCTCATGCCGGCCAGCGTCGCCAGGTCCGCCAGCGCGATGCGCTGGGCCAGGGCGCTTTCGATATGGTCGCTCAGTCGCCGCGCGACGGCGGGTGCGAGCGCGGTCGGCACCGACGCGGGAAGGGCAGGGAGCCGATAAGCCGCGTACAGGTGCTGGAGCAGGAGCAGCTGCAGGCGCTCGGCCATCATGGCCGACAGGTCGTCGTCCTGCTGGCTGAGCCGACCCAGGCGCGGGACGCTGTAGGGGAGGAATTCATCGCGGTGGCCCAGGCGCGGCATCAGCGCTTCGATGGGCGCGCGCCGGTCCACGCCGATGTCCACGTTCGCCACGGGCGAGATGCGCAATTCGGCGTAGGTGATGACCTGTCCCGACGCCTGGCTGGCGTAGCGCTTTCCCGCCGGGACCAGCCAGATGTCGCCCGGTGAAGGTGGCATGTGGGTCGCGCCGACGCCGTCGATCTCGGTGTCCAGTTCGCGCATCGAGCCGCCCAGGTGGACGATGACGGTGTGGCGCGGCTCATCGATGGCCCAGAGCGTGCGTTGGCGTATGTCTTCCTTGCAGAGCAGCAGCTCCACGCCTGGCCAGTGCGCCTGCGCCAGCACGCGGTATTGCGGGATCTGACCGGGTTCCGGGTCGGCAACTGTCGCTGGTGCAGCGTGCGCTCCACTAATGTGATTTGAGACCGGAGAATTTGATAGCGGACGGGACATCGTGAAAGCCGCAGGAATCCGTTCACCTCATCTTAGACGTGCCTCGTCGCGCTTGCCCACTCTGTCGTTGGGTATCGCCGCGAGATCCCGTCCCAAGCCAGGAGCATTTCATGACTGATCATTCCATTCGGGGCAAAGTCGCCTTGATCGCCGGTGGCGCCAAGAATCTCGGCGGCTTGATCGCCCGCGACCTCGCGCAACAGGGTGCTGCCGCCGTCGCGATCCATTACAACAGCGACGCGAGCCGGGCCGATGCGGAGAAGACCGTTGCCGCGATCCGCGATGCCGGCGCGCGCGCCGTCGCGCTGCAGGGCAACCTGACCACGGCAGGCGGCGTCGAACGCCTGTTCGCCGATACCGTCGCCGCCGTGGGGCGGCCGGACATCGCCATCAACACGGTCGGCAAGGTGCTGAAGAAACCGATCACGGACATCAGCGAAGCCGAGTACGACGAGATGGCTGCGGTGAACGCCAAGGCCGCCTTCTTCTTCCTCAAGGAGGCCGGTCGCCACGTCAACGACAACGGCAAGGTCGTCACGCTGGTGACGTCGCTGCTGGGGGCGTTCACGCCGTTCTATGCCTCGTACGCAGGTACCAAGGCGCCGGTGGAGCATTTCACCCGGGCCGCAGCCAAGGAATTCGGTGCGCGCGGGATCTCGGTGACGGCCGTAGGTCCCGGCCCGATGGATACGCCGTTCTTCTACCCGGCTGAAGGGGAAGACGCCGTGGCGTACCACAAGACCGCAGCCGCGCTGTCGCCCTTCAGCAAGACCGGCCTGACGGATATCCAGGACGTGGTGCCCTTCATCCGCCACCTGGTGAGCGACGGCTGGTGGATCACGGGGCAGACGATCCTCATCAACGGCGGCTACACCACCAAGTGAAGGGGGAGGGCGCGCTTGCCCTCTCCACATCCCGGCCATCGCTGCGTTACCGTGGGCGAACTCGCCCACTCCATGGAGCAAGCACCATGCGGACCCTGTTGTTCATCGTTGTCGGGCTGGTGATCGTGGGGATCGCTCTATGGTCGGCGGGCATTGCCAAGCGTCGCCTCGCGGCGGCGCTGTTTACCGTGGGCTGGCTGGCGGCCGTGATCTGGAACCTGCGCACCGGCATGTCCCATGGCTATTCGCTGCAGGAGGAGTTGCCGATCCAGCTGCTGATCTTCGCGGTGCCGGTGGCGGCCGGCTGGCTGCTGGCGTGGAAGGCGCCGGCGCGCTGATGCTTCCTGTCCTTCGGGAGTGCCGTCCTTGACCGCTCGTATCCATCCCTTGCTGCGCACGCCAGGCCAGCCGGCGAAAGTCGCCAGCGTCGAGCTGTTCTTCGATCTGGTCTATGTGTTCGCCGTCACCCAGCTGTCCCACCACCTGCTGGAGCACCTGACACCTCTGGGCGTCCTGCAGACGGCGATACTCTGGTTCGCCCTCTGGCTCGGCTGGCGATACACGGCCTGGGTCAGCTACTGGCTCACCTTGAGACGCCGGTACAGTGGCCACGACGTTCCGGGTGCGGATGACGGTGTGGGCGGCGTTGCCTGTTCGTCGCCGACACCATGCAACGATGATGGAGCACGGCTGAGACATTCGCGTCGGGCGACATCCAGTAGACTCGCGGCATGAGTGCAGAATCGGGTGCCAGCCAACTGGTGAGTGTCGTCGCCCTGCTGGGTGCGGCGGTGGTGACGGTGCCGATCTTCCGGCGCCTGGGAGTGGGCTCGGGGCTGGGTTACCTGGCGGCCGGCCTCGCGATCGGGCCGGTCGGACTGAAATGGTTCAACGACCCGCAATCCATCCTGCACGTCGCCGAACTGGGCGTGGTGATGTTCCTGTTTGTCATCGGCCTGGAAATGCGGCCCAGCCATCTGTGGAGCCTGCGCAGGCAGATCTTCGGCCTGGGCACACTGCAGATCGCGTTGTGCACGGTGCTGCTGACCTGCGTGGGGCTGGCGTTCGGCTATCCCTTGGCCGTGTCTTTCATCGGCGGCATGGGATTCGTGCTGACATCGACGGCGGTGGTGATGCAGCTGCTCGCCGAACGGGGCGACGTCGCCTTGCCGCACGGGCAGAAGGTGGTCTCGATCCTGCTGTTCGAAGACCTGCTGATCGTGCCGCTGCTGGTGTTGGTGGCCTTCATGTCGCCGCAAGTGGTGCAGCCGGAGGAGGGCTCGCGCTGGCTGGCAATCGGCATCGGCGTGGCCTCGCTGGCCGGCCTGATCGCCGCGGGCATCTGGCTGCTCAACCCCTTGTTCCGCGTGCTGGCGGCGGCCAAGGCGCGCGAAGTGATGACGGCAGCGGCGTTGCTCGTCGTGCTGGGGGCGGCGCTGCTGATGCAACTGGGCGGGTTGTCGATGGCGATGGGCGCCTTCCTGGCGGGCGTGCTGTTGTCGGAATCGACCTTCCGCCACCAGATCGAAGCCGACATCGAACCGTTCCGCGGCATCCTGCTGGGCCTGTTTTTCCTGGGCGTAGGCATGGCGCTGGACCTGGGCGTGGTGGCGAGCAACTGGCCGCTGATCGTCGGCGCGGTACTGGCGATGATGGTGGTCAAGGCCGCGTGCATCTACGTCGTCGCGCGGGTGACCCGCAGTCCCCATGCCGAAGCGCTGGATCGTGCGGTGCTGATGGCGCAGGGTGGCGAGTTCGCCTTCGTGCTGTTCGCCGCTGCGGCCGCGGCCGGGATCATCGATGCGACCGTCAACGCCAACCTCACCGCCATCGTGGTGCTGTCGATGGCGCTGACGCCGCTGTTCGTGCTGCTGCTGCGCCGCTACACCCACCCGGACGCGCCGTCGATGGAAGGCATCGAGGAGGCCAATGGCCTCAGCGGCAGCGTGCTGATCATCGGCTTCGGCCGTTTCGGCCAGGTGATGAGCCAGTCGCTGCTCGCCCGCGACGTGGACGTGACCATCATCGACACCGACATCGAGATGATCCGCAACGCCGAGGAATTCGGCTTCAAGATCTACTACGGCGACGGCACCCGGCTGGACGTGCTGCGGGCCTGCGGTGCGCAGACCGCCCAGTCCATCGCGATCTGCGTCGACGACAAGGACGCGGCCAGCCGTATCGTCGAACTGGTCAGGCACGAGTTTCCGCAGGCCCAGGTGCTGGTGCGCTCGTTCGACCGCGAGCATTCGCTCGCGCTGATCGGCGCAGGGGTCGATTACCAGATCCGTGAGACGTTCGAGTCCGCGGTGGAGTTCGGCAAGGCGGCGCTGATGAGCGTGGGCGCGTCGCGAGAGGATGCGGAAACCATCGCCCTGGAAATCCGCAGGCGCGACGCCGAACGGCTGGAACTGGAGATCGCCGGCGGCGACCTGCGTTCCGGTATCCCGGCGCTGTACGGCAACGCGAAACACACCAAGCCGACCCCGACGCCCTTCACCAAGCCCAAGCGCGAAGCGAAGGCACTCAACGAAGAAGCCGCCGAGATCATCGGCGAGGAAGAAGAGGAATAGCCGGCGCGCTCAGTCGCCGCCCATCGCCAGGAAATCGCCGATGGCCGACCAGTAGGCCGGGTCGAGCGACAGGTCGTCGTGGCCAGCCGCGGGGAACTCCACCACCTGTGCCGGCCGCCCCAGCGCCTTGAGCAGCCGGTCGGTGTGCGCGGGTGGCACCACCTGGTCCTGGCCCGCGCGCAGGACCAACAGTCGCCCCTGGTGGCGCGGGAGGCGCAAGGCCGAGTCGTACCGGTCGCGAAGCAGCAGGCCGACCGGGAACATCGGGTAGTACGCCTGTGCGACCGCTGCCAGGCTGTCGAACGGGGTCACCAGCACCAGGGTGGGCACCCGGCGTTCGGCGGCGACAAAGGTCGCCACGCCACTGCCCAGACTGCGACCGGCTACCGCGACATGGCCGCCGGCATGCCGTTTCGCGATGTCGTCATGCAGGGCCAGCGCATCGGCCAGCAGGTGGGTTTCCGTCGGTTCGCCATCGCTGGCCCCATAACCCCGGTATGCGACCAGATACACCGTGTGCGAGGGCAGGGCGCGCGTGAACGCTTCCCGGTTTCCCTCGACCGATTCGGCATTGCCGCCGAAGTAGAGCAGGGCGTCCCGGCGGCCGGGATTGACGACCCAGCCGCGCAGGACCACGTCCTGCCGCGCCAGGGCGAAGTCCGTCTGCGCGGCGTTCACGCGGGTGAACTGGGGGTAGTAGATCAGCCGTCGCTGCTGCAGGTACAGCAGCGCGCACAGGGCGACATAGACAACGAGGACGGCGCCGGCACCCCATGCCAGCATCCGGCACGGCCTAGCCATGCCGCTCCTGCGCGGCCTTGAACGCGGCCAGCTGTTCCGGCGTGGCCTCGTGCTGGTGGCGTGCTTTCCAGTCGGCGAAGGGCATACCGTAGATGCGTTCGCGCGCCTGGTCCTTGTCCATCGCCACGCCGGCCTCGTGGGCGGCCTCGCGGTACCAGTCGGCCAGGCAGTTGCGGCAGAAACCGGCCAGGATCATCAGGTCGATGTTCTGCACATCGGTGCGCTCCTCGTTGAGGTGCTTGAGCAGGCGGCGGAAGGCGGCGGCTTCCAGGGCGTCGGTGTCGGTCATGGGGCTGGCGGGTCGCGTTGGGATGGGGGAATCGGGGACAATAGGGGCCGACTCTACACCGCGCTTCCCCATGACTGCCCGAATCCTGGACGGCCGCCGCATTGCCGAGAACCTGCTGGACGAACTGAAGGTCCGGGTGGACGCGCGGGTGGCGTCCGGCATGGCCCGGCCCGGGCTGGCGGTGGTGCTGGTGGGCGGGGGCCCTGCCTCGGGCGTCTACGTCCGCCACAAGCGCAGGGCCGCGGGAAAGGGCGGGCTTGTGGCCTTCGTCCCCGGGCTGCCCGCGGGGGAGCCCGCGGGGGGG
>NZ_PDWV01000035.1 GCF_010093385.1 Pseudoxanthomonas mexicana
CGCCACCGAAACGCTCCGCGCCGATCTTCGTCAGCGCCGCCGTCAGCGTCGTCTTGCCGTGGTCAACGTGGCCAATCGTGCCCACGTTCACGTGCGGCTTGGTGCGTTCGAATTTACCCTTTGCCATGGCTGCTAGTTCTCGCGTGAATCGTCAATGGGAAGTGGTGCTCACGAATGGAATCGAACCATCGACCTCCTCCTTACCAAGGAGGTGCTCTACCGACTGAGCTACGTGAGCGTGAAACCTGTTCGTGTTGCCTGGACTTGCTGCAGACCCTGTACGGGCGTTCAGTGGAGCGGGAGACGGGAATCGAACCCGCACTAGTAGCTTGGAAGGCTACAGTTCTACCATTGAACTACTCCCGCACCGGGAGACCACTACAACTCGAAACAACAACGGAAAACTGGTGGAGGGAGGTGGATTCGAACCACCGAAGGCGTAAGCCAGCAGATTTACAGTCTGCCCCCGTTGGCCGCTTGGGTATCCCTCCGGTATCACCGGACTGACCAGGCCTGGCGGCCAAATCAAACCAGGGTGAAACAGCCCGAGATTTTGGCGTGTGCGGATGCGTCTGTCAACGCGCCCGACACATTTTTTTCTCAGACGTTGAACCGGAAGTGCAGGACGTCGCCCTCCTGGACCCGATACTCCTTGCCCTCCAGCCGCAGGCGGCCGGCATCGCGGGCTCCCGCTTCGCCCCGGTACTTGATGAAGTCGTCGAAGGCGATGGTTTCGGCGCGGATGAAGCCCTTTTCGAAATCGGTATGGATCACGGCCGCCGCCTGCGGCGCGGTGGAGCCCGCCCGGACGGTCCAGGCCCGGACTTCCTTCCCGCCGGCAGTGAAGTAGGTCTGCAAGCCCAGCAGGGCGTAGGCGGCCCGGATCACCCGGTTCAGGCCCGGCTCGTCCAGCCCCAGATCGGCCAGGAAGGCGTCCCGGTCGGCGTCGTCCAGCTGGGACAGCTCTTCCTCGATGGCGGCCGACACCGGCACCACCTGGGCCCCCTCGGTCGCGGCGCGGGCACGCACGGCCTCCAGGTGCGGATTGTTCTCGAACCCGTCCTCCAGCACGTTGGCCACGTACATGACCGGCTTGAGGGTCAACAGGAACAGGTCGCGGACCAGCGCCTTCTCCTCTTCGTCCAGCCCCAGCGCGCGCCCCGGCTTGCCGTCGTTCAGGCCGGCCTGCAGCTTCTGCAGCACGGGCTTGCGGGCGATGGCGTCCTTTTCCCCCGCCTTGGCCGAACGCTCGGCGCGGTTGAGCGCCTTTTCCACGCTCTCCAGGTCGGCCAGCGCCAGCTCGGTGTCGATGGTGTCGATGTCCGAGATCGGGTCGATCCGGTTGTTGACGTGGATGACGTCGTCGTTCTCGAAGCAGCGCACCACGTGGGTGATGGCGTCGACCTCGCGGATGTGGGCCAGGAACTTGTTGCCCAGACCCTCACCGCTGGCCGCGCCCGCCACCAGACCGGCGATGTCGACGAACTCGACCGCGGTCGGGATGACCTTCTGCGGGTTGATGATCTCGGCCAGCTGGTTGAGGCGCGGGTCCGGCACCGGCACCACGCCCACATTGGGCTCGATGGTGCAGAACGGGAAGTTGGCCGCGGCGATGCCCGCCTTGGTCAGCGCGTTGAACAGGGTCGACTTGCCGACGTTCGGCAGGCCGACGATGCCGCATTTGATGCCCATCGTTTGAATCCAGGATTAGTGATTCGGGATTCGGGATTCGCCAGGCAGCGGCCTGCGAATCCCGACTCCCCAATCTCCAATCTCACGCCTTGGGCGTATGCAACCGCGTCATCGCATCCATGAAATTGCCCGATACGGCCAGCGGCAGCACGTCCAGCGCATCGTCGATGGCCCGCGCGATCAGGATCTCGTCGTCCTTGCCCGGCTTGCCCAGCACCCAGCTGGTCACCCGGTCCTTGTGGCCGGGATGGCCGATGCCGATGCGCAGGCGGTGGAACTTGCCATGACCCAGGTGCTGGATGGTGTCGCGCAACCCGTTCTGGCCGCCATGGCCGCCGTCGAACTTCAGCCTGGCCACACCGGGCGCCAGATCCAGCTCATCATGCGCCAGCAGCGCCTCTTCCGGCGCGATCTTCCAGAACCGCAGCGCCGCCGCGACCGACTTGCCGCTCAGGTTCATGTAGGTGGCCGGCTTCAGCAGCCACACCGGCTGCCCGGCTACGACGACCTTGGCGGTCTCGCCGAACAGCTGGCCGTCCAGGCCGAAGCGCTCACCCTGCCGCTCCGCCAGGGCGTCGACAAAATGGAACCCGGCGTTGTGCCGGGTTCGGGCATGTTCGGCACCGGGATTACCCAGTCCGACGATGAGGCGCAGGCCTGCCATGGGGACGCATCGCGCACCCTCGCCCGCCGGAGCGGGCGAGGGCTCACGCGATTACTTGTCGTCCTTCTTGGCGACCTTGGCCGCCGGCACTTCGGCCGACTCCACGGGAGCTTCCTCGGCCTCTTCCTTGCCGTGCTTGGCGATCACGACGGCGACGTCGTGTTCCTTGCCCAGCTTCAGCTCGGGAATGACGACACCGGCCGGCAGCTTGATGTCGGACAGGTGGACCACCGCACCGATGGCCAGGTCGGCCAGGTCGATCTCGATGAACTCCGGCAGGTCCTTCGGCAGGCACTCGACGACGACTTCGTTCAGCTCGTGGGTGACCACGACCTCGGCGGACTTGCCGGCCGGCGACTTGTCCTCGTTGAGGAAGTGCAGCGGCACCGCGGTGCGCAGCGTCTCGTTCTCGTTCACGCGCTGGAAGTCCAGGTGCATGATCTGCTGCTTGAACGGGTGGCGCTGCATGTCACGCAGCAGCACCTTCTGGATGTCGCCATTGAGGCTCAGGTCCAGGATGGACGAGTAGAACCAGTCGTTCTGGCTGGCCAGCCAGACCTCGTTGTGGTTCAGCTGGATGCTGACCGGATTGAGTTCGCCACCGTAGACGATGGCGGGCACCTGGCCGGCGTGACGGAGGCGGCGGCTCGCACCCTTACCCTCGTCCTCGCGGCGCTGCACCTTGATTTCATGCGTGTTTGCCATGTTTCTTCACTACCCAGGTTGTTGGATCGCCTTGCGGCGGCCCGATGAAGGCTCATCCGCGACCAGATGAACCCGAAAAGCCACGCCCCGATTAGCCGGCGCGCGGCGGAGACTCAATCCACGTACAGCGAACTGACCGATTCGCCGAAGGCGATGCGGCGGATCGTTTCCGCCAGCAGTTCCGCCACCGACAGCTGGCGGATCTTGCTGCAGCCCTGCGCCTGCGGCGAGAGCGGGATGGTGTCGGTGACGACGAGTTCGTCGAGCACCGAGTTGTTCAGGTTGTCCACCGCCGGGCCCGAGAGCACGGGATGGGTGCAGTACGCCGCCACCTTGTTGGCGCCGTGCTGCTTCAGCGCCGCCGCGGCGGCGCAGAGGGTGCCGGCCGTGTCGACGATGTCGTCCACCAGCACGCAGTCCTTGCCTTCCACGTCGCCGATGATGTTCATCACCGTGGCCACGTTGGCGCGCGGACGGCGCTTGTCGATGATCGCCAGGTCGGCGTCGTCCAGGCGCTTGGCGACCGCACGGGCGCGCACCACGCCACCCACGTCGGGCGACACGACCAGCAGGTTCTCCGTGCCGTAGGCGCGCCAGATGTCGGCCAGCAGCAGCGGGGAGGCGTACACGTTGTCCACCGGGATGTCGAAGAAACCCTGGATCTGGTCGGCGTGCAGATCGACCGTCAGCACGCGGTCGGCGGTCACCGCGCCGAACATCTTCGCCGCCACCTTCGCCGTGATCGGCACGCGCGAGGAGCGCATGCGGCGATCCTGGCGGGCGTAGCCGAAATACGGCACCACCGCGGTGACGCTGCTGGCCGATGCGCGCTTCAGCGCGTCGATCAGCACCAGCAGTTCCACCAGGTTCTCGGCGCTCGGCGCGCAGGTCGGCTGCACGACGAACACTTCCTGCCGGCGGACGTTCTCCTGGATCTCCACCTGCACTTCGCCGTCGGAGAACCGGGACACCAGCGCCTTGCCGGGACGCACACCCAGTTCGCGACAGATGCTGTTGGCCAACGGCTTGTTGGCGTTGCCGGAGAACACAAGCAGGTTACGTTCGTCTTGCATGGGTCGTCTCGGCGGATGCGGCAGGACTGGATTGGCAGGGGCGGAAGGATTCGAACCTACGAATGCCGGGATCAAAACCCGGTGCCTTAACCACTTGGCGACGCCCCGAGGCGTTTTTCTCCGTTCCGCGGACCTGCGCCAGCGCATCCAGCAGCGGCGAGCGCGCCGCGCCCTCCCCCACCCAGGCACGCAGCCCGGCCGGCAGGAGCGCCAGCGCAGCCTCGGCGGCGGTCCGGTCGGCGAACTCCACGAAGCAGCCGCCGCCGGAACCGGTCAAGCGTGGCGTACCGATGTGCGAAAGGGCCTGGAAGACCGCCTCGATGGCAGGCTCCCGGCGACGCACGACCGGCTCGAACGCGTTGCCGAGCAGTGATCCCGAAACGAAGTCCGATATTTTCGCGGGTGCAGCATCACGCGTCAAATCCGGGGACGCGAACAGCGCCGCGGTGGGCACGTGGACGCCCGGATCGACCAGCAGGTACCACGCCGGGGGCAGGTCCAGCGGGGTCAGGAGCTCGCCCACGCCTTCCGCCCAGGCATTCTGGCCGCGGACGAAGACCGGAACGTCCGCCCCGAGCTGCAGGCCCAACCCTGCCAGCCGGTCCGGGCCCAACTTGCAGCCCCACAGATGGTCCAGCACCACCAGCACCGTCGCGGCGTCGGATGATCCGCCACCGAAGCCTCCTCCGGCCGGAATGCGCTTTTCGACGCCGATATCCGCACCTTGGTTAGCTTTGGCGACTTTTTGCAGAAGTTTCGCAGCCTTGATGACCAGATCGTCATCCTCGACCACACCGGGGACTGAGGCTCCGACCCGTCGGATCGCCCCGTCGGGACGGGGACGCAGGTGGATGTGGTCACCCCACGCCAGCAGCCGGAACACGGTCTGCAACAGGTGGTAGCCATCGGCCCGCCGGCCGGTGATCTGCAGCGCGAGGTTGAGCTTGGCGGGGGCCGGCCACGTGGACCAGCCTTCTTCGGCGGGAAACAGGCTCACTGCGGCGCCATCTGCCACTGATCGACGGCAAGCTTCACCGCCGCGCCGTCGCGACGCGCCTCCACCCGGCGAGGCAGGACGGGGCGCGCGCCCTCAGCCGGAAACCAGTCAAGGTAGTCGACGCGCCAGCCATGCTGCGAGAGGGCGCGCAGGCGACCCTGGGTGTCGTATTCCAACCCCTCCACGCCCGCGGCTGGGTCCGCCAGGCCGCGGGCCCAGTGCACCATCGAGGCCACGGGGATATCCCAGCCGGTAGCCTGCCTCAACAGGTCCGCCGCGTTGCTGCCCTCACGGGTTCCGCCCTCCAATCCCTCCAGACGGCCTGCACCGGTCTGCAGATCGCCGGCCAGGCGCCAGCTCTGGCGTGTGACCGGCGCACTGAGGGCAACCTCGTAGCAGGCGTCGGCCTGCTCCCAATCGATGCGGCCGCTGCCGCCCTTGCCGTTGGCGCTGACGGCCACCCGCCCGGAGAACGACCAGTCCGCCTGCGAAGCCAGCCATGCGGCCCGCGTGGCCTGCGACGCCTGCGCGGCCGCGAGCGCTTCCGGATCGCGCAGGACCGGCGAGTCCACGGCTGGTCCGCGCGTGGCGCAGCCTGCCAACGACAGGGCCACCAGCCCCGCCCACAGCATTCCTGAAACCTTCATGCGCCCGTCTTCTCCAGCGCCCGCTGCAGCGAGCGGTTGTCGGGATCGATCTTGCGCGCCTCCTCGAAGAACCTGCGCGCCTCATCCTTCTGCCCCATCACCCACAGCACCTCCGCGACATGCGCGGCGATCTCGGCGTCCTTCTGCAGGGTGAAAGCCCGGCGCAGCTCCACCAGCGCCTCGGCGTTGCGCCCCAATCGATAGAGGACCCAGCCGTAGCTGTCGATGATCGCCGCATCCTCGGGCGCGGCGGCGCGGGCGCGATCGATCAGCTCCAGCGCCTCCTGGTAGCGCGTGGTGCGGTCGGCCAGCGTATAGCCCAATGCATTGAGCGCGGCGACGTTGTCCGGCTCGATCACCAGGATCCGGCGGAAATCGGCTTCGGCATGGTCGATGCGGTCGCGGCGCTCCCACGCCAGGCCGCGCGAATACAGCAGCGCCAGGTCGTCGGGATAGGCGGCCAGCCCACGCGCGAAGACCTCCAGTTCACCCGCGTCCTGCCGGTCCTCGTGGCGCAGCTCGGCTTCCATCAGATAGGCGTCGCGACGGGTCCCGTCGCCGACCTCGGCATCGGCCTGGAGCCGTCGCGCCTCGGCGAAGGCTTCGTCCTTGCGTTCCAGGTCGAACAGAGTCTTGATCGCCCTCAGGCGCGCCTCGGCGCGCTGTTCGCCGGCAGGCCCGCTGCGGTACCACGCCAGCGCTTCCTCGCGCCGCTCGAGGAACTCGGCCATCTGGCCCAGCAGCAGGCGACGTTCCGGGCTGTAGGCCGTCGCCGGGTCCTTCCCGGTGGACGCCCGCTTCAACTCTTCATACAACGCATCCAGTGCCTGCTTGTCGTCGGCCTTGGCCAGCAGCTGCGCCCGAAGGCCGTAGGTCAGGGTGTCCTGCGGACCCTGCCCCATCGCCCGCGAGGCCGCCGCCGGGTCGCCCAGCCGGTCGTACTCTTCCGCCAGCTTGAGGCGCAGCGCCGCATCGCCCGCCGCCTTCGGCAGCAGACCGTCCAGCACCGTTTTCGCTTCGTCCTTGCGGCCGGCCTGCTGCAACTGGCTGGCCTGCAGCAGGGCTACCTGCGGCTCGCCGGAGAAGCGCTTCACCACGTTGGCCACCATGCGCTCGGCCAGCACCGGCTGGTCCATCTGCTGGGCCAGCCCCGTGAACGCCAGCCAGGCCTGCAGGGTGTCGGGGATGGCGCCCTGATCGACCAGCTCCCGCAGCAACCGCGGTGCCAGTTCCGGATCCTTGCCTCCGCTGGCCAGCGCGGTGAGCGCATACCGCCAGCCCAGTTCGTCCGGATCCTGCATCAGGCCGGCCAGCTCCCGACGGGCCTGGCGACCCTGCCCCTGGCGCAGGGCCAGCGTGGCTTCGGCGCCCCGCAGGGCCAGCGTGCGCGGCGATCTGGCCCGCCACAGCTTCAGTGCCTCGGCAGCGCGCGCATCGTCCTTCGCCAGCAGGGCGATGCGTGTGGCGCGCTCCGCGAGGCCG
This sequence comes from Pseudoxanthomonas mexicana, assembly GCF_010093385.1. Lineage (GTDB taxonomy): Bacteria > Pseudomonadota > Gammaproteobacteria > Xanthomonadales > Xanthomonadaceae > Pseudoxanthomonas_A > Pseudoxanthomonas_A mexicana. Next base: position 7,261 of record NZ_PDWV01000035.1, read on the forward strand.
GCATCGTCGTCCCGCCGGGCCGCATCCAGGTACCAGCGCGCCGCATCGGGCAACTGGCCGGCCTGCAGGGCGAACTCGCCGGCCATGACCGTGGTCAGCGCATCGTCCTTCGGCTCGACGGGACGCGTGGACGGGGCGGCCAGCGCCACGGGTGCCAGGGCCACCAGCGCCAGCATCGCCAGACGGGTACGAATCATTTCGGGCATGAAACTCACGTGGGCCGTAAAATGGCGACCCTGATGAGCCAGCAGCTTACTGCAAGCACCTGAACGATGACGTTGTGGGTCCTCGGATTGAACCACCAGACCGCGCCGGTCGACCTGCGCGAACGGGTGGCGTTCGACGCCGGCACGGTGCCGCATGCGTTGTCGTCGCTGCGCGCGTTGCCGGACGTGGCCGAAGCCGCCCTGCTGTCCACCTGCAACCGCACCGAACTCTACGCCGTGGCCGAAGATGGCGACGTGCTGTCCAGCTGGCTGGCCACCCATGCCGAAGGCTTGGAAGGCTATCTGTACCGGCATCGCGACGCCGATGCGGTGCGCCACCTGTTCCGGGTGGCCACCGGCCTGGATTCGATGGTGCTGGGCGAACCGCAGATCCTCGGCCAGGTAAAGGGCGCCTGGGCCACGGCGCGCGAGCACGGCGCGCTCGGCAACCGCCTGGACCGGCTGTTCCAGCAGACCTTCGCCGTGGCCAAGCGTGCGCGCACCGATACGCGGGTGGGCGCCAACCCGGTGTCGGTGGCCTCCACCGCCGTGCGCCTGGCGCAGAACTCCTTCGCCCGCCTCAGCGAATCCACGGTGCTGCTGGTCGGCGCCGGCGAAACCATCGAACTGGCCGCCAAGCATCTCAGCGAAGGGCGCGTGCGCCGGCTGCTGGTGGCGAACCGCACGCTCGCGCATGCGCAGGAACTGGCCAGCCGCCACGGCGGCTATGCCCTGCCGCTGGCCGAACTGGACCGCCACCTGGCCGAGGCCGACGTGGTCTTCTCCGCCACCGCCGCGCGCGAGCCGGTGGTGCGCCACGCGCAGGTCGCCGCTGCGCTCGCCGCGCGCAGGCACAAGCCGATGCTGCTGTTCGACCTGGCCGTGCCGCGCGATATCGACGCCTCGGTGGCGGACCTGCGCGATGCCTACCTGTACACGGTCGACGACCTGGAGCGCGCGGTCGAGGACAACCGGCGCAGCCGGCGCGAAGCCGCCGATGCGGCCGAAGCCATCATCGACGTGCAGGTGGGCCGGTTCATGGAGAGCCTGCGCGCCGGCGCGCGCACCGAGCCGCTCAAGCGCCTGCGCGCCCTGGGCGAGGCGACGCGCGAGGACGTGCTGGCCAAGGCACGCCAGCAACTGGCGAATGGGCGTGAACCGGAACAGGTGCTCGACTTCCTGGCCCACACGCTGACCAACCGGCTGCTGCACCCACCGACGGCCGCCCTGCGCGAGGCCGCGCTGAACGGCGACGCCGACCTCGCCCGCGCCGCCGACCGCCTGTTCCCGGCCCAGCCGCCCTATTCCCACCTGAAGAAAGACGATGACGCCAACGCTGCGCCGTAAGCTGGAAGCGCTGGCCGAACGCCGGGAAGAACTCGAACGCCTGCTCGCCGACCCGGACGTGATCGGCGATGGCGACCGCTTCCGCGCGTTCTCGCGCGAGTTCGCCCAACTGGAACCGCTCGCCACCGCGATGGCGGAGGAAAAGCGTGCCCGGGCCGACCTGGCCGCGGCGCAGGCGATGCGCGACGACCCCGAGCTGGCCGAACTGGCCGACGAGGAGATCACCGCCGCCCAACAGCGCCTGGCGCGGCTGGACGAACAGCTGATGCTGTTGCTGCTGCCCAAGGACAGCCGCGACGAGGGCAACCTGTTCCTCGAAGTGCGCGCCGGCACGGGTGGCGACGAAGCGGCGATCTTCGCCGGCGACCTGTTCCGCATGTATGCGCGCTATGCCGAACGCCAGGGCTGGAAGGTGGAGATCGAATCCGACAGCCCCGGCGAGCACGGCGGCTACAAGGAAATCGTCGCCCGCATCGTCGGCCGCGGTGCGTACTCGAAGCTGAAGTTCGAGTCGGGCACCCACCGCGTGCAGCGCGTGCCGGAGACCGAATCGCAGGGCCGCATCCACACCTCGGCCGCCACGGTGGCGATCATCCCGGACGTGGACGACGTGGACGAGATCGTCATCAACCCGGCCGACCTGAAGGTCGACACCTTCCGTTCCTCCGGCGCCGGTGGCCAGCACGTCAACAAGACCGAGTCGGCCATCCGCATCACCCACGTGCCGACCGGCGTGGTGGTGGAGTGCCAGACCGAGCGCAGCCAGCACGCCAACCGCGACAAGGCGATGAAGCGGCTGAAGGCGCAGCTGCTCGACGCCGAGCGCAGCAGGCAGCAGGCCGCGCAGGCCGAATCGCGCAAGCTGCAGGTGGGCAGTGGCGATCGCAGCCAGCGCATCCGCACCTACAACTTCCCGCAGGGCCGCATCACCGACCACCGCGTGGAAGGGCTCACCCTGTACGACCTGCCCAACGTCATCCAGGGCGACCTGGACGCACTGATCGACCGCCTTGCCCGCGAGCATCTCGCCGACGAGCTGGCCCGCCTGACGGAGTCCGCATGACGCTCACCGTTGTCCGCCGCGCGGGCCTGAACCACCGGGACGTCGTCGCGCACCTGTTCGACCTGTACCGGATGTTCTATGGCCAGTCGAGCGATCCATCGCTGGCGCGCGCGTTCATCCGGGCCAGGATGGAACGCGACGAATCGGTGGTCCTGCTGGCCTGGCGCGACGAGCAGGCCGTCGGCTTCGTCCAGCTGTACCCTGCGTTCTCTTCGGTCAGTGCGGCCCGCACGTGGATCCTCAACGATCTGCTGGTGGTGCCCGAAGCCCGCCGGCTGGGCGTGGCGCGTGCTTTGCTGTCCGCCGCCGCCGACTTCGCCCGCGACGACGGCGCACTGCGGCTGGAACTGGAAACCGACCACGACAACCACGGCGCGCAGGCCCTGTACCGTGACATGGGCTGGACGCTGTACGACGGCACACTGCGCTCCCGCCTGCCGCTCCGCTGACGCACGATTGCGCTACGCTGCGGGGCATGAGCCATGCCGACGACCTGATCCCGTTGCACCTCTGCGTGCTGACCGTTTCCGACAGCCGCACCCTGGCCGAAGACCGTTCCGGCGACTACCTGGCCGAAGCACTCGCCCTCGAAGGCCACCACCTGCATGCCCGCGCCCTGCTGCCCGACGACCGCTATCGCCTGCGTGCGCAGGTCTCGCAGTGGATCGCCGATCCAGCCGTGGACGGCATCCTGGTGACCGGCGGGACTGGCTTCACGGGGCGCGATTCCACGCCCGAAGCGCTGCTGCCACTGTTGGACAAGGAAATGCCGGGCTTTGGCGAACTGTTCCGGCAGATCAGCTTCGACGAGATCGGCACCTCGTCGCTGCAGTCGCGCGCCTTCGCCGGGCTGGCCAACCAGACCTTCCTGTTCTGCCTGCCGGGCTCCACCTCGGCCTGCCGAACGGCGTGGGAAAAGATCATCCGCGCGCAGCTCGATGCGCGCACGCGGCCCTGCAACCTCGCCACGCTGCGTCCCCGCCTGAAGGAATGAGCCAGGAGAGCTCCCGATGTCGCTCGATGCCACCCTGCGTCTGCTCACCAAGGCCAGCGGCCTGACCGCCGCCGACCTGGCCGCCGCCATCCCGCGGGCCGGCGTATCCACCGTCAAGGCCTGGCTGGCCGGCGAGAAAATGCCCGGCAGCGAACAGCTCAACGCCCTGGCCCGCGCGTTCGGCGTGCCGGCGGGCGCTTTGCTGTCGGAACTGGCCTCCACGCTGGACCCGGCGCGCACGCAGGGCGAGCACGACCTGCTCGCCGCCTATCGCGCCCTGAACACCCGCCAGCAGGGCGCGCTGCTGGAAGTCGCCCGCGGCATGGCTGGCCAGGCCGCGCGCCGCAAACGCTGACCCCCTCTCCGCCGCACAGGACGACGCGATGAAACCACTCAAACGCAAGGACTACGAAGCCCGCCTGAAACCCCTGCAGCTGGAACTGGCGGCGATGGCCCGCTGGGCCTCGCACTGCGGGGCGCGCATCGTGGTGGTGGTGGAAGGCCGCGACACCGCCGGCAAGGGCGGCGCCATCGGCGCGATCATCGAACACCTCAACCCGCGCCAATGCCGCGTGGTGGCGTTGCCCAAGCCCAGCGAACGCGAAGCCACGCAGTGGTATTTCCAGCGCTATATCGCGCACCTGCCGGCCGCGGGCGAGATCGTGCTGTTCGACCGCAGCTGGTACAACCGCGCCGGCGTCGAGAAGGTGATGGGCTACTGCACGGATGAACAGTACCAGCGCTTCCTGCAGCAGGCACCGGTATTCGAACGCGGCATCACCGACGACGGCATCCTGCTGTTCAAGTACTGGCTGTGCGTGGACCAGGCCCGGCAGGAGGAACGCTTCGCCGAGCGTGCGGACGAACCGCTGAAAAGCTGGAAGCTGTCGCCGATCGACCTGAAGGCGCGCGAGAAGTACGCCGACTACACCGCCGCGCGCGAAGCGATGCTCAAGGCCACGCACACCGCCAATGCCCCGTGGACGCTGGTGGATTTCAACGCCCAGCGCGTCGGCCGCCTCACCATGATCCGCGACCTGCTGGACCGCCTGCCCGACACCCGCGTGCCGGCGGAACCGCTGGGCCTGCCGCCGCTGCGCGGCAAGCTGCACAAGGAACGCTACGGCGTGCTCAAGCCGATCAAGCCACAGCGTGGCGGCTGACGATGCGCCTGCCCTTCATGGCCGCGGTGTGGCTGGCGGCGACGCCCGCGCTGGCGCAGGACCCGGCGGGTACGCAAGACCCGTCGGCGACCACCCTGGAAACGCTGACCGTCCGGCCCGAGCCGGAGGAAGTCGTGGACCTGTACCGCTTCCGCAATCCCATCGAGGTCGAACCCGGCACATTCGAACGCACCTGGCGCGAACCGACCAGCCTTGAGCAGTTGGGCAAGAGCGGCGGCATCGTGCCGGTGCTCGCCGGCCTGGCTGCCAAGGGCATCCAGGCGGGCGCACGCAAGATCCCCGGCTGGAAGGAACCCAGGCAGTCGGTGGTCGCGCGACCGCCGCCGCTGGACGAAGCCCAGACCGCACGCGCGCTGCGGCTGCACGAAGCGGGGGAGGGAAGCTCAGCCGGTGACGAAGCCGTCGTTTACCGGTCTCGTCCACGCATCGCGAGCGACCGATTCGACGCGCGCAGCGGGTGGCCCGTGGTGAAGCCACGCTTCCAACGCGTCCAGCGCTGCGGCATCGCCCTCGGCGATCACTTCCACGCCGCCGTCCGCAAGATTGGTGGCCCGGCCACGCAAGCCCAGCGCCAGCGCGCGCTCGCGCGTGGAGGCGCGGAAAAACACGCCCTGCACCTTGCCGGTGACCAGAAAGCGCGCAGCGGCCATCAGGCCCCGGCCTTCGGCCCGCCCGACGCGGCGATGGCCGCTTCGATCTCCCTGCCCGTCACAGGACCGAGGAACTGCTTGGCCACCTTGCCGTCGGGCGCGATCAGGTAGGTCAGCGGCAGGCCGCGCGGCGTGGCGAAGTCCGCGGGCGGGTTGTACACGTCGAGGATCGCGATCGGGTAGACGACCGGGCGCTCCTCCAGGAATGCTTTCAGTTCGTCCGCCTCGATTTCCTCGTAGGCCAGGCCGATCACCTCGATGTGGTCGTTGTCCTTGTCCAGCGCCGACAGGTCCGGCATTTCCTTCAGGCACGGCGCGCACCAGGTGGCCCAGAAGTTCACCACCACCCATTTGCCACGATGCGCGGCCAATGAGTAGTCGGCGCCATCCAGCGTCTTCACCTGCAGGGTCGGTGTCTCGGCTGTCCGCTCGGCGGGTTTCTCCGCGTCGGGATCGACGTCCTGCACGTGGGCCTCGATGGCCGGTTGTGCCGCGTCCGAGGGCGCGGAGCCGGCGTTGCAGGCGGCCAGCGACAGCATGACGGCCAGCGACAGGGAGGGAACGGACTTCATGCAGGCTCCTGGGAGGATTCGACGTACAGGTCGCTGACGCGCTTCTTCAGCAGTTCGCGCAGGGGCACGCGCAGGTCGTCCAGCGCGCGCCGCGCCGCGCATCCCAGCGCATCGTCATGGAAAGGAAGGTGCGCTTCGGCGACGGGAATGCGCAGCTGGCAGGCTTCGTACAGGTCGCACAGCGTCAGGTCGTCCAGGTCGCGCGCCAGCAGCCACTCGCCTTCCTCGTCGCGACGCAGCAGGTTGATTTCGGCCAACTGGCCCAGCATCTGCTGGATCAGCGAATCGGTCAGCATCGGCTCCATCGCCAGGATCTGGTCGCTGTGCAGCCCCCTGCCCTGCGCACGCGCCTGCGCGAAGCGGCCCAGCATGCGCAGCAGGCCGTAGATTTCGTAGCCCAGCGGCAGGCGCAGCGCGACCGGCTGGTAGCGGAACGCCGCCATGCCCGACGCCAGCGACGCACCCAGCAGCACCGCCACCCAGCACAGGAAGATCCACAGCAGCAGGATGGGCGCGGCCGCCACCGCGCCGTAGATCTTCTGGTAGGTGTTGAAACTGCCCAGGTAGACGCCCAGGCCCCATTTGGCCAGTTCCAGCAACACGGTGGCCAGCAGCGCGCCGGCCACGGCGTAGCGCCACTTGATGGTCCGGTGCGGCACCACGCGGTAGATCACCACGATGGCCGCCAGTTCGATCAGCACCGGCGCCACGCTCAGCGACAACGCCTGCAGCCACTTGCCGCCGCTGGTGGCGAACACCGGCAACGCGTAGAAACGCGCCGACAGTGCCAGCGAGGCCGCCGCCATCAGCGCGCCCAGTGTCAGCACCGTCCAGTACACCAGGAAGCGCGACAGCTTCGGCCGCGCACTGCGTACGCGCCAGATGCGGTTGAAGGTGGCCTCGATGCTGTTGAGCGTGATCAGCAGCGACACCACCAGGGCGATCACGCCCACCGCCGTCAGCTTGCCGGTGTTGGCCAGGAAGCCGTCCAGCTTCACCTTCAGGCTGGCCGCCGCGCCCGGCAGGAAGTTGGCGAAGATGTAGTCGCGCAGCTGGTCGCTCCATTCCTGGAACGTGGAGAACGCCGACAGCACGCCGAACACCACCATCGCCAGCGGCACCAGCGCGAACAGCGTGGTGTAAGCCAGCGAACCGGCCGCTTGGAACAGGCGGTCGTCGAGGAAGCGCTTGGCCAGGAAGCGGAAGAACGTGCCCATGCGCGCACGGTCGCGCACACGTTCGGTCCAGCGGTTCAACGAGTCCAGGGGCTCCATGGACGGAAGGGTAACCGATGCGTCATGGAGGCGACATCGCCGATACTAGGCGCTCCCCGAACGACGAAGACGGCCCATGCCCGAGATCCTGGTGCTCTACTACAGCCGCGGCGGTTCCGTGGCCAGGCTGGCGCGGCAGATCGCACGCGGCGTGGGCGAAGTCGACGGCATGTCCGCGCGCCTGCGCAGCGTGCCGCCTGTGGCCGCGGTGACCCAGCAGGCGGCACCGCCCGTCCCCGAGGACGGCGCGCCGTACGTGGACCGGCAGGACCTGGCCGAGTGCGCAGGTCTGATCGTCGGCAGCCCCACCCGCTTCGGCAACATGGCCGCGCCGGTGAAGCACTTCATCGACGGCCTGGGTGCGGAGTGGGCCAGCGGCACGCTGGTGGGCAAGCCGGCGGCTGTGTTCACCTCCACCGCCACTCAGCACGGCGGGCAGGAATCCACGCTGCTGTCCATGCAGGTGCCGCTGCTCCACCACGGCTGCGTGATCGTCGGCATTCCGTTCACCGAGCCGCAGCTGAGCAGCACGCGCACCGGCGGCACGCCGTACGGCGCCAGCCATGTGGCCGGTGGCGAGGACGATCCACAACCCAGCGACGAGGAAGCCGCGCTGGCGCGCGCGCTCGGCCGGCGCGTGGCCGACATCGCGCGTCGGCTGGAGGTGTGCTGATGGAACGCTCGCGCCTGGTCCTGGCCGGCCTGTTGCAGCTGCTGGCCGTCCTGTACGCGGTATGGTTCTACGGCGACCGCCAGTACACGCTGGCGCTGCTGGTGTTCGCGCTGCCGCCGATCCTGCTGATGATCGGCGTCATGGCGCGCCGGCGCACGGCGGCATTCTGGGCCGGTGTGTTCGCGCTGTTCTGGTTCTCACATGCGGTGATGGTGGCCTGGGCCGATCCGGTGAAGGCGCCCTTCGCCTGGGCGGGCATCGTGCTGTCGGTCGGCATCGTGCTGGCCACCAGCTGGCCGGCGTTCGCCAAGCGGTTCGGCAGGAAGGGATGATGCGCTGCGTCGTGGCGCTGTTCTTCTGGGCGCTGGCACCGTGCGCATGGGCGCAGGAGGCGGTGTGCGAACCCGTCGAACCGGCACGCGTGGAGAACCGGGACGGCAGCGTGATGACCGTTCGGACGGAATGCCCTTCGCCAGCGCTGCGTCGCCACATCGTCGAGCTCGCGTGCGACGCCGGACGTACCTGCGACCGCCTGGAGATCGATCAGGAAACGACGTACACCCCGATGGGCAATGCCAGTCTGGTGGATCTGGACGGTGACGGCCTGCATGAGATCGAGATCCTCGGCGCGTGCGGTGCGGGGCCGAACTGCGAGGGCGATGTCTACCGGGTCGACCCGGCCACGCGGACGCTGCAGCACTTCTTCAGCGGTGGCTATTACGAGCTGCAGTTCATCGACGGGTGGCTGGTGCAGGCCGGGCGCAGCAGCTGCTGCAGCTGGAACTATCTGATGTGGAAGCTGGATGCCGTGCGGTCGCTGCCGCTCGGAGACGGCAACCAGGACCTGCGGGCGCAGGTGGACGGCAGTGGCGCCACGTACGACGAAGACGGTCGCGGGGACGCGCAATGCACGTTCCTGCGGGAAAGCGGCGATAATCGCGTGGTGGTCGCACCGCCTTCGCCGGGACTGGAAGACATGATCTGCCGGCACTACGGCGAGGCGTACCGCCTGACACCCCCGGACACAACGCCAGGCGCGCCGTGAGCGCCGGCAGGAGCACAGAGATGGACGAGCTGCTGATCGTCACCACCGGTGGCACGATCGACAAGATCTACTTCGACGACAAGTCCGACTACCAGATCGGCGACCCGCAGATCGGCATGATCCTGCGCGAGCTGGGGGTGACGTTCCGCTTCACGGTCATCCCGATCCTGCGCAAGGATTCGCTGCACATCACCGACGAGGACCGCGAGCTAATCCGCGCCACCATCGCCGCGCAGCCGACGAAGCACGTGCTGGTGACGCACGGCACCGACAGCATGGTGCAGACGGGCCATGTGCTGGCCTCCATCCCGGACAAGACCATCGTGATGACCGGCGCCCTCAGCCCGGCCCGCTTCCGCGGCTCGGACGCGGAGTTCAACATCGGCTGCGCCATCGGCGCGGTGCAGTCGCTGCCGACGGGCGTCTACATCGCCATGAACGGCCGCATCTGGGACCCGGCGAAGGTCAGGAAGAACGTGGCGGCGAACCGGTTCGAGGCGGTGTGATACAGACCGCCGGACGCAGGAGCCGCAATGAGGCCCGCTGATGCGGGCCTTGTGCTTTCACCGAGAGGGAATCGTTCTCCGACGCCTACGCTGAAAACCTGCCCCGACCCCGTGTCGGCATGCGCCTACGGCGGTGAAATGGCGAATGCGCAGAGGCTGGACGACAGCGGGACGGCCTTCGCACCCAGGGCCTCATAGAGCGAGATGGCCCGGTGGTTGCTGGCGCGCACATTGTTGATCACAAGCTCGCGACATCCCTCGTCACGCGCCTTCTGTCGCAGCCGTTCAATCACCGTACTGCCATAGCCGCGCGAGCGTTGTCTGGAATCGATCTCGATCTTCTCCAGCACAAAGCGCTCGCCCGACTCGAACCACCCATGGGCACGACCCACGCGGCGGCCATCGAGCCATGGCTCAATGACATAGTGCCGTCGCTGCTGGCTCTGCTCGAAGCACCAGTCTGTTTTCCATTGGAGAGGGGTTGCTTTCAATGAGGGTCCACTGGGCTGCGATGGCCGAATACCGGGTCACGCCGGGCCATGTCGCGGCCTGGGCAAAGGGCAAACAGGCCGGAAGGGGAGGCAGCATACCTGTCCCGAGCTGAATCGCCACGCAGCCGACCCGCCACACTCAGGTCACCCATGAAGGCCTTGTCGCAATGGGAGATGGGGGAGCATCGAACACGTCGCCCTGCATCGCGGAGATTCGCGCCCGCAGCGCCATCTTCAACGGATACCTGCATCGGCCAAGGGCGACGTGCGGGACCGAAGCAACCCCCGGACCGGATTGGCCCGCGTGGACCCGGAGGCCTGCCCGTGCATGTCGACACGGCATGCCACATCAGCAGGCGTATCGGCATGCTTGTTGCGGGCGCAAGAAACGGATATCGGCGGGTCGCACGGGCCGATAGATTCTCCCGACACAACAAGACGGGAGTTGCAGATGGATGTACTGGCGAAGAAAGTGGCCATCGTCACCGGGGCCAGCTCCGGCATTGGACGTGCGACGGCCAGGCTGTTCGCGAGAGAAGGGGCGCGTGTGGTCGTGAGCGGACGTCGTTCCGCCGAACTCGACGCGCTTGTCCGTGACATCGAAGCGGAGGGCGGGCAAGCGATCGCGGTGCCGGGCGACATCAAGCACGAGCAGGTGGCCAAGGCCCTGGTCGACACGGCCGTCGACCGCTTCGGTGGCCTTGACGTTGCGTTCAACAATGCAGGGATGGTGGGAAAGATCAAGCCCATCACGGAGATGTCGCTCGACGCATGGCACGAGATGCTCGATACGAACCTTGCCAGCGCGTTCCTGGGCGCCAAGTATCAGGTGCCCGCCATGCTGGCGCGCGGCGGCGGCTCACTCATCTTCACGTCCTCCTTCGTCGGCTACACGGCCGGCCTTCCCGGCATGGCGGCGTATGCCGCCAGCAAGGCGGGACAGATAGGCCTGGTCAAGGCCCTGGCGGCCGAGTACGGCCCGAAAGGTATCCGGGTGAACGCCGTCCTCCCCGGAGGCACCGACACGCCCGCCAGCCTCACCCATGCGCCGGACGCCACGCCGGAAGTGCAGGCCTTCGTGGAGGGCATCCATGCGTTGAAGCGCATGGCATTGCCCGAAGAGATCGCACGCTCCGTCCTCCATCTGGCATCGGATGCGTCGAGTTTCATCACCGGCACGGCCTTTCTCGTCGACGGTGGCGTATCCATCGCCCGCACCTGACATGCAAAGACGTCCGCTTCGGGTTGGCATCCGGCATCCGACGTGTCCGTCGGCGACCAGCCCCCTGCGGCCCCCGTGAGACGGGGGGTTCGCCGGCCCGTCAGCCGAGGATGCGGCGCCCCCACGCGTCACACTGCATCGATGGGCGCAGGCGCCGCCTACTTCCCGTCGCGGGACAGCAGGTGATCGGCCAATACCTGATAGGCGGGAAGGGACGTCGCATCATTGGCGGCATTGCCCGCCTGCGGGTGCGACGCGAAACGCACGATCACCATCTCCGCCTTCGGGTCGATGTAGAGGGTCTGGCCGTGGACGCCGCGCGCCGCGAATGCGCCATGGGCGTTGTGTGTGACCCACCACATGTCGCGATACGACCAGCCGACCAGGCCCGCATGCCCGGACGCGCGAATGCCGCGCGACTTCCTCCCTTGCGGATGTCCTCCACTACCGCACGCGGGATCAGCTGTTCGCCCTGCCAGCTCCCGCCGTCGAGCAGCAGCTGGCCGAAGCGCGCCATGTCGCGCAAGCCGGCGCTGAAGCCACCGCCGGCCACCGGCATGCCGGTCGCGTCCACCTGGAAGTAGCCGGCCTGCTCCATCCCGATGCGGCGCCAGATGCGTTCCGACAGCAGGGTTGCGACCGACGTGCCGGACGCGCGCGCGACGATCCAGCCCAGCGCGTCGGCATTCGGCGTCTTGTAGGCGAACGCCTCGCCCACCCGGCATCCGGGCTCGGGCTGCAGCGTGCGCAGGTAGGCCGTCGTTCCCACCACCTCCGCACCAGGCTGCGGCAATGGATTGCTGGCCTTGGCGTACTCCCAGATTTCCGCTTTCGGATCGGCGTAATCCTCGCTGTAACGCAGGCAGGTGGTCATGTCCATCACGTCGCGGACGCGCACATCCGCGAACGCCGACCCCGCGAGCTCCGGTACGTAGCGCGTCACGGGCGCCGCCGGGTCGATCACGCCCTCGGCGGCCAGCATCGCGGCCAAGGTGCCGGTCAACGACTTGGTCACCGACATCGCGGCATGGCTGCGGTCCTCGCGCAGCTCGCCGGCATAGAACTCGTACACCAGACGGCCGCGATGCAGCACCACCAGACCGTCGGTATAGTTGGCCGCCAGCGAAGCCTTCCAGGTCATCGGCGCGCGCGCCCCGGTGGGCGTGAAGCGGATCGCATCGATCGCGCCGTCCAGCGCCACCGGCAGCGGCACCGGCGCACCCAGCCCGCGCGACACCTCCACCGTGGGCAGGAACTCCCGCATGTGCACCACGCTCCAGCGCAGCGCGGGAAAGCGGAAGAACGACCCATCGGCCGCACTCAGGCGCTTGTCGGGCGGCGGCGGGAAGCCCTGCATCCAGCCCAGGACACGCGGATCGGATGCCTCGGTATCGGGCGCAGAGGTCGGCGGGGCCTTATCGGCTGCGCGTGACGGCCCGGACATGCTCAGCAGCACGAGTGCGAGCGCGACGGCGGCGAATGCGTGTGTCATGGCCTGTTCCTCAGTCGAGTTCCTGGACCCCACCACCCGAGACGGTGAGGATCTGTCCACTGACCCACGCCGCCGCGGGCGAGCACAGGTACAGCGCGGCATTGGCCATGTCCTGCGGTTCGCCCAGCCGGTGGATGGGCGTGTGCGCGAGCATCCGCTGCTCGATGTCGTGGTTGAGTACCGACGCCAGCGCCGCGGTACGGGTGGCGCCGGGTGCGATGCCGTTGATGCGCACCCCCAGGGGGCCGAGGTCGAAGGCAAGATTGCGGATCAGGTGGTTGGTGGCGGCCTTGGAGGCCCCGTAAGCGGCCATGCGCTTGTTGCGGTTCTCGCCCGCCATCGAGGTGATCGCCAGCATCACGCCGCCGCCGGCTTTCTGCATTTCCGGCGCGGCCAGCTGGGCCAGCCGGAACAGCGAGAACACGTTGAGGTCGAACGCACGGCGGAAGTCGGCCATGGGCATGGCGAAGGGCTTCGGCCCGCCGCCGCCGGCATTGCTGACCCGCACCGAGAGCTTGCCGAAACGGGCGACAGTCTCCCGCACCAGTGCCTCCAGTGCGTCCTCGCGGGTCACGTCGCAGGCCATGCCCAGCGCCTGGCCACCACGCGCCACGATGCCGTCGGCAACCGCCCGCGCCGCGCCAGCGTCGAGGTCGCTGGCCACCACGCCCGCGCCGGCGGCGGCGAAGGTCTCGGCGATCGCGCGGCCGATGCCCGCGCCGGCCCCCGTGACCACGGCCACCTGACCGTCCAGCCTGAAATCCGCAGGATCGAACATGGCACGCTCCTCGCAGCCGGCATGAGCCGCGGCTACTGTACGCCCACTTGACCGGATTGGCTTGCGCACGCTCGTCGTGCCGCCGGGCTCCATCTCCATCGCCTTCCTGGCGGGTGCGTTGATATCCATGGCCCGTCGTCTCCCCGCGTGCTGGGGTTCGTACGCTCACCCAGACCCACGCGACTGGCTGGCAGACGTCCGTGATGCCCGTTCCATTGAACATGTCCCGCCCCAGCGAGACAGGAGTGTCGATCCCCCCATCAGGGGATTCGTGAGCGGCTACACCCCGCCACACTGCACTCCCAGCGAACAGGAGCGACCATGACCACGACCATCCGCAAGAATGCCAGCTTCGGGGTGCCCTGGGAATCTTCCTACGGCTACGTCCAAGCGCTGCGGGTCAACAACACCATATTCGTCTCCGGTCAGCTTTCGCACACGCCGGAAGGCGAGCTGGTTGCGCCGGCCTCGCTCGGCACCGATGGCAGGCCGGCGAACTTCGACAGCATGGAAGCGCAGATGAGACGGACGTATGAGAACGCGCAGGTCCTGTTGACCCAACTCGGCGGGTCTCTGGCTGACGTGGTCGAGGAGACATTGTTCGTATTTGACGTTCCAGCGGCCTTCGCGGCCAGCGGGAAGGTGCGTCCCGCCGTCTACGGACAACCCGTACCGCAGGTCGCAAGCAATCTGATAGGCGTATCGGCGCTGGCTTTTCCCGAGCAGCTCATTGAGATCGCGTTCCGCGCCGAGATATCCGCGTAACACAAGCATCGCCCCTCAGGATTCGGAAGCCTCTTCAGGCGGCCGCTGCCCAGCGAGCCTCTGCGCGCGGGGCACGCGCCGCCGTTAACTCCCGCGCATTGCCCTGTGATACGCCACCAGCGCATTCGCATGGCCGTGGCCTATCTTGTGTTCCGACTTCAGCACGGCCACCTGCTCCATGTGCTTGCGGTCGCTGATGGCGTCCAGCACCTTGAACCAGTGTTCCACCGGCTTGCCGTACTGCTTCTCTATCGAGGGGAAGTAGGAAGCCGGGCCTTTCACTTTTTCGTTCGTCGTCATCGTCGCCTCTCATCGTGCCGTGGCGCGGCCGCCCCACTGGCTGCCGGGATACCGCCCTAGCCTGTTCGACGAAACTGCGTGCCCGGGATCGACATGCGGACACGCGGTCTGCAATCAGAGTCGGCCCCGTGTCTGTCCTTGCCATGCCTCATGAAAGGGCGTAGAAGGGTTGCGCGCACACTCTCGGCGCCTACGAGCGCCCATGATGGAACCGAAAGAAGCTTGCGAAGCAGGCGTTGCGCTGCGCATCGAATTTGCCGAACGCCGGAACGCCCTCGGTATGGGTTACGTGCAGGCGAGAGCGAACTTCAGGAGCGCGAAAGCGCCCTGCACCGTCTACGTCGTGACCCGCGAGCTACACGCCACGCCCGAGGCCGCCGAGGATGAGATCCTCACTATCGCGCGGCGGCAGGGCTGGGGCATCGTTTAGGTTTGGATCCCGCCTCGACCGGCACGTGCCTTTGACGGGATCCAAACACCTGCCACCCGGTTCCGGATTCGCGCTCTGCTTCCTTCCGGCCCGTGCATCGCAGGGCTGCCGGTCCCGGCGCGGTCACTTCGCCGTCTGAACCGCGTCCCGTGCCGCACGGTCGATCGTGTCGGCGACCACCTTGGGCTGCGTCATGAAGACCGCATGGCTGGCGGACACTTTGGTGATGCGCGCGTTGATGCGCTCGGCCATGTGGATCAGCATGGCCTGGTCGAAGGCCTTGTCTTCGGTGGCGATCACGGCCCAGCTGGGCTTGCTGCGCCAGGCCGCGTTCGTCAGCACCACGTAGACCAGGCCGGTCACCTTGTCGTGGTCGGCTGTCAGCGGAAACTTTCGGACATCGAGGGATCATCGGTACTGATGTCACGATCCAGCATGCAGTCGATGAACGCGCGAAGCGCGGGCAGCATGTAGCGCCGGCTCGAGTAGTAGAGATATAGACCGGGCATCGTCGGCGACCAGTCGGCAAGGACGCGCTTCAGGCGCCCGTCCCGCAGCGCCTCGGCGATGTCGTCGTCGTTGTAGGCGTACAGGATGCCGAGTCCCTGCAGCGCGGCGGGCACGATGATGTCCTGGTGGTTCGAAATCACCCGGCCCTCGCCGAAGACCTCGACCGTCTTGCCCTTCTTCGCGAATGGCCAGCCCGCGATCTTGCCGCTGCCGGGAAAGCGCCAGTTGATGCAGGCATGACGGGCGAGGTCGGCAGGCGTCTTGGGTTCGCCGTGCCGCGCGAGATATTCGGGCGAGGCGACCGCCAGCAGTTCGATGTCCGGCGTCAGCCGCACTGCCACCATGTCCTTCTGCAGGCGGCCACCCACGCGGATGCCGGCATCGAAGCCTTCGCCGGCAATATCGCTCAACGCATCGTCGATCACGATGTCGAGCACCACATCGGGGTTCGCCTTGGCGAACCGTCCCAGCCGCGGCGCGAGCACGCGCTTGGCCGCCATGCTCAGCGTGTTGATGCGCAGCGTGCCCGCGGCGCGCGCGCTCGTACCCACCGCCTGCGCCACGGCTTCGTCCATGTCGCGCAGCATTGGCGCCATGCGCTCGTGCAACCGACGGCCCGGTTCGGTTGGCGACACGCTGCGCGTGGTGCGGTTCAGCAGGCGCACGCCCAGCCGCGATTCCAGTTGGCGGATGGTCTGGCTGAGCGCGGACCGCGACAGTCCCAGGTGATCGGCGGCGCGGGCGAAGCTGGCCCGGTCGACGACGGCCACGAAGGCCTTCAGTTCCGCGAATTCGGTGCCACGCATTGTGTACTGATTCCTACATAGCCTGATCGGATCATAGGCGATTCTCTTACCCGGATAGACGGCTCAATCTTGTCCCACACCACCCCGGAGCCCCGCCATGAAAGAGCTGAACCTGCCCGAGCCCATCGCGGCCTACTTCGACGCCGACCGCCAGGACGGCCAGGCCGTCGCCCGCTGCTTCACCAAGGACGGCCTGATCCTGGACGAAGGCCATACCCATTCGGGCCTGGCCGCGATCGAAGCCTGGAAGACCGACTCGTCCGCCAAGTACACCTACACCGCCACGCCCCACGCGCTGGAGACGCAGGGACGCAGCTACACCGTGACCAGCCGCGTGTCGGGCGACTTCCCCGGCAGCCCGTTGGACCTGCGTTACCGCTTCACCTTGGAGCGCGGCAAGATCGCCACGCTGGAGATCGCGCCATGAGTTTCGATCTCTCGCTGGCCGGCAAGCGTGCTGTGGTCACCGGCGGCACACGCGGCGTTGGCGGCGCCGTCGTCGAACTGCTGGCCTCGTTGCGAGCGCGCATCGTGGCCACCGCGTCGTCGGCGCCGAAGCAGCCCATCGACGGCGTGCACTACGTGGCCGCCAACCTGGCCACGGCCGAGGGCGTCCGCACCGCGGTGGACGCGGCCCAACGGCATCTCGGTGGCGTCGACATCCTGGTCAACGTGGTGGGCGGCTCGTCGGCGCCGGCGGGGGGCTTCGCCAAACTTGACGATGGCGAGTGGGGAAAGGCGCTCGACCTCAACCTGATGGCGGCCGTGAGCATGGACCGCGCCCTGCTGCCGGCGATGCTCGCGCAGGAGTCCGGTGTGATCCTGCACGTGCCCTCGATCCAGCGCCGGCTGCCGCTGCAAGATTCCACCATCGCTTATGCGGCCGCGAAGGCCGCGTTGTCGACCTACAGCAAGGCGTTGTCGAAGGAAGTCACGCCACAGGGTGTCCGCGTAGTGCGCGTATCGCCGGGCTGGATCGAGACCGAAGCCTCGATCGATTTCCTCGGCGGCATCGCGGCCAACGCCGGCACGGATTACGAAGGCGCCAAGCAAATGGTCATGAGTGCATTGGGCGGCATTCCGCTCGGGCGTCCGGCCCAGCCGTCCGAGGTGGCCGACCTCATCGCCTTCTTGGCCTCGCCCCGCGCCGCGTCCATCTCGGGGTCGGAATACACGATCGACGGCGGCACCGTGCCGACGGCGTAAGCCGCTTCGCTCCCGATGGTCCCACTGCCCGCCGGCCACCCGGCGGGCAGCCGCGGCAGGCACGTACGCTCGATCAAGTTATTCGGACTTTACGTAGCCGATGGTTTCGCACGGACCTGCAAAGTGACCCTGCCGGCCAACGCCGCACCCCGAACGCCACCCACCACTGCCCCGAGGACACGACCATGTTCAAACTCATCCCCGCCGTGCTCGCCGCCGCCCTGGCCGCCAGCCTGTCTCCCGCCGCCCACGCCGACGAAGCCGCCCGCGACAGCGGCCCGGTGAAGAACGTCGTGCTGGTGCACGGCGCGTTTGCCGATGGTGCTGGCTGGCGCTCGGTATACGACGACCTGACCGAACGCGGTTACCGCGTGTCCATTGTGCAGAACCCGCTGACCTCGCTCGCCGACGATGTCGCCGCGACGAAGCGCGTGCTCGACCGCCAGGACGGTCCCGCCATCCTGGTCGGGCATTCGTGGGGCGGTACGGTGATCACCGAAGCCGGTGTGCATGACAAGGTGGCCGGCCTGGTCTATGTGTCAGCGCTGGCGCCGGACGCGGGCGAGACGACGGCGCAACTGTACAAAGGATTTGCGCCGACGCCGGAGTTCGTCATCGAAACCAGCGCCGACGGGTTCGGCTTCATCAGCCCGGCCAAGTTCAATGCCGGCTTCGCGCACGACACGACGGATGCTGACGCCGCTTTCATGCGCGATTCGCAGGTGCCCATCAACATGTCCGCGTTCAGCACCGTGCTGACGAACGCGGCCTGGCGCAGCAAACCCAGCTGGGCCGTGATCGCCACCGAAGACAAGGCCTTCGACCAGGCCATGCTCATCCACATGGCTGAGCGCATCAACGCGCGCATCACCAAGGTCTCCGCCAGCCATGCGGTCTTCATGACCCAGCCGAAGGTGGTGGCCGACACCATCGATCGCGCGGCGAAAGACGCGGCAAAGGCCAAGTAGGTACCTCCGGGACGCGACGGCATCCTCCGCCGTCGCGTCCGACATCTCTCCCCGCATCACCTTCCCCACAGCGGGCAGCGTCATCCGTGCTGCCTGACAGCCCCATGTCGCCCGGAGTTTCTGCCGCCATGCCCACTTCTTCCCCCAACGTCCCCACCTACGCTACCGACCTGCAATATCCGGGGCGCTACGACTTCATCGTCTGCGGCGCAGGTCCTGCCGGCTGCGCCCTTGCGGGCAGGCTCGCGGAGAATCCTGCCGTGAGCGTGCTACTGATCGAGGCGGGCGGCGCCGATGAACTGCCGGGGATCCTCGACCCGACGCAATGGCCGTCGAACCTTGGCTCCGATCGCGACTGGGCCTTTGTCGCCGAGCCCAATCCGCATCTCCATCAGCGCGCCATCCCGCTCAACATGGGCAAGGTGGTGGGCGGCGGCTCAAGCATCAACGTGATGGTGTGGGCACGCGGTCACCAGAGCGACTGGGATCACTTCGCCGAGGCGGCCGGCGACGAGGCGTGGGGCTATCGCGCGGTGCTCGACATCTACAAGCGCATTGAAGATTGGCGCGGGATGCCGGATGCCATCCGCCGCGGCTCCGGCGGGCCCGTGCATGTGGAAACGCCACCGCATCCCCAGCCCGTGGCCATCGCCATGATCGAGGCCGCAAAAGCCCTCGGGATGCCGACCTTCGACAGCCCGAACGGCATGATGATGGAAGGGCGCGGTGGCGTCGCACTTAACGACCTGATCGTGAAATCAGGCCGGCGCTCGTCGATCTTCCGCTCCTACATCTTTCCGAAGCTGGGACAGCCCAACCTGACGGTGATGATCAACGCCCAGGTCAGCAAGCTCGCGCTCAACGGCACGACGGTCGTTGGCGTCGACGTGATGCAGAACGGCCGCCTGACACGAATTGCTGCCGACCGTGAAGTCATTCTGTCGATGGGCGCGATCAATACGCCCAAACTGCTGATGCAGTCCGGCATCGGCCCGGAAGACGAACTGCGGCCACATGGGATCCCCGTGATCCAGTCGTTGCCGGGCGTCGGACGCAACCATCAGGACCATGTGTCGTTCGGCTGCCTGTTCGAGTCGAGCGCGCCGGTCGGCGTGGGTAATGGCGGCTCGGAGGCCACGCTGTACTGGAAGACGGATGCCGCCCTCACCTCGCCCGACGTCTTTCATTGCCAATTGGAGTTTCCGGTACCCACACCGGAAACCGCGCATCGCGGTGTGCCCGAACACGGCTGGATGACGTTCGCCGGACTGTCCCATCCCAAGAGCCGTGGCTCGCTGCACCTCACCGGAGCCGACGCCAGCGCGCCCGTCCGCATCGAAGCGAACACGCTCTCGCATCCCGATGATCTTCGCGGTGCCATGGCAACCGTCGCGCTGGCGCGGGAGATGGCCCACGCTTCACCGTTCAAGCGGTTGCTGAAGCGCGAAGCCATGCCGGGAAACCTGGCTTCGTCCGATCTGGAAGCCTATCTCCGTGACGCGGCGGTGACCTTCTGGCACCAGGCCTGCACGGCGAAGATGGGACGCGACACGATGTCGGTGGTTGATAACAAGCTGCAGGTCTACGGTATCGGGCGACTGCGGATAGCGGATGCATCGATCATGCCCGACGTGCCCAGCGGCAACACCATGGCGCCGTGCGTCGTCATTGGCGAGCGGGCGGCGGAGATCATCAAGACGGAGCACGGGATCTGAAAGACTGCGTTGTGTCCGCTCCGGCCAGAGGCGGACGTTGGACGTGGCGGGTAGAGTTCACCTCACCAGATGGAAACCGGCCATGTGGAAACAGAACGGCCCCGCATCGCGGAGCCGTTGCTTTCCATCACCCAGCAACGGGCTACCCGTTGCCGCCACTCCCTCCTCCCGGCTCCTCCGTCCCCTGCCGGCTGATGCGCCACCGCGCGCCCAGGTTGCGGCGGGCTTCGTCCAGGCCCTTGCCCTTGCCGGCCACCTTCAGCACCCCGTACACCTCCAGCGCGGCGGCCATCAGGTCGCTACCCAGCGCCATCTCGGTGTCGGTCACGCGCTGGTAGAGATGGGCGATACGAAGGATGCGCGGGCGGAGCAGGTCCAGCGCCTGCTGGTCGCGCTGGAAGCCCTCGATGTCGAAGTCGCGCGCCATGATGCCGGCATGCTGCTGCGCCACGTTGAGCGCGGCGCGGCAGAAGGCTTCGGACTTCTCGCCCATCTTGGTCAGCCCACGCCGCTGTTCCGGCGTCAGCGAGATCAGGCCGGCCAGGCTGTTCTCCATCTGGAGGATAGCGGCGTCCAGCGGGTCCAGGACGGAGGTGTCTATCTGAAAGTCCACGAGGTTCTGACTCATTGTCGCTCCTTGATTCCATGTCAGGTGATGCCGCCGTATCCGACGGCACGACCACGCTAACCCCTCGCGGGTGTGCATCCAAGCGATAGCGACGGGAAATGACTAACAATAGAAGCGCCCTTCGATGTCACGCTCAGAACGGACCACGATGGCGCCGTACATTTGTGACAAATCGAACCAGAAAGGTGCGCCCGCACCGTTCTTATGTGCGATGACGAAGAATTTTTCTCCGATGGCGCCGTTGTTTTCTTCGACGCCCAGGAAATGTTCTTCGATACCGCTGTTTTATTGTGAGACGGCGATGAAATTTTCATCACTGTCGAAGCGCAAAGGTGAGACGACGCAGAAGATGTGTCTGCCGTCGAAGTTTTTTTCTTCGGTCGCGACGTTATTCCGGACGATGGCGCACCTGCGAGGTGCACTCTCGATGCTCGGCGCTGCGACAGGGGTGAAAATGGCCTCGATATCACAGAAGCGCGGTGCGCCGGCCCCAAAGAAAGGAACCCCGGCCAAGGCCGGGGTTCTTCCTGCACGTCCATGTGCATCCCCTCGGGGGAATCCTCAGAATGTGATGCTCCAGCTGTTGATGTAGCCGGTGTCGATGCTGGCACGGTCGCGGGCGCGCAGGCGCCAGCTGCCGTTGAGCGCCTCGCTGGACAGGTTGACCGTGTAGGTCTGGTTGATGTTGTCGGCGCTGCCGCCGCTGCGGTTGTGCAGCACGTACACCGAACCATCGGGTGCGATCAGGTCCACGATCAGGTCGCCGATGTAGGTGTGGACGATGTTCACCGCCACCTGTGCGTTGCTGGGCGCATTGCCGGTCCGTCCCGACACGGCGATGGTGCTGGTCACGCCGGTGTTGTTGTTGTCCGGAATGCTCACATCGGTGCCGTTGGTGTAGGTCTGGGTGCCCGGATCCGGATCGGGGTCACCCCCCTGCACCGCCGTCACCGCGCCATCCGCATTGGCGATGCCCGCACCGCACCCGCCCGAGCACGTGCCGGGCAGCGGACGCGCCGTGCTCTTCAACGTGCTCTCCACCTGCGCCGGCGTCAGCGGAGACGCGGCCGCCGCCTGCATCAGTGCGACCACGCCGGCCACGTGCGGTGCCGCCATCGACGTGCCGTTGTACGACGCGTAGCTGGCGCTGCCCGGCGTGGTGGTGCCGGTGTTGAGCGTGGACAGGATGCTCTGCCCCGGCGCGGAGATGTCGATGCCCGTGCCGTAATTGGAGAAGCTGGCGCGCGAACCGGCCGAGGTCGTCGCCGCCACGGCGATGACGTTGGGGCAGTTGGCGGGAACCGAACTGGACACGTTGGTGTTGCTGTTGCCGGCCGCCACCACCACCGTGGTGCCGCGGCCCACGGCGCCGTTGATCGCGTTCTGGTACGTGGTGGAGCAGGTGCCGCCGCCGCCCAGCGACAGGTTGATCACTTCGGCCGGGTTGGCATTGGCGGGCACGCCGCTGACCGTACCGCCGGAAGCCCAGGTGATCGCGTCGGCGATGTCCGAGGTGTAGCCGCCGCAGCGACCCAGCACGCGTACCGGCACCACCTTGGCGCCGAACGCGGTGCCGGCCACGCCACTGGCGTTGTTGGTCACCGCCGCCACCGTGCCGGCCACATGGGTGCCGTGCCAGCTGGAATTGGTCACCGGCGAACCGCTGTAGCACTCGCCCGCCACCGGGTTCCAGTCGCCTTCGTCGTTGGGGTTCGAATCGCGGCCGTTGCCGTCGCGCGAGACGAACGTATCGCTGATGAAGTCGTAGCCCGGCAGGAGGTTGGCGTTGAGGTCGGCATGGTTGGTGATGCCGGTGTCGATGACCGCCACCACCACGCCCGCGCCGGGGGACTTGTCCCACGCCGGCCGCACGTTGATGCCCGCTGCCGTGGTGCCGAAGCCCCACTGCTCGGAGAAGCGCGTGTCGTTGGGCGTCAGCACCGCGTACATGCGCTGGTCCACTTCCACGTAGTCGACGTTGGGATCGGCGGCCAGCTGGCGCATCAGCGATTCGGCTTCCACCCGGTCCAGCTTGCGGTCGGCGCGCACGACGTCCGCGCCGCTGGCGGCCAGCCGGCGCAGCTTCTGCAGGCCCAGCGAGCGGCCACCGCGCTTGGCCACGCCGGTACTGGCCGCGTTGGTCAGCGAGCGTTGCAGCTGCGTCGCGTTGGTGCTCTCGGTACTGCCGTCGCGGTACTTCACGATGAAGCGGTCGTAGCCGCCCGGTTCTTCCGCCTGCAGGCCGCTCATGTCCACACGGCCGGCCATCGCCGGCAACGCGTACAGGGACATCAGCACCGCCGACGACAGGCACAGCAGGCGAACTCGCGAACCACGCTTTGCAAATCCAGACATCAGACTCTCCCTCAAAGGTTGAAAGCCGCGAATGCGGCAAGAGCCCGGTCGGGGCGCGGAGACTGGCACGGGAGGGCGTAGCGGACTGCCGCGTTCGACCGGGCGACACGCCGTGCAACGCATGGCGTACGACGACGCTAGCGGAGCGCGCCCACATGAATCAGCGATGAAAGCCACACTTCATCGCACAATGTTTCAAACGTAATCGCCGGGATACACGCATGAAGTGGAAGCCACCGGTGGACACCGTTTCGTAGATTCATTTACGTGCTGAATGCGTGAAAAGCGCGAATTTTTTATTCGTGCGCACATCGTTTTCGTACGCAAAAAAGCCCGCGCGAGGCGGGCCCTTTTCGATGCGGCGACAAGGCCTGGATCAGTCGCGCAGCTTCACCCACCAGCCATGGTGGCCTGACAGACCCGGGATGTCTTCTTACAAGAGAAGCCCCGGCCAAGGCCGGGGCTTCTTATGCACGTCCCTGTGCGTCCCCTCGGGGGAATCCTCAGAAGGTGATGCTCCAGCTGTTGATGTAGCCGGTATCCCTCTTGGACCTATCGCGGGCGCGCAGGCGCCAGCTGCCGTTGAGCGCTTCGCTGGACAGGTTCACCGTGTAGGTCTGGTTGATGTTGTCGGCGCTGCCGCCCGTGCGGTTATGCAGCACGTACACCGAACCATCGGGTGCGATCAGGTCCACGATCAGGTCACCGATGTAGGTGTGCACGATGTTCACCGCCACCTGCGCGTTGCTGGGCGCATTGCCGGTCCGTCCCGACACGGCGATGGTGCTGCTCACGCCGGTGCTGTTGTTGTCCGGAATGCTCACGTCGGTGCCGTTGGTGTAGGTCTGCGTGCCCGGGTCCGGATCGGGACCGCCGCCCTGCACCGCCGTCACCGCGCCATCCGCATTGGCGATGCCCGCGCCGCACCCGCCCGAGCAGCTGCCGGGCAACGGACGCGCCGTGCTCTTCAGCGTGCTTTCCACCGCTGCCGGCGTCAGCGGGGACGCGGCCGCGGCCTGCATCAGCGCGACCACGCCGGCCACGTGCGGCGCCGCCATCGAAGTGCCGTTGTACGAGGCATAGCTGGCGCTGCCCGGCGTGGTGGTGCCGGTGTTGAGCGTGGACAGGATGCTCTGCCCCGGTGCGGCGATGTCGATGCCCGTGCCGTAGTTGGAGAAGCTGGCACGCGAACCGGCCGAGGTCGTCGCCGCCACGGCGATGACGTTGGGGCAGTTCGCAGGCACGGCGTTGGACACGTTGACGTTGCTGTTGCCGGCCGCCACCACCACCGTGGTGCCGCGGCCCACGGCGCCATTGATCGCGTTCTGGTAGGTGGTGGAGCAGGTGCCGCCGCCACCCAGCGACAGGTTGATCACTTCGGCCGGGTTGGCGTTGGCGGGTACGCCGCTGACCGTACCGCCGGAGGCCCAGGTGATCGCGTCGGCGATATCCGAGGTCAGCCTCCGCAGCGGCCCAGCACGCGCACCGGCACCACCTTGGCGCCGAAAGCGGTGCCGGCCACGCCGGCAGCGTTGTTGGTGACCGCCGCCACCGTGCCGGCCACGTGCGTGCCGTGCCAGCTGGAGTTCGTGACGGGGGAGTTGAGATAGCACTCGCCTGCCACCGGGTTCCAGTCGCCTTCGTCGTTGGGGTTGGCAGCGCGGCCGTCGCCGTCGCGCGAGACGAACGTGTCGCTGATGAAGTCGTAGCCCGGCAGGAGGTTGGCGTTGAGGTCGGCATGATTGGTGATGCCGGTGTCGATGACCGCCACGACTACGCCCGCACCGGTGGACTTGTCCCACGCCGGCTGCACGTTGATGCCCGCCGCCGTGGTGCTGAAGCCCCACTGCTCGGAGAAGCGCGTGTCGTTGGGCGTCAGCACTGCGTACATGCGCCGGTCGACTTCCACGTATTCCACGTTGGGATCGGCGGCCAGCTGGCGCATCAACGATTCGGCTTCCACCCGGTCCAGCTTGCGGTCGGCGCGCACGACGTCCGCGCCACCGGCCGCCAGCCGGCGCAACTTCTGCAGGCCCAGCGCGCGGCCAGCGCGCTTGGCCACGCCGGTGCTGGCCGCGTTGGTCAGCGAGCGCTGCAGCTGCGTCGCGTTGGTGCTTTCGGCACTGCCGTCGCGGTACTTCACGATGAAGCGGTCGTAGCCACCCGGCTGTTCCACCTGCAGGCCGCTCATGTCCACGCGACCGGCCATCGCCGGCAACGCGTACAGCGATGCCAGCACGGCAGACGACAGGCACAGCAGGCGAACTCGCGAACTACGCTTTGCAAATCCAGACATCAGCTTCTCCCGAAAATGTTGAAAGAACCGCGAACGCGGCAAAGGTCCGGACGGGACGCAAAAGGGGGCACGGAGGACATGGTGGCCTGCCGCGTTCGGCCGAACGACGCGCCGTGCAACGCACGACGCGTCCAGACGCTAACGGAGCGAACCCGCGCCATTCCGTGACAGCGAGCACACTTGGTCGCATCACGATTGCAGCGAAATCCGGATTGCTTGAGCGTTGGGGAGCACCTGCGGAACGACGGGCAGCTGCACGCTTGGGACTCGAGCCTGCGATGCGACTCAATCTCACATTTGCATTGCACCCGCCGCAAAAAGACGAGGCCCGCCGGGGGCGGGCCTCGTCCTCGTTCGTGCGCAGGCGCGGATCAGTCGCGCAGCTTCACCAACCAGCCATGGCGGTCGGGCAGGCGGCCGTACTGGATGTCGGTCAGTTCCTTTCGGATGCCCATGGTCACTTCGCCGGCCGGTGCGTTGAGGTCGCCGACGGCGAAGTCCTTGCCCTTCAGCTGGCCGATCGGCGTGATCACCGCGGCGGTACCGCAGGCGAAGACTTCGACGATGTCGCCGGAGGTCACACCCTGCTTCCACTCATCGATGGAGACCTTACGCTCTTCGACGGCGTGACCGCGATCGCGGGCAATTTGCAGGATGCTGTCACGGGTGATGCCTTCCAGGATGCTGCCCGAGAGTTCCGGGGTGACGATGCGGCCGTCCTTGTAGACGAGGAACACGTTCATGCCGCCCAGCTCTTCCAGGTACTTGCCTTCCACCGGATCGAGGAACAGCACCTGCGAGCAGCCCTGCGCCTGCGCTTCCTGCTGCGGCAGCAGGGAAGCGGCATAGTTGCCGCCGCACTTCGCGGCGCCGGTACCGCCCTTGGCGGCGCGCGCATAGTCTTCGGACAGCCAGATCGAGACCGGCGCCACGCCCTTGGCGAAGTACGCCCCCGCCGGGCTGGCGATGACGTAATAGCCGGCCTTCTGCGCGGCGCGCACGCCGAGGAAGGCCTCGGTGGCGATCATGAAGGGACGGAAGTACAGGCTGGTCTCCGGCGCCGACGGCACCCAGTCGCCATCGATGGCGACCAGCTGGCGCAGCGATTCGACGAATTCGCTCACCGGCAGCTGCGGCAGCGCCAGGCGCGCGGCCGAACGCTGCAGGCGCGCGCCGTTGGCGTCGGGGCGGAAGGTCCAGATGGAGCCGTCGGCGTGGCGGTAGGCCTTGATGCCTTCGAAGATCTCCTGGCCGTAGTGCAGCACGGAGGCGGCCGGGTCCAGCGACAGCGGGCCGTAGGCGCGCACCTGCGCATCGTGCCAGCCCTGCGCCTTGTCCCAGGTGATCTCGACCATGTGGTCGGTGAAGTGCAGGCCGAACCCGGGGTTGGCGAGGATGGCGTCGCGCTCGGCGGCCGTGCGGGCCTTCTCGTTGCGGGTCACGCGGTAGGTCAACGGGGCGGCGTTCATCACGTTCATCTCTTCCTTCCTGACGGGTTCTGCAGAGGGCGAGCCGGGGGGCTCAGAGCATGCCGGTTTCCAGCTTGGCGGCTTCGGACATCATGTGGCGCCCCCACGGCGGGGCGAACACCAGTTCGACATCGGCCTCGGCCACGGGGGGGGTCATTTCCAGCTTGCTGCGCACGTCGTCGACCAGGATCTCGCCCATGCCGCAGCCGGGGGCGGTCAGCGTCATCTTCACTTCGACGCCGCGCTGGCCATCCTCGCGGGTGTTGAGGTTGGCTTCGTACACCAGGCCCAGGTCGACGATGTTGAAGGGGATTTCCGGATCGAAGCAGGTGCGCAGCTGGTTCCAGACCAGCGCCTCGACCTCGTCGTCGCTGGCGTTCTCGGGCAGCGAAAGCGGTTCGGTGGGTTCCTTGCCGATGGCGTCGCCGTCCTTGCCGGCGATGCGGAACAGGTTGCCTTCCACGAAGACGGTGTAGCTGCCGCCGAGCGCCTGGGTGATATAGCCGTAACTGCCGGCCGGCAGGGTGACGAGTTCGCCCTGCGGCACCAGCACGGCCGCGCAATCGCGGGAGAATTGGACGGGTTCGCTGCTGCGGGAATACATGCCGGACCAGATGGGGGCGCGCGTTGGGCGCTGCAAGGCGGCCTATTGTAGCGCCCGCGCCCCGGCGGTCGCGTTCAGGCCGTATCCTTGGCAGCCCTGTCGGAGTCTCCATGTCCCCTGCCCCGCGTCGCAACGCCCGCTGGCTTGTTCCCCTGATGCTCGTGCTGGCCAGTGCCTGCGTGCTGCTGATCTGGGTGGCGCTGGCGGTCTACCTGCAACGGCAGGCCGGCTGGATGGCCCTGCTGGCCGCGCTGGACGTGGTACTGGTCGTGCGCCTGGGCGGCATGGCCGCCGGCCCGCGCCGCGCGGTGCTGGCGGCGCTGGTGACGGTGGCGATCTGCGCGCTGGCGCTGTGGACCATCGCTGGCACCCAGATGGGCTTCCCGTTCGGGCTCAGCCCCTGGGATTCCGTGCTGCGGCTGGGCGCGCACCACGCATGGACGCTGATTTCCCTGACCACCACGCCGTTGGATGTGGTGGCATTGCTGGTGGCGCCGCTGCTGGCGGCGTGGTGGACGCGCTGAGGCCACCTCAGGCCGGCGTCCGCAGTACACGTTCGCCATTCGGCGCAGAGGTGACCGAGAACGTTTCGCGCAGCAATGCCGCTTCGATATGGGTCGCGTCGTCGTAGAGCCGCTGGCCGCACAGGTCTGCCGGCAGCAGCAGGAACTGGACGTTGCAGGCACCGGCGGCATCGCGCTGGAACAGGCCCACGCCGTGGTGACGCGTCTGCACGTGGCGGATGCGTGGGTCTCCGGCCGCCAGCAGGGCATCCAGCCCGGCGACCAGGCGCTCGCCCGCCGCGGCGGTGGCGGGATCGGCCTTCGCCGCGTCCGCCATGATGGTCGAGAGCGTGGATGACGAGATCGCCGGCGCCGTGAACTCCACGGTCTTGCCGGAATGCCGGGTGGCGAAACTGGCGTGGATGTCGCCCGACAACACCACCGCACCGGCCGTGCGGTCCAGCGCCGCCACCAGCGCATCGCGCTGCACGCCGAAACCATCCCACTGATCGACGTTGAGGTAGAACTTTCTTCGGAGCAACGGCGGCGCTTCCAGCGCGGGATGGGACAGGTCCAGTACCATTGGCGTCATCGACTCCGAACTGGCGACGAGAAAAGTGCGCGACGCGTCCTGAACCAGCTGCGTGGCCAGCCACGCCTGCTGCGCTTCGCCCAGCGCGGGTGGCAATGCACCGTCGGCCTGGCGCAGGGCGAGCAGCAGGTCGTAGCTGTCCTTCACCACCATGTAGCGGCTGCCGAGGTGGCTGAAGAGCGCGCTCTTGCCGAACGCCAGCCACGGCAGGCCGCGCGGATAGTCGTCGCCGGCTTCCGGCGGAAGCTCGACGCCCATGAAAGCCGGTACCGCAGCGTTGTAGCGCGCCAGCACATCGCGCACCACGTACACCGCCATCGGCTGGGCGGAGAGGATCGCCGCCCGCGCCGCGGCAGCCTTCCGGTCCACGCCGGCGTCGGTATAGGCACGGGTCAGCGCGCGCCGCAGCGGCTTGCGCAGAGCCTTCCAGCGGTCGTCGGCGAGATCGAGATATGGCATCAGCGCGGGCGCCAGCGTCGGCCATGCCATGCCCAGGTGCGGGGCCAGTCGCCGCAGCGCGACCTCGTCATACGCCAAGGCGCCCGGGAAGGCATCTTCGGGGATCGGATGGTCCGGCCGGTGGCTGCGATAGTCGAGCAACACCAGGCTGGCGTCGCGCCCGTAGTCCAGCCGTCGCCACAGCCTTGCATGTGGATGCAGGCGCGCTTCGTCCACCGTCTGTACGCCTGCGGCGTCCACTTCGCCAACGTCGACATCGACGGGCATGTACTCGAAATAGGCTCGCTCGGCGTTACGGCGGCGGCGGGCATCGCGTTCCTCCTGCCGGCCGTCCTCATAGGTCGCGTGGTCCTGCCAGCAGTCGTCGCTGAACTCGTGGTCGTCCCAGATGGCGATCAATGGCGCACGCTCCAACAGCGCCTGCAGCACGCTGTCGGTGCGGTATTGGCGATGCAGCTGGCGGTAGTTGTCCAGGCTGGCCGCGGCGAGGTAACCGCCCCCCACGGCGCCCACCCGAAGCGCGCCGTCCATGTCGTCGAAGATGATGCCGCGTGCGCCATCGGCGCGCTGGAAACTGGTGTCACCGACCGACTCGTAGACGAAGTCACCCAGGTGCAGCACGAAATCGAGGTCTTCCCGCAGAAGCGGCACCAGGCTGTTGTACCAGCGCCCACCGTAGTCCTGGCAGCTCATGAAGGCAAAACGCAACGGTGGTGTCGGCGCGTCGGCTGCCGGCGCGGTGCGCGTGATGCCCACCGGCGAAGAGATCCACGCGTCGCCCTCGCGGCGCAGGAAGCGGAAGTGGTAGCGCCGTCCCGGCTGCAGCTCCTGCACGCGCACGCGCAGGCAGTGGTCGTACTCGGCGTGAGCGGTAAGCTCGCGCTCGATGCGCAGTTGCGAGAACGCAGCGTCGTCCGCCACCTGCAGGCGCACCGCGACATCGCTCCCGGCCGCATCGGGGACACGCGTCCACAGCAGCACGCGGTCCGGTCGCGGATCCCCGGACGCAACGGATTGCGGGAACGCATCGCGCCGCACTGCGGGCACGGCCAGGGCGGGAAACCACCGGCTCGCGAACGGCAGGCTGGCGGCGGCCAGCGTCAGTTTGAGGAACGCACGCCGTGAGGGGCGCGGCGCGGGGGGATCGGAGACGTTCACGCAGGGCTCCAGGTCGCAAAGCCGCGCAGCATCGCCGGCGCAGGTTGCGGTGATGTGGCAATCGCGCCCGTCATGGCGCAGCAACATGGAGCGGGCAGCCTGTGCCGTCGTCTCGTCGCGCATCGCGTGCGACGCATCGCCTTCCCACCCTTCGCCACGGTCTGCCATGACTCCCTGCACCCGCACCGCGCGTCGCCCCGCCCGCCGCTCCCTCACCATCGCGCTCTGCATGGCGCTGGCCTGTCCTGCCACCGTGCTGGCGCAGCAGACCGACGCGCCGGATGCCGGCAGCGCCACGCAGTTGGACACCATCGTGGTGACTGCGCAGAAGCGCGAGCAGCAGGTGTCGGAAGTGCCGATCGCGATCACCGCGTACTCAGGCGACTTCCTCGACCGCCAGGGCATGACCACGCTGGGCGATCTCGCCGGTTTCGTACCCGGCCTGCAGGTGCAGGAACAGAGCCCGAACAATCCCGGCTACGTGATCCGCGGCATCACCTCCGACAGCGGCGAAGCCAATGTGCAGCCGCGCATATCGGTGTTCCAGGACGGCGTGTCGATCAGCCGCCCGCGCGGCGCCTCGGCGGCCCTGTTCGACATGGAGCGCGTGGAGGGGCTGCGCGGCCCGCAGGGCACGCTGTTCGGCCGCGCCGCCCAGGGCGGCGCCGTGCACTACATCCAGAACAAGGCCAAGGACGCCAACCGTGGCGCCTTTGAAGTCGGCACCGGCAGCGACAGCCAGCGCCTGGCCAGCGGCTACTTCAACGCGCAGATCGCACCGGAAGCGCTGGCCGCGCGCGTAGCGGTCTTCCACGAAGAACGCGACGGCAGCATCGACAACGCGGCCGGCGGCACGCTCAACGGTAAGGACACCACGGCCTTACGCGCCAGCCTGGGCGCCCTGATCGGCGAGGCCAGCCGGATCGACCTGATCGCCAACTATCAGAAAGACACGCCGCCGGGCACGGCCTTCATCAGCGGCACGATCCCCAACCGCCAGGGCAGCACCACGCCGTACGCGGACGCCGAGCTCAACCGCGGCGACGAACTCGGCCTGGACCGCACCGTGCGCAGCCTGACCGCGCTGGGCTCGTTCGCGCTGGGCGAAAACTGGACGCTGGACACCATCGGCGGCTGGCGCAGCTTCGACTCGCATGAGGAATTCGACGCCGACGGCTCGCGCCTGAAGGCGATGGAATTCGCCGAGATCGCCCAGGGCGACCAGTGGAGCCAGGAATTCCGCTTCAACTTCGACAACGGCGAAAGCTTCGCCGGCTTCTTCGGCGCCAGCTATTTCGTCGAAGATGGCTCGCAGTACGTACCGTTCGCCACCGACGAGCGCAGCCTGTTGGCGCTGCTGTCGCAGAACGCGGCTTTCCGCCAGCAGATCGGCGCGCTGCTCGGCGGCATTCCGTTCCCGGCGATCCCGCTGTTCGGACCGGACGGTGACCCCTTCGTGTCCTACACGCTGCCGGGCGGCCTGCACGCCCTGCTCAACCCCGACCATCGCGAAGCCTTCGCCAACTACGGCACGACGAAAGCGTGGGACGTGTTCCTCGACGGCACCTGGCGCGCCACGCCGTCATTGGAACTGAGCGCCGGCCTGCGCGCGACATGGGAAAAGCAGACTGCGGGCTATAAGGGTTTCGCCGGCAACGCGCCGACACTGTTCAATGGCCTGGGTGCCGGCCTACCCGCGCCGCTGGCCGGCAACAACATCCTCAATAGCGCCACGGCCGGCAAGCTGGAGCGCAGCGAGGATTTCGATTCGGTGGTCGGTCGCGTGGCCGCGCGTTACGCCTTCTCGCCCACGCTGAGCGCCTTCGCCACGGTCTCTCGCGGCCGCCGGCCCAACGTCATCGACATCACGCCGCAGCGCAGCCAGGTGCTGCCCGCAGAGATCGTCAACAGCTATGAGGTGGGCATCAAGGGCGGCACCGCCGGCGGTCGCTTGGCCTATGAAGTGTCCGCCTACTGGTACGACTACAGCGACTTCCAGACGCAAATCCCCAATCCCAGCGGCGGCGCGCCGTTCCTGATCCCGACCAATGGCGGCAACGCCACCGCCAAGGGCGTGGAAGCCTCGATCACCGGCGAACTGGCGACGGGCCTCGTACTCTTCGCCAACTACGCGTGGACCCACGCGCGCTTCGACGACCGCGACGACGACGGCAATCCGCAGCTCTACGCGGGCCATCGCTTCCGTCTGACTCCGGACCACGCTGCCGCGATCGGCCTGGATTGGCGCGTGCCGATGGGTGCCGCCAGTTTCTACCTGCGTCCCTCCTACAGCTGGAAGTCGAAGGTGTTCTTCGAAGACGAGAACACCCCGGGCCTGGAACAGGATGCGTACGGCATCTTCAACCTGCGGATGGGCGTGACGCTCGCCGACGGCCGCTGGGACATCGGCGTGTGGGGCAGCAACCTGACCGGCGAGGACTACCTGATCGACGCCGGCAACACCGGCCGCCAGTTCGGCACGCCGACCTTCGTCGCCGGCCAGCCGCGCGCGTACGGCATCACCGCCAAGGTCAGGTTCTGATACGGCCTGCCGCACCCCATGAAAAAGCCGGGCGATGCCCGGCTTCTTCTTTGCCGCTGGTGCGCCTGCATGCGTTCAGTGCCCGCCGTCCAGCGCCTTCAGTTCGCTGACCAGCGCGTTCGCCATCTCCGAGCCGTCGCCGTACAGCATGCGGGTGTTGTCGGCGTAGAACAGCGCGTTCTCGATGCCGGCGAAACCCGTGCCCTTGCCGCGCTTGATGACGATGGTGTTCTTGCTGTTCACCACGTCGAGGATGGGCATGCCGTAGATGGGGCTGGCCGGATCGGTCTTCGCCACCGGGTTGACCACGTCGTTGGCGCCGATCACCAGCGAGACGTCGGTGTTGGCGAACTCGGGGTTGATGTCGTCCATGTCGGCGATCAGGTCGTAGGGCACGCCGGCTTCGGCCAGCAGCACGTTCATGTGGCCCGGCATGCGGCCGGCGACCGGGTGGATGGCGAACTTCACCTTCACCCCGCGTTCCATCAGCTTCTGCGTCAGCTCCCAGATCTTGTGCTGCGCCTGCGCCACCGCCAGGCCGTAGCCGGGCACGATCACCACGCGTTCGGCATAGGCCATCATCGCGGCCACGTCGGCGGCCTCGATGGGCTTCATCGATCCGCCGATCTCCTGCATGGCCGCGCCGCCGCCGCCGAAATTGGAGAACAGCACGTTGCTGATCTTGCGGTTCATCGCCTTGGCCATGAGGCGCGTCAGCAGCATGCCGGCCGCGCCCACCATGGTGCCGGCGATGATCAGCGCTTCGTTGCCCAGTACGTAGCCTTCGAACGCCACCGCCAGGCCGGTGAAGGCGTTGTACAGCGAGATCACCACCGGCATGTCGGCGCCGCCGATGGGCAGCGTCATCAACACGCCCAGCGCCAACGACAGCACGAAGAAGGCGACGATCCACGGCATGGCCAGCGTGGTCAGCGCCATCACGCCGCAGGCGATGGCGGCCAGCGACACAAGCGCGTTGAACCACTGTTGCCCCGGGAAGGTGTAGCGCTTGTCCATGCGCCCGTCGAGCTTGGCCCAGGCGATCACCGAGCCGGTCAGCGAGACCGCGCCGATCAGCGCGCCGATGACCGCCAGCGAGAGGGTGAACGTGGACGGTGCCGGCTCACCGGCCGAATAGCGCACCAGTTCCACCGCGCCGATCGCCGCGGCGGAACCGCCGCCCATGCCGTTGAACAGCGCGACCATCTGCGGCATGTCGGTGATGGCCACCTTCTTGCCCCACACCCAGTTCAGGCCCACGCCGATCACGATGGCCGCGACCATCAGGCCGATGTTGTGCAGGCCCGGCAGGAAGAACGTGGCGATGGTGGCGATCAGCATGCCCACGCCCGCCCACTGGATGCCGCTGCGCGCGGTCCTGGGGCTGGCCATGCGCTGCAGGCCCAGCAGAAACAGCGTGGCGGCCACGAAGTAACTCAGTTTCACCAGCGTCAACGCACTCATCATGCCTGGCTCCCCCCGGAAGACGACGCGACCTGCTTGTCCAGCCGATGGTGTTCACGCATCTCGATGGCGGTCTTCAGCAGCCCCACCATGCCCAGGCCGAACGCGATCAGTCCCAACGACAACTGGTTCACCACTGTCGTATCGGCCAGATACGCACCGACCAGTCCGGCCACCATGGAGGTGAGCGTGTAGAAGGACAGCAGGACGAGCATCCAGCGTCCCTTGCGCGGGTCCTGCCAGACGCGCCTGGAGACGTCGTTCTGCGTTCTGGTGGGATCCTGCAGCGAGGACAGGCCGATGCCGATGCCGGCGTACAGCAGTACATAGTTGAAATCGTCGTAGACCGTCGCCCCGATGTCTGTGCCGGCCATCGCGAGCGACCAGCCCGCTTTGGCCCCGTACCCCAGCGCCACCAGCAACGCCGGGTACTGCAGGTAGCTCAACCACTGGAAGAGGTCGCGCGCGGTGGCGCCGGCGCGCGCGGGCATGATCGGCGTGCTGCTCACTTGCCACCCGCGGGCTTGCTGCTCTTGAACATCTCCAGCATCCGCTCGGTGACCACGTAGCCACCCGCGGCGTTGCCCGCCCCGAGCAGCACGGCGATGAAGCCGATGGCCTTCTCCAGCGTCGTATCGGCGTGGCCCAGCACCACCATCGCGCCGATCAGCACGATGCCGTGGATGAAGTTGGAGCCCGACATCAGCGGCGTGTGCAGGATCACCGGCACCCGCGAAATGATCACGTGCCCGGCGATGGCCGCCAGCATGAAGATGTACAGCGCCACGAACCCGTCGCTCATCCGCTCCCCCATCCTGTCCACGTTGTCGGCACCACCGCGCAGGGGCGGGGCGTGTTCCGCATCATAACCATACCTGAATCCACCGGGGCCCCAGCGGGGGCGTGTCAACCGGACGCGCCGTGGCGCGTTCCCCCCTGCGGTATCCACGGAGGATTGACCTTGACGCCCGTCCCCGCCACTGCGCATCCGCATCGCCCGCACCCGTGGTCGGATCGCGGCTGATTCACGGCACCGGCCGCTAAGCTATGTTGGTGAGCACCGCCCCCCCTCCGTCGCCGGACACGGTGTCGTCCCCCGTCCCGGCGGCGACGCTGGAACGGTTCCTGGCCGACATCGGCCCGCGGGCGTTCCGTTTCGCCGAGGCCGGACTGCGCCACCGTGAGGCCGCGCTGGATGCGGTGCAGGACGCCATGATGAAGATGCTGGCCTACGCAGACCGCCCCGCCGAAGAATGGACCCCGCTGTTCTGGAGCATCCTGCGGCGGCGGATCGTGGACCTGCAGCGCCGCGCCAGCTTCCGGCTGCGCTGGCTGCTGCCCACCGGCGACCGTGGCGAGGAAGGCCCGGTGGACTGGGCGCCCGACCTGGGCGCGGGACCCTCGCAGGCGCACGACCAGCGCGAGGCCTACGCGCGTCTGGTGAGAGCGCTGCGCGGCCTGCCGGCACGCCAGCGCGAAGCGTTCACGCTGCGCGTGCTGGAAGAACTTGACGTGGCGGACACCGCGCGCGTCATGGGCTGCTCGGAGGGATCGGTGAAGACCCACCTGTCCCGTGCGCGAGACGCCCTGCAGAAGCAACTGGAGGAATTCCGATGACCCCCCACACTCCTGACGACGGCGGCTTCGATGCGCAGGCCCGCAGCCTGCATCGCGCGGCGCTGGCGCAGATGTCGCCTCAGACCCTGGCGCGCCTGCGCGCCGCCCGCCATGAAGCACAGCGCGCCGCGCCGGCGCCCGGCGGCGCGCGCCCGTGGCGCTGGCTCACCGCGACCGCGTTCACCGCCGTGCTGGCGGTCGGCGGCGGCCTGCGGGTCCTGCCGCAGGCGCCCCCCCCCCCCCCCGGAGCCCCGCCACCCCACTGACAGCTATCTCCCCCCACGTCCTACGACCCCCGCAGGGGATGGCGGCCGCGGTGGTGGACCTGGCCCTGTCGGCGGCGCCTGCATTCGCGCAGGCGGCGCTGACGCCCGAGCTGGAAGCCGCCGGGCGGGCCGTGCAGCGTGCCCCCCCGGCCGATGCCGACCAGTACGCCCCTGCCGAACTCGCCGCGGCCCGCCAGTGAC
>NZ_PDWV01000036.1 GCF_010093385.1 Pseudoxanthomonas mexicana
TGCCGCCGGGCCTGGGCGTAGTCTCCGGGTGGGGCGGTGGCGGGTGGGCAGGCTGGGTGTCGGCGGTTGGCACGTCGTCCGCAGCCTTGCCGTCGTAGGTGGCTTCGGCCTCGATGCGGAGTTCCACCTCGTCGCCGATCACCGATTTCCAGGCCGTGATGCCGAAGTCGGCGCGGCTCAGCGTGGTGGTGGCCGAGAAGCCCACCGTGCGCCGGAACGGCGGCATCGGGTGACGCTTGGCGGCGTTGAGCATCGCATCGAGGACGACTTCGCGCGTCACGCCGCGCAGGGTCAGGTCGCCGTGCACGCGGGCGTGCGTGGCATCGACCGGTTCGACCCGCGTGGAGACG
Organism: Pseudoxanthomonas mexicana; assembly: GCF_010093385.1. GTDB lineage: Bacteria > Pseudomonadota > Gammaproteobacteria > Xanthomonadales > Xanthomonadaceae > Pseudoxanthomonas_A > Pseudoxanthomonas_A mexicana. The sequence goes on from NZ_PDWV01000036.1 coordinate 351, forward strand.
AAGCGCGCCTCGGGGTGGTCTTCCGCATCGAGCAGGGACTTCGCCAGCGTGGCCTTGTTCCAGTCGGCGTCGCCCAGGTCCACACGCGAGATCGGCACCCGCACGTCGACCTTCGCGCGGCTCCAGTCGTCAGGATCGAAGGTCAGGGTGCCGGTGCTTCCGGACACGGTGCCGAGCGCCTTGGAGAATCCCGCGTGCGAGATGGCGAACATCACGCGCGTGTGCACCGGGTCCAGGCGGTACTCCGCCAGCGTGTCGCGGGCACCGGCCACGGCGGGCAGCAGCGCCAGCAGGCAGCAGGCGCGCAGCAGCAGGTGGCGGAGGAAGGGGCCGGGCATGGGGTCGGATTCTAGGGTGACGGCCCCCGAAGATACCCCGCTTGCGCGTGCAACGGTCCGTTGCGACGATGCCGGAAGGGGTCACCAGGGAACGAGGGGCGGGCAGGAATGGCGAGGCGTGCGGGGTGGCTGTTGCTGGTGTGGCTGGTCTGCGCGTCCGTGCAGGCGACGGTGCCCGAGATCCCCCGCTTCCGCCTGCTGGGCGCCGGCGACGGCCTGCCGTCGACCACCATCCCGGCGCTCGCGCGCGACCGTTCCGGCTACCTGTGGATGGCCACCTGGGATGGCCTGGCACGCTACGACGGCGTGGGTTTCAAGGTGTGGCGGCACGATCCGGCCGATCCGGCTTCGCTACCCGGCAACGTGGTGCAGGCACTGCACATCGACGCCGCCGACCGCGTATGGGTGGGCACCGAGAATGGCGGCCTCAGCGTGATGGAGGCGGACCGTGGCGGATTCCGCCATTTCCGCCAGGCGGACCATCCGCAGATGGGCAGCGACGACGTGTTCGCCATCACCAGCCGCGGCAGCGACGTGTGGTTCGGCACGTTCGGCGGCGGACTGCACCGGCTGTCCGCGGATGGCCGCATCACGCGGTTCAGCGCATCGGCCGACAGCGTGGACGGCCTGCCTTCGGACAACGTGCTGTCGCTGGCCTTCGACGCCCGTGGCGTGCTGTGGATCGGCACCATGGACGGGCTTGCCCGCTACGACGGGCGTGACGTGCGCCGGTTCGCGTTGCCGCGCAGCCAGGACGCGATCATCTATTCGGTGACCGCGGACGGGAATGCGGTATGGGTCGGCGCGTCCGACGGCGTGCACCGGTGGTCGCCGGAGCAGCGGTGGGGGTCGCCGCCGTGGTCGCCGATGTTCGCCCGGCCCAATGCGTTGATCGCGATGGCCAGCGATGGCCAAGGCGAATACTGGCTCGCCAGTCAGGGCGGGTTGTGGCGCACCGATGGCGACCTGGCGCCTGCTCCGGTCAACTACGATGCGCAGAACGTGGGCATCGGCCGCGTCCTGCAGACCGTGCTGGCGCTGCCGGACGGAGGACTGTGGGTGCCGGTGCCGACCCGTGGGCTGGCCTACCTGCGTTCGGACTGGCGACGCATCGCCGCGTTCTCGCCGGCGCAGGGTCTGGGTGGCGGACTCTATCGCGGCATCTCGCAGGCCGGGGCCGACGGCGTCTGGATCGCCAGCAGCACCGGCAAGGTGGAACGGCTGGACACCCGCCGCGGCCACGTAACCCCGCTGCCGCACCATGCGGCCCTGCTGGGCGAACTGCGGCTCACCTCGGTCCTGCAGGACCGCCACGGCCAGCTGTGGATCGGCCACCGCAACGGCCTGATCCGCACCGATCCCCGCACCGGTGCGATGGTGCAGTGGACGCAACAGGGCGAGCACGCCGTGCCCGACGGCACCTCGATCGACTGGCTGGTGGAAGCGGCGGACGACACCCTGTGGCTGGTCACGCAGATGGGCAGCGTGCAGCAGCGCGACGCCCGCAGCGGGCACGTGCTGCGCACGATCGCCAAGGGCGATGAGGCGACGGGGCTGCCCGACATCGAGGGCATCGCGGTCGCGCCCGACGGCCGCCTCTGGCTGGGCGGCGCCGAAGGCATGCGCGTCTGGGACGCGGCCGCCGCGCGCTTCGTTCCGGTGCCCGCCATGGGCAGCGAGCGGGTGTACGCCTTCGCCTTCGAACACGCCGACCGTCTCTGGCTGCACCGCATGTCCGGCGTCGAGGCGTGGCGCCGCGATGCGGCCGGCTGGGTGCGCGAACGCCGGATCGGCGCCGACGAAGGATTGCCCGCCGTCGAGTCGACCGGGCTGGCCGTGGATCCGCAGCGCCGGGTGTGGCTGGGTACCCGGCGCGGACTGTTCCGCATCGATCCGAACCTGCGCGGATCCCGCGCGCTGTTGCGCAACTTCGGCGTGCGCGAAGGCCTGCTGAGCCAGGAACTGAACGACCGCGGCCTGCTGATGACGGCCGATGGTTTGCTGGCGACGACGGCGGCGGACGGATCGGTGGCGCTGCTCGACACCCACCTGCCGGACCCGAAGCCGGTGACGCCCAACCTGGTGGTGGACAGCCTGCAGGTGAGCCGTGGCGACAGCCTGGTGCACATGCGCGTGGACCAGCCGCTGCAGCTGCAGCCGGACGACCACGAGCTGCTGGTCGGCACGCGCCTGCTCAGCTACGAGAATCCGCTGGGCAACCGCTACCGGTCGTTGCTGGAAGGGTTCGATGGCGGATGGGTCGACCAGGGCGCGAGCGGCGAGCGCGTGTTTTCCGCGCTCACGCCCGGCCGCTACCGCCTGCGCATGCAGGCCTTCGATGCGGCCGGCAATGCCTCGCGCGAACAGGTCCTGCAGCTGCACGTGCTGCCGCCGTGGTGGCGCAGTCCGTGGGGCCTGCTGCTGTTCGCGGTGCTCGGCCTGCTGGCCCTGGCGATGGCCGGCGCCGCGTACCGCCGGCGCGTGCGCCGGCGCAGCGCCTGGCAGCTGGCCGTGCACAAGCGCGAAGTCGCCGAGCAGGCCTCATTGGCCAAGACCCGTTTCCTGGCCACGCTGGGCCATGAGATCCGCACGCCCATGACCGGCGTGCTGGGCATGACCGAACTGCTGCAGTCCACGCCGCTGGACGAGCGGCAGAAGGGTTATACCGACGCCATCCAGCGCGCCGGCACGCATCTGCTGCGCCTGGTCAACGATGCGCTGGACCTGGCCAAGATCGAAGCCGGCAAGCTGGAGCTGCAGCAGGTCGAGTTCGATCTTCATGCGCTGCTGGACGATGTCGCCGCGCTGATGGGGCCGGTGGCGGGCAAGCGTGGGCTGGCGTTCCATCACGGCATCGCCGCCGGGGTGCCGCGCCGGGTGCGCGGCGATCCGCTGCGGCTGCGGCAGATCCTGCTCAACCTGCTGGGCAATGCGATCAAGTTCACCGAGGCCGGCCATGTGTCGCTGCAGGCCGTGACGCTGGCGCCCGAGGGCGTGCGGCTGACCGTCGGCGACAGCGGGCCGGGCATCAATGCCGAACAGCAGGCGCGGCTGTTCCGTCGCTTCGAGCAGGCCGAGGGGGCGCAGACCACGGCGCGCTATGGCGGCAGTGGATTGGGCCTGGCGATCTGCCAGGAACTGGCGGTCGCCATGGGGGGGCGCATCGACGTGGACAGCGCGCCGGGCAAGGGCACGCGGTTCTCCGTCGACCTGCCCGCGCTGCGCGCCGTCCCCGACGCGCAGGTCGCGTTCACGAAGGAGGCGGCGCCCGTTGCGCCGGCCCGGGAGGTCGGCGCGCTCGATATCCTGCTGGTCGAGGACGACACGACTGTGGCGGACGTGGTGGCAGGCCTGCTGCGCGCGCGCGGTCACCGCGTCACCCACGCGCCGCATGGGCTCGCCGCCCTGACCGAGATCACGGCGACCACGTTCGACATCGCCTTCCTCGATCTCGACCTGCCCGGCCTGGACGGCATGGCGCTGGCGCAGCAGATGCGCCAGCGTGGCCTGGATACACCGCTGGTCGCCCTCACTGCGCGTACCGATGCCGAAGCCGAGCCGCGCGCACGTGCGGCCGGCTTCGACGATTTCGTCCGCAAGCCGGTCACCGGCGACATGCTGGCGGCGGTGATCGCATCGCACGAGCGTGGCGCGCGCGCGGCGGGGGACTGAACCGTGAGGGCCGCCATCCGCCGGATCGCCGTGATCGCTGCCGTGGCGTTGTCGGTGGTGTCCGCAGGCGCCCTGGCGGCCGAGGCGGACGCACCGCCCCCGTTGCTGGGGCACTACATCACCGATACCCGCGCGCTGTATCCGCTGCGCGTGGGCGACGGGGAGGCCGCGGGCGAGAAGCGCTACGAGCCGCAGGAACTGGGCGTGTCGGTCCGCTACCAGGACACCCGCCGCCCGGACCGCTGGATGGACCTGTACCTGTACCCGGCCGGGATGATGTTCGACCCCGTGTTCGAGCAGGTCTTCCGGCAGGGCGTGGACGAGATCGCGCAGATCGCGCGGGACCGGCAGGCGGGTGAAGTGCACGTGGGGCAGACGCGCGTGTTCGCCACGATGCCGGCCGCCGGTGCCGGCCTGTTGGGCGAACTGGCCGTGAAGGCGCGCTCGTTCGCGCTGGACATGCCGATGCACGATGCGCGCTACCGCTCCGCGCTGGCCATGACCGTGCGCGATCTCTACTTCATCAAGGTCCGCTACAGCGTGCAGGCCGACCGTGCCGCGGACGAGGATGTCCAGGCAGAGGCGGAAACCCTGTTGTCCGGCTTCGTCGCCAGCGTGCGCGTGCTGAACACCGGGTACTGCCGGCAGGTCCTGCAGGTGCGCGCCATCCCGCAGGGGCAGGCGCGGCCCGAGGCGCTGCTGGCCAGCACCAACGACGGCCGCGAAGACGAAATGGGGATCACCGACGACACGGTCTACCTGCGCGGTGAGGTCATCGCGCAACAGGCCCAGGCGGCTAGGCTGCGGGACGAGGCGCAGGCGATCCGCGACGTACTGCGTGGCCATTGCGGGGCGCCCGACGCGATGGAGATGGCCGTCCCCGACGGCATGCGCGAGATCCGGTTCGAGTACCGCTTGCCTCCGGAGGGCTCCGACGGCAGCGCGCCCCGCCTGCGCGGGCAGCGCACCGGCGTGGGGTGAACGGCGCGTCAGCGGAGGGCGCGGGCTTCGATCACCCCGAGCAGGGGGTCGTAGTAGAACCAGTCGCTGGCGTTGTCGGCGATCCAGCCGATGCGGGCGCGCGCCGCGGGCGGAACATGGCAGAGCACGGCATGGCCGTAGTCCTCGCCCGGGGCGGAAGGCGCGGGCGGCGTGTCCGCCAGCAGGTCCTGCAGCGAGCCGGGCTTGTCGCCCCAGGTCAGGCAGTCGGCCTCCGCGCTGCTTTCCAAGGGCCAGTCCATCCGCGACCAGAAGGCGTCGCGACCGCGTGCCTGCAGGCGATGGGCGTCGTGCGTCTCGCCTGTCGTGACCAGGGTGACGCGCCAGTGATGGCCGGCTTCCTCCACCTGCCAGACCACGTCGTCCGCCGACGCGCTCGCCGCGTGGCCGTAGTCACCGGCGAAGGCGGGCGGTTCGCCGGTACGTGCAATGCATGGCAGCGCACACAGGAACAGCAGAAGGCATCCACGCATCGGTTCAGTCCGCCCAGGCTTCGACATAGAGGGTTTGGCCGGCATCGTCCGGGTCGGCATGGATCCACTGGCCGGACGTGTCGCCGGTGGCCAGGTACAGGCCGTCGCCGGTATCCACCATGGTGCACGGCACCTGCGTTTCCCCGGCCAGCGCACGTGCCTGGCAGGCAGTTTCCAGGAAGCGGCGCAGGGGCTGTGCGGCCTGTTCGTACGGCGCATCGACCACGTACTGGTGGTCGCCCCAGCGGCTGGAATCCATCAGCCGTACTTCCAGTACCGGCAGTCCCGCCAGGTGCACCTGGTCCGCACGCAGCCGGGCGCGGGCGGTCACCGCCGTGAGCGCCTGCTGCGCGTCATCGGCCAGGGCTTCCTCGCAGTCCAGTTCCACCTGGGCCACCCGACTGGACCAGCCCGGGGGCAGTTCGTCCAGGCGGCGGGCACGGATGCGGTCGCAGCCCGGCATCGCGTCGCGGCTGCCGCCTGCGTGGTCGCCCGGCACCACCATCACCAGGGCGGGGAAGTCGCCGCCCGTCACCTGCAGGGGGCCGGGCGTACCGGCCTCGCCGGCATGCACGCGCGCACCGGCCACCAGCAGCATGCCGGCGACGGTGGGCACAAACGGATGGCGGCAGTCCATTGCGTCGCTCAGGGGAAGGGCGTGCGCTCAGCGTGCGCTGTAGGCGTGCACTTCGTCCACCAGCACGGCCACATGGTCGGGGTTCATGTCCGGCGACATGCCATGGCCCAGATTGAACACATGGCCCTCGCGCGAACCGCCATTGCCGTCGCGATAGCTGTCCAGGGCGCGGCGGACCTCGCGGCGGATCGCCTCGGGTGAGCCGTACAGCGTGGCCGGATCCAGGTTGCCCTGCAGCGCGACCCTGCCCTGCGTACGACGCGCGGCGTCGCCCAGCTCGACCAGCCAGTCCACGCCCACGCCTTCGGCACCGCTGGCCGCCAGGTCTTCCAGATAGGCGGCGGTGCCCTTGCCGAACAGGATCAGCGGGGTGCGCTCGGCCCCGTCACCGCGTTGCAGTTCCTGCGCGATGCGCTGCAGGTAGGGCAGGGAGAACTCGCGATACATCGCCGGGCTCAGCACGCCGCCCCAGGTGTCGAACACCTGCAGCGCCTGTGCGCCGGCCGCGCGCTGGGCGGCCAGGTAGGCGATCACGGCATCGGTGTTGACCGACAGCAGGCGGTGCAGCGCGGCAGGTTCGTTCAGCGCCATCGCCTTGATGCGGGCGAAGTCCTTGCTGCCGCCGCCTTCCACCATGTAGCAGGCCAGCGTCCACGGGCTGCCGGAAAAGCCGATCAGCGGCACCTTGCCGTCCAGTTCGCGCCGGATCACCCGCACCGCGTCCATCACGTAGCGCAGTTCGGTTTCCATGTCCGGCACGCCCAGCTTCGCCGCGTCGGCGGCGCTGCGCACGGTGCGCTCGAACTTCGGGCCCTCGCCTTCGACGAAGTACAGGCCCAGCCCCATCGCATCGGGGATGGTCAGGATGTCGGAGAACAGGATGGCGGCGTCCAGGTCGAAACGGCGCAGCGGCTGCAGCGTCACTTCACAGGCGACCTCCGGGTTCTTCGCCATGCCCAGGAAGCTGCCGGCTTCCTTGCGGGTGGCGCGGTACTCCGGCAGGTAACGACCGGCCTGGCGCATCAGCCATACCGGCGTGCAATCCACGGGTTCGCGGCGCAGGGCGCGCAGGAAGCGATCGTTCTTCAGGGCAGTCATCGGTTATCCGGGGGAAGGGTTACTTGGGCGCGTCCGCGCCGCGGGCGAACATCAGCTGGAATCCGCGCTTGAGGTGGCTGTCGCGGGCTTTCTCGAACGCGGCGTTCGCCTCGTCCTGCAGCAGATACTGCTCGCGCTTCAGCGTCGCACGGCCGCCGATCTGGCCGGTTTCGCGCAACAGCTCCCAGCCCCCGAACAGATCGGGCTGCAAGGTCAGCTGGACGTAGCGGGGCGCTTCGCCCGCGTCGGGGCGTTGCTGGAGGAAGACGCGCATGGCGGCATTTTAGCCGGACAGCACGGCCAGCACGCGGCTTTCGTCCACGTCGGGCACCCCCTCGGCCCGGCCCAGGCCGCGCCACAGCACCAGCCGCAGGCGACCGGCCAGGTTCTTCTTGTCCAGGCGCATGCGGGCCAGTAGGCGTTCGGGGGCCAGTCCGGCGGGAATGCGGGTAGGCAGGCCGTAGTCGCGCAGGGTCGCTTCCAGCCGGTCGGCGTCGCTGGACGGGGCCATGCCCAAGTCGGCCGACAGCCGCGCGGCCAGCACCATGCCCACTGCCACCGCCTCGCCATGGTTGAGGTTGTCGTTGCCCAGGCCGCCGTAGCCCTGCTCGGTCTCGATGGCATGGCCGAAGGTGTGGCCGAAGTTCAGCAGCGCGCGCTCGCCTTTCTCCAGCGGGTCGCGGGCCACGATTTCGGCCTTGTGCTCGCAACTGGCGGCGATGGCCAGCGCCAGCGCTTCGCCGGCCATCGCCAGCAGCGCGGCGCGCTCCTGTTCCAGCCCCTGGAAGAAGCGCGCATCGCGGATGGCGCCGTACTTGATCACTTCCGCCAGGCCGGCGCGCAGCTCGCGCGCCGGCAGCGTCGCCAGCGCATCGGTGTCGGCGAACACGGCGCGTGGCGGATGGAAGGCACCCACCAGATTCTTGCCTTGCGGGATATCGACCGCGGTCTTGCCGCCCACCGACGAATCGACCATCGACAGCAGCGTGGTGGGCACCTGCACGCAGTCCCCCCCGCGCATCCAGCAGGCGGCCGCGAATCCGGCCAGGTCGCCGACCACGCCGCCGCCCAGCGCCACCACGCAGGCGTCGCGGGTGGCGCCCAGGGTGGCGAGCGCCTCGATGGCATGGCCGAAGTGCGCCAGCGTCTTCGATTCCTCGCCCGCAGGCAGGATGAACGTGCCGATGGCCAGGTCCGGACGGGCGGTGTGCAGCGCTTCGCGTACCGTGCCGGCGTACAGCGGCGCGACGACCGAGTCGCTGACCAGCAGCACGTGCCGGCCGCGGACATGCCGCGCCAGCGCGTCGCCGTTGCCCAGCAGGCTAGGCCCGATGGCGATGGTGTAGGGAATCTCGCCGCCGACATCGACGGTGCGTGTGTGGTTCATGCGTTCTCTTCGATGGGCTGCCAGCGGTGCGCCAGCAGCTGGGTCAGGCGGGCCGTCGCTTCTGGCGGCGTCAGGCCGACGGTATCCAGGGTCAGGTCGGCCACCTCGCGGTACAGCGGTTCGCGCGTCAGCGCCATGTCGTGCAGTACCTGCTCGCGGTCGGCGCGCTGCAGCAGCGGGCGGTTGGTGCAGCGACCCAAGCGCTTGAGCTGCGCCTCCACGCTGACCTGCAGGTAGACCACATAGCCGCGCTGTTTCATCCACATCCGGTTCTCGGCATCCAGCACGGCGCCGCCGCCGGTGGACACCAGCTGGCCGTGGCCAGCGAGGAGGTCGTGCAGGACAGCCTTTTCGCGTTCGCGGAAGCCGGCTTCGCCCACGTGCTCGAACAGCGTGGCGATGCTGGCCCCGGTCCGCTCGACGATGGCCTGGTCCGCATCCACGAACGCCAGCCCGAAGCGCTCGGCCACGCGCCTGCCGATGGAGGTCTTGCCTGCGCCGGTGGGACCGACCAGGATCAGGTTGGGGGCCGGATTCATGATGGGCAGATGCTAGCACCGCACCGCGCGCGACGTGGCGTGGTCTTAACGCCGCGGAGACTACGGTGGCCGTCCGGCACTGGGCCGGCCACCGTGGAGGAACGCACCATGTCCGTCGCCAAGATCATCGAGGTCAACGCCGCGTCCAAGACCAGCATGGAAGACGCCGTGAAGGTCGGCCTGAAGAAGACCTCCGAGACCGTGAAGAACATCAAGGGCGCCTGGGTGAACGAGATCAAGGTCGTCACCGACGACGGCGGCAACGTCACCGAATGGCGCGTCAACCTGCGGATCAGCTTCGTGGTGGCGTGACGCGGGTGGCGCGCGCATCCTCTGTAGGAGCGACGTGAGTCGCGACCGCTGACCCGGTTAGCCCGGGAGATCCTCGACAGGCAACGCACGCGCGCAGCGCCGGGTTTTGCTGTTCGCACGGTCGTGTGGTCGCGACTCACGTCGCTCCTACAACGGCAACCGTGGCCTGCGCTGCGCGTCCAGCGCGACCACGCGTTCGGCCATCGCCGGCAGCGTCGCCAGCAGGCGCCGGCTGGTGCGTTCGTATTGCTGGATGAAGCGGTCCAGCTGCGCGCGGTCCATGCCGGTGCGCTGCGGGTCGCGGGCCAGCAGTGTCTGTTCCTGCTGCCAGCGCCAGGTCCGCACGATGTCGAAGCCGGGCGGCTGCAGGAACCACAGTGCATCGATGCGCGACCACAGCGCGGGATAGTCGCGACGCAGGGCGTCGTTGCAGTAGCGCCGCCAGCGGCCATCGGCGTCCTCGTCGCGTTCGAGCGCGTTGAGGGGAGTGGCCAGTGCCTTCTCGTCCTCGGGTGCCGCTTTCAGACACCAGCCCTCGAACAGCACCAGGTCTACGCGGCCCACGATGTGCGTCCAGGCGTCTTCGCGCGTGCGATCGTCCGCGAGCTTGTCGAAGCGCGGCAGCACCACGTCCTCGCCTTCCCGCAGCGCATCCAGCACCTCGCAGCCGAGTGGCACATCGTGGGTGCCGGGCGGTCCGCGGGTGGCCAGCAGCGAATGCACGTCCAACGCCAGCCGCTGCCGCTGTGCGCGCGTCAGGTACAGGTCGTCCAGCGACAGCACCGCCACGCGCAGGCCTTCGCTGCGTGCGCGGGCCGCCACCTGCGCCGCCAGCGTCGACTTGCCGCTGCCCTGCAGGCCGGCGATCGCGAACACGGGCGTGGGTGCCGGCAACGCGCGTGCGGCCGCCAGCGCTTCGGCGACCAGCCGGTCGGGGAAGCCGTCGGGATGCGGGGATGTCGCCATCGCGCGACAATAGCGCATGCCCGGCACGCGGGCGCCAACCCCCAACCGCCATGACCGACCTGTACGCCGAAGCCCTGTCCACCTTCACCACGCTGTTCGGCGAAGCCAAGGCCGCGGGCACCGAAGTCGAACCCAACGCGATGATGGTGGCCACCGCGACGCCGGATGGACGGCCTTCCGCCCGCACGGTGCTGCTGAAGGCCTTCGACGCGGCGGGCTTCGTCTTCTACACCCACACGCACAGCCAGAAGGGGCGCGAACTGCACGACAATCCGCGCGCCGCCCTGCTGTTCCTGTGGCGCAGCCTGCGCGAGGCCGGCATCCAGGTGCGGGTGGAGGGCGCGGTGACGCCGGTCAGCGATGCCGAAGCGGATGCGTATTTCGCCTCCCGTCCGCGCCAGAGCCAGCTGGGTGCCTGGGCTTCCATGCAGTCCGAGACGCTGGATTCGCGCGAGGCGTTCGACACGCGCATGGCCGAAGTGGAAACGCGCTTCGCCGACCGCGAGGTGCCGCGGCCCGAAGGCTGGAGCGGCTACCGCGTGGCGCCCGACGCCATCGAGTTCTGGTATGGCGCACAGTTCCGCCTGCACGAGCGCTGGCGCTACGAGTGCGACGCCGCCGGCGTGTGGAGCAAGCGGATGCTGTTTCCTTGACCGTGCGTATCCGGGTGGCGACCGCGGCCGACATCGAGGCCTGGTCCGCCATGCGCGCCGAACTCTGGCCCGAGGCTGATCCCGGTGACCTGCGGGCCGAGGCCCTGGCGTGGGACGCAACCGCGGGCGTCGCGCTGCTGGCGTTCGACGGCGCCGGCCGGCCGGTCGGCATGGCCGAAGCAACGCTGCGGCACGATTACGTCAACGGGACCGAATCCTCGCCGGTCGGCTTCCTCGAGGCCTGGTACGTCGATGCGGCCTGTCGTGGCCGTGGCATTGGTCGCGCGCTCATCGCCGCCGTCGAAACGTGGACGCGGGAACAGGGCTGCACGGAACTCGCTTCCGATGCGTTGATCGACAACGCCGCCAGCCATGCTGCGCACGCGGCCTGCGGCTTCGAGGAGACCGAGCGCGTGGTCTACTTCCGCAAACCGCTGCAGGCCTGAGTCATGGGGCCGCGCCGCATCGTCTGCCTGACCGAAGAACCGACCGAGACGCTGTATGCGCTGGGCGAACAGGACCGCATCGTCGGCATCAGCGGCTTCACCGTCAGGCCGCCGCAGGCGCGCAAGGAGAAGCCGAAGGTCAGCGCGTTCACCAGCGCGAAGATCGGCGAGATCCTGAAGCTGCAGCCCGACCTGGCCATCGGCTTTTCCGACATCCAGGCCGACATCGCGGCCGAACTGGTGCGGCGTGGCGTGGAGGTCTGGATCAGCAATCACCGCAGCGTGGACGGCATCGTAGACTACGTGCGGCGGCTGGGCGCGCTGGTGGGTGCTGCGGCGCGTGCCAATGCGTACGCCGACACGCTCGAGCGCGGACTGGACGCTATCCGTGCGCAGGCGGCATTGCTGCCGCGCAGGCCGACGGTCTACTTCGAAGAGTGGGACGAGCCGCAGATCACCGGCATCCGCTGGGTGTCGGAGCTGATCGGCATCGCCGGCGGCGACGACGTGTTCCCCGAGATGGCGCGCGAGCCGCTGGCCAGGCACCGCATCCTCGCCGATGGCAGCGACGTGGTGAGGCGCTCACCCGACATCATCCTGGGCTCATGGTGCGGCAAGAAATTCTGCCCCGACCGCGTGGCGGCGCGCCCCGGCTGGGAGGCGATCCCCGCCGTGCGCGACGGCGAACTGCACGAGATCAAGTCCCCGTTGATCCTGCAACCCGGACCGGCGGCGCTGACCGACGGCGTGCGGGCGATCGCGGCGATCATCCGGCGGTGGTCGGGGCGTCACGGGTGATGCTGGCTTCCCTGTAGGAGCGACGTCAGTCGCGACCGTGGAAATGATGTAACCCTATCCCCCCATCGGGCCAGCCTGCCGTGGTAGCCGCGTCCGCCATCGGACTCCATGGTCGGGACGGCGTGCGGTCGCGACTGACGTCGCTCCTACAGAGGTCGAGACGCCTCAGAAATTCCGCTGGAACGTCACCGTCTCCGTGCGACCGCCTGCGGTCACCACCACCTCGAAGCGATAGGAATTGCGCGGCGAGACGCGGGCGGTACCGATCAGGTCGGTATATCCCCCGGCTTCGACTTTGCGCAGTTCGATCGCCTGGCGCGTGCCGGAGAGATCGTGCGCGGTCACGCTGACCTCGCCATCCGCATCGATTTCCTCGGCGCCCTTGACCTCGCGCAGGGCGACCAGCACCAGTGCGGTACCGGCGTCGCGCTGTACGCCGTACTGCTTCGCGACGGCGTCGCTCAGCGCCAGCGAGGGCAGGGCGTTGTAGCGTACGCGCAGGGTGCCGAAGTCGGTCTCGGCCGGTGCGGGCGGCACGAATTCCGCCGTGCGGGGCGCCTGGCCGCCGGAGCAGGCGGCCAGCAGCGCCAGCAGAACCAGGGCGGGCGGGACAAGGAAGCGCTTCATGGAAGGAACTCGTTGAGGATGCGGCGTTGTACGGTGTGCGGGGCAGATGCGATGCGGATCAGTCGTTCGCTGCCGACAGTTCGCCGCCGCGCACGGTGGCCGCATGCACGGCCCGGGCGACCAGCGTTTCGAAGCCGCCGGCCTGGAAGGTCTCGATGGCCGCCTGGGTGGTGCCGTTGGGCGAGGTCACGCGGCGACGCAGTTCCGCCGGGGTTTCCCCGCTTTCGGTCAGCATGCGTGCCGCGCCCAATACGGTCTGCAGCACCAGCGTGCGCGCGGCCTCGGCCGACAGGCCTTCGGCCACCGCCGCGGCTTCCATCGCTTCGGCCAACAGGAACACATAGGCCGGGCCGCTGCCGGAGACACCGGTGACGGCATCCATCTTCGCTTCGGCATCGATCCATACGGTCGGGCCCGCGGCGGAGAGCAGCAGTTCCGCGCGCTCGCGGCCTGCCGCATCGACCTCATCGCTCGCATGCAGGCCGGTGACGCCCGCGCCGAGCAGGGCAGGCGTGTTGGGCATGCTGCGCACCACTGGCACGCCACCGCCCAGCCAGCGCTGCATCTGCGCCACCGTGATGCCGGCGGCGATGGACACGACCAGCGGGCGCTGTGCCTGCGCCATCGATGCCAGCGATTCGCATACCGTGCGCATGACCTGCGGCTTCACCGCGAACAGCCAGGTGTCCGCGCCGTAGGCCGCTTCGCCGGCCTCGGTGAAGACCTGTACCCCGAAGTCGGCCGCCAGCGCGGCACGCAGCGGCTCGTTGGGCTCCGCCACGCGGATGCGCGAAGGATCGGCGCCGCGCTTGATCAGGCCGCCGATCAGGCTGCGCGCCATGTTGCCGCCGCCGATGAAGGCCAAGGGATGCGTCAGCACGCGCGACGTGGAAGGGGTCATGGCGTCAGGCCTCGGGAAAGTGGGAAGGAGTCAGGCGGTCCGCGCCGGGCGCGCACCGAACAGGGCGGTGCCGATGCGGACCATCGTGGCCCCGTGCGCGACGGCGAGCGCGTAGTCCTCGCTCATGCCCATCGACAGGGTATCCACGCCGGGATGCTTCGCCGCCAGCTGGTCCTGCAATGCCTGCATGCGGCGGAAGGCGTCGATGCGCCGGGTGGTGTCGGGGTGGGGTGCGGGAATCGCCATCAGTCCACGCAACCGCAGGCGCGGTTCGGCCGCGATCGCCTCGGCCAGGCCGGCCACCTCGTCCGGCCGGCAGCCGTGCTTGCTGGCTTCGTCATCGATGTTCACCTGCACCAGCACGTTGAGCGGCGCGCGGTCCGCGGGCCGATAGCGTGACAGAGCGCCGATCAATTTGTGACGGTCTACCGTCTGCACCCAGTCGAACAGGTGCGCCGCGAGTTCGGCCTTGTTCGACTGCAGGTGGCCGATGAGGTGCCATTCCAGGTCCATCCCGGCCAGTTCGCCGATCTTCGCCTGGGCCTCCTGCACGTAGTTTTCGCCGAAGGCACGCTGTCCGGCACGCGCCAGTTCGGCCACGGCCGAGGCCGGCTGCAGCTTGGACACGGCCAGCAGCGCGGGCGTTGGCCGATGTGCCGCTTTCGCTGCGTTTTCAAGGTGTTGCAGGGTCTCGCTGAGGGTGTCGGCGAGCATGTTCATCCAACCATTGGCGGGAACGGCGAGGGCGCTATACTGCCCTCCGGGGAATCAACGTTCCAGTTCGCAGCAACTTGGGGAAGCAGCGTCATGGATATCGCCGAACTTCTGGCGTTCTCAGTAAAGAACAAGGCCTCGGACCTCCACCTCTCGGCCGGCCTGCCGCCGATGATCCGCGTGGACGGCGACGTGCGCCGCATCAACATCCCGGCGCTGGACCACAAGCAGGTGCACGCGCTGGTGTACGACATCATGTCGGACAAGCAGCGGCGCGACTTCGAGGAGTTCCTCGAGGTCGACTTCTCGTTCGAGATCCCGTCGCTGGCGCGCTTCCGCGTCAACGCGTTCAACCAGAACCGCGGCGCCGGCGCCGTCTTCCGTACCATTCCGTCGGAAGTGCTGACCCTGGAAGACCTGGGCTGCCCGCCGCTGTTCCGCGAACTGATCCAGCAGCCGCAGGGCCTGATCCTGGTCACCGGTCCGACCGGTTCGGGCAAGTCGACCACGTTGGCGGCGATGATCGACCACATCAACAAGAACGAGTACGGGCACATCCTCAGCGTCGAGGACCCGATCGAGTTCGTGCACACCTCGCAGAAGTGCCTGATCAACCAGCGCGAAGTGCACCGCGACACGCACGGCTTCAACGAGGCGCTGCGTTCGGCGCTGCGCGAAGATCCCGACTACATCCTGGTCGGCGAATTGCGCGACCTGGAAACCATCCGCCTGGCGCTGACCGCCGCGGAAACCGGCCATCTGGTGTTCGCCACCCTGCACACCAGTTCGGCGGCCAAGACCATCGACCGCGTGATCGACGTGTTCCCCGCCGGCGAGAAGCCGATGGTGCGCTCGATGCTGTCCGAATCGCTGCGCGCGGTGATCTCGCAGGCGCTGCTGAAGAAGATCGGCGGCGGCCGTACCGCGGCGTGGGAAATCATGGTGGGCACCCCCGCCATCCGCAACCTGATTCGCGAGGACAAGGTGGCGCAGATGTACTCGGCCATCCAGACCGGCCAGCAGAGCGGCATGATGACCCTGGACCAGCACCTGCAGGACCTGGTGAAGCGCGCGCTGATCACCCGCCAGCAGGCCAAGGAATACGCGAAGGACAAGCGTCTCTTCGAGTGATCGAAGAGGCGCGGGAATCGGCAGCAGAGAATCGGGAATAGTTCAACGCTGGGAGACGGAAGGGCTGGAACGGATCGGCAGCACGATTCCCCATTCCCCATTCCCTATTCCCCGCTCCACAGGAGCCACCCATGAGCACCATCGACTTCACCTCCTTCCTCAAGCTGATGGCGCACCAGAAGGCGTCGGACCTGTTCATCACCTCCGGCATGCCGCCGTCCATCAAGGTGCACGGCAAGATTTCGCCGATCACGCAGACGCCGCTGACGGCGCAGCAGTCGCGCGACCTGGTGCTGAACGTGATGACGCCCTCGCAGCGCGAGGAGTTCGAAAAGACCCACGAATGCAACTTCGCCATCGGCGTGGCCGGCGTGGGCCGCTTCCGCGTGAGCTGCTTCTACCAGCGCAACCAGGTGGGCATGGTGCTGCGCCGCATCGAGACGCGCATCCCGACGATCGAAGAGCTGAACCTGCCGCCGGTCATCAAGACGCTGGCCATGACCAAGCGCGGCATCATCATCTTCGTGGGCGCGACCGGTACCGGCAAGTCCACCTCGCTGGCGGCGATGATCGGCTACCGCAACCAGAACTCGACCGGCCACATCATCACCATCGAAGACCCCATCGAGTTCGTGCACAAGCACGAGGGCTGCATCATCACCCAGCGTGAAGTGGGCATCGACACCGACAGCTGGGATGCGGCGCTGAAGAACACGCTGCGCCAGGCGCCGGACGTGATCATGATCGGCGAGGTGCGCACCCGCGAGGGCATGGACCACGCCATCGCCTTCGCCGAAACCGGCCACCTGGTGCTGTGCACGCTGCACGCCAACAACGCCAACCAGGCGATGGACCGCATCATCAACTTCTTCCCGGAGGACCGCCGCACCCAGCTGTTGATGGACCTGTCGCTCAACCTGAAGGGCGTGGTGGCGCAGCAGCTGATCCCCACGCCGGACGGGAAGGGGCGCCGCGTGGCGATGGAGATCATGCTGGGCACGCCGCTGGTGCAGGACTACATCCGCGACGGCGAGATCCACAAGCTGAAGGAAGTGATGAAGGAGTCCACCAACCTGGGCATGAAGACCTTCGACCAGAGCCTGTTCGAGCTGTACCAGGCCGGCGAGATCAGCTACGAGGACGCGTTGCGCTACGCCGACTCGCAGAACGAAGTGCGCCTGCGCATCAAGCTGGCCCAGGGCGGCGACGCCCGCACGCTGGCGCAGGGCCTGGATGGCGTGGAGATCGCGGAAGTCCGCTGACCCTCACGCGACGCGTCACACGGAAAGGGGCGGGCGACCGCCCCTTTCTCGTGGGTGGATGGCGGTCAGGCGGGGTGGCATGATGGACGTTGCAGCGTTGCCGTGGAAATTTTCATCGATGGCGAACCTTTCTGGTGCGCTGCCGACGCTTTTTTCCTTGTCATGGCACAAAAGAGCATCGGCTTCGAAGAAATTCTCTTCGTCATGGCACAGAAGAGCAGCGCCATCGATGAAAATTTCACCGTCATGGCACATCCATGCTTCGACGTCGAAGAAATTTTCTTTGTCATGGCACTCCAGAGCGACGGCAACGCACCCAATAGGTTCGCCATCGGAGAAATTTTCTTCGTCATCAAACGAAAATGCCTTGATGGCGAAGTTCTTTTCTTCGTCATCTCACCTGAGGGCATCGCTGGCGCGTCGGAAGAACGTGCCAGCGGGCAAGATGTCCTTGTCATGACGCATGGAAATCTTGCGACGGCGGAGGCACCCCCCATCCCCGAGCCTGCGGACCGGGCCGGAGACAACGCGTACCGCGAGGGGAGGCTCCACGACCTCCGGCACCTGGAAGTGTTGACTTCCGGCACCTCACGGAAGGGCGGGCAGCTCCGAAGATGTGCGTGAACCGACACGGTGTCGGCGCCTCCCGGACCCTTGCCCCATGACGCAGATCCTCACTCACACGCCCCTCTGGGTCTTCGGCCTGTTCTTCGGTCTGGTCTACCTGGGTTACCTGCAGAGCAGGACGCGCCAGGTCTCGCGCGGCCGCCTCATCGTGCTGCCACTCGCCATGCTGGCCTGGTCGCTGTACTCGGTCTGGTCGACGTTCGACGCCCACCTCACCGCGTTGGCCGCCTGGGCCTGCGCATGGGTCGCCGTGGTGGTCATCGGCCTGGCGTGGGTGCCGTCGCGTCGTGTTGCCTACGACGCGTCGACGGCGCAGTTCACGGTGCCCGGCAGCTGGATGCCGCTGGCGCTGATGATGGGCATCTTCTTCTTCCGGTACGCGGTGGCCGTGATCCATGCCACTAACCCGGACGTATTCGGGACGACGACCGCAGTCGTTGTGGTCGCCGGTACGTACGGGCTCTTCAGCGGAATGTTCATGGCCCGCGCGCTGCGGGTGCTGGCGGTGATGAAGTCGCAGCGGCTGGTGGAGCGGAACGCCTGAGGGCGAACGGGTCGGCGTGAGTCGGCGACCCCCAGCCTGTTAACCTACAACGGGCATCGTCGACGCTCATGAATCTATTGCGGGTACTACGAGTGGAAAATCTTGCATAGTTTCTGGAGCCGATCGCTGACATGTTCATTATTGATGCGCTCTTCCGCAGCTTCTACTTCTTGACGTCCAAGACTGATGTAGAAGGGGAGCCGAACGTATTTTCAGCCTGGATGCTGATGTCGGGCGTCCAAGTCATCAATCTTATGACGCTGAATTTTTTGGTCATGTACCTTGACGAGGCGCCTCTGTTTGAAGGGAAAGTTAGCCATCTGGTGGTCGGGGCTATCGTCTTTGTCGCCAATGCTCTGTATGTTTTCTTGCAAGGTGAGCGTGCCTGTGAAGGTGGCCAAGGTAGAAGCCCAGTTCTGGCAGCTTGGTACGCAGGGTCGTCGTTTCTAGCAATGATCGTTGTTATGGTGTTGCTGATATTCCAAGCTGCGGATTAGGCCAGGGCCATAGAGTGACGCGAGCCTGCGAATCCTTACGTCCCGTTCGCGGACGGCATGCGACGTTGGGGTTCACTTCGTTCACCCCAACCTATGCAGATAGCGAACGCTTGAAGCCGCTTAACCCTTCATCGTCCCCGTCTCCAACCACCGCTGGTGCCATGACAGCGCCTCCGGCAGCAGGTGCGAAGCGTGCTTGCCGTAGCTGTGATGCAGGGCACGGTCGAAGTATTCCTGCAACGCGTCGCGATAGTCGGGATGGACACAGTTGGCGATCAGCGTGCGCGCGCGCTGCTTGGGCGTCAGGCCGCGCAGGTCGGCCAGGCCCTGTTCGGTGACGATCACCGACACGTCGTGCTCGGTATGGTCCACATGGCTGACCATGGGCACCAGCGCCGAGATGCTGCCGCCCTTGGCGGTGCTGGGGCTGGAACACAGACATGAAGCCGTGGCAGGCTGCTCCGCGGAACGCCTGACGGCAGGCGGGGAGCTGCGCGATCCCGACGCCTCTGCCGCCGCCGTGCCTGCACTCCTGAACCAGGCCACGATCTCGGCATGGGCGGCGCGCCGGTTCTGTCGGAGGCTGTGGTCGTCGCCGGGGTAGACGACCAGCCTGTGCGGACGGTCGAGCTGCCGCAGGCGGGCGGCCATGGCGCGGGAGTCTTCCACGCTCACCCGGTCATCGGCTTCGCCGTGCAACAGCAGTACCGGCATGCCAGCCGGCAGGTGTTCCGCCCAACGAAGCGCAGAGCGCTCCCGCAGCGCTGCCGGCTTGTCGTCGGCATAGCCGGGAATGCGTGCACGGTAGACGCGTTCCATCTCCGGGCGCCAGGCCAGGCCTGCGCCGAGATCGGTGGCGCCGGCGATCGTCGCCATCGCCGTGATGTCGCTGCGGCGGCGTGCGACCAGGTAGCTCATCATGGCGCCACGGCTCTGGCCGAGCAGGAAGACGCGGTCGCCATCGGTACCGGGCAGCGTCCGCGACAGGTCGATCAGGCGCATGACGTCGTCCACGTCCCTGCCGCCGAACTCGTCCGCATCGCGGTACTGACTGGCGACCACCACATGGCCGGCCTTCGCCAGCGGCAGCAACGTCTGGAACAGCTGCAGCGCGTCGAGCCTGCCGAACCCGCCGTTGCCGCCCCGGTTGTAGACCAGCAGCGGCAGCCGGTCGGCGTCGTCGCCTTTGGGTCGTACCACATACCCGGAAACGGTGTGTCCGCCGCTGTCGTACGTGATGACGTGACAGTCGAACGCCGCGCGCGCGAATGCGAACATTCGGGCGGGCACCAGGGTTTCCAGCTGCGCCTTCGATACGGGCGCGGCACCCGTGCGCTGCACGATGGACGCCACCCAGCTTTCGTAGTCGGGTGTGGTCTGGAAACAATCGGTCTTCGACAGGAAGGCCGACGGCGCGGTGGGTGCTTCAGCGTGGGCGGGCGCGGCGTGCGCCCACGTCAGGGCGAGCACGATGATCAGCGTGCGGAGCATGCTTGCGGTCTCTTGAGGGGGAGTGGGCGGGGCCGCGTGAGGCGGCCGCGCGAGGTCAATCTTCCGCGGCGAGCGCGGGATCGAAGGCCAGCAGGTCGCCGGGCTGGCAGTCCAGCGCCGCGCAGATCGCCTCCAGGGTCGAGAAGCGGATCGCCTTCGCCTTGCCGGTTTTCAGGATCGACAGGTTGGCCAGGGTGATGTCGACGCGCGCCGCAAGTTCGGTCAAGGTCATGCGGCGCGCATGCAGGAGCTCGTCCAGGCGTACGACGATGGCCATGTCAGACCGTTCCTTCCAGATCGGTGCGCATGCGCGCGCCGTGCGCGAACACGCCGGACAGCACGAACAGCAGCAGTACCGCGAGCCAGGGGGTCGGCGACAGGCCGGTCATCTTCCCCGGAAGCGCCGCCGCCCCCGAGATCGCCAGCACCGCCAGCCGCATCAGCTCGATCGTCAGCACGCTCCAGGCGATCGCACTCAGTCGCTGCGCATTCGAGGCAACGAAGGCATCGCCGCCGCGCACCGTGTCGACGATCGCCAGCAGGCGTCGCAGGATCGTATGCACGATCACGGCGCAAACGATGCCGATGACCATGATGGCGCGCAGGCCCAGCGGCGCCTGCGGGGACATCGTGGCCAGATCGAACCCCAGCGGCTTCCAGGGCCAGCCCTCGACGAAGAAGCTGGCGCACAGCAGGCTGATGATGATGGCCGCGTAGCCGAGGTTGATCACGGTCAACCCGAGGATCAGGGGGCGGGCGGCGGCAAGGGCTCGGGCGGGCATGCGGCTCATCGGCGATCTCCAGTGGATATGTTGTTAAACGATACGCCACGTATCGAAAAACAATAAATATGCTGGAAGTCACGCCGCGATGGGGCTACGCCTGCCGGAGTCACTGGGTGATGTGAGGATGCGTGCGATGCGGCAGGTTCATCGCGTCCTCCCGCCTGTGCGGGTGGCCAGGCGCTGAAGCGATCAGCCCTGCATGCTGCCGGTGTCCAGCCACCGCTGGTGCCACGACAGCGCCTCCGGCAGCAGGTGCGGGGTGTGCTTGCCGTAGCTGTGCTGCAGGGCGCGGTCGAAGTAGTCCTGCAACGCATCGCGATAGT
The DNA here is from genome assembly GCF_010093385.1 of Pseudoxanthomonas mexicana. Taxonomy (GTDB): domain Bacteria; phylum Pseudomonadota; class Gammaproteobacteria; order Xanthomonadales; family Xanthomonadaceae; genus Pseudoxanthomonas_A; species Pseudoxanthomonas_A mexicana. Next base: position 21,571 of record NZ_PDWV01000036.1, read on the forward strand.
CGGGATGGACGCAGTTGGCGATCAGCGTGTGCGCGCGCTGCTTGGGCGTCAGGCCGCGCAGGTCGGCCAGGCCCTGTTCGGTGACGATCACCGACACGTCGTGCTCGGTGTGGTCCACATGGCTGACCATCGGCACCAGCGCCGAGATGCTGCCGCCCTTGGCGGTGCTGGGGCTGAGGAACACCGACATGAAGCCGTTGCGGGCGAAGTCGCCCGAGCCGCCGATGCCGTTCTGGATACGGCTGCCCATCACGTGGGTGGAGTTGACGTTGCCGTACAGGTCGGCCTCGATCATGCCGTTCATGCCGATGCAGCCGAGCCGGCGCACCAGTTCGGGATGGTTCGACATTTCCTGCGTGCGCATGATGATGCGCTCGCGGTAGAAGGCGATGTCGCGCTTGAACGCCTCGTTGGCGGCCGGGCTCAATGCGAAGCCGGTGCAGGAGGCGACGTCGAGCACGCCTTCGCGCAGCAGGTCGAGCATGCCGTCCTGGATGCCCTCGGTGAATGCGGTCAGGCCGCGGAACCCGCTCTTGGCCAGTCCCGCCAGCACGGCATTGGGGATGTTGCCCACGCCGGACTGCAACGGCAGCAGGGTAGGCGGCAGGCGGCCAAGGGCGACTTCGTGCTTCAGGAATTCGATCAGGTGGCCGGCGATGCGTTCGCTGGTGGCATCGATGGGCGTGAACGGGCTGTTGCGGTCCGGCCCATGCGTGCGCACCACGGCGACGATCTTGTCTGGATCGCAGCGCAGGGTGGTGTCGCCGATGCGGTCGTGCACGTGCTCCATCGGGATCGGCTTGCGGTGCGGCGGCAGCGCGGTGCCGTAGTAGATGTCGTGCATGCCTTCCATGCCGGCGGGCTGCCAGTCGTTGACCTCCACGATGACCTTGCTGGCCAGGTCCAGCCAGGTCTTGTTGTTGCCGATCGACGTGGAGGGCACCAGCGTGCCGTCCTCGCGGATCGCCGAAACTTCCACCACCGCGGTATCGATGGGGCCGTAGAAGCCGAACCACACGTGCTGCGCCACGTGGCTCAGGTGGATGTCGATGTAGTCCAGCGTGCCGTCGTTGATGCGCTTGCGTGCGTCCGGATCGCTCTGGAACGGCATGCGCAGGGCGATGGCGTCGGCCTTGGCCAGGGCGCCATCCAGTTCCGGCGCGGTGGAGGCACCGGTCATCAGCTTGATCTGGAACGACTGGCCCGCGGCGTGCGCCTGCTCGATGCGCGCGGCCAGCGCCAGCGGCACCGCCTTCGGATAGCCTGAACCGGTGAAGCCGCTCATGGCCACCGTCTCGCCGGGCTGGATCAGGGCGGCGGCGTGGTCGGCATCGACCACGCGGTCGCGCAGGCCGGCATGGCGGATTCGGTCTTCTTGCATGGCAGGGGGCTTCCGGAAAACGAAACGGCAATTATCGCGCGCGGCGACGGTGTCGCAGGATACGACCTTCGTGGCAGCCCGCGATTTGCGCCGGATCAATGCCCGGCGGCGTCCATCCACGGCGGGCGCTGCTTCGCGGCGCGGCGGTAGGCCGGGCAGTCCTGGCGGTGCGCGCCGGGCAGATAGCCCAGGCTCATCAGGAACTCGCCGGTGATCTCGCCCCCGGTAAAGCGGAAGGTCTTCTTGAACAGTTTCACCCACTCCGCCTTCGGCAGCGGATGGTGCGCGTCCAGCCAGGCCGCGAAGCCGCCGTGGGTGTCGCGCAGTTGCTGGATGACCCGGGCATTGTGGATGGCCGCCTCCACCTTCAGGCGGTTGCGGATGATGCCGGGGTCGGCCAGCAGGCGGGCGCGGGCGCGTTCGCCATAGCGGGCCACGCGGTCCACATCGAAACCGCTGTAGGCGGCGCGGAACCCGTCGCGCTTGCGCAGCATGGTTTCCCAGCTCAGGCCGGCCTGGTTGATCTCCAGCAGCAGGCGTTCGAACAGGACCGCCTCCTCGCGCTGCGGGAAGCCGTACTCGTGGTCGTGGTAGGGGCCATGCAGCGGATGGCCGGGGGCGATGTCGCAATAGCCAGACATGGGGCGTGCCGATGGGAAGTCGCGCGATTCTAGGGCCGGTTGCGGATAGCGTGTGTCCTCACCGGCGCGGGCTGCGCGGGCACGGGCTAGAATGGTGGCATGCAAGACGCCGCCACCCCCTTGGCCAACCAGCTGCTGATCGCCTCGCCGGCGCTGTCCGATCCCAACTTCGCGCGCAGCGTCACCCTGATCTGCCAGCACGACGACGACGGCGCCATGGGCGTGATCGTCAACCGCGCGTCGGAGTACACGCTGGGCGAAGTGCTGCGGCAGATGAACCTGGCTTCGCAGGATCCGCGCCTGGACGACCAGGTGGTACTGGCCGGCGGTCCGGTGCATCCGGAGCGCGGCTTCGTGCTGCACGACAGTGCGCGCGCGTGGGAGTCCACGCTGGAAGTCGCCGACGGCCTGTTCCTGACCACCTCGCGCGACATCCTGGAGGCGATGGCCGCAGGCGACGGCCCCGCGCATGCCGTGGTGGCGCTGGGCTGTGCCGGCTGGGGCGCCGGCCAGTTGGAGTACGAACTGGGCGAGAACAGCTGGCTGACGGCGCCGGCCGACGCCGAGCTGCTGTTCGCGCTGCCGCTGGAACAGCGCTGGCAGGCCGCCGGCCAGCGGATCGGCGTGGACATGACCCGCCTGACGGACTACAGCGGCCACGCATGGGCGCGCGCCGCGGCCCGCCGACGTGGTCTCCACGGCCGTCGGCGGAAGATGGCGCGCACGGGATCGGGCGGGGGCAGCAGGCATGAAGCTGGACGGCACCGTACTGGGATTCGACGTGGGCGCCCGCCGCATCGGCGTGGCCGTGGGCAGCGCGTTCGGTACCGGCGCACGCGCACTGGCCGTCGTCGACGTGCACGGCCATGGGCCGGACTGGCCCGCCATCGACAGGCTGCATGCCGAATGGAAGCCCGACGGCCTGGTGGTGGGCGACCCGATGACGCTGGACGGCGGCGACCAGCCGATCCGCAAGCGCGCCCACGCCTTCGCCCGCGAACTGCGCGCGCGTTACCACCTGCCGGTGGTGCTGGTGGATGAGCGCACAAGCTCGGTCGAGGCGGCGCAACGCTTCGCCCTGGATCGCGCGGAAGGGCGCAAGCGCCGTCGCGATGCCGTCGCGCTGGATGCCGTGGCGGCCGCCGTCATCATCGAACGCTGGCTGGCCGCACCGCAGGACGCGACCCAGTTGACCTGACTCTTCCCCGAACTCACTCCATGACCCCACAACTCGATTCCGATGGACGCCTGCGCCACCTGCTGACCCTCGACGGCCTGCCGCGCGAGACCCTTTGCCGCCTGATCGACCGCGCCGGCCAGATCCGCGACGCGGCGCTGGGCCGCACGCCACGGCGGCAGGTGCTGGACGGCACCACCGTGTGCACGCTGTTCTTCGAGCCGTCCACGCGCACCCGCAGCTCGTTCCACATCGCCGCGCAGCGGCTGGGTGCGGACGTGCTGAACTTCGACGCGTCCACCTCGTCCACGCGCAAGGGCGAGACGGCGCGCGACACGCTGCGCAACCTGGAGGCGATGGGCGTGCGCGGCTTCATCGTCCGCCACGCCGAGGACGGTGCGGTCGCCGCGCTGGCGGCCGAAGCGGGCGAGGGCACCGCGCTGGTCAACGCCGGCGATGGCCGCAGCGCGCACCCGACGCAGGGCCTGCTGGACATGATGACCATCCGCCAGGCCAAGGGCGCGGACTTCTCGCGGCTGAAGATCCTGATGGTCGGCGACGTGAAGCACTCGCGCGTGGCGCGCTCGGACCTGCATGCGCTGCGCACCCTGGGCGCGGGCGTGATCCGCGTGTGCGGGCCGCAGTCGCTGCTGCCCGACGACGGCACGCTGTCGGGCTGCGAGATCGGACAGGACTTCGACGCGATGCTCGACGGCGTCGACGTGGTGATGATGCTGCGCCTGCAGCGCGAGCGCATGGAAGAAGGGCTGATCGCGTCGCTGGAGGCGTATCACCGCGACTATGGCCTGACGGCCGCACGCCTTAAGCGGGCCGCGAAGGATGCGGTGGTGCTGCACCCGGGTCCGATCAACCGCGGCGTGGAGATCACCGACGAGGTGGCCGACGGTCCGCAGTCGCTAGTGCTGCGCCAGGTGAGCAATGGCGTCGCCATCCGCATGGCGGTGCTGGAGATGCTGCTGGGCTGAGCCCAGGGATTCGCGGTCGTTTTTCGCGATCCGGCCGCGCACTCCCGCGTGCGCCAGGGAAGCCGCCGTCATCCCGGCGAAAGCCGGGACCCAGCGCCTTTGATGCTGCCAATGAAGTCCTTGGGTTCCGGCTTTACCCGTCATTCGGCTGTCTGGAGCCGCCGGAATGACGATGCCGGGGCCGAGGGCGAAGCGGCAATCCACGCCTGCCCGTGCGCCTCCCCGCGCGATGCTCACCTCTCTACTGCCACCACCCGGTTCTTGCCGGCCTGCTTGGCCTGGTACATGGCCCGGTCGGCGCGCGCCAGCAGCTCGTCCTGCGATTCGCCCGGCAGCCAGCGCGCCACGCCGGCACTGAAAGTCACCAGGATGCCCCGTCCCTCATGCACCAGCGGCGAATGGGCCAGGCGCGCGCGCAGGCGTTCCAGCGTGCCGGTCGCCTCCAGGAAACTGGTGTCCGGCAGCAGCAGCACGAACTCCTCGCCGCCGAAGCGCGCGACGGCGTCGCTGGCGCGCAGGGTGGCGCGTGCCATGGCCACGACGTGGCACAGTGCGGCGTCGCCACCCAGATGGCCATGCGCGGCGTTGATGTGGCGGAAGTCGTCCAGGTCCAGCAGCGCCAGGCTGAGGGTCTGGCCGCTGCGCAACGCACGCACCGATTCGCGCTTGAACAGCTCGTCGAAGCCGCGCCGGTTCAGCGCTTCCGTCAGCTGGTCCACGCGCACCAGCGCCGAGACCGACTGCAGTTCTTCCTCCAGGCTGGCGACGCGCCGTTCGGCGGCTTCCACCTCGCGCCGCGCGTCCAGCAGGCTGTCGCGCGCGCGCAGGGCCTGCGCCTGCACCTGCGCGGTGTCGTCCAGGATGTCCTCCATCCGCTTGCCCAGCTCGGCGATGCTGCGGCTGTCGCGGATGGCCTGTGCATGGAAGCTGATGCGGTCGTGGAACTCGCCGGTGCTGCTGGCCATGCCGTCCAGCCGCTCCACGAAGGTCACCATCATCTCCTTCATCGAAGCCTTGGATTCGGCCAGGCCCTGCTTCAGCAGGCCCTGCTTGTAGATCACTTCGCGCAGGCCGGCGCGGGTCTGTTCCAGCGCGGTGCGGTCCAGGGGGCCGGCCAGCAGCTGCCGCACCGCGCCGATCTGGTCCTGCAGCCAGCTGCCATCCTCGATCAGCTCACCCACGTTCTCCAGCAGCAGGTCGAACAGGCTGCGCATCAGTTCCTGCGCATCGTTCACCTCGTGCGTGCGCAGGCCGACGAGGCGGCACAGTTCCTTCATGTCGGCGCCCAGCTCGTCCAGCGGCTGCGTGGGCTGCCACTGGCGCACGCGGTCGGTCAGCGCATGGGCCTGCGGCAGCAGGGTGGCGTCGTCGCGCAGCAGGTGTTCGATGCCGCCGGCCAGCACGTGATGCAGCAGGTCGCGCAGCTGCTCGGCCTCGCCGGACAACGGCTCGTCCTGGATCGTGCGGATGTATTTGTCGATCAGTTGCCGCAGGGCGCGGCCATAGCGGGGCCAGTCGGCGTCGGCATGCGCGGACTGCAGGCGCTCGCCCATGCCCTGGAGCTCGCCCGGCAGGCCGGCTACACCGTCCGCGAAGGCGGCCAGCAGCAGGCCCGGTTCCTCCGCGTGCGCGAACAGGGCCTGCAGCTGCACGCTGCTGATCGCCGGCCGCGACCGGGCGCCGCCCGTCGTGGCGAGTTCGCGCGAGGTCGACGCGGCGGCCCCGTGCCGACGCGACCAAAACCGGCGCAGGCTGCCAGAAATTCCGGAGTTGTCGTCGGCCACGTCAGCCATTTCAGTCGCTCGCACGGCCATGGGCGGGTGCCCACCGGCCACCAGGGGATGCCGGGTTATCGGCCGCAGGCGGCGCGGGTTGAGGGAACGTGGTCCGTCCGGTCGCCGGAAGCGTGACGCAGCGCGTCCCGCTGTCGGCGCCGGGTCAGCCGGTGGCGGGAGGAAAGCGGACGAGGGCTTCCTCGATGATGGCCAGGTGGGCCAGGGCCTCGTCGTGACCGGCGCCGGCGGCGGCGCGGACCTGCTCCAGCGTCGGATGGGACACGATCAGCAACAGGTTGCCGCACTGGCTGCAGGCGTAGTCGGTGACCGCGTCGTGCAGTTCCATGGCCATGGCGCGGCTGTCGCCCTGCCAGCCGCAGGGGCACGACAGCGTCCGGTCGCGCCAGCCGGCGGTGAAGTAGTCGGCGACCAGCTCCGCCACGTCAGCGGCCCCGACGCTGGGCGAACAGCCAGTCCCACATCGGGGCGTAGGCGTAGGTGGCGTCCCAGCTGTTGTGGTTGGCATCGGGGAACTCGGTGTAGCGCGCGTCGCGTGCGCCGGCGGCCTTCAGTGCGGCGTCCATGCGGCGCGACTGGGACGGCGGCACCACGTCGTCCTTGCCGCCGTGGAAGATCCACACCGGCACATCCTTCAGGCGTTGCGCGGCGGCGGCGAAGGGATCGGCAGCCGCCGCGACGCTGTGCACGTTCATGCTGGAACGGTCGCGACCCCAGTCCACGGTGATGCCGCCGCACACCGGCACCAGCGCGGCGAAGCGGGTCGGCTGCTGCAGCGCCAGTTCCCATGTGCCATAGCCGCCCATCGACATGCCGGTCAGCGACACGCGGTCCGGATCGCCATCGAATTCGCGCAGCGCGGCATCCAGCGTGGCGAAGGCGATCGGGCCGGCGGTCTGCGTCCATTCGGTGTCTTCCGGCGCCTGTGGAAACACGACCAGCCCGGGGAAGGTGTCGGCATGCTGTCGCAGGTACGGACCCAGACCCGCCATCGTCTGCTTCACGCCATCGCTGCCGCGTTCGCCGGACCCATTGAGGAACAGCACGACCGGTGGCTTGCCACTGCGAAAACGCGCGGCGGGCACGAACACCTGGTAACGATAGGTCTTGCCTTCGAGCACGACTTCGCGCGAGACGAACTCGCCGGTCGGATTCATCGGGGGCGGCGTGGTGCAGGCGGTCATCAGGATCAGCAGCAGGCCCAGGCAGGCGGTGGCGAGAAGGCGCATGGCGATAAAGGTCAGGGGGTCGACGATCGGCAGCATAACCCGAGGGGCACGGCGCAGCGCCGATGCGGACACAAGGCATGCGTGTGTCAGCGTTCCGGGTCGGGCGGAGGCATGTCGTCACGCAGGCGGACGAAGCGGGCGAAACGCGGCAGGCCGGTCGAGGTGATACCCGTGTAGCGGTAGGTCACCCACGCGCCCAGCGGCGGTGGCGCGGCCCGCTGCGCATCGGTGAAACCGGTGCCGATGCGGAAGCTGCGTCCCTCCGGCGTGCGTACCTGCAATGCGCCCATCATGCCCTGGTACTTGCCCTTGCCCGGCAGGTGCGCGACCACCTGTGCCTCCGCATCCTGCTGTGGCTTGTACTTGAGGAGATCCTCGCTGCGTCCGGGGCGGTAGCGAGCGCTGCGTCGATGCAGCATCAAACCCTCGCCCCCGGCGGCGACCACGCGCGTCAGCTCGGCGTCCACTTCGGCGGCCGTCCCGAAGCGTCGCTGCGGGATCATCGCCAACTACGGGTTGTCGGCGCCCGCAATCAAGGCACGCATGCGCACGACCCGTTCCGCGAAAGGCCGTGGATTTGCCGGCAGGTCGAAGGCCATGAAACGCACGTATCGCCACGCCTGCGGGTCGGCTCGCACGCGCCTGACGGTGGCGCTGACCTCATCGAAGCGGCCACGCGCGATCCACAGTTCGCCGTCCATGGGGTCGGTCGGCCACCCACGTGTGAACGCAGCCGGCGCCGCGATCCGCGCGCCGCCGCGCGTCCATAGCGAGCGGCCATCCCAGCGGGCGCGCACGCCATCCAGTTTTTCGCTGATCAGGAAGTCCGCCACGGCCACGTTGCCGTGATACGAGGTGGCCAGCATCGGATCCGGTGGGGGTGCCGACAGCGCGGGCCAGGCCAGCAGGCATAGCAGGGCGGTGAGGAGCAGGCGCATGGCGGCGGACCGGACCGAGGAGGCCCCAGCGTCGTGCGCCACGTCAATGGACGGGATCGGCGCACATCGCGGCGATCTGTAGGAAAGCACCGCATGCAGCGGTCATTCGGGACGACACGCTCTGCGCGGGCATGCCAGGGAAACGGAAGTAGCCTGCTTCGTGGAGCTCATGCCCTCATCCAGCACCAGGCGACCAACGCGGCGGCATGCAGTACGACCATCATCCAGAACACGGCGCGGTAGCCGGGCTTGCGCGATTTGTGCCGCAGCGTCTGCTGCGCGATCCAGGCGCCGGGCCAGCCGCCGGCGAGCTCCAGCAGGTGCAGGGTGGACTCGGGCGTGCGCCAGCGACCGGTCTGCGCCGCATGCTTGTCCAGCGCATAGACAACGAAGGTGATCACCGACAGGACCAGCGGCACGAATACCGCTTGCAGCGGGAGTCGCTCAGTGCGGAAGGCCCAGGAGAGGAACAACCCATAGGCGATCATCGCCGCTGCGCCCCCCACTGGAGATGCGGAATTGCGCGCGCGCCGGTGTCTCAAGACGAAAGCGAGTAGGGCTCGGTCGGGAGGTGGACCGTGATCGGTCGCGCCAATCCGAACCCCAACACGATCATCCCGGCTACATAGGTCAGCAGGGCGGTCCTGCTTCCCCGCAGATGGAGCAATCCGAACAGGATCAGGGTGGGTGGCATGAAAAGTCCGGCGAAGCCCCACAACACATGAGTACGGAATGCGTTGCGAAGCAGCCAGACCCAGCCGGTGAGCAGCAGGAAGATGGCGCTGCAGATCAGGATCAGGTGCAGGTTCAGTTGCATGGGCGAAGTCTTCCTTGAATCGCGGTGGACAGAGGTGAAGTGCAGCGGTCAGTGCAGCAGGATCAGCGTCGCCAGACCCAGGAAGCAGAAGAAGCCCATCACGTCGGTCACCGCGGTGACCACGACGGTGCCGGCGACGGCGGGGTCGATGTTCATGCGCTTGAGCAGCAGCGGCAGCAGCACGCCGGCGGTGGCGGCGGCGCAGAAGTTCAGCACCAGCGCCATCGCGATCACCAGCGACAGCATGGGACTGCGGAACCAGACGAACGCAATCACACCCACGATGCCGCCGATCAGCACGCCGTTGATCAGTGCCACGCGCAGTTCCTTCCACAGCAGGATGCGCGCATTGCTCGCGCCCACCTGGCCCAGCGCCAGGCCGCGCACCATCAGCGTCAGCACCTGCACCGCCGCATTGCCGCCGATGCCGGCGACGATGGGCATCAGCACGGCGAGGGCGACGATCTTTTCCAGTGTCACTTCGAACTGGCCGATCACGCTGGCCGCCATGAACGCGGTGAACAGGTTGATGCCCAGCCACACCACGCGGCCGCGCACGGCGCGCTTGACCGGCGAGAACAGGTCCTCGTCCTCGTCCAGGCCGGCGGCGCCCAGCGCCTGGTGCTCGGCCTGCTCGCGGATGATGTCCACCACGTCGTCGATGGTGATGCGGCCGAGCAGGATGTTGTTGTCGTCCACCACGGGCGCGGACACCCAGTCGTGGTCGGAGAACTGGCGCGCGACTTCCTGCGCGCTCTCGCCCACATCGATGGCCGGCTGCTCGTCGTCGATCAGCCGGTTGATGGGCGTGGTGTCCTCGTGGGTCACCAGCGCGGCCAGCGGCACGCGGCCCAGGTACTGGTGGCGGCGGCTGACCACGTACAGGTGGTCGGTGTGGTCGGGCAGTTCGCCGCGCAGGCGCAGGTAGCGCAGCACCACGTCGACGTTGACGTCGGCGCGCACGGTGACCACGTCCGGGTTCATCAGGCGGCCGGCGGTGTCTTCCGGGTACGACAGCACCTGCTCCAGGCGTTCGCGGTTCTCGCGGTCCATCGACTTGAGGACTTCGTCGATGACGGTATCGGGCAGGTCCTCGACCAGGTCGGCGAGGTCGTCGATGTCCAGGTCTTCGACCGCGGCGACGATCTCGTCGGTGTCCATGTCCGCCAGCAGGCTTTCGCGCACCTCGTCGCCGACGTGCACCAGCACCTCGCCATCGTCCTCCGGATCGACCAGGCCCCAGACGACTTCGCGCTTGCCGGGCGGCAGCGATTCCAGCAGGTTGCCGATCTCCGCGGGCGACAAGGTGTTGACCAGCCGGCGCACGGGCCCCAGCCGACCGCTGTCGAGCGCGTCGGAGAGCAGGCGCAACTGGCGTGCGGTCTTGTCGTGGCGGATGGTCTCGACCATTCGGTACTCCGGAATGGGGCCGATCCGTCAGGCGGATGCGACCGGGGCATCAGGCGTTCATGTCGCCATTATCGCCCGGGCTGCGCGTTATGGACACCCCGTAACGCCGCCGTACGAGATCCCGCGAGTTTGTAGGAGCGCCCATGGACGCGATGCTTTTCGCAAGAGATCCGAAGCAACAGCATCGCGCCCATGGGGCGCTTCTGCAGAGAGGGTCAGATGGAGGTCGCGGCCTGGAGCCAGCGCTCGATGCCGGCGCGGTCGCGCGCCTGCAGCAGTTTCGCCGCGCGGGACTGAAGGTCCGACAGGTCGCTGTCGCGGATCGCCTTGCGCAGTTCCAGCAGGGTCGCCGGATGCAGGCTGAACTCGCGCAAGCCCAGTGCCAGCAGCATCGGCGCGAGGGTTGCATCGCCGGCCATCTCGCCGCACATCGCCACCGGTACCTTGTGCTCGGCGCCGATGCTGATCACATGGCGGAGCAGGCGCAGCACGCCGGGGTGCAGCGGCGAATAGAGTTCGCCCAGGGCCTCGTTGTTGCGGTCCGCCGCCAGCAGGTACTGGACCAGGTCGTTGGTGCCGATCGACACGAAGTCCACCACGTCCACGAAGCCGTGGAAGGCGATCGCGGCGGCGGGCACTTCGATCATCGCGCCCAGTTCGACATGTCCGGCGATCTCGTGGCCCTGCTTGCGCAGCTGCAGCCCCGCACGACGCAGGCGGCGACGCACTTCCAGCAGTTCCTCGCGCCCGCTGACCATCGGCACCAGGATGCGCACCGGTCCGTAGGCCGAGGCCCGCAGGATGGCGCGCAGTTGGGTGTCGAACACCTCCACGTGCGCCAGCGCCAGGCGCACGCCGCGCACGCCCAGCGCGGGATTGTCCTCGTCGCCGATGGCCAGTCCGGTGCGGTCGGCCTTGTCCGCGCCCAGGTCCAGGGTGCGGATCGTCACCGGCCGCCCACTCATGCCGAGCACCAGGTCGCGGTAGACCTGGAACTGCTCGTCCTCGCCCGGCAGTTCGCGGCGCTGCAGGAACAGGAACTCGGTGCGGTACAGCCCCACGCCGGTCGCGCCCAGGGCATGGGCCCTGGCCACATCCTCCAGCGACTCGGCATTGGCCCACAGGGCCACGTCGACGCCGTCGCGGGTGCGGCTGGGTTTTGAGCGCAGGCGACCGAGTTCGCGCTGCTCGCGGGCCGCATCGCGCAGGCGCTCGCGGTAGCGGCGCAGGTCGTCGGGGTCGGGATTGACCACCACTTCGCCGGTACTGCCGTCCACCAGCAGCACGTCGCCATCGTTGATACGCTGCAGGGCCTGCGCGTTGCCCACCACCAGCGGCAGGTGCAGGCTGCGCGCGAGGATGGCGCTGTGCGAGAGCGCGCTGCCGGCGGCCGTGACCACGGCGACGACGCCCTGTTGCTGGAGCTCGGCCAGTTCGGAGGGCGCCACGTTGTCGCTGACCAGGACCTCGCCGGCGACTCCGGGCGTATCGGTCGCACGTTGGTGCAGGTGCGCATGGATCCGTCCGATCACATGGTCCAGGTCGTCCATGCGGCTCTTGAGGTAGGCGTCGTCCATGCCGTCGAACACGGCGGCCAGGCGGTCGCGTTGCAGCCTCAGGGCGTAATCGGCGGTGTAGCGGCCGGCGCGGATCAGCTGGTCCAGGCCGTGCAGCAGTTCCGGGTCGTCCAGCAGCAGCGCATGCAGGTCGAGGAACTCGCCGACTTCCTGGGCCAGCGCCCCATGCAGGCGGGCGCGCAGGCTGTGCATCTCGCGGCGGGTGGCGTCGACCGCCTCGTGCAACCGGGCCAGTTCGTCATCGATCTGGTCCTGGCGGATGTGCTGCTCGGCTACATCCAGGACGTGCGGCAACCGGACCCGTGCGCGCCCCAGCGCGCTGCCGCGCGACGCCCCGTGCCCCGGCAGCAGGGCCCTCAAGTCACGCGTCCTCGTCGAATCGTCGCTCGAACAGCGAGACGACTTCCTGCATCGCGGCGGCTTCGTCCTCGCCGTCGATGCGGACCGTCACCGGCGTGCCCTGGCCGGCCGCCAACAGCATGACGCCCATGATGCTTTTCGCGTTCACCTCGCGGCCCTTGGCTGCCAGCGTGGCATTGCAGCGGAAGCCGGACAGCGTCTGCACCAGCTTGGCGGTGGCGCGCGCGTGCAGTCCGAGGCGGTTGGAGATGGTGAGTTCGCGTTCAAGCATCGTCGTGAATGACTCCATTGCGTGCGCCGGCGGCGGCGATGGCCGGCAGTTCGTCCAGTCCCTGTTCCGAATAGTTCATCACCCGCAGCAGCATGGGCAGGCTCAGTGCCGAGACGCGCCGCACCGGCGTGCCCAGGCGGGCCAGCCGGCCCGCCAGGTTGCTGGGGCTGGCGCCGTACAGGTCGGTCAGCACCAGCACGCCGTCGCCGCCATCCACGCGCCGCAGCGCGGCGGACGCCTGCGGGAGCAGCGCCTCCAGGTCGGCGTCGAACGGCACCTCGAAGGCCTCCGCCTTGAGGGGCAGGTGCCGCAGCATCGCGCTGGCGACCGCCAGGATCGCCGCGCCCACGCCGGGATGAGTCACAAGAAGAATGCCACAGGCCATGCCGGAACGTTAACAGACCGGCATGACGCGCTGGAAGCGGCGTGTGTGGAACGGTAAGGACGGTCTGCCGTCCTGCCAGGCCCCGTGGAGCGGAGCTTGCTCGGCAGCTCTGCTGCCCGAGTCGGGAATCGTGAGCCGGTCAAGCCCGGCTGCACGACACCGGGGGTCAATCCAGTTCGGGGTGGAAGGTGGCGACTTCTTCCCAGCCCTGGTCGCGCGCGTGCCGGGCCAGTGTTTCCGCCAGGTACACCGAGCGGTGCTTGCCACCGGTGCAGCCGAAGGCGATGGTCACGTAACTGCGGGTCTCGCCGCGCAGGCGCGGCAGCCAGGTGTCCAGGAAGCCGCTGACCTGGCCGACGTACTCGGCGACCTCCGGTTGGGCGTCGAGGAACGCGCGCACTTTCGGGTCGCGGCCGGCGTAGGGGCGCAGCTCCGGGTTCCAGTGCGGGTTGGGCAGCACCCGCGCGTCGAACACGAAGTCGGCGTCGGCCGGGACACCGCGCTTGTAGGCGAAGGATTCGAACAGCAGCGACAGCTGGGTGCCCTTGTTGAAGGCGAACTCGGCGATGATCCGGCGCCGCAGCTGGTGCACGTTGAGCTGGGAGGTGTCGATGACGATGTCGGCTTCCGCGCGCAGCGGCGCGATGATGGCGCGCTCCTGGCGGATGGCTTCCTGCAGCGACAGCCCGCCATGCCCCAGCGGGTGGCGCCGGCGGGTGTCGGAATAGCGCCGCAGCAATACCTCGTCGCTGGCGTCGAAGAAGACCAGCCGGCCTTCGAGCCCCAGCTGGCTCAGCGCCGCGCGCCACTGCGCCAGTTTGGACAGGTCGTTGTGGCGGCTGCGCACGTCGATGCCCACGGCGATCTTGGGCGGCAGTTCGTCCTCGCGCACCAGGCTGCGCACGAACGAGGGCAGCAGGTCCACCGGCAGGTTGTCGACGCAGTAGTAGTCCAGGTCCTCGAAGGTCTTCAGCGCCACCGACTTGCCCGATCCGGACAGGCCGCTGACGATGACGACCGTGGGCGCGGGCGGAGGCGGCGTGCCGTTGTCCTCGTCTGCGACCTGCGGGGTGGCCGGATCGGTCATGGCGTGCTGCGCTCGAGCAGGTTGCTGTGGCGTGCGATGAACATCGCGGCCGGATCGATGCCCTTGGTGCGCAGGATGTGCAGCCGCGTGGCGGCTTCGGTCAGCACGGCCAGGTTGCGGCCGGGCATCACCGGCAGGGTGATCAGCGGCACGTCCAGGTCCAGCACGTGGCGGGTGCCCGAATCGCCGGTCAGCCGTTCGTAACCGTGCGGGTTGGGTTCGGTCATCGGCCGGGTCAGGTGAACGATCAGGCGCAGGTACTTGTTCTTCTTCACCGCGGTATCGCCGAACATCTCGCGCACGTTAAGCACGCCCAGGCCGCGCACCTCCAGCAGGTCCTGCAGCAGTTCGGGGCAGGTGCCGTCCAGCACGTCCGGCGCGATCTGGGTGAACTCGGGCGCATCGTCGGCGACCAGCCGATGGCCGCGGCTCAGCAGTTCCAGCGCCAGTTCGCTCTTGCCGGACCCGGCCTCGCCGGTGATCAGCACGCCGATGGAGTAGATCTCCATGAAGACGCCGTGCAACGTCACCCGTGGCGCCAGCGTGCGCGCGAGGTGGTAGGAGAGGTGGTTGAGCAGTTCATGGCCGCGCTTGGGCGACACCCACAGCGGCGTGTCGTTCTCGTTGGCGGCCTCGCGCAGGTCCTCGGGGCACGACTGGTTCTTGCTGATCACCAGCGCCAGCGGCCTGGCCTGCACGATCTTCTCGATGGTTTCCCAGCGCTGGCGGGAATCCAGCGAGTCGAGCCAGGTCAGTTCCTCGGTGCCGAGGATCTGCACCTTGTTGGGGTAGACGGCATTGAGGTAACCGGCCAGCGACGGGCGCCGCGACACGGTGTCACCGGATTCCAGCACGCGCTTGTCGCCCTTCTGTCCCGCCAGCCAGCGCAGGGCCAGCTTGTCCTTCTGCTGGTCGAACAGTTCACGGGCGGTGATGCTGGTATTCATCATGCGGAAGCAGCCGGCGGAAAGGGAGATGCCGGCCCGGAAGGCGGCGTATGCCAGTGTAATGGCCCGTTCGCGACCGCGCGACCGCGCGGAGCCTGATCGCGCGCGGCGTCGGGACAGGACGTGGGGGCCGCCCCGCAGTGCGGAGCGGCCTGCCGGGGCTCGCCCGGCGCGGTGGTCAGCCGATCAGTTCGCTGCGCGCGCCTGCGCGCTGCACGTCGGTACGCTTTTCCTTGTGCTTGACCAGCAGGCGGTCCAGCTTGTCGGCGAGGATGTCGATGGCGGCATACATGGTCTGCGCGCCGGCATCGGCATGCAGGGTGCGGCCGGCGATGTTGACCGTGGCTTCGGCCAGGTAGTCGGGCTTGCGGGTACCCAGTTGCGTACGGACTTCGAAGGGTTGTTCGAAGTGGCGCTCCAGCCGCTTCAGTTTGGTCTCGACGTATTCACGCAAGGCGGGAGTGACTTCGATTTCGTGGCCGTAAGTCTCGATACGCATGTGTGCCTCCTTCGGTCGGTAGAACCGCGCACGGGGCGCGGAAAGCGTGTCAGCAATGACAACGCGGCAGGGGTCTGGGTTCCGTAGTGCTCCTTATTGCCGGTGGCGATGGCAGGCGGGTGCCTGCAGGACAAAGATGGACCCGTCCGCGGCAACTATCAACCCGTACGCATGCGCTTTTTGGCGGTCGCGTCTAGGTGTTAGGAAAACGTTCTGCGCGCGTGGAACGCGGTCACGCTTGGTCTCGCGAAACGGCGCGAGGCTCAGGCGATGCGTACGCGTTCGTGCGAAGACAGGATGTTCAGCGCCTCGCGGTACTTGGCCACGGTGCGCCGCGCCACCGGGATGCCGGACGCCTTCAGCAGGTCGGCCAGCTTCGCATCGGACAGCGGCTTGCGCGGGTTCTCGTTCTCGACCAGGCGCCGGATCATCGCCTGGATGGCGGTGCTGGAGGCTTCGCCGCCCCCGTCGGTGTCGATGCCGGACGCGAAGAAGGCGCGCATGGGCAGGGTGCCTCGCGGCGTCCTGACGTACTTGCGCGCGATGGCGCGCGAGACCGTCGATTCGTGCAGGCCGACCTGTTCGGCGACATCGCGCAGCGTGAGCGGACGCAGCGCCTGTTCGCCGAACTCGAGGAACCCGGCCTGCTGGTGCAGCAGGCAGCGCATCACCTTGAGCAGCGTCTCGCCCCGCGCCTCGACGCTCTTGAGCAGCCAGCGCGCTTCCTGCAGCTGCGCCCTCAGGTAGCCGGCATCGCTGTCGCCGCACTGCCGGATCATCTGCTCGTAGCCGCGGTGTATGGTGATGCGCGGCAGGGTGTTGCCGGCCAGTGCTGCGCGCCACACGCCGCGCTGGCGCCACACCACGCAGTCCGGCACCACGTAGGTATCGTGCGACAGGTCGCCGATCTGTGCGCCGGGCCTGGGGTCCAGGGTGCGCAACAGGTGCACCGCCTCCTCCACCTCGGCGAGGGGGCGCTTCAGTTCCTGGGCGATGCCGGCCACGCCACTGCGCGGCAGGCGCTCCAGTGCGGTCTCGGCGATCGTCAACGCCAGCGCCTTGCCCGGCGTGTCGTCGCCGAGCACCGACAACTGCAGCTGCAGGCACTCGCCCAGCGAGCGGGCGGCCACGCCGACGGGGTCGAAGCGCTGCACCTGGTGCAGCACGACAAGGATGTCTTCTTCCGCGGCTTCGATCTCCGGACGCAGGGTCTGGGCGATCCCGGACAGGGGTTCGCGCAGGTAGCCGTCGTCTTCCAGCGCGTCGATCAGTGCGGCGCCGATGCGGCGGTCGCGCGCGGAAAGGTGCGACAGGTGCAGCTGCCACAGCAGGTGGCCGTGCAGCGTATCGGCTTCGGCCACGCGCTCGGCGGGGCTGCCGCCGTCGTCGTCGTCGAACGAGCCTCCGCCGCCGGACGATGTCCAAGGCCCTTCGTCCGGCGACCAGTCGTCGGGCTCTCCGGCGGCTACCCGTTCGTGGTCCTGTTCGTCCTGGGCCTGCGCGCGCTCGTCACGCGGATCTTCTCCCGGAGGGGGCGCGTCGTCGGCACCGCGCGGCGGGCCCGCGTCCTCGCCGGGTTCGCTCCAATCCAGCAGGGGGTTGGTTTCCACCGCCTCGGTCAGCTCGATCTCGAGTTCGGCGGTGGACATCTGCAGCAGCCGGATGGCCTGACGCAGCTGCGGCGTCATGACCAGATGCTGTCCCAGCGATGTCTGCAGGCGTGGCTTCATTCCCGACCTTGGAAACCCGTAGGCGGCCAATGCCGCCGGCGGGGATCACAGGCGGAAGGTTTCGCCCAGATAGACCCGTCGTACGTCCGGATTGGCCAGCAACGCGTCCGGGGCCCCCTGCGCCAGAACGCTACCGGCATTGAGGATATACGCCCGGTCGCAGATTCCCAAGGTTTCGCGCACGTTGTGGTCGGTGATCAGCACACCGATGCCGCGGTCCTTGAGGTGTTTCACGATGCGCTGGATTTCGCCCACCGAGATCGGGTCGACGCCGGCGAAGGGCTCGTCCAGCAGCATCAGGCGTGGACGGGCGGCCAGGGCACGGGCGATCTCCACGCGCCGGCGCTCGCCGCCGGACAGGCTGGCACCCAGCTGGTCGGCGACATGGGTGACCTGCAGTTCGTCCAGCAGCGAGGCCAGTTCGCGGTCGATGCCGGCCGCATCCAGGTCCTCGCGCAGTTCCAGCACCAGGCGGATGTTGTCGGCCACGCTGAGCTTGCGGAACACGGAGGGTTCCTGCGGCAGGTAACCCACACCGAGCTTGGCGCGCTGGTACATGGGCTGGGCGGTGATGTCCTGGCCGTCCAGCTCGATCGTGCCGGCGTCCGCGGCCACCAGGCCGACGATCATGTAGAAGCAGGTGGTCTTGCCGGCGCCGTTCGGGCCCAGCAGGCCGACCACTTCGCCCGGCTGCAGGGTCAGGCCGAAGTCGGCGACGACTTCGCGCTGCTTGTAGCGCTTGCGCAGGCCCTTGGCGGTCAACATCAGTTCTTGCCCTGCGCGGGTTGCGCCGACTTGGGCTGGATGACGGTGCGCACGCGGGTGCCGTCGCCGCCGCTCTGCATGTTGCCGCTCTTGGTGTTGTAGACCATGCGCTGGCCGCTGTTCGAGCCGCGATCGGACTTGACCGTGTAGTTGCCGATGAAGGTGATGGTCTCGGTCTTCATGTCGTATTCGACGCGGTCGGCCTGCGCATCCATCCAGGTGCCGTCGTCCATCTGCTGCTTCATCTTCACCTGTTTGCCGGTGAAGACCGAGCGCGAGACCTCGCCGTCGGCCATGTAGATCTCGGCGGCCGCCGAGCGGATCTCCAGCGTGCCCTGGGTGACCACCACGCCTCCGCCCAACACGGTCTTGCCATTGCCTTCCATGTTGCCGGACTGGCTGCCGGAGTCGATGGTCATGGCCTGGTGGCGGTCGGAGGACTTGGCCACAACGTCCGCAACGGGCAGCAGGAGCAGCAGCGCGGCACTAGCGAGCAGAGCGCGGTTCATAGATGGATCTCACCTGGGATTTGAATTGGTAGTCCTTGGTCTTGAGGTTGGCCTCAAAACCGCGCCCGCTGAGTCTAGAGCCGGGCTGGGTGACCGTCACCACGTCGGCGGTCATGGCCAGATCGCGGTCGGGGAAGACGTTCAGCGTCTGCGTACGGAAATCCGCCTTGCGCGCGCCGCCGGCGGGGGACGTGCCATGCACATCGCCCTGCAGCCTCAGTTCTTCGCCCTTGGCGCTGAGCCAGCCGGACCTGGAGCGCAGTTCCCACGAGCGGCCCTCCTCTTCCGGCAGCAGGAACAGCGGGGGGGTGATGGTGTAGGTCTGGTCCTGGGGATTGCGTTCCATCAGGGGCGCGCGTACGGCCACCGCCTCCCGGCCGTCATCGTTGAGGGCGATCATCTCGAAATCGCGCATCACGTAGTCGGAGCGGTCGACGACGACCCGGCCGGGCGCAGGCACGTCGCGGTTCTTCCAGGCCGACCAGCCGCTCAGGATGGCCGCCAGCAGCAGTACCAAGCCCAGCGTGGTGCGCCAGCTCATGCGGTACCGCCTTCGAAGAGGGGGGCGTGGCCCTGCGTCCCCAGCAGCAGATCGCAGGCCTCGCGAGCGGCGCCCTGGCCGCCATGCCGACGCGTGCGCCAGTGCGCGTATTGCGCCGTCCAGGGATGGGCGTCGGCAGGGGCGATCGCAAGCCCCACTTCACGGAACGCGGGGACATCCGGCAGGTCGTCGCCCATGAAGGCCACCTGCTCCATGCCCAAGCCCAGGCCGGCGCCCAGTTCGCGCACCCTGGCCAGCTTGTCCTTGACGCCGGTGAACACCTGTACCCCCAGCTCGCGGCCGCGCGCCACCGCCACGGTGCCGCCACGCGCGGTGATGAAGGCCACCTCGATGCCTGCGCGCTTCAGCAGCACCAGACCCTGGCCGTCCTGCACGTGGAAGGTCTTCTGTTCGCGCCCTTCGCTGTCCAGGTAGAGGCGCCCGTCGGTGAGCGTGCCGTCCACGTCGAAGCACGCCAGCCGGATGCGCGCGGCACGGGCCAGCACGTCGTCGGTCAGGTCGTGGAGGTGGCTCAGGGGCATGGGGACAGGATGGGTGGCGGAAGGAGGAACGGCAAGGGCATGAGGCGGCAAGCCCCGCGGTTACACCACGCGGGCACGCAACAGGTCGTGAATGTTGAGGGCGCCGACGGGGCGCTGTTCATCGTCGACCACGATCAGGCCGCTGATCTTGTGTGTTTCCATCAGGCGCGCGGCCTCGACGGCCAGTTGGTCGGCGCCGATGGTCTTCGGCTGACGCGTCATCACGTCGGCGATGCGCGCCGTGCGCACGTCCAGCGCCGGATTGTCCAGCGTGCGGCGCAGGTCGCCGTCGGTAAAAAGACCGGTCAGGCGACCGTCGGCATCGACGACGGCGGTCATGCCAAGGCGCTTGCGGCTCATCTCGACCAGGGCCTGGCTGAGGGTCGCGCCCACGTCCACGCGCGGCACATCGTCGCCGGCGTGCATCACGTCGGTGATGTGCAGCAGCAGGCGGCGCCCAAGGCTGCCGGCGGGGTGCGAGCGGGCGAAATCGTCGGCGGTGAAGCCGCGGGCGTCCAGCAGCGCCACGGCCAGCGCGTCCCCCATCGCCAGCGAGGCGGTGGTGCTGCTGGTGGGCGCCAGGTCGAGCGGGCACGCTTCGGCCGGGACGCTGACATCCAGGTGGAGGTCGCTTTCGCGCGCCAGCGTGGACTGCGGTCGGCCGGTCATGGCGATGACGGTATTGCCCTGGCGCTTGAGCACCGGCAGCAGCATCAGCACTTCGTCCGACTCGCCCGAGTACGACAGCGCCAGCACGACGTCCGCATCGGTGATCATGCCCAGGTCGCCGTGGCCGGCTTCCCCCGGATGGACGTAGAAGGCGGGCGTGCCCGTCGAGGCCAGCGTCGCCGCGATCTTGCGCGCGACATGGCCGGACTTGCCCATGCCGGTGCAGACCACGCGGCCCCGGCCGGCGAGGATGGCCTGGCAGGCGGCCGAGAACGAACCGTCGATGCGGGCCGCCAGCGCGTCCAGCGCACGCGCCTCGATCTCGATGACCCGACGGCCGCTGGCCGCCAGGCTGGCGGGCGAGACGGACGGGGTCAGGG
>NZ_PDWV01000037.1 GCF_010093385.1 Pseudoxanthomonas mexicana
CCCCCGGCGGCGCCCTCGGCGCGCCCGGCCCCGGGCCCCGCCCCCCCGGCCCCGACGCTGCCCGCCGGGCCGCCCCCCGCCCCGCGCCCCGGGGGACCCCGCCCCGGCGGCGGCACCCCGCGCGCCCGCGCACCCCGCCTGGCTGGCGGTCGGCGCCGGCCTGCGGTCCCTGCCGCAGGCGCCCACCCCCTCCTCCCCCGGCGTGACGACGCCCGTGCCGCTGGCTGCGACCGACGACGACGCGCTGGACGGAACCGCCGCCGGCACGCTGGAAGAAGACCCCGACCTGTACCTGTGGCTGGCGTCCGCCGAGGCGCAGCCCCTTGCGATGGAGTGACCCATGACATCCCGTATCGCCCGCCTCTTCGTCCTCGGCCTGCTGGCCTTCGCGTCTGCCCAGGCGTTCGCCCAGTCGCCGCCGCCCGCGCCCCTGCCCGCCTGGGAACAGCTGACCCCGCAGCAGCGCGAGGCACTGATCGCTCCCCTGCGCGACCGCTGGAACCGCGAACCCGAGGACCGTCCCCGCATGATGGAGCGCGCGCAGCGCTGGCAGGCCCTGTCGCCCGAGCAGCGCGCACAGGCACGCCACGGGATGAAGCGCTTCGAAGGCATGAGTCCGGAACAGCGCCGGCAGGCCCGCGCGCTCTACGGCCGGATGAAGGAACTCACGCCCGAGCAGCGCGCCGCGCTACGCGACCAGTGGAAGAAAATGACGCCCGAGCAGCGCGAGGCGTGGATGCAGGAGAACGCACCGCGGCGGCGCCCGTCGCGGGAAGAACGCTGATCCGGTTTCGCCCGCGTCAGGCCGCCTGCGCAGGCGCGTCGGACCGTTCCGGCCACACGGTCTTCGCCAGCAGTTCGTCGTTCCAGTCGAACTGCAACGCACCGTCCTTGACGAACAGGGACACGAAATTGAGCACGTTGCGGGCGTACATCTCGCTGGCGTGCACCGCGCCCAGGCTGGCCAGGTTCAGCGGGCCGGCGATCGTCACGCCCTGTGCGTCGTAGGTCTCGCCGGGGCGCGTGAGCTCGCAGTTGCCGCCGGTTTCCGCCGCCAGGTCCACGATGACGCTGCCCGGCTTCATGCCCGCCACCATCGCGGCGGTGATGATCTTCGGGGCCGGCCTGCCGGGGACCGCCGCCGTGCAGACCACCACGTCGATACCCTTGAGATGGTCGGCCAGGCGCTGCTGCTGCAGGGCGCGTTCCTCTTCGGTGAGCTGGCGTGCATAACCGCCCTCCCCCGCCGCACTCACGCCCAGGTCCAGGAACCTGCCGCCCAGCGATTCGATCTGTTCGCGCGTTTCCGGGCGCACATCGAAACCTTCCACCTGCGCCCCCAGGCGCTTGGCCGTGGCCACGCCCTGCAGCCCGGCCACGCCGGCACCGACGATGAGCACCTTGGACGGCCGGATGGTGCCGGCGGCCGTGGTCAGCATGGGGAAGAAGCGCGGGGCGAGCTGCGCCGCAATCAGTACCGCCTTGTAGCCGGCCATGCCGGCCTGCGAACTCAGCACGTCCATTGCCTGCGCACGGGTGGTGCGCGGCAGCCGTTCCAGCGGGAAACTCTGCAGGCCACGTGCCTGCAGCGCATCGGCCCGCGCGGGATCGGCAGTGGGCTGGAGCATGCCGACCAGCGTGGCGCCCGCCTTGAAACCGGCGATCGCATCGGAAGGAGGCGACTGCACGCAGAGCAGCACATCGGCCTGCGCCCGGCCTGCGCCATCGTCCACGGCAGCGCCGGCATCGGCGTAGGCCTGATCGATGAAGCCGGCAGCTGCGCCTGCGCCATGCTCGACGACGACGCGCGCACCGGCGGCGACCAGTTTCTTCACCGTCTCCGGCGTGGCGGCCACCCGGCGCTCGCCGGGCGCGGTTTCCTTCAGTACCCGAACTTCGACCGCCATGGCGCCCCTCGTCGTTAGGTCATCGCTGCGGCGATGCTAACAGAGCGCGACCGCGCCGCGTGGACGCCCGGCGCGATCAGGAAGGAATGCCCACCGAGGGCGTGGGCTCGAGGCGTTCGATCACGCCCTGCATCGCACTGTCGAACGCGTCCTCGCTCTGGTGCGTACGCAGGCGGCCCAGACGGACCATGGCCGCCAGCTCCTCCGGCGAAGCCACGCAGAAGCGCACGCCGCGCCGGTTGACGAACAGCAGGCGCGAGGAAATGGGACTGACCCAGGACAGCTTACCGGCCTGGACCTTGTTGTCCTTGTCGATGAAATCCAGCCACGTGCCGATGGGCAGGCCGCGGAAATGGTCCGCATCGCTGTGGTCGAAATCGAGCGTGTCGGCGCCACCGACAAGCTGGATGGGCGTGGCCTCTTCGTCCACGGCCGGTTTGGGCAGCACCACCTGGGGCAGTTCCGGCAGTGCCTTTTCCAGGTCCGGACGCGCCGCGGCCACCGCCTGCAGCGTGTCGTGCAGCGCGTCGACGGCCCCGCCTGCGGCATCCTGGTTCAGGCCAACACTGGCGAACACCTTCAGCAGCGCGGGCCTCCAGGCCTGCAGCCACGGCTTGCCGATCACGTGGCGCTGCGCTTCGGTCAGTTCTTCCAGCAGCCCGTCGGCCAGCGCCAGCGATTCGCGCAGGCCCTCGCCCTCCTCGCCCTCGCGCAACACCGTCATGGTGACGTGGTGGGCCCACGGCTGGCGCAGGAAATCCTCGATCGCCTGCGGCACGCGGCGGTCGGCCAAGCGCTCGTCCAGCTCGGCGGCCATGCGCGTGCGCGCGGCTTCCAGACGCTCCTGGCCGCGCTGGATCTCGGCGGCACGGCGCTCGGCGATCTCGATGCGTCGACGGTGCTGTTCCAGGAACGCGCGGAATTCCTCTTCCAGCGTCAGGAAAATCGCCAGGTTCTCGTTGAACTCGGCCACCAGTCGGTCGATGACCTCCTCGACCTTGGTCAACAGCGTGCGCTCGGCGGCGCTCTCGCCGTTGTTGCCCTCGCAGGCCTCGGCCAGCACGTTCAACAGGCGGCGCGCAGGATGCGTCTTCTGCACGAACATGCGGCGGTCCAGCAGCGCCACCTTGACGAACGGCACCACCAGGCGGCCGATCAGTTCGCGCGGACGGCCTTCCAGATCGCGCTCGTCCAGCATCACGTCGAACAGCATGCCGACCAGGTCGATGGCATCCTCGTCGACCGGCGCCAGGCGCGCCGTGGCGGGATCCACGCCCAGCTGCATCGCGCTGCTGAGCACTTCGTTCTTCAGGCGCTGCGACAGCGACTCGCCGGTGTCGCCGATGGCGGCGCGCAGCGTGGCGCTGGGGGAACTCTGCAGCAACGACAGCACCGACAGCATCTCGCGCTGCGACAGGTCGCGCTGCGGATGCGCCGGACGCGGGGCCTCGTCCTGCACGTCACGGCCACGGCGCGATTCCTGCAGCAGGTGATGCAGCGCCTCCAGCAGGACGCCCTGTGCGCCGGGCGCGGAGGCGTAACCGGGCGGCACCTCGCCGAAGCCGGGGGACTGCGCGCCGGCATGTGCGGCCTGCAGGCCACGGTTCACGCCCGCCATGCGGTTGAGGAAGCGCGCCGCCCAGGCCGGGGCGCCCGGCTCCTCGTCGGCGATCAGGTCCTCCAGCTCGCGCGCAGCCTCGGGCCTGGAGGCACGGCGCGCCGCTGGCTCCGGCGCGGTACCGCCGCCGAGCCGCTGGTCGAGCGCCGCGTAGATCCGAGCAATCGCCGGGACCAGGTCGCGTTCGCACAGCTTGATCACCACCAGCCTGACCTCCGGGGTCAGGTCGCACGCCGAGAAGGCCTGGTGGACCGCCACGCCGATGTGTTCGGGACCGATGGGATTCAGGTCGCTGTCCAGCGCCACGTCGCCGGCGATCCAGCCGAGCCGGCGATCCAGTCGCAGGAGCACCGGCTTGCAGTCGCGCTGGATGACGCTGGCCAGGTTGCGCACCGCCAGCCGGGATTCGAGTTCCTGGTCCGTCACCAGGGTCAGGGTGTCGTCCGCACCCTGTGCGAATGCGGTCTCCATGGACATCGGCTGTCCTTCCTGCAGGGCCTTCCAGGCGCGCTGCAGGTGGGCGCGGAAGCGCACGACGATGTCTTCGCGACGACGACGCAGTTCGCGCATGGCATCCAGGAACGCCATCTGCGAAGGGCCCGCGCGCTCGGCGCGGTCGAACAGGGCGTCGTCGAACCGGCCCAGCGCCATGGCGAAGGCGTCCACCAGCGGCGGGATCGCCGCGTCGCGCGCCTGGTCGAGCAGGCGCGTGTCGCGCCCGGGGCGGTCCGCGATATTGAAGACGTTCGACATGCGCAGGGTCTCCGCCCGTGAGGGCGAAAGGCGTTCGGGGGATGCGGACCAGGGATCCGCCATGACATCGTAGGAAATCCGCCGCACGGGCAACCGTGATGCTCTCGGCATTTTAGTGCCATGCAACAAGATGTGACACGGTAAACTTGACGCATGTCGCTTACCGATCCCCTGCACGTCCTCGATACACGCCGCTCGGTGCCGTCGAAGCAACTCGGCGAGCCCGGCCCGGACCACGCCACGCTGCTGCGCATGCTGGCCTCGGCGGTGCGCGTGCCGGACCACGGCAAACTGGTGCCGTTCCGCTTCATCCGTCTGCAGGTGGAGGCCCGCCATGCGCTGGGCGACCTGCTTGCGGCACGCACCTTGCATCTGCAACCCGATGCAGCCGATGCCGTCGTGGAGAAAGACCGCGCACGCTTCTCCCATGCGCCGGTGATCGTCACCGTGGTGGCGCGGCTCACGCCGGGGCACAAGGTGCCCGAGCAGGAACAGCTGCTGACGGCCGGCAGCGTCTGCTTCGCCCTGCTGCAGGCCGCGCAGGCGCTGGGCTTCGGTGCGCAATGGCTGACCGGCTGGATGGCCTACGACGCCGCCGTCGCGGCCACGCTCGGCCTGTCGGCCGACGAACGCATCGCCGGCTTCATCCATATCGGCACGCCGAAAATGGAAGCACCGGAACGCGAGCGCCCCGATCCGGCCCTGCTGCTCACGGACTGGACGCCCGGTGCCTGAGGCGTTTCCTGCGCGGCCGCTGTACCTGGTCGACGCCAGCCTGTACGTGTTCCGCGCCTGGCATTCGATGCCGGACGAATTCCACGATGCCGACGGCTGGCCCACCAACGCGGTGCACGGCTTCGCGCGCTTCCTGCTGGAGCTGCTGGAGAAGGAGCGTCCCGCGCACATCGCGATCGCGTTCGACGAGGCGCTGGACAGCTGCTTCCGCAACCGGCTGTATCCGGCCTACAAGGCCAACCGCGATCCCGCGCCGGACGCACTGCGCCGGCAGTTCACCCACTGCAAGGCACTGTGCGCGGCGTTGGGGCTGAGCGTGCTGTCGCATGGCGAATACGAAGCCGACGACCTGATCGGCAGCGCGCTGCATGCTGCCCGCCCGGATGGGTTCCGTGGCGTCATCGTGTCGGCCGACAAGGATCTCTCCCAGTTGCTTGGCGACCACGACGAGCAATGGGATTTCGCGCGCGGCCAGCGCTGGGGCATGGCCGGCGTGAAGGCACGGCATGGCGTGGAGGCGCGGCAGATCGCCGACTACCTCGCCCTGACCGGCGATGCGGTGGACAACATTCCGGGCGTCAGCGGCATCGGTGCGAAGTCCGCGGCCGTCCTGCTGGCGCATTTCGGCGATCTCGACACCCTGCTGGCCCGCGTGGACGCAGTCGCCTTCCTGCGCCTGCGCGGCGCCGCCACGATGGCCGTGCGCCTGCGCGAACAGCGCGAACACGCCCTGCTCTGGCGACAACTGACCACCATCGCCCTGGACGCCCCCCTGGGCGATATCGCCCACGGCCACGCCCGCGGCCCCGCCGATGGCGACATGCTCGCGGGCCTGTCCGATGCGCTGCGCTTCGGCCCGATGACACGGCGGCGGTTGCGGGCGGCGGCGGGGCTGGATGATCCGGCTTACTGATCGTCTGTAAAACGTCCCCCTCCCCCGATAGCCTCCCCGCATGGACCGACGCGACGACGACAAGCGCAACGCACCCGCCAGAGTGGTCTGGCAGGGCAAATACCAGCGCATGATGGTGCGCGGCACGTGGGAGTACGTGGAACGTGCGCACGCGGGGGGCCTGGCGGCGATCATCATCGCGGTGACGCCGGATGACGAGGTGCTGTTCGTCGAGCAGTTCCGCGTGCCGCTGCAGGCGCTGACCATCGAGATGCCGGCCGGCCTCGTCGGCGACATCCATGCCGACGAATCCATCGAGGTCTCGGCGATCCGGGAACTGGAAGAAGAGACGGGCTGGACCGCCGCGCACGCCGAAGTGCTGATGATCGGCCCCACCTCGTCCGGGAGCAGCAGCGAGAAGATCGCCTTCGTCCGCGCGACCGGCCTGCGCAAGGTCGGCGAAGGCGGCGGCGATGGCGACGAGGACATCACCGTGCACGCCATTCCCCGCGCACGCGCCGCCGCGTGGCTGGCGCAGAAAATCGGCGAAGGCTACGAACTGGACGCGAAACTCTGGGCGGGCCTGTGGATGATCGACCACAATCTGGACGGCACGCCGCGCGCCTGAGCAGGCCGCGCCCGGACAGGCTCAGTCAGGGCGGGCCTGGTACCCAGTCAAGCGCCATACCCCGCCCTCTTCGTAGCGGAGCGTGACCCGCTCCCGATACGGCAGGCCCAACGCCCCCATCCGGCAGGAGAACTCCAACACGGCATAGGTGCCCGGCGGCTGTGCAGGCCCCCTGCGCGGGCGATCGATCCGTGCGGCAGTCCAGCGCCGCTCCATGCCCCATCCCAGCGCGCGACGATGCGAGGTGATGGAGGCGATGAAGGCGTCACGGGTCTGATGTCTTCGAAGCAGCGCCGAGGCGGCATCCCACATCTTCCCCACATCCCCGTGCTCAACCACACGGATCAGGCGCAGGGCCGCCATGCCGAGCCGGGCGACATCCACATCCTCCAGCCCGATGCGGGGCGACCCGATCTCCGAGACCACGTCCTGCTCTGCCATCGCCCCCATCGCACCCTCGGCATCATGCGCTCAGAGGCTTCATCGGAAATCGTCCGCGTCCCCGGACACACAGACACGGCCCAGCAGGCGAAACGGCGCACGGATACCCGCCGACTCACGCGGGCGGCACCGCCGCGCACAGCACGCGCCCATTCTCATCTCACGTGCAGGCACACCTCATGGACATGCGTGCGCGCAGAGCCGGCCGCACACGCCATCCCGCATCTTTCCCTCAGGCGAAGGCGTCGGTCGCGCGCACCAGGGCGTCGACGTTCTCGGCTTCGAATGCCGAGTGACCCGAGGCCGGGGTGATCTCCAGCTTCGCCTTCGGCCAGGCCTTATGCAGGTCCCACGCATTGGCGATGGGGCACACCACGTCGTAGCGCCCATGCACGATGACGCCCGGGATCCCGGCGATGCGCGGTGCGTCGCGCAGCAGCTGGTCTTCGACCTCGAAGAAACCGCCATTGACGAAGTAGTGGTTCTCGATGCGCGCGAAGGCCAGCGCGAACTCCGGCTCCTCGTGCCCGCTGACGAAGTCCGCATCCACGTGCAGGAAGCTGGTCGCGCCTTCCCACACGCTCCACGCCTTCGCGGCGGCCAGCCGCGTGGCCTTGTCGTCCGAGGTCAGCCGGCGATGGAACGCCGAGATCAGGTCGTGGCGCTCCACTGGCGGGATCGCGGTGATGTAGTGTTCCCAGGCGTCCGGGAACAGGCGGCTGGCGCCTTCCTGGTAGAACCACTCCAGTTCCCAGCGTCGCAGCATGAAGATGCCGCGCAGCACGAGTTCGGTGACGCGCTGCGGATGCGTCTCGGCATAGGCCAGCGCCAGCGTGGAGCCCCAGCTGCCGCCGAACACCTGCCAGCGTTCGATGCCCAGCGTCTCGCGCAATTTCTCGATATCCGCCACCAGGTCCCAGGTGGTGTTGTCCACCAGGTCCGCGTGCGGTGTCGAGCGGCCGGAGCCGCGCTGGTCGAACAGCACGATGCGGTATTTCGCGGGATCGTGGAACCGGCGCATCTTCGGGCTGCAGCCTGCGCCCGGCCCACCGTGCAGCAGCACCACGGGTTTGCCTTGGGGATTGCCGCACTGTTCGTAGTACAGCGTGTGGCGGTCGTCGACCTTCAGCGTACCGGTGTCGAAGGGTTCGATGTCGGGGTACAGCGTGCGCATGGGCAGCCCGTCCTGGATGAAAGCGACAGTCTAGCCGCTCGCGTCCTGCACTTCCCTCAGCCGCCCCAGCGTCACGCGGTCGCGCTGTTCCAGATCCCTCTCCGTGGCCACGTCGACGAAACCCGCAGCGGTCATCAGCGCGCGGATGGCGGCGCCCTGATCCCAACCGTGCTCCAGCAACAGCCAGCCGTCCGGCACCAGGAAGCCCGGTGCCCCGCCGATCAGCTCACGGATGGCATCCAGACCGTCCGTGCCGGACGCCAGCGCTGTCGTCGGCTCGAAGCGCAGGTCGCCCCGGGTCAGGTGGGCGTCGCCGTCGGCGATATAGGGCGGATTGCTTGCGATCAGGTGGAAGCGTTCGCCCCGCAGCGGCGTCCACCAGCTGCCTTGGCGGAATTCGACATGGGCGATGCCGTTCGCCACGGCGTTCATGCGGGCGATGGCGAGCGCGTCGGCGCTGAGGTCGGTCGCTATGACACGGGCCTGCCGGCGCTCGCTCGCCAGCGACAGCGCGATCGCACCGGTGCCGGTGCCGAGGTCGGCCACGCGCCATGGCCTGTCCGCCGACAGGCGCTCGAGCGCCAGTTCGACCAGCCGCTCGGTCTCCGGGCGCGGAATGAGCGTGGCGGGCGACACCTGCAGGTCCAGGGTCCAGAAGCCCCGATGGCCGGTCAGGTAGGCCACCGGCTCCCCGGCGATGCGGCGCGTCAGCAGGGCGTCGAACGCCGCCGTCTCGGTGTCCGTCAGGCCCGCGTCCCCGTGCGCGAACAGCCAGGCACGGTCGCGACCCAGCACATGCAACAGCAGGTGTTCCGCCTCGTGGCGCGCCTCCGGTCCCGGCAGGCGCGTCGCGGCGGCGCGCAGGGCGGAGTCGATCTGTACGGGGGGCTGGTGGGCGGTCATCGCACGCATGGTACCGGGCCGCCGGCGTCCCCGATGGGCCTCATCGCTGCGCCGCACCATCATGGTGCTCAATCGCGTCCCGGCATCCGCCGCGCGGACATCGACTTTGCGAGGGTCGTTCGCCGCGGAAACGCCTCGGGTCTCGTAGCCGATCGTCGCGATGGACCGGCACTGCCTGCCATGTGAATCCCTTGAAAAACAGCGTCTTGGGCCACAGATTCAGGCCAGGAAGATCATCTTCCCGAGTCAGATCCACGGTGCCTCACGATTTCATAGCTATAGCCTATTGATTCAATTTCATTAATCGATTTGAGATATCAATAGACCCTGCCTACCATGGCGCCATCGCTTCACCACACCCATCCCACTCCACACGAGGATTTCCGATGTCCCTGATCAACACCCCGGTCCAGCCGTTCAAGACCACCGCCTTCCACAACGGCGAGTTCGTCGAGGTCACCGACGGCACCCTGAAGGGCAAGTGGTCGGTCCTGATTTTCATGCCGGCCGCCTTCACCTTCAATTGCCCGACGGAAGTGGAAGACGCCGCCGCCAACTACGCCGAGTTCCAGAAGGCCGGCGCCGAGGTCTACATCGTCCCCACCGACACGCACTTCTCGCACAAGGTGTGGCACGAAACCTCCCCGGCAGTGGGCAAGGCCCAGTTCCCGCTGGTCGGCGACCCGACCCACCAGCTGACCCGTGCCTTCGGCGTGCACATCGAAGAAGAAGGCCTGGCCCTGCGTGGCACCTTCGTCATCAACCCGGAAGGCATCATCAAGACCGCCGAGATCCACAGCAACGAGATCGCCCGCGACGTGTCGGAGACCCTGCGCAAGCTGAAGGCCGCGCAGTTCACCGCCGCCAACCCCGGCCAGGTCTGCCCGGCCAAGTGGAAGGAAGGCGCCAAGACCATCGCCCCGTCGCTGGACCTGGTCGGCAAGATCTAAGCCTCACCGCAGCACCGGCGCATCCCGGCGCGGATGCGCCATTGCAGTACCGCGTCATCCGCTTCCCGCCACCTCCGGGCCACGCGCCCGGAGGTCGGCCTTCCCGACGGACGTTTGCAGCAGCGGCATGTGCCGCTTGCCGGTTCCCCTCCCTGGCCGGCTCCCTCCCCCGGCGCATGCCGCTCCTGCAAACGCCTGACCTCACTTCCCCCGATTCCTCCACGGAGACGTTCGCCATGCTGGACGCCAATCTGAAGACGCAGCTGCAGGCCTACCTGGAAAAGGCCGTGCGCCCCATCCACATCACCGCGTTCCTGGACGACAGCGACGCCTCGGCCGAGCTGCAGTCCTTGCTGCGCGACCTGAAGGAGGTGTCGGACAGGATCAGCGTCACCGAGCAGCGTGGCGGCGAACGCACACCGTCCTTCTCGCTGACCTCACCGGGCCATGACATCCATCTGACCTTCGCCGGCCTGCCGATGGGCCACGAGTTCACGTCGCTGGTGCTGGCGCTGCTGCAGGTCGGCGGCCATCCGTCGAAGCTGGCGCAGGACGTGATCGAGCAGATCCGTTCGCTCGACGGCCAGTACCGCTTCGAAACCTACTTCTCGCTGTCGTGCCAGAACTGTCCGGACGTGGTGCAGGCACTGAACCTGATGGCGGTGCTGAATCCGAACATCCAGCACGTGGCCATCGACGGCGCGCTGTTCCAGCAGGAAGTCGAGCAGCGCGAAGTGATGTCGGTGCCGACCATCTTCCTCAACGGCGAGGTCTTCGGCGCCGGCCGCATGGGCGTGGAAGAGATCGTCGCCAAGCTGGACACGAACGCAGGCAAGCGCGAGGCCGAGAAGATCAAGGCCAAGGCGCCCTACGATGTGCTTGTCATCGGTGGCGGCCCCGCCGGCGCGGCGGCTGCGATCTACGCCGCGCGCAAGGGCATCCGCACCGGCGTGGCGGCCGAGCGCTTCGGCGGCCAGGTGCTGGACACGATGGCCATCGAGAACTTCATCTCCGTGCCCTACACCGAAGGCCCGAAGCTGGCCGCCGCGCTGGAACAGCACGTCAAGGACTACCAGGTCGACGTGATGAACCTGCAGCGTGCGGAGAAGCTGGTGCCGGCCGGCGCCGATGGCATGGTCGAAGTACACCTGGCCAACGGCGCGTCGCTGAAGTCGAAGACCGTGATCCTGTCCACCGGCGCGCGCTGGCGGCAGATGAACGTGCCGGGCGAGAACGAGTACCGCAACAAGGGCGTGGCCTACTGCCCGCACTGCGACGGCCCGCTGTTCAAGGGCAAGCGCGTGGCGGTGATCGGCGGCGGCAATTCCGGCGTCGAGGCGGCCATCGACCTGGCCGGCATCGTGGCCCAGGTCACCCTGATCGAATTCGACGGCAAACTGCGCGCCGACGAGGTGCTGCAGCGCAAGCTGCACAGCCTGCCCAACGTGCGCGTGGTCACCAGCGCGCAGACCACCGAGGTGCTGGGCGACGGCAGCAAGGTCACCGGACTGGTCTACAAGGACCGCGCGGGCGGCGACACGCATCGCGTGGAACTGGAGGGCATCTTCGTGCAGATCGGCCTGCTGCCCAACACCGAGTGGCTGAAGGGCGTCGTGGAACTGAGTCCGCGCGGCGAGATCGTCATCGACGACCGCGGCCAGACCAGCGTGCCGGGCGTGTTCGCGGCCGGCGATGCCACCACCGTGCCCTACAAGCAGATCGTCATCGCCATGGGCGAGGGTTCGAAGGCCGCCCTCAGCGCCTTCGACCACCTGATCCGCAGTTCCGCCCCGGTGGAAACCGCGGACGCCGTGGCGGCATGATGCATCGCGCGGGCGGTGCGCCCGCGCCGCTCCGCGCTCCTTGAAGGAGGGTTCCGATGAATCTGCGCGACCTGAAGTACCTGGTGGCCCTGGCCGACCACAAGCATTTCGGTCGTGCCGCCGCCGCGTGCTACGTCAGCCAGCCCACGCTTTCCACCCAGATCAAGAAGCTGGAGGACGAACTGGGCGTGCCGCTGGTGGAGCGCGCGCCGCGCAAGGTCATGCTGACACCGGCCGGCCGCGATGCCGCCGAGCGCGCGCGCCGCATCGTGGCCGAGGTCGAGCAGATGAAGGAAGCCGCCCGCCGCAGCCAGGACCCCGAGGCCGGCACCGTCCGGCTGGGAATGTTCCCCACACTGGGGCCCTACCTGCTGCCGCATGTGGTGCCGCGCATCCGCGCGCGCTTCCCGCACCTGGAACTGCTGCTGGTCGAGGAGAAGAGCGATGTGCTGCTGTCGCGGCTGCGCGAGGGCAAGCTGGACGCGGGGCTGCTGGCCCTGCCGGTGGCGGACGACCAGCTGCACACCGAGTTCCTGTTCGAGGAGCCCTTCGTGCTGGCCGTGCCCGAATCGCATCCGCTCGCGCAGCGCGGGTCGCTGACGCTGGCCGAACTGTCGCACCAGCAACTGCTGCTGCTGGAGGACGGCCACTGCCTGCGCGAGCAGGCGCTGGATGTGTGCCGCCTGTCCGGCGCCAACGAGAAATCCGAGTTCCGTGCCACCAGCCTGGAAACCCTGCGGCAGATGGTGGCGGCGGACGTGGGCATCACCCTGCTGCCGACGCTGGCGGTGAAGCCGCCCGTGGCGCGTTCGCCGAACATCCACCTGCTCGGCTTCAGCGATTCGCATCCCAGCCGACGGATCGCGATGGTGTGGCGCAAGAGTTCGGCGATGAGCGGATTCCTGCAGGTGTTCGCGCAGGTGTTCCGCGAACTGCCGCCTGGCCTGTTCCAGCCGGACGCGCCCGTGCCGGCCGCGCCACCCGCCGACGTCGCCGAACCCGTGCCGACGCCTCCGCGCGCGGCTTGAACCAAGCCGCCTTCCGGGCTACGGTAGGCACGCAAAACAGGACCCCGATGGGCGGCGCGGCGACGCGTCGCCCGTTTCCTTTTGCGCGATCCCAAAACTTCCAGAGCCATAGAGAACTTTCGATGAACAACACCCGCACCAGCGGCCTCCCGCCTTCGCTGCCCCCGCTCGTCATCTCCAGCCGCGACATGTCCCGCCTGGAAGCCCTGCTCGACACGCCCGTACTGCGCCGGCATCCCGCCGCACTGGCGCTGATGGACGAACTGAACCGCGCCGACGTGCGCGCGCCGGAGGACATGCCCGGCAATGTGGTGACGATGCATTCGCGCGTCGAGTGCGAAGACGAACTCACCGGCGAACACCACCGCCTCACCCTGGTGTATCCCCACGAAGCGAACGTCGAGACCGGCCTGGTCTCCGTGCTGGCGCCGGTCGGCAGCGCACTGCTCGGGCTGTCGGTGGGGCAGACGATCGATTGGCAGGCCTCCGGCAACCGGTCGTTGCGCCTGCGGGTCACCGCGATCGACTACCAGCCCGAAGCCAGCGGCGACCTGCACCGCTGATCCGCAGCCGCGCTATCGCGTCAATCCACGGAAAGTACGCTCCCGCAGCCGGCCTGCCCCTGCGGGACAGGGCATACTTGTCGCCCGATTTCCCCCTCCTCATCGACCGCCCATGACCGACACCGCTCCCTCCAAGCTGCAGCAGCTCCGCGACCTGTCCGTGGTCGTCGCCGACACCGGTGACTACGACGCCATCAAGCGCCTCAAGCCGGTGGACTGCACCACCAATCCCACCCTGGTGAAGAAGGCGCTGGACCTGCCGGTCTATGCCGACCTGATCGAAGAGCAGCTGGCCTGGGCGCGCGCGCAGGGCGGCGGCGACGCGCTGGTGGACGAAGTGGTGGACCGCCTGACCATCGGCGTCGGTGCCAGGCTCGCCGGCCTGATCCCCGGCCGCGTCTCCACCGAGGTCGACGCCGACCAGGCCTACGACACCGGCGCCACCATCGCCAAGGCGCGCAAGTTCGTGCAGATGTATGCCGACCACGGCATCGACCGCGACCGCATCCTCATCAAGGTGGCCTCCACCTGGGAAGGCGTGGAAGCCGCGCGCCAGCTGCAGGCCGAAGGCATCGACTGCAATCTCACCCTGATCTTCAACCCCACCCAGGCCATCGCCTGCGCCGAAGCCGGCGCGTTCCTGATCTCGCCGTTCGTGGGCCGCATCCTGGACTGGTACGTGGCCAACGGGCAGGCCCCGGCGCACATCGACGAGGACCCGGGCGTGATGTTCGTGCGCGGCGTGTATACGGAGTTCAAGCGCCGCGGCTCGCCGACGGTGGTGATGGGCGCCTCGTTCCGCTCCACCGCGCAGATCGAGGCGCTCGCCGGCTGCGATCGCCTGACGATTTCGCCGGACCTGCTGGAGACGCTGGACCAGGACCGTGGTCCGCTGCCGCGCAGGCTGTCGCCCCTCGAAGCGCAGCCCGTGAACGCCTCTGCGGTCACGGCGGACAGCTTCGGCGCCGCGATCCAGGCCGATCCGATGGCGAAGGAAAAGCTGGCCACCGGCATCGAGACCTTCGCCAAGGACCTGGCCGCGCTGCGCGCCACCGTCCGCGAGAAGCTGTCCGCCTGACGCCGACCCGACCCCGCGCGGGCAGGGCTGGCGCCCGCGCGCCGGACACGGGATGATCGGGCGCATGCGCGCCCTCCTGCTCTCGTCCGCCCTCCTCGCCGCATCCTCGATGGCCCATGGGTCATCGGGCGATGCCAGCCTGATCTTCGTCGGCGACATCATGGTGGCGGAAACGCCCGGCGAGCTGATCGCGCGCGGTGAGGACCCCTTCCAGCCCTTCGCGGCGCTGCTGTCCTCGCACGACGTGCGGATAGGCAACCTGGAGTGCGTGGTCGCGACCACGGGCACGGCGGAAGAAAAACCGTACACGTTCCGGGCCGATCCGCGCACGCTGCCGGTCCTGAAGCGGCACTTCGACGCCGTGTCCCTGGCCAACAACCACTCCGGCGATTTCGGCAAGGCCGCATTCGCCGAGCAGCTGGCGTTGATGGACAAGGCGGGCCTGCCCTATTTCGGCGGCGGTCGCGATGCCACGGCAGCGCATGCGCCCTGGATCGTCGAGCGCAACGGCGTGCGCATCGCGCTGCTGGGCTATGTGGAATTCAAACCCCGTTCCTTCGAAGCCGATGCCAGCCGCCCCGGCGTGGCCTGGAGCGGCGAGGACGACGACGTGATCGAGGACATCATCGCCGCGCGGCGCGTGCACCGGGCGGACATCGTCATCCCCTTCATGCATTGGGGCTGGGAGGACGAACCCGATCCCAGTCCGCGCTTGCGCGCATTCGCCAGGCGCATGATCGACGCGGGCGCCGACATGGTGGTGGGAGGTCATCCGCACGTCACCCAGGGCGCCGAGTACTACCGCGGCAAGCCGATCATCTACAGCCTGGGCAACTTCCTGTTCAACGGATTCGACACGCCGGCGACGACCACCGGCTGGGTGCTGTCGGCCAGGGTGGACCGCACCGGCGTGGTGGACTGGCGCACGCACGTGGCCAGGCTGGACGCCAACGGCGTGCCGCATCCGGACCCGACCGCCAGCAGTCCCTGCGCCAGCCCCGACCGGAAGACCATCAACCAATGCGCGGGCGAATGACATGAAGGCCAGACGCTTGCTGACCCTCCTCGCCCTGGCGCCGCTGGCCGTAGAGGCCCAGGCCGCCAGCGTGCGCTGCCACATCGTCTACGGTGGCGAGCATTTCACCGTCGATGCGGCGCCGACCGATGATCCCTATCGGGCCACGGGCACGAAGATCGGGCGTTACTTCGAGTTCAAGCCGGTCTATGTGGACCGCGTCGCCACCGGCAAGGCCGTCAAGGTCTATGTCTACGGCATGGCCACGGGCCAGCCCGTGCTGATCCATGCGGCCACGCACGCGCCCCCGTTCGCGGGGAAACAGGAAGGACGCGGTTTCACCGGCTTGCATGCCGTCTACGAACCCACCAAGAGCAGCGAACTGCAGTACTGGGGCGAACACCTGCCCTGAGGCCGACCGGGCGGCGCGGGATCAGACGCCCAGGCCGATGGGACAGCTCACGCCGGTGCCACCCAGCCCGCAGTAACCGTTCGGATTCTTGGCCAGATACTGCTGGTGGTAGTTCTCGGCGTAGTAGAACGGCGGCGCCGGATGGACGATCTCGGTGGTGATGTCGCCGTAGCCGGCGGCACGCAGCGTCTGCTGGTAGGCCTGCCGGCTGGCTTCGGCCGCGGCCTGCTGTTCCGGCGTATGGCAGTAGATGCCGGAGCGGTACTGCGTGCCCACGTCGTTGCCCTGGCGCATGCCCTGGGTGGGGTCGTGGCTTTCCCAGAACACCTGCAGCAGGCGCTCGAACGACACCTGGGCCGGGTCGTAGACCACCTTCACCACTTCGTTGTGGCCGGTCTGGCCGGAGCAGACCTCTTCGTAGGTCGCATTCGGCGTGCCGCCGCCCGCGTAGCCGACCGCGGTGGTGTACACGCCGGGCAGCGTCCAGAACACGCGTTCCGCGCCCCAGAAGCAGCCCAGGCCGAACTCCACCTGCTGCAATCCGTCGAATGCATCCTGCAGCGGACGTCCGTTGACGAAATGCACGTTGTGCAGCGGCAGCGGCGTGCTGCGCCCCGGCAGCATGTCTTCCGCGCGCGGCATGCGCTGCTTGTAGGCTCCGATACCCAGCATGGCGAACCTCGTGTGTTGGGGGAAAGCGGATCAGGCCGGCAGGATGCCAAGGCCTTCGTCGTCGCCTTCCAAGATGGGGCCGTTGCCGCCCGAATCCAGTCCCAGGCCCTGCACGACACCCTCCGCGTCGGAGAACGCTGTGTCCGGCACGCACACGCGCAGCACGCCGAACAGCGGCAGTTCGCCCATGCCGCCCAGCAGCGACTCGCCGAACACGAACGCCGGGATGTCCGCTTCTTCCAGTGCGTGCTTCACCAGATGGGCGTCGAACAGGTTGTCGGCCAGGTAGACCACGCGCATGGATACGTCCTCCGCGGCCAGCCTACACCCGGTCAGGCAGGCAGGGGCTTGCGCAACGCGTCGGTGGCCGGCACCGATTCAGGCTCGAGCGCCGCCGCTGCCCGCCATGCCTGCATCGCCGGCAGCGCGAACAGCGCCTGCATGTAGCGGCGCGTGGTGTCGTCCACCTCCACACCATAACCGTCGAAGCGCACCGCCACCGGTGCATACATCGCATCGACGATGCCGAATCCGCCGAACAGGAAGTCGCCATCCCCGCCATGCGCCTCGCGCAGTTCGCGCCACAGCGCCTGGATGCGATCTATGTCGCGCTGGGCCGCGGCATCCCAGCGATAGGCATCCGGCGTGCGCCGGCTGTTCATCGGCAACTGCGTGCGCAGCGCGGTGAATCCGGCGTGCATTTCAGCGGCCGCCGCGCGTGCCACCGCACGTGCGGCACGCTCGCGCGGCCAGCCCTGGCCGTCCAGCCAGCGCTCGGTGGCGTACTCGCAGATCGCCAGCGAATCCCAGACGTGCACATCGCCATCGTGCAGGGCGGGCCCCTTGCCGGTCG
Organism: Pseudoxanthomonas mexicana; assembly: GCF_010093385.1. Taxonomy (GTDB): domain Bacteria; phylum Pseudomonadota; class Gammaproteobacteria; order Xanthomonadales; family Xanthomonadaceae; genus Pseudoxanthomonas_A; species Pseudoxanthomonas_A mexicana. The sequence goes on from NZ_PDWV01000037.1 coordinate 17,446, forward strand.
GGGAATGGCGCCCGACTTCCGCGGCGAACTGCGGGGTATCCAGCGGCAGGCGGACTTCTTCGAAGGCCACGCCGAAATGGCTGAGCAACAGCCAGGGGCGCAGCGACCAGGACGAGTAGTTCTTGTTGCCGATGACCAGGACGGGAAGGCGCATGGACAGCACCGGAGGCGCGAGGGCCGTTCAGGATAGACCAGCCCGGGCGCCGGACGGGCTAAACTTGCGTTTTCCCGAGCCTGCTGCCTTCCCGATGTCCACCGACGCCGCCCATCCCGCCACCCTTCCGGACGATGCCGCCCCCGAAAAGCGGGACTTCATCCGCCAGATCGTGCGCGAGGACCTGGCCAGCGGCCGCCACGTCGCGGTGAAGACGCGCTTCCCGCCCGAGCCCAACGGCTACCTGCACATCGGCCATGCCAAGGCCATCTGCCTGGACTTCGGCATCGCGGCCGAGTTCGGCGGCGTCTGCAACCTGCGCCTGGACGACACCAACCCGGCCAAGGAAGACCCCGAATACGTGCGTGCCATCCAGGACGACGTGCGCTGGCTGGGTTTCGACTGGCACGACCTGCGCCATGCCTCGGACTATTTCGAGGTGCTGTACCTGGCCGCCGAGAAACTGATCCGCCAGGGCGATGCCTTCGTCTGCGACCTCAGCGCGGACGAAGTGCGCGCGTACCGCGGCACCCTGACCGAGCCCGGCCGCGACTCGCCGTACCGCGACCGCAGCGTGGAGGAAAACCTGGACCTGTTCCGCGGCATGCGCGCGGGCGAGTTCCCGGATGGTGCACGCACGCTGCGCGCGAAGATCGACATGGCCAGCGGCAACATCAACCTGCGCGACCCGGCGCTGTACCGCATCAAGCACGTCGAGCACCAGAACACCGGCAACGACTGGCCGATCTACCCGATGTACGACTACGCGCATTCGCTGAGCGACGCAGTGGAAGGCATCACCCATTCGCTGTGCACGCTGGAGTTCGAGGACCACCGCCCGCTGTACGACTGGTGCGTGGACAAGGTGGACCTGGCGAACTCGCCGGACCTGCTGGCGCCGCTGCTGGCCAAGGGCCTGCCGAAGGAAGCCAGCAAGCCCCGCCAGATCGAGTTCTCGCGCCTGAACTTCAACTATCTGGTGATGAGCAAGCGCAAGCTGCTGGCGATGGTCAACGACCACCTGGTCGACGGCTGGGACGATCCGCGCATGCCCACGCTGCAGGGCATCCGCCGCCGCGGCTACACGCCGGCCGCGCTGCGCCTGATGGTGGACCGCGTGGGCATCAGCAAACAGAACTCGCTGCTGGACATCGGCATCCTGGAAGGCGCACTGCGCGAGGACCTGGACGCCGCCGCGCCACGCCGCATGGCCGTCATCGACCCGGTGAAGCTGGTGCTGGCCAACCTGCCGGTCGGCCACGAAGAAACGCTGACGTTCTCCAACCATCCCAAGGACGCATCGTTCGGCCAGCGCAGCGTGCCGTTCTCGCGCGAGCTGTGGATCGAGCGCGAGGATTTCGAGGAAGTGCCGCCGAAGGGCTTCAAGCGCCTCACCACGGGCGGGGAAGTGCGCCTGCGTGGCGCCGGCATCGTGCGCTGCGATGAAGTGATCAAGAACGACGCCGGCGATATCGTCGAACTGCGCGGCTGGCTGGACCCGGAGTCGCGCCCCGGCATGGCCGGCGCCGAGCGCAAGATCAAGGGCACCATCCACTGGGTCAGCGCCATGCACGCCGTCGCCGCGGAGATCCGCCTGTACGACCGCCTGTTCACCGTGCCTAACCCCGATGACGAGTCGGAAGGCAAGACCTACCGCGACTACATGAACCCGGACTCGCGGCGCACGGTAACCGGCTACGTGGAGCCGGCGGCCGCCAGCGCGGCGCCCGAGCAGCCGTTCCAGTTCGAGCGAACGGGGTATTTCGTCGCCGACCGCTACGACCACACGCCGGAGCGTCCCGTGTTCAACCGCAGCGTCACCCTGCGCGACACCTGGGCGACCAAGGCCTGATGCCGGCGCCTTTCACCGCGCCTTGAAGCGGCGAAAGGCAGGCTGGCGCGCACCACCACCGAGGAAGGAGTCCGCCATGTCCCGCATCGCGCTGCGTCTGTTGCCTGCCATGCTGTCGTGCCTGTTCCTGTTCGCGCTGTCGGGCTGCGCGGCGCCGGCGTCCTCCGATGGCGTGGCGACCGATCCGCCCCCAGCATCGACGCCGGCACCCAAGCCCACCGGCGGAAACCTGCCGCCGCGCGAAGCCGGTGCGGTCACCGTGGACTACACCTGCCGGACCAGCGCCGACTGTGCGGTGAAGAACGTGGGCAACTGCTGCGGCGCGATGCCCGCCTGCGTCAACAAGGACAGCCCCACCGACCCGCGGGGCGTCCACGCGCAATGCGCTGCGAGTGGCCGCATGAGCGTCTGCGGCTTCGCCGACGTGACCGCCTGCCAGTGCGTCAGCGGCCGCTGCGAATCCGATTCCTCTTCCCCGACCCTGCCTGCCCGGTAATGCTCTACCAACAGATCCACCTGACCCTGCCCGCCTGGACCCACGACCTGGTCGATCCCGCGGCGACCTACACCAGCGACGAAGAGAAGGTCGCGCTGGCCATCGAGCTCTCGCGTCGCAACGTCGACGCGAACTCCGGTGGTCCGTTCGGCGCGGCGGTATTCGGACCCGATCACCGCGTCATCAGCCTCGGGGTGAACCGGGTGATGCCGCACACCTGCTCGCTGGCGCACGCCGAGAACATGGCCTACATGCTGGCGCAGCAGCGCCTGCAGACGCCGCGCCTCAACGATGTACTGGCGCCGGTGGTGCTGGCCACCTCCTCGCAGCCGTGCTGCCAGTGTTACGGCGCCACCATCTGGGCCGGTATCGACCGCCTGCTGATCGGCGCGCGTGCCGAGGACGTGATGGAACTGACCGAGTTCGACGAAGGCCCGCTGCCGGCCGACTGGATCGGCGAGCTCAACAAGCGCGGCATCGAAGTCGTGCGCGACCTGCGGCGCGACGACGCGCGCGCCGTGCTCCGCCGCTACGGCGAATCGGGCGGCGACAGGTACTGAGCCGGACGCAGGGAAGCCCTTCCCCGGCTTCTCCTGTACCCTGTGGTCGCGGCAGGAGCCGCAGCCCTCCGCTTCACGCGACCGTGCCATGTCATCGACGACCGGCCTGCTGGCCTATTGCCGCCAGGGATTCGAACCCGAACTTGCCGCCGAGCTGACCGAGCGCGCCGCGCTGGCCGGCTTCGCCGGCTATGCCCGCGCGCAGCGCAACGATGGCCACGTGGTGTTCGTGTGCGAGGAAGCGCAGGCGCTCGACCGCGCCCTGCCCTGGCGCGAGCTGATCTTCGCCCGGCAGAAGCTGCGGCTGCTGGCCGAGCTGCGCGGCATCGACCCGAAGGACCGCATCACGCCCCTTCTCGCCGCCCTGGCCGGCGGCGGGCGCTACGGCGACCTGTGGGTGGAGCATCCGGATTCGGACAGCGCCAAGCCACTGGCGGGACTGGCGCGCAGTTTCGGCAACGCGCTGCGTCCGGCGCTGCGCAAGGCCGGGTTCCTCACCGAGAAAGACGATGCGCGCCTGCCGCGTCTGCACGTGGTGTTCGTGCAGGGCGACCACCTGTTCCTGTGCGCGGCGGACGCGCGCGACAGCGCGCCGTGGCCGCTCGGCATCCCGCGCCTGAAGCTGCTGCCGGATGCGCCTTCGCGCTCGGCGCTGAAACTGGAGGAAGCCTTCCTGTCGCTGCTCGACGATGCCCAGCGCGAAGCGCTGTTGAAGCCCGGCATGACCGCCGCCGACCTGGGTGCCGCGCCCGGCGGCTGGACCTGGGTGCTCACCCGCCACCACCTGCGCGTCACCAGCGTCGACAATGGGCCGCTGCGCGAGCATGTGCTGGCCACGGGCCTGGTCGAGCACCTGCGCGCGGACGGCTTCCACTGGAAGCCCCCGCAACCGCTGGACTGGATGGTCTGCGACATGGTCGAGCAGCCACGACGGGTCGCCGAGCGCATGGCGCAGTGGTTCCGCGAAGGCTGGTGCCGGCACGCCGTGTTCAACCTCAAGCTGCCGATGAAGAAGCGCTGGGACGAGACCAAGCTCTGCCTGGAGCTGTTCGCGGACCAGGCCGGCAGGCCGCTGGAGATCCGCGCGCGCCAGCTGTACCACGACCGCGAAGAGATCACCGTGTTCGCCACGCCGGGCTGACACGTGCAGACCCAGTGCTCGCCCCCGAGGGGAAACCGATGACGTCACCCTCGTCCACACGCATCGCGGCGGCGGTCCTTGCCGCGCTGCTGGCCGGTTGCGCGCATACGGACGTGTCCGAAGGCGGCGACGCGGCGGCGGAAGCGCTGTACGTCGCGCGCGATGTCGTCGGCGACGGCGCGTTCGGTGAAGGCATCGAGGGCCCGGCCTTCGGTCCGGACGGTGCGCTGTATGCGGTGGGCTTCGGCCGCGGCGGCAGGATCGGGCGGGTGACCTTCGATGCCGATGGCAGCGGACGCGCGGACCTGTTCATGACGCTGCCCGCGGGCAGCGCCGGCAACGGCATCCGCTTCGATGCCGACGGCTTCATGTACGTGGCCGACTACACCGGCCACCACATCCTTCGCATCGATCCGCGCGACCGCTCGGTGGGCGTGTTCGCCACCCTGTCGGGCGCGCACCAGCCCAACGATCTCGCCTTCGCGCCGAACGGGATGTTCTACGCCAGCGACCCGGACTGGCGCACCGGCACCGGCCAGCTGTGGCGGATCCTGCCCTACGGCAGGGCCGCGCTGCTCGAAACCGGGATGGGCACCACCAACGGCGTGGAGGTCGGCCCCCGGGGCGACGTGCTGTACGTCAACGAGAGCGTGCAGCGGCGCGTATGGGCCTACGACCTGGACGCCAGCGGCGGGATATCCGGCAAGCGCCTGCTTATCGCCTTTCCGGACCATGGCCTGGCCGGCATGCGCACCGACGTGCGGGGCAACCTCTACATCGCCCGGTACGGGGCCGGCACGGTGGCGGTGGTGTCGCCGCAGGGCGAGCTGCTGCACGAAGTGCGGCTCAAGGGACGCAAGCCGACCAACGTCGCCTTCGGGGGGCCCGACGGACGCACGGTGTTCGTCACCCTGCAGGACCGTGGCGCCATCGAAGCCTTCCGTACGGAACTGCCCGGGCGCGAAACCGGCCCGTAACGCCGCGGCCGCTCACTTGCGGCCGAGCGCCTCCTCGATCGCCCGCTGGGCCAGCGGCGCCATCACCGCATAGCCGGCCGGCGTGGGATGCACGCCATCCGCGGCCAGCCGGGCATCCAGTCCGCCTTCGGCGTTGACCATGGCCCGGTGGTAATCCAGATGCACGGCCCCCGACGCGCGCGCGTAGGCCTCGACCCATCGGTTCAGCGCCTTGATCGGCTCGGCCGGTCGGTAGCCCGGTCGCCAGGGGTAGGCGCTGGCGGGCAGCACGGATGCCAGCACCACGCGGATGCCGTTGGCCTGCGCCAGCTGCACCATCGAACGCAGGTTGTCTTCGATCATGCGCTGCGTGGCTGGTCCGGTATTACCGGCGATGTCATTGGTTCCGGCCAGGATCACCACCACCTCCGGGTTAAGCGCGATCACGTCCTGGCGGAAGCGCACCAGCATCTGTGCGGTCGTCTGCCCGGAGATGCCGCGGTTGACGTACGGCTTGCCCGGGAAGAACGACGTGTCCGCCACGCGCCCCCACCCGTCGGTGATGGAATCCCCGTAGAACACCACGCGGCCCGCTTCGTGCGCGGGCAGGCGCGCGTTGTCGTCCCGATAGCGCGCCAGACCGGGCCAGTCGAGCAGGCGCTGCTGCAGCCCCTGCACGCGCTCGGGCGCGAGCGAGGCCGCCGGGGCGATGTAGTCCGGATCCACCGCGAGCGCCTGCGTCTCCGCCTGGGCGACAGCGGCAGTCAGCAAGGGGACAAGCAACAGGGCGCAACGTACGAGAGGCATGGGGGATTTCCGGTGAATGGGGCTGGCGTACCCTACGCGATCCGGCGCCGCGCGGCACCTGCCACGCCGGCACCCACGGCATGCGATGGTTTAGTCTCAGCCCCTGCAATCCGGCCAGGACATACTGGCCCGACAGCGAAGGAGCGTCATGAATCCCCTTTCCCTCAAGGACCCCGCCGGCTTCGGCAACGAGTTCCTGCGCCTGACCCTGCTGCAGGGATTCCAGTCGCTGACCAAGCGCGACCTGGAGTTGCTGATCTTCGTCCTGCTGGAGCGCGATGGCGCCATCGGCCGCGACGAATCCAACTTCACGGTCGCCGGCAAGCTGCGCGTGACGCCTGCCAAGGTCAAGGCGCTGCGTCGCGACGGCTATGCGCGCTGGCGGGCGCTGGTGCCGGAGGAACGCGATGCGGCCCTGCAGCGCATCGTGGCGACCGTGCTGACCGAGGCCAACCTGAAGGCCGGCGCGAAGCATGTCAGCGAACGCAGCCGCAAGGACGGCTTCCTCGCCATCCGCATCGAGCATCCGGACGACCACCAGCAGTTCGAACAGGCCATCCTCGACGTGGGCGCGCTGCCGGTGTACGAGCGCAACCGCGAGGTCGTCGCGGTGCGCTTCGACACCCTGCTGGCGATCGCCGAGCGCTGGGGCTACCTGCAGACGGATCCTGCGTCCGTCGTCGCGGAACTGAAGAAGCTGACCCCCACTGCCGAAGAAGTGGCCGACCTGCTGAAGAAGGACGTCCCCAAGCTGCGTTGGCAGGACGCGCGCAATGCGCTCAACAGCCTGGGCGCGAAAGCCGTCACGAGTACCGCCGAGGGCGGGCTGAAGGGCCTGCTGAAGATCGTGTTCCCGTTCATCCCGGGCTGACAGGATTCAGGCGGACGCGATCTCCACCCGCCTTCCTCCGGCGCGCGCGGACGCGAAGATCGCATCCAGGGCGAGCATGTCGCGCCAGCCCTCCTCGCCGGGCACGCGCGGCGGACGACGTTCCAGGATGGCCAGCGCATCGGCATCCATCTGCCGCGCCTGCTGCGCGGGCGTGGCGCCGATCACAGCGTCGAAGCGGCGCCCGTCGCTGGCCTGGCCACGCACGCCTTCGTACGCCTGGAACGGCGACAGTTCGTACCAGCCCTCCTCGCACTCGGCGCGCAGCAGGTTGAGGTTGCGGCCGAAGCTGGTTTCGCACGCGGCGGTCACGCCGTCCGGAAATTCGAGGCGGAAGCGCATCGTCTCGTCGACACCACGGAAGATCTCCGGCCGCTCCACCGACGAGGTCGCGGTGACCGCGACCGGTTCGGCACCGGTGGTGTAGCGCGCGGCATTGAGCGCGTAGACGCCCATGTCGTACATCGCGCCGCCGCCGCGCGCCGCGTCCAGGCGCCAGGTATCGCGGCTGGCGCCGTCGAACCCATGGAAACCGGCCTCGGCGCGGATGTGCCTCAAGCGGCCGAACGGCCGGGACCTCGCAAGCGCCATCACCGCCTGCGTATTGGGTTCGTGCTGCATGCGGTAGCCGATCGCCAGCTGCACGCGGTGCTGCCGGCAGGCGTCGATCATCGCGCGCGCTTCGGCCGCGTCCATCGCCATCGGCTTCTCGCACCACACGTGTTTGCCCGCGGCGGCCGCGCGCAGGGTGAACGGCTTGTGCAGGTGGTTGGGCAGCACGACGTAGACGACGTCGATGTCGGAGTTCTCGACGATGCGGTCGAAGCCTGCGTAGTCGTAGACGTTGCGATCGGGAATGCCGTATCGCCGCTGCCACTCCGCCGCCTTCGCGGGCGTGCCGGTGACGATGCCGGCCAGGCGGCAGTGCTTCGTCGCCTGCAGCGCGGGCGCCAGCAGGTCGCGACTGTAGTAACCCAGACCGACCAGGGCGACGCCGAGCGGTCGCGAACGCTTGGCGTGCACGCATGGCATCACGCCTGCCAGGCCGGCCGCCGCCAGGGTGCCCAGCAGGCGCCGGCGGGCGGGATCGTGCACGGGAGAAGCGTCGTCGTTCATCGCGGCAACCTCGTGGGGGAATCCCGAGGCTACCGCATGCCTGCAGCCGATGTCGTCAACGCCCGCGCTGACCCGCTGCGTGACGCCAGAAGAAGTCCACCAGGGGTGGCAGCTTGCCGGCCAGCCCCAGCAGCGGCCCGCGCAACAGGGTCAGGTGCATCTCGTCGTTGGAGAACAGACGGTTGATGCCGTCGAAGGCATGGGCCGCGGTCGCATTCTCGCTGCGGCGCTGGCGCGCCCAGCGCTCAAGCCGGTGCGGCGCATCCCAGTCGGCACGCTTGGCGGTGGCGGCACGGATGCCGTCGCGCAGCGCCGCGACATCGCGCAGGCCCAGGTTGACGCCTTGCCCCGCCAGCGGATGGACCACGTGCGCGGCATCGCCCGCGACGATCACCCGCCCGGCGACATAGTCCCGGGCCAGCTGGCGCCTCAACGGAAACGCGGCGCGTGGCGAGGCCAGGGCCACTTCGCCGCGCTGACCGCCCATGGCCTGCGTCAGCTCCCGGCCGAAGCTGGCTTCATCAAGCGCCAGCACACGCTCGGCCTCCGCGTCGGGCAACGTCCAGACGATGGAGCTGAGGCCTTCCGCGAACGGGAGGAATGCCAGCGGACCACTCGACAGGAAGCGTTGCCACGCAGTGTCCTCGTGCGGCTCCGCGGTGCGCACGAACGCCACCACGCCACGCTGCGCGTAATCGTGTGCGGCGACCTCCAGCCCGGCCAGACGCCGCAACGTGGAATCGCCGCCGTCGGCAGCCACCGCCAGCCGCGCATCGATACGCGTGCCGTCGTCCAGCCGCAGCGTCACGCCGTCCGCGTCCTGCTCCATCGCCTCCACGCGCGCCGGGCAGCGCACCTGCACGCCGGCCGCCGGCAGCGCGGCCCACAGCCGATCGACCAGCAATGCGTTCTCGACGATCCAGCCCAGCTGCGTGCGCCCCAGTGCATCGGCATCGAAGCGCAGCTCGTCGCCGCCCGCCGCGTCCCAGACGCGCATGCGCCGGTAAGGCTGCGCGCGCGCATCACGCACTGCGTCCCATACGCCGGCCGCGTCGAGCAGCGCCGCGTTGTCGGGCGCGAAGGCATACACCCGCAGATCCGGCTGCGACGGCGACCAGCGCGGCGGCTCGCGGCCTTCGACCAGCATCACCTCCAGTCCCTCACGCGCCAGCACCAGCGCGCAGGCCGCACCCACCACGCCGCCGCCGACGACGGCCACGTCGATCTGTCCGCGCCGCTTCATGCGGCCTCTCCCCGGCAGAGTGCCGGTACGTCGCCGCGGAAGCCCATAGCGCCCCCCACCAGGAACGCCTGCAGCGAGGGTTGCGCCTCCATGGCCACCAGGCCTGCGCTGCGCACGGGCTTCAGCAGGGGCGATGGGTTGGCCGTCAGGCGTGCCAGGCCGTCGGAGAACGCGAGCGTGCGTTCGCGATCCTCGCGCCGTCGCGCCGCGTAGGCGGCCAGGCGGGAGGCGGCGCCCGGATCGTCACTGCGCGCGATCTCCTCAGCCAGCGTCAGGGCATCGCGCAGGCCCAGGTTGAAGCCCTGCGCGCCGATCGGATGGATCGTCTGCGCCGCATTGCCCAGCACGACCGCGCGGTCGGCAACCAGCCGTTGCGCGACGACGCGGACGATGGGATACGCGCTGCGCTCGCCGCTGGCGACCAGCCGGCCGATACGCCAGCCGACCGCGTGCTGCAGGCGCGCCAGCCAGGCCGCATCGTCCAGGGCGGCCACGGTCTCGGCCTGCTCGCGCGCCACGCCGTGCACGACGCCCCAGTGGCGATCGCCACGCGGGAGCAACGCAGTGGGGCCGTCGTCGCCCAGGCGCTCGTACGCGGTGCCGTCCGGCGCCTGCGTGGCCCGCACGCGGGCGACGAACAGGGTCTGGCCGTAATCGTACTCGTCCACACCGATGCCCAGCGCCTCTCGCACGGCGCTGCGGGTTCCATCGGCGGCCACCACCAGGCGGGCATGCAACGTGCGCTCGCCCTCGGCATCGGCGATCCGCAGCGCGCGATGGCCGGCTTCGTCCGGGGCGAAGCCGACGAAACGCGCCGGCCGGTACCGGGTCAGCCCCGACAAGCCGTCCAGTCGGGCTTCCAGCGCCTCGCCGAAGTCGCGCGCCACCACCACCTGGCCGAACGTGGCACGGCCGTAGTCCTGCGCCTCCAGCCGGACCCGACCGAAATCTCCCTGTCGGCTGATGTGGATGCGACGGATCGGCCCGGTGGGCGTGCGCAGCTGCTGCATCACCCCCAGCGCGGTCAGCGCATTGACCGTCGCCGCAGCGAAGCTGAGGTTGCGCTGGTCGAACACCGCCGGCATCTGCCCGGCAGGCGCCGCTTCCACCAGCCCCACCTCCACGCCCTGGCGCGCCAGGGCGATGGCAAGACTGGCACCCACCAGCCCACCGCCCACGATCACTACGTCATGCCGATCTGTCATGCCGACATGATAGCGCCCGCCCTGCGGCCCCCGACCGGCCGGCCGGCTCCGGTAGAATGCGGGGCTGAGTCTCCGGAACCGTGCCTGATGAACACCACTTCGCAACGCGCCCTCGTGATGGCGCTGGTCGCCGCCCTGCTGGTCCTCACCCGCCTGCACCTGCCCACCACGTTCGGCCACCTCGGCCCGCTGCCCGATGCCAGCTGGGCCGCGTTCTTCATCGGCGGCTACTACCTGCGTGGCTGGTCGCGCTGGGCGTTCCCGCTGTTCATGGCGGCGGCGGTGGCGGTCGACTACGTGGTGATCAGTGGCCAGGGCATGAACTTCTGGGCGCACTACTGCGTGTCGCCGGCGTATTGGTTCCTGCTGCCGGCGTACGGCGCACTGTGGGCCGGTGGCACGCTGCTGCGCCGCTACCAGACCGCGGACCACGGCCGCACGCTGGCCCTGCTGGTCGGCAGCCTGCTGGCTTCGGTGACCGTCTGCCACCTGCTAAGCCAGGGCAGCTTCTACTGGCTGAGCCCGGTCGTCAGCGAGCCCACGATCGCCGGCTGGTGGAAGAACTTCAGCGACTGGTACCTGCCCTATCTGCGCGTGGCCGCGATCTACGTGGGCCTGGCGGTCATCGTGCACGTCATGGTCGGCCAGGTCGTCCGCCTGGCCAGGCCGCACGGCCGCACGGCCGACTGACCGGACCTTCACCGCGATGGGCAACCGCCTCTCGAAGATCTACACCCGCACCGGCGACGATGGCAGCACCGGTCTGGGCGACGGCACGCGCGTGGGCAAGGACTCCGCGCGCGTGACCGCCTACGGCACGGTGGACGAAGCCAATTCGGCGATCGGGGTACTGCTGGCCGTGCCCAGCGTGGCGGACGACATCCGCGCCCTGCTGACCACCGTGCAGCACCAGCTGTTCGACCTGGGCGGCGAGCTGTGCATCCCGGGCCATGCCGCCATCACCGGCGACGATGTCGAGGCGCTGGAACGGCAGCTGGACCATTACAACGACGATCTGCCGCCGCTGAAGGACTTCATCCTGCCGGCGGGAGGCGAGGCCGCCTCGCGTTGCCACCTGGCCCGCACCATCGTGCGCCGGGCCGAGCGCGAGACGGTCACCCTGGCCCGCCACGACGCGGTGCGGCCGGAAGCGATCCGCTACCTCAACCGGCTGTCCGACCTGCTGTTCGTCCTGGCCCGGGTGCTGGCCCGCGCCGATGGCCAGGGCGAGGTGCTGTGGAAGCACGAGCGCCGGCACGCGTAGGCCGACGCCTCCTCCCAAGGTCGGGTGCCGGCCCGTGCCGGGCCGCGCATAGAATGGACCCGGACATCCCCCCGGGAGAGGCGGTTCCCGCCCCGTCGAGGGCAACGCCGGCATCGTGATCATCTATACCCACCCCGCCTGCCTGTTGCACGATCCGGGTCCCGAGCACCCGGAGCGGCCGGCCCGTTTGGAAGTGGTCCTGGAGGCGCTGCGCGGGCAGCACGGCGATGCCGACTGGCGCGAGGCGCCCATCGTGAAGCTGGGCGACCTGCGCCGGGTGCACGACGACGCGCTGGTGCACGAGGTGCTGGAGGCCGACGTGACCGGCTATCGCATGCTCGACCCGGATACGGTGATGTGCCCGGCCTCGCGCGCGGCGGCGCTCCGGGCCGCGGGCGCCGGCGTGGCGGCGGTGGATGCGGTGATGAACGGCGAGGACCGCGCGGTCTTCTGCGCGGTGCGCCCGCCCGGCCACCATGCGACCGGCACGGCGGCCATGGGCTTCTGCCTGTTCAACAACATCGCCGTGGCGGCGGCCTATGCCCTCGACAAGCATGGGCTGGAGCGCGTGGCGGTCGTCGATTTCGACGTGCACCACGGCAACGGCACCCAGGCCATCTTCTACAACGATCCGCGCGCGGCCTATTTCAGCAGCCACGAATCGGGCATCTACCCGCACAGCGGCGCGCCCTACGAGCGCGGCGTGGGCAATGTGTTCACTGCCCTGCTGCCGCCGGGCAGCGGGGGCTTCCGCTTCCAGAACACCTGGGCGGACGAACTGCTGCCCGCGCTGGACGACTTCAGGCCGCAGCTGCTGCTGATCTCGGCCGGGTTCGACGCGCACATGCGCGATCCGCTGGCGGACCTGATGCTGGAGACCGAGGACTTCGGCTGGCTGACCCGGCAGCTGCGCGAGGTGGCCGAGCGGCACGCCGCCGGAAGAATCGTGTCCATGCTCGAAGGCGGCTACGACCTGGACGCCCTGCGCGAGTGCACCGTGGTCCATGTGGAGGCGTTGCGCTGAGCCGGCGGGTCCGCCCGCCGGTCGCTGAACCCCGCCCGACATCGGCCGGAGGCCTTCATTGCCCGCATGCATGGGATGGGGCAAGCTAACGGCCGTTTTTCGTCCGACAGCGAGCCCAGTAACGCGTGCGCCCTGCCCTCCGCCTGCTCCCGTTACCCCTCAGCATCGCCCTGTGCCTGCCCGCGCTGGCCGACGATGAGAAGCCCGAAAGCTGGGCGCTGTGTCCCATCCAGGACGCGGTTCCGGCATTCGGCGAGGCGCCGCAGGCGCCGGCGCCCGGCAATGCCCAGGCCACGCGCGAGCAGCGTGCCGAACAGCCCACCTCCATCGAAGGCGACAGCCTGGGTGGGACGGAGACCAATCTGGAGTACCAGGGCAATGTGGCGCTCAGCCGGGGCGACCAGTTCCTCGGCGCCGACAACCTGAAGTACGACCAGGAAAAGGATACCTACGTCGCCGACGGCCACATCCGCTACCAGGATGCCGGCATCCGTCTGATGGCCGACAGCGCGCGCGGCGACCAGGGCGCCGATACGCACCAGATCGACAACGTGCGCTACCAGCTGGTGTCCCGTCGCGGCAACGGCGGCGCCGACCGCATCGACATGAAGGGGCCGGAAGGCAGCCTGCTGCACTCCACCTACTCAACCTGCGATCCCGAGGACCGCCGCTGGGAGCTGCGCTCGCGGCGCATCGACATCAACACCGACGACGGCTGGGGCGTCGCGCGCGGCGCGACGATCCGGCTGGGCAAGGTGCCGGTGCTGTACGTGCCGTACCTGAAGTTTCCGATCGACGACCAGCGCCACACCGGCCTGCTGTACCCGGCCGTCGGCCTGTCCGGCCGCAACGGCTTCGACTGGAAGCAGCCGATCTACCTGAACCTGGCGCCCAACTACGACGCGACGCTTGAACCGCGCTACATGAGCGAACGCGGGTTCCAGATGGGCGCGGAGTTCCGCTACCTGTACGAGAAGGGACGCGGCGAGATCCAGGGCACCTGGATGAACAAGGACGACCTGGTCCGCGATCGCATGGGCGAGGTGGACTACGACGACAAGAATCCGAACAATCCCGACCCCGACGACGGGCGCGGCTTCTTCTCTTTCCAGGGCGACCACCGCTTCAGTCGCAACTGGCAGGCGCGCGCCAACCTGATCTGGCTGAGCGATGCGCGCTACCAGGAAGACTTCGGCAACTCGCTGTACGGCCAAGCGTATTCGTCGGTGACCAGTACGGCTGGCGTCTACGGCGCGGGCGAGTTCTGGAGTGCCGGCGTGATGGCCGATCAGTGGCAGCTGTCGGACTATCTGAGCAGCGAAGCGTCGCTTCCCTACAATCGGCTGCCGCGCGCGTACTTCAACTGGAACCAGCCGCTGAGCCGCTGGATCACCGTGGGCGGCCATGCCGAGGCGGTGAGGTTCCAGCACAACGAATGGGGCGACGGCAGCCGGCTGGACATCAAACCCACCATCTCCTTCCCGCTTCAGGGCGCGGCGTGGTACGTCACCCCGACGCTGGCGTACCGGCACACCGAGTATCGGCTCGATGCCGAACTGGCGCAGACCACGGCGATCAGTCGCGCACGCGCTGCTTACGGCATTCCCGCCAACCAGCCAGTGAGCGCGGCGCAGATCGCCGAGTTCTACGACCGCTCCCCCAGCCGCAGCCTGCCGATCGGCTCGCTGGATGCGGGCGTGTACTTCGACCGCGAAACCGAGATCAAGGGCGACCGTTTCCTGCAGACGCTGGAACCGCGGCTGTTCTACCTGAAGGCACCCTACCGCGAGCAGGACGGCCTGCCGATCTTCGACACCCGCCCGTTCAACTTCAGCTATGGCCAGCTGTTCCGCGACAACCGCTACACCGGCCCCGACCGGCAGACGGACGCCAACCAGCTGACCCTGGCGCTCTCCACCCGCCTACTGCGGCAGAAGGACGGTTTCGAACGGCTGTCGGCCAGCATCGGCCAGATCCGCTACTTCGACGACAGCCGCGTGGTCCTGCCGGGGGAAGCGCAGCTGGAAAAGGGCAAGTCGGCCTGGGTGGTGGACGCCAACTACGCGCCGACCGACCGCTGGACCATCGGCGCGTCCTACCAGTGGGACCCCAAGTTCCGCCGCGAGGACCTGGCCAGCGTGCGTGCGCGCTACCTGCTGCCCGACGACGGCGTGGTCAACATCACCTATCGCCGGCGCCGCGACCTGCTGGAACAGGCCGACTTCTCGTTCCTCTACCCGGTCACGCCGGCGTGGAGCGTGGTGGGCCGCTACTACCATTCGTTCTACCGCGACGCCGCCACCGACCAGGAGCCCGGCCTGCTGGAAGGCGTGGCCGGCGTGCAGTGGGACAGCTGCTGCCTGGCCGTGCGCGCGCTGGTGCGCCGCTATGTACGCAACCGCGAAGGCGACATGAACACCGGCTTTCAGGTCGAGTTCGTCCTGAAGGGCCTGGGCTCGGCGGGCCAGGACACGGAGCGCACCTTGCGCCGTGCTATCCTCGGTTACTACCGAGACGACCTCTATCTCGTCCCGCCTAGCAATATCGCGCAGCGACCGGACGATACTTCCTACGATCCGGATCCGATTCCATGACCAAGCCGTTTCCCCGCCTCCTGATTGCCGGCCTGCTGGCCTTCTCGACCGTCGCCACGCCGGTGATGGCGCAGACGCTGCAGCCGCTGGACCGCATCGCCGCCGTGGTGAACGAGGACGTGGTGCTGCAGAGCGAAATGGACCGCGCCGTGCAGAACGTGCTGGCCCAGTACGCCAACCAGCCGGGCCAGCTGCCGCCGCGCGCGGTGCTGGAGCGGCAGGTGCTCGAGCGCCTGGTGCTGGTCAAGCTGCAAGTGGCCCGCGCCACCGAAAGCGGCATCCGCATCGGCGACGCCGAACTGAACAACGCCATCAATGCCGTAGCCCAGCAGAACGGCACCACGCCGGATGGGCTGCGCCAGCGCCTCGAGGCCGATGGCATGTCCTTCGACGAGTTCCGCAGCTCGCTGCGCGACGAGATCACCATCCAGCGCCTGCGCCAGAGCTATGCGCAGTCGCGCGTGCAGGTGAGCGAAGGCGAAGTGGACGCGGCCATCGCCGCGCAGGCCGCCACCGGCGTGCAGTACCGCCTGGCCCACATCCTGGTGGGGGTGCCCGACGGCGCCAGCGCCGACCAGATCAGCACCGGCAAGAGCAAGATCGACGGCGTGAAGGCGCTGGTCGACAAGGGCGAGCTGGACTTCTCCGCGGCCGCGGTGCGCTATTCCGACAGCCCCAACGCGCTGGAAGGCGGCGACCTGGGCTGGCGCAGCGTCGACGAGATCCCGACGGCGTTCGTCGAGATGCTCAAGGGCATGAGTCCCGGCCAGGTAGTGGGCCCGCTGCGCGGCCCCAGCGGCTTCCAGCTGCTGAAGCTGGTGGAAGTGCGCGATGCCGCGCAGATGGAGAAGCGCTCGGTCACCGAGTACAACGCACGCCACATCCTGGTGCGCGTCACCCCGACCCAGGATGCCGCCGCGGCCAAGGCCAAGATCGACACCCTGCGCGCACGCATCGCCGGCGGCGCCGACTTCGTCGAAGTGGCGAAGGAATCCACCGAAGACGCCAACAGCCGCGACGACGGCGGCGACCTGGGCTGGTTCCCGGCCGATGCCTTCGGCCCGGCTTTCGGCCAGCAGGTCAGCGGCCTGCAGGATGGCCAGGTCAGCGCCCCGTTCCGCACCGACGCGGGCTGGCACATCGTCCAGCGCGTCGGCAGTCGCCAGACCGACGTGACCGACCAGAACCGCCGCGCCCAGATCCGCGAAACCATCGGCCGTCGCAAGGCCGAGGACGAATACAACCGCTTCCTGCAGGAGCTGCGAGGCGAGGCGTACGTCAGCTTCCGCACCGGCGACCGCGCAGAGACCACGCCGGGCGGCTGAGATGCTGCCCCGGCTCGCCTTGGTGCCGGGCGAGCCGGCGGGCATCGGTCCGGAGCTCTGCGTCCGACTGGCCCAGCAGCCGCGTACCGATTGCACCCTGCTTGCCTTCGCAGACCCGGCCACGTTGATCTCTGCAGCAGCCGCCCTGGGATTGCCGCTGCAGCTGATCGATGAAGACGCCGTCGCCAAGCTGCCCGGCGACCTGCGCGTGCGGCCCTTTCCCAACGCTTCTCCGACGACCTTCGGCCACACCGATCCGCGCAATGCGCGCGCCGTCATCGAGGCCCTGACGCAGGCGGCCGGCGCCTGCCTGACCGGCGAACTCGACGGCCTGGTCACCGGCCCCGTGCACAAGGCCGCCATCAATGCAGGGGGCATCGCCTACACCGGCACCACCGAACTGCTGGCCGAACACGCAGGCAGGCCGGTGGTGATGATGCTCGCCAACGAGATCGTCCGTGTTGCGCTGGTCACCACGCACCTGCCTTTGCGCGAGGTGCCGGATGCGATCACGGCCACCACGCTGGAGGAAGCGCTGCGCATCACCCACGCGGCGCTGCGGGCGGATTTCGGTATTCCCCATCCCGTCATCGCGGTCCTCGGGCTCAATCCGCACGCGGGCGAAGCCGGCCACCTGGGGCGAGAGGAGATCGACGTCATCGAACCGGTGCTGCACACGCTGCGGGCGTCTGGACTGGACCTGGTCGGCCCGCTGCCCGCCGATACGGCGTTCCTGCCGCAGAAGCTGCGCAGTGTCGATGCGGTGGTGGCGATGTATCACGACCAGGGCCTGCCGGTGCTCAAGTACAGCGGGTTCGAGCAGGCCGTGAACCTGACGCTGGGCCTGCCCTACCCCCGCGTGGCCGTCGACCATGGCACCGCGCTCGAACTGGCCGGCAAGGGCACCGCGGATCCGTCCAGCCTGTTCGCCGCCGTGGCCACCTGCGCGCGCATCGCGACGATCCGGCGCGCGCACCGGGCAACGTAGAAGCCGCGCGGAGGGCGGTGTTCCCGCATAATCCGCGCATGTCGCATTTCAAGGCTCCCCCCAAGAAGTCCCTCGGCCAGCACTTCCTGACCGATCGCACCTACATCGAGAAGATCGTCATGGCGGTCAATCCCCAGCCGGGCAACCGTCTCGTCGAGATCGGGCCGGGCCAGGGCGCCATCCCGTTCCCGCTGTTGCGCAGGCCCGGCGAGCTGACCGCCATCGAGTTCGACCGCGACCTCATCACGCCGTTGATGGAGGCTGCCGAAGGCGTGGGCCGGCTCACGATCATCCACAAGGACGTGCTGGACGTGGATTTCGGCAAGCTGGCGGGCGAAGACAGGCTGCGCCTGGTTGGCAACCTGCCCTACAACCTGTCCTCGCCCATCCTGTTCCATGCCATCGAGCACGCCGCGTCCATCCGCGACATGGTCTTCATGCTGCAGAAGGAAGTCGTGGACCGCATGGCCGCGGAACCCGGAAGCAAGGTGTACGGACGCCTCAGCGTGATGCTGCAGGCCTATTGCCGCGTGGACAGCCTGTTCGTAGTGCCTCCCGGCGCGTTCCGTCCGCCGCCGAAGGTGGATTCGGCCGTGGCGCGGCTGGTGCCGCGCGCGGCCGAAGAGGTGGGCATCCGCGACCACCGCCGCTTCGCGGACGTGGTGCGCGCCGCGTTCGGACAGCGCCGCAAGACCCTGCGCAATGCGCTGTCCGGCACCTGCAGCGTGGAGCAGATCGAAGCCGCGGGACTGCGCCCCGACCTGCGCGCGGAACAGGTCCCCGTCAGCGATTTCATCCGTCTGGCCAACCAGCCCGACGCATCCTGACCGCACGCAACGTGCCGTCGTTTCCGCTTTGACGTGCCATTGCATACACTGAACGCATGGATTCCCCCGACTACGCCATCGACGTCGACGTCGCCACGCGCTTCCTGGACGACCAGTCCGCGCCCGAGGACGGCCGCTACGTGTTCGCGTACACCATCCGCATCCACAACCGCGGGCGCGTACCCGCGCAGCTGCTGCGCCGCCACTGGGTGATCACCGATGCCAACGGCAAGGTGCAGGAAGTGCACGGTGAGGGCGTGGTGGGTGAACAGCCCTGGCTGAGGCCGGGCGAGGATTTCCGCTACACCTCCGGCGCCGTCCTCGAGACCGCGCTCGGGACCATGCAAGGACGCTACGACATGCTCGCCGACGACGGCACCCGCTTCGACGCCCCCATCGCCCCCTTTACCCTGTCCGTCCCGCGGACCCTGCACTGAGGCCCGGGCGCATGAGTGTCTGGGCCATAGGCGACCTGCAGGGCTGCTACGACGCCACGCAGCGACTGCTGGAGAAGATCCGCTTCGATCCCGCGCAGGACCGGCTGTGGTTCTGCGGCGACCTGGTGAACCGCGGCGGACAGTCACTGGAAACGCTGCGCCTGGTGCATTCATTGCGCGAGCACTGTGTCGTCGTGCTGGGCAACCACGACCTGTCTTTGCTCGCCATCGGCGAGCGCTCGCCGGACGAGCAGCGCAAGGTCAATCCGGACCTGCAGCGCGTGGTCCTGGCCGACGACGCACGCATGCTGCTGGACTGGCTGCGCCTGCAGAAGCTGCTGCACGTGGACCGCGACCTGGGCTGGATGATGGTGCATGCCGGACTGGCGCCCAAGTGGACCACCACGCTCGCCGAGAAGCACGCGCGCGAAGTCGAGGCGCAACTGCACGGCAACGGCTACCGCAAGCTGTTCCGCAACATGTACGGCGACAAGCCGAACTGGGCGCCCCACCTGTCCGGCCACGACCGCTCGCGCGCGATCATCAACGTCCTCACCCGCATGCGTTACTGCACGCCGCGCGGGCGCATGGCGATCGAGGAGAAAGGCGCACCCGGCAGGCAGGCCCAGGGCCTGTACCCCTGGTACGAAGTGCCCGGCCGCGCCGAGCGCGACCTCAAGATCGTCTGCGGCCACTGGTCCACGCTGGGCCTCATGATCGGCCATGGCGTGCATGCCATCGACACCGGCGCGGTCTGGGGCGGCAAGCTGACCGCCTTGCAGCTGGATATCGACGACATCCGGCTGGTGCAGGTGCAGGGCCGTGATGTTCCGCCGCCACCCAAGGGCGAACTGCCGAAGGATTGACCGAACGTAGCGTGCGCCATGCGCACGACCGCATGGACCCAGCACCGCGCAGTCGTGCGCATGGCGCACGCTACGTTCGCTCAGACGCGCCGGTACTCGACGAAGTCGAATCCGATGGCATGCTTCGCGTCCGCCGGATGCGGTTCGCGGGCGACTTCATGCCATTCCGCCGGATCGAAGGCCGGGAAGAACGCATGCGCGCCCTCCACCTCGGCATCCACCTCCGTGAGGTGCAGCACGTCGGCGCGACCCAGCGTGAGCGCGTAGACCTCGCCGCCACCGATCACGCAAAGCTCCTCGCTCCCCTGCTCCACCGCGATGCGGACCGCCTCGTCCACCGAGGCGACCGCCTGCATGCCCTCGAACGGCACGCGTCCGCTGCGCGTCAGCACCAGATTCAACCGTCCGGGCAGCGCACGCCCGAGCGACTCGGCCGTCCTGCGCCCCATCAGCACCGGCTTGCCGAGCGTCAGCGCCTTGAAGCGCTTCAGGTCGTCCGGCAACCGCCACGGCAGGTCGTTGTCGCGACCGATGGCGCGATGGCGGTCGAGTGCGGCGACCAGCGAAATGCGCATCCGCTAGACCGCCACCGGCGCCTTGATCGCCGGATGCGGATCGTAGCCATGGATCCCGATGTCGTCGAAGGTGAAGGCGAACAGGTCGGTGACCTCGGGATTGAGGTGTAGCGTGGGCAGCGCACGCGGTTCGCGCGACAACTGCTCGCGCGCCTGTTCGTAGTGGTTGGAGTACAGGTGCGCGTCGCCGAGCGTATGCACGAAATCGCCGACGCCCAGGCCCGTGGCCTGCGCCACCATATGCGTCAGCAGTGCATAGCTGGCAATGTTGAACGGCACACCGAGGAAGATGTCGCCGCTGCGCTGGTACAACTGGCAGCTCAGTTTGCCGTCGACCACGTAGAACTGGAACAGCGAATGGCACGGCATCAGCGCCATCTTCGGCAGTTCTGCGACGTTCCAGGCGCTGATCACCAGGCGACGCGAATCGGGATTGCGCTTGATCTCGTCGACCAGCCACTGCATCTGGTCGACCGTCTTGCCGTCGGCGCCTTCCCAACTGCGCCACTGCTTGCCATAGACGGGGCCCAGTTCGCCGTTCTCGTCGGCCCATTCGTCCCAGATGCTGACCTTGTTGTCCTTCAGGTACGCGATGTTGGTCTCGCCCTTCAGGAACCACAGCAGCTCGTGGATGATCGAGCGCAAGTGCAGCTTCTTGGTGGTGACCAGCGGGAAGCCTTCGTTCAGGTCGAAGCGCATCTGCCAGCCGAACACGCTGCGCGTGCCGGTGCCGGTGCGGTCGGACTTCTCGGCACCGTGCTCCAGCACGTGGCGCAGCAGGTCGAGGTATTGCTTCATGCGCGGTCTCCGGCGATGGACTTCACGGTTTACTTGCCGGCGACCGGCGCGGGCACCACGGGCTGGAGCGTCGGCGCGCGGCGCGACAGCCACAGCAGGTACAGGCCCAGCAGCACCAGCGGCACGCTGAGGATCTGGCCCTTGGTCAACCAGCCCCACGCCACGTAATGGCCTTCATCCGGCACGCGGACGAACTCCATCAGGAAGCGGAACACGCCGTACATCAGCGCGAACAGACCCGACACGAGGTAACGCGGCCGCGGCTTGCGCGAGACCGTCCACAGCACGACGAACATCACCAGTCCCTCGAGGCAGGCCTGGTACAGCTGCGAGGGATGGCGGGCGAACTGATCCAGCGCGCCCGCGGCGTACTGCGCCTGCAACTGGGCGGCATCCAGGCCGCGCAGCGCCGGATCGGTCGGAAAGATCACGCCCCAGCCGGCCTGGGTGTACTTGCCCCACAGTTCCGCGCCGATGAAGTTGCCCAGCCGCCCGAACCCCAGTCCCGGCGCGGCCAGCGGGGCCACGAAATCCATCGTGTCGAAGAAATGCAGCCGGTGCCGGCGCGACCACCACAGCGCCGCGGCCATCACGCCGAGCAGCCCGCCGTGGAAGCTCATGCCGCCTTCCCACACCTTGAAGATCGACAGCGGATTGTCGAGGAAGGTGCCGAATCCGTAGAACAGCACGTAGCCGATGCGCCCGCCCAGCACCACGCCCAACATGGCGTAGAACATCAGGTCGGAGAATGCGTCGGCATCGACACCCGGTAGGCGCCCCTGCGATGCACGCCTGCGTCCCAGCCACCAGGCCACGACGAAAGCCAGCAGGTACATCAGGCCGTACCAGTGCAGCTTGACCGGCCCCAGCGAAAAGATGATCGGATCGATCTGGTGGAGGTAGATCATGCGCCTCGGCGTGGCCGGTGGGGAGCGCCTATTTTGCCCCAGGCGGGCATGCGGATGGGCATCCGTCCACTCCCTTCGCGACGTCGGGCCCGCCCGGCTGAACACTGGACGGGAGGCTGGGCCCCGATCGGAAGACCATTCCCCGCTGCACCAAGCCGCCTTTCAATCGAGCAGCGCAGGCCGATTCGGCAGTTCGTCCTCGTCGGACTGGCCCTCCTGCTGCGGCCAGTGCAGCGCCAGCAGGTCCGAAACCGCACGCACGCCGTCGATCACCGCCCGTTCCGGATGGCCGGCACGCATTTCCTGCTCGATGAGCCGGCAGACCTGCGCCCATTGCGCATCGCTGACGCGCCCGTCCAGTCCGCGGTCGGCGACGATCTCGATGCGATGGTCGGCCAGCAACAGATAGATCAGCACGCCGTTGTTGGCTTCGGTGTCCCAGGTGCGCAGACGGACGAAGACCTCGTGCGCACGTTCGCGCGCCTGCACCCCTGCCAGCACCGCGCTCGGCGGCAGGTTGGTTTCCACCGCGAACATCACCTCGCCGCGGTGCGGGCGTTCGCCCGCCGCAATGGCCTCGGTGATGCGATGCAGGCTGTCTTCCGGGAACAGCCGGCGCGACGAGCGTGCGAACAGATGGCGCAGCAGGCGCATCACCAACTCCCGG
>NZ_PDWV01000038.1 GCF_010093385.1 Pseudoxanthomonas mexicana
AGCGGGGGCTGAAAGGGGGATGCCTAGGCTCATGGTGGTCGCAGCTCGTAATTCAGGAAGCTTAGTCCGAATACGTGGCCGACGGCAAACGCAGGCCATGCAAGGGCTGGGCCAGTCCCATGCCGGCCGGCCGACGGGCGGACACGGACATTTCGCTGTCACCCCATATGGCGCATAATCCGCCCCCTCATCCGATACCCCCCAGAGAGGGACCACCGCCGTGGTAAAACCCCTGCCTCGCCTGCGGCTGCAAGGCTTCAACAACCTCACCAAGGCGCTGAGCTTCAATATCTACGACGTGTGCTACGCCTCCTCCGAGGACGAGCGTCGCCGGTACATCGAGTACATCGACGAGGAGTACAACGCCGACCGTCTGACCCAGATCCTCACGGATGTGGCGGAGATCATCGGCGCCAACATCCTGACCGTGGCCCGCCAGGACTACGACCCCCCAGGGGCGTCGGTGACCATCCTCATTTCCGAGGAGCCGGTGATCGACAAGAAGGACGCAGGGAAGGAGATCATCTCCGACGCGGTGGTGGCCCACATGGACAAGTCGCACATCACGGTGCACACGTATCCGGAAACGCATCCGGACAACGGCATCGCGACCTTCCGCGCGGACATCGACGTGGCCACCTGCGGCGTGATCTCGCCGCTGAAGGCGCTGAACTACCTGATCGAAAGCCTCGAGTCCGACATCGTCATCATGGACTACCGCGTGCGCGGCTTCACCCGCGACGTGAAGGGCAAGAAGCACTACATCGACCACAAGATCAATTCGATCCAGGATTTCCTGGCCAAGAACATCAAGTCGCGCTACGAGATGCTCGACGTGAATGTCTATCAGGAGAACATCTTCCACACGAAGATGCACCTGAAGGACTTCGACCTGGACAACTACCTGTTCGAGGAAAAGGCCAAGAACCTCTCGTTCAAGGAGCGCATGAAGATCGAGGCGCGCCTGAAGCGGGAGATCGAGGAGCTGTACCACGGGCGCAACCTGTCCGAGTGACGGGTTGGCGGCGGGCGCGGGTTACATCCGGTTCGGGTGGCCTGCGCTAGTCTGCCCACACAACCGGCGGGACGACCCGCCCGCGGCGCGAGCCGCGCATCAGGACCGACGGCGGTCCGGAACGCGAGTTCCGGGCCGTTTCGCGTTATGGCCCGGGCGATCAAACCTGAGGAGGTGACGTATGGCGTGGGTCTGGCTGGTGTTGGCGGGATTGCTGGAAGTGGTGTGGGCCGTAGGCCTGAAGTATTCCGAGGGCTTTACCCGACTCGTGCCCAGCGTCGTCACGGCCGTGGCGGCGGCGGCCAGCTTCTGGCTGCTGGCGGTCGCGCTGAAGTACATCCCGCTGGGTACGGGGTACGTGATCTGGGGGGGCATCGGTGCCGGCGGTACGGCGCTTGTCGGCATGTGGCTGTTTCAGGGGCCGGCCACGGCGGCCCGCCTGGTGTGCATCGGGCTGATCGTGGCCGGCATCATCGGGCTGAAGCTGACGTCCGGCGGGTAGGGCGGGCCCAGGCCCGCCATCCGCATGTCCCTGTTGACGCGGCCTTCCGGGGAAAAGCTTCGATGCCGGTCGTCGTCCTTGGATCTGGCCGCCATGGGGCCAGGGGGCTTTCTAAAGACGGTACGCCACCGCCTTCATCAGCTTAGAGGCGCCCGCCATCAGGGTCGGGATCGGCGCGGGCAGGGTGCGTGCGCCGGCCTGTTGCGCATGATCGGCATGGCGGGCTTCGTCGGCCTTCATCACGGTCAGGATCTCGCGGCTGCGCAGGTCGGCAGGCGGAAGGGTCTCCAGGTGCTCGTCAAGGTGCGCCTCCACCTGGCGCTCGGTTTCCACCACGAACCCCAGGCTCCAGCCATCGCCGCGCAGGCCGGCCAGGGCGCCCAGCGCGTAACTGCCGGCGTACCACAGCGGGTTGAACACGCTGGGACGGCTGTCCAGTTCGCGCAGGCGGTCGGCGCACCAGGCCAGGTGGTCGGTCTCTTCCTGGGCTGCGTCCAGCAGGTGGGCGCGCGTGGCGCCGTCACGGGCGACGGCCGCCTGCCCGAAATACAGGCCCTGGGCGCAGACCTCGCCGACATGGTTGATGCGCATCAGGCCGGCGGCATGGCGCTGCTCGTCCGGTTCCAGGGCCACGTCGGGGGTGTCCCCGGCGGGGTTGGCGCGATGGGCGGGCGGGTTGCCGAAGACGGTGTCCAGCCCTCGCTGGGCCTCCACCAGCCATCCGTCGAGAAGCGAGAGGGTCCGCGTGTTCATGGGTCGTATTGTGCCGACTCGTTTCAGCCGCGTCTGCCCGGCACCCCGATAGGTCGGGTAGGCCCGGGTTGCGCACTGCGGCAAGGCCCCGTACAATCCCGCCTCTTACGTTTCACCCTTCACAACGCGTGGCAAAGTTCCGGCCGGGAAACCGCGGAATCCGCCCGACCAGACACACGAGAGTTCCATGAGCACCTTTACCGCCAAGTCCGAGACCGTCCAGCGCGACTGGTACGTCGTCGACGCAGCAGGCAAGACCCTGGGTCGCCTGTCCACCGAGCTGGCCCGTCGCCTCCGCGGCAAGCACAAGCCCGTCTATACCCCTCACGTTGATACCGGCGACTACCTCGTCGTGATCAATGCCGAGAAGATCCACGTCACCGGCAACAAGCTGGCCGACAAGAAGTCCCACCGCTTCACCGGCTACATCGGCAACCTGAAGACCGAGACGCTGGCCCAGGCGCTGGAGCGCCATCCGGAGCGCGTCATCGAGACCGCCGTGAAGGGCATGCTGCCGAAGGGCCCGCTGGGCCGCGACATGTATCGCAAGCTCAAGGTCTACGCCGGCCCGAATCATCCGCACGCCGCTCAGCAGCCGCAGGTCCTGGACATCTAATCATGGCTATCACTCAGAACTACGGCACCGGCCGTCGCAAGTCCTCCACCGCCCGCGTGTTCCTGCGCAAGGGCACCGGCAACATCACGGTCAATGGTCGTCCGCTGGACGAGTTCTTCGGCCGCGAAACCGGCCGCATGATCGTGCGCCAGCCGCTGGAGCTGACCAAGAACACGGAAACCTTCGACATCACCGTGACCACCACCGGTGGCGGCATCACCGGCCAGGCCGGCGCCATCCGCCTGGGCATCGCCCGCGCGCTGGTGGAGTACGATGAAACCCTGAAGTCGGAACTGCGCAAGGCAGGCTTCGTGACCCGCGACGCCCGTGAAGTCGAGCGCAAGAAGGTCGGTCTGCACAAGGCTCGTCGCGCCACCCAGTTCTCCAAGCGCTAACAGACGCGCTACACTATGCGTCACTGGTTACACAGCCCCGTCGCCAAGCGGTAAGGCACCTGACTCTGACTCAGGCATTCGGTGGTTCGAATCCATCCGGGGCTGCCAACTTGAAGTCCACTGGACATCCGCAAAAGCCCGCCTCTGGCGGGTTTTTGCGTTGAGGGGTCTGCCGATGGTCGCGATGTTCCCCCCTCCCTTCTGCCCGGTCGCCGACGCGCTGCCCCGCATGCGCGCGCGCGGCTATGCCGTGCTCGCGCCGACGGACATGGCGCAGGGTACCTGCACCGATTTGGCCGGCCTGGCGGCGCTGGTCCCGAGCTGGGACCGCCTGGAGGCCGACGGCTACCTGAGAGACGGCGGGCGTTACCGTCGCCGGCGGCTCGCCTGCTTCGTGGTGGAGGGCGACGACGTCTGCCGGGCGCCGCACCGTGCGCACTGGCAGTCGCTGGACTACAACGCCCTGCACGGCGGCATGCAGCGCTGGTTCGAACCGATCGAGCCGGCCGTGGCGGAGGCAGCCGCCTGGCGCCAGTTGCTGGTCGGTCTGGCGCGCTGGGGCTCCGCACTGAAGGGTGAGCGTGCCTGGTACGTGGAAGCGCACCAGTTCCGCATCGACACCACCGACGGTATTGGCCGGCCGACACCGGAAGGCGCCCACCGCGACGGCGTGGATTTCGTGGCCGTGCTGCTGGTGGGCCGGACCGGCATCAAGGGCGGCGAGACCCGGGTGTTCGAGGCGGCCGGACCGGACGGGCAGCGCTTCACCCTGCAGGTCCCGTGGTCGCTGCTGTTCCTGGACGATGAGCGCGTCATCCACGAGTCCACGCCGATCCAGCCGGTGGACGCCACCGGCCACCGGGATACGCTGGTGCTGACGTTCCGGTCCGGGGGCTTCCAGGGCGACGACGAAGTCGGCTGAATCCGGATCGGATTCGTTACAATTGAAACGAAGGCGCGTGCGCGCGGTTGACTGGAGTTCCGATGAAGCTGGGTTCCCTGAAGGAAGGCGGTCGTGACGGTACCCTGATCGTGGTGTCGCGGGACCTGACGCGCGCCGTGCGCGCCACCGGCATCGCGCCGACCCTGCAGCGCGCGCTGGAGGACTGGAGCAATACGGCGCCGCGCCTGAACGCGCTATACGAAGCGCTGAACGCCGGCGATGCCGATGGCGCCTTCGACATGGACGCCCAGGCCATGGCGGCCCCGTTGCCGCGCGCCTACGAATTCGTCGACGGCAGCGCCTACCTGCCGCATGTCGAGCGCGTGCGGCGTGCGCGCAATGCGGAAGTGCCGGCGAGCTTCTACACCGATCCGCTGATGTACCAGGCCACCAGCGCGGCCTTCCTGGGCCCGCGCGATCCGGTGAAGGTGGTCAGCGAGGAGTACGGGATCGATCTGGAGGCGGAAATCGTGGTCGTCACCGACGACGTGCCGATGGCCGTCACCCCCGCACAGGCGGCTGCGCACATCCAGCTGATCGGCTTGGTCAATGACGTGTCGCTGCGCAACCTCATCCCGGCCGAACTGGCCAAGGGGTTCGGCTTCCTGCAGTCAAAGCCACGTTCGGCGCTGTCGCCGGTGTTCGTGACGCCGGATGAGCTGGACGATGCGTGGAAGGACAACAAGGTGCACCTGCCGCTGGTGACGCACATCAATGGCGAGTGGTTCGGTGCGCCGGAGGCCGGCGTGGACATGCAGTTCGACTTCGCCCAGCTGGTGGCGCACGCGGCCAAGACCCGTCCGCTGTCGGCCGGCACGCTGGTCGGGTCCGGCACCATCGCCAACGAGGATGTGTCCAAGGGCGCCTCCTGCTTCGCCGAGAAGCGCACGGTGGAGACGCTGCGGGACGGCAAGCCGTCCACCCCCTTCATGAAGTACGGCGATGTGGTCCACATCGAAATGAAGGATCGTGACGGCCGTTCCATTTTTGGCGTGATCGAGCAGCGGATCGAACCGCAGCCCTTGCCTTGATGACCTGCCCGGGCCCAGTGTGAGTAGGGTACGGGGCGGAACCGGCATGGACGCGGATTTCTGGCACTTGAAGGGGCATTCCGCAAGGGGCGGTCTGCATGGCTGAGCAACTGCGGCTGTATTCCTATTGGCGCTCAAGCGCCGCTTACCGCGTGCGCATCGGGCTGAACCTCAAGGGTCTGGCGTTCGAGACGCTGCCCGTGCACCTGGTCCGCGACGGCGGGCAGCAGCACGCGGCCGCGTACGTGGCCAAGAACCCCCAGCACATGGTGCCCACGCTGCAGCATGGCGAGCGCGTGATCCGGCAGTCGCTGGCCATCCTGGAGTACCTGGACGAGGCGTGGCCGTCGCCGCGCCTGCTGCCCATGACGGCACGCGACCGTGCGCGCGTGCGCGCGCTGGCGCAGATGGTGGCGTGCGACATCCATCCGCTCAACAACCTGCGTGTGCTGCAGTATTTCGAGCACACCTGGAACGTGCCCCAGGCCGAGCGCGAGGACTGGGTCAAGCACTGGATCGTCGAAGGCTTCACCGCCGTCGAGACCCTGTTGGCCGAGGATGCGGCGACCGGCGTGTACTGTCACGGACAGACGCCGGGATTGGCCGACTGCTGCCTGGTACCGCAGGTGTTCAACGCGCGCCGCTTCGGCGTGGACATGGCGGCGTTCCCCACCCTCCTGCGCATCGAGCAGGCCTGTCTCGCCCTGCCGGCCTTCGATCAGGCGCGCCCCGAGAACCAGCCCGACGCCAACGCCTGAAGGAACGGGCGGTCGACCGCCCATCGTGATGCGTGAGCGCGGCGCCGTCAGCCGAAGCCGTGGGTGATGCGGGGCGAGGCGCTGCCGGTGTCGTAGTCGGCGTAGGGGTCGTGTTCGCCCTTGCTGCCCTCGGACAGGCGGAACTTCAGGGCCAGACCGTCGCGCGAGTCGGCCGCGCGCAGCGCCTCCTCCTGCTCGATCAGCCCTTCCTTCACCATCCGGAACAGGCACTGGTCGAAGGACTCCATGCCTTCCTCCAGCGACTCCTCCATGGCGGCCTTGATCTCGTGCACCTGCCCCCGGCGCAGCAGGTCGCGGATCATCGGCGTGTTGATCAGCACCTCGGCGGCGGGCAGGCGGCGGCCGTCGACGCCTTTCACCAGGCGCTGCGAGACCACGGCGCGCAGGTTCAGCGCCAGGTTCATCAGCACGTTCTTGTGCGCGCTCTCCGGGAAGAAGTTGAGGATGCGCTCGATGGTCTGGTCCGCGTTGTTGGAGTGCAGCGTCGCCAGGCACAGATGGCCGGTCTCGGCGAAGGCGATGGCCGCCTCCATCGTGGTGGCGTCCAGGATCTCGCCGATCAGGATGACGTCCGGCGCCTCGCGCATCGCGTTCTTCAACGCATTGTGGAAGGCATGGGTGTCCAGGCCCACCTCGCGCTGGTTGACGATGGACTGCTTGTGCTTGTGCAGGTACTCGATCGGATCCTCGATGGTGAGGATGTGGCCAGTGCTGGTGGTGTTGCGGTAGTCGATCATCGAGGCCAGCGACGTCGACTTGCCCGAGCCGGTGGACCCCACGATCAGCACCAGGCCGCGCGGCGTCATGATGATGTCCTTCAACACCGGCGGCAGGTTCAGCTCCTCGATGCTGGGGATCACGCTGCGGATGGCACGGATGACCATGCCCACCTCGCCGCGCTGCTTGAACACGTTGACGCGGAAGCGGCCGGCGTCCTGCAGGGCGATGGCCATGTTCAGCTCGAGCTCGCGCTCGAACACGGGCACCTGGCCCTCGTCCATCAGCGAATACGCGATCTTCTTGACCATGCCGGGCGGCAGGCCGGTATTGCCCAAGGGGTACAGCTTGCCCTCGATCTTGATGTAGACCGGCGCCCCGGTGGTCAGAAACATGTCCGAGGCGTTCTTCTCGGTCATCAGCTTCAGGAAATAGCCGATGTCCATGTGCAAAGCTCCCCACGTTGCGTGGCACGGCGTTGCAACCGTACCAAAGGCTTCCGACAATGGCCGCGCGCACCCCTCTGAGCCACGGCACCCCAATGACAGCTAGCTTCTCATACTTCCGACGACCCCCGCATGTGATGGCGGCCGCAGTAGTGGCACTGGCCCTGTCGGCGGCGCCTGCATTCGCGCAGGCGGCGCTGACGCCCGAGCTGGAAGCCGCCGTGCAGGCCGTGCAGCGTGCCACCCAGGCCGATGCCGACCAGTACGCGCCTGCCGAACTCGCCGCGGCCCGCCAGTCACTGGCGCAGGCGCAGGCGGCTCATGCGGCGCGCGAGAAGAAGGCGGCGCTCGATCTGGCCCTGCGTGCCGCCGTCGATGCCGATCTGGCGCGCGCGCGCAGTCAGGAGGCCGTGGCGTCTGCAGAGGTCGCGCAGCGCAAGGTCGAGATCGCCGACCTGCAGGCCCAGATCGGCGCAGAGGGTCGGCGATGAAGGGCCGTCCGCAGATCCTGGCCGGCCTGTTGGGCCTGGCGCTGGTCACCCAGGCCGCCCTGGCGGCCGAAAACCCCGTGGTCGTGCAGTTGAACCAGCGGCTGGCCGCCCTCCAGGCCGATCCCGACGTGGCCGAACTGGCCGCTTATGAAAAACTGCAGGCCCAGCACGCCGTGACCGCCTTCAGCAAGGCGCGCCGCAGCCAGCGCGAAACGGCGCAGTACGTGGCCGAGCGCCGCGTGCAGATCGCCGAGATCGCAGCACGCGCGCAGGCGGCGCGCCGCGAAGCCGATCGCCTCGACCGCACACGCAGCGAACTGCTGGTGGAAGCCAGCCGGCGCGAGGCCGAGCGGGCGCGTCGCGAAGCCGAGCGCCTGCGGGTGCAGGCCCAGATCCAGGCCGAGGAAACAGAGCGCCTGCGCCTGGCGGCCGAGGCCGAGGCGCTGGCCCGCCAGGAAGCGGAGACCACCCTGGATACGGTGGCCGGCCAACAGGCCAACCGCCTGAGCGCGGCGCGGCAGCGCGAACTGAAGCTGGCCAGGGAGGAGGCCGAACTCGTGTCCGGTGCCAAGCTACCGGCCTCCAAGTTCGAAGCCCGCGGCGAAGTGTTCACGCTGGGGGCGGATGCCTTCGCCAGCGACTCGGCCAAGCTGTCGGCCAGTGGCGCCTCCCGTGCGAGCGCCTTGGCCGCTTACCTGCAGGCCAACCCGAAGGCGCGCGCACGCATCGAAGGCTATGGCGACAAGCACACCCCGGGCCAGCGCCGTGCCGACGCCCTGCGCGATGCACTGACGGCGGCGGGGATCGCGAAATCGAGGCTGCAGAGCAGCGGCAAGGGCGCGGGCAGCAAGGCGCGTGCGCTGGACGTGATAATCGCGCACTGATTTATTCTTGTAAATCAAGAGGATGAGCGAATTCTGGGCGCTCTTCGCGGGCTGGGCTGAACGCCGGGCGCAGCGTGCGCTGTCATGCAAATCAACAGGTTACGGCGGGTCTTGCCCGCCCCCTGGGGGAGGAGTAGGGTCGTATACCCAAGCGACTCCCGTCGCTTGGCTCACCGGAGAATCGACCCGATGACGCCTGTTCCCATTCCGCCGGAGACCGCCGCTGGCAAGCAGATCGCCGCGGGCATTCCGGTGGAGGGTGCCCGCGCCGCCGGCCAGGTCCTCCGCTCCCAAGCCAACGCCCCGTGCCTGTGAAGGCCGGGGCGTTTGTATTTCCGCTGAAGGAGGTAACGATCATGTTCGAAGGTCAACCGCAGGCCGAAATCGAAGCACTCATCAAGGCCGATCCGGAGTTCAAGCAGCTGTACCAGCGCCATCGCGAGCTCGACAAGAAGGTCACCGACGCCGAGCTGGGCGTACTGCCCATCGACGACAACCTGCTGGGCCAGATGAAGCGCGAGAAGCTGCACGCCAAGGAGCGATTGCTCCGGATCTACGACGCCAAGCCCCACTGACGCCTCCCCCGCGCTTTCTCGTCGCGGGCGGCGACGGCCTCCTCGTCGGCCGTCGCCGTCCGCGTCACCCAGATGCGATAATCCGGGCTATGTTCCGCACCGAATGCACGGCCGCATGGCGATCCATTCCTCCGTACTCGAGCTGATCGGCGACACGCCGATCGTCCAGGCCAGGCGCCTCGACACCGGCCCCTGCACGCTCTACCTGAAGCTCGAGAGCGCCAACCCGGGCGGCTCCATCAAGGACCGCATCGGCATGTCGATGATCGAGGCGGCCGAGAAGCGGGGCGACCTGAAGCCCGGTGCCACGCTGGTGGAGGGCACGGCCGGCAATACCGGCATCGGCCTGGCCCTGGTGGCCCAGCAGAAGGGCTACAAACTGATCTTGGTGGTCCCGGACAAGATGAGCCGGGAGAAGATCTTCAACCTGAAGGCCATGGGCGCGGAGGTCATCCTGACCCGCTCCGACGTGGCCAAGGGCCACCCCGAGTACTACCAGGACCTGGCCGAGCGCATCGCGCGCGAGACGCCCGGCGCCTACTTCATCAACCAGTTCGGCAACCCGGACAATCCGGCGGCGCATGAGTTCGGCACCGGACCGGAGATCCTGCGCCAGATGGAGGGGCAGCTGGACGCCATCGTGTTCGGCTGCGGCAGCTCCGGCACCATGACCGGTCTGTCGCGCTGCTTCGCGCAGCATTCGCCGAAGACCGAGATGATCCTCGCCGACCCGGTGGGTTCCATCCTCACCCAGTACATCAACGAAGGCACGCTGAGTACGAAGTCGGGCAGCTGGCTGGTCGAAGGCATCGGCGAGGACTTCCTGCCGCAGATCTCGGACTTCAGCCGGGTCAAGAAGGCCTATGCGATCAGCGATCGCGAGAGCTTCCTGACCGCACGCGAGTTGCTGGCGAAGGAGGGCATCCTGGGCGGTTCTTCCACGGGCACGCTGCTGGCGGCCGCGTTGAAGTACTGCCGCGAGCAGACCGAGCCCAAGAAGGTGCTGGTGTTCGTCTGCGACACCGGCAACAAGTACCTGTCGAAGATGTACAACGACTACTGGATGCTGGACAACGGATTCATTGACCGGCCCCAGTACGGCGACCTGCGCGACCTCATCCTGCGCCCGTACAGCCAGCGCGACACGGTGGTGGTCAGCCCCACCGACCTGCTGACCACGGCCTATCAGCGCATGAAGCTGTACGACGTGTCGCAGCTGCCGGTGATGGAAGGCGACCGGTTGGTCGGCATCGTCGATGAAAGCGACGTGCTGCTGCACGTCTATGGCGACGAGGCCCGCTTCCGCGACCCGGTCGCCACGGCCATGGTCAGCAAGCTGGACCGGCTGGACGTGCGCTCCCCGATCGAGGCCTTGCTGCCGGTCTTCGACCGCGGTCAGGTGGCCATCATCACCGACGGCGACGCCTTCCTGGGGCTGATCACCCGCATCGACCTGCTGAATTATCTGCGACGCCGCGCACAGTAGCCGGCAGACTCCGGCTGCCCACAGGGAAGGGCCGCCGGACATGGACGATATGTTAAGACTCGGCCGGTAGAATGGCCGGCTGATTCAAGGAACCCGAACATGGCGACACATTCATCCCCTTCCGGTGGGGACGCGGGCGATCTCGCACTGGGCACGCTGGCCATCCATGGTGGCCAGGCGCCCGATCCCACCACGGGCGCAGTCATGCCCCCGATCTACGCCACGTCCACGTACGCCCAGAGCAGTCCGGGCGTGCACCAGGGCTTCGA
Organism: Pseudoxanthomonas mexicana; assembly: GCF_010093385.1. Classification (GTDB taxonomy): domain Bacteria; phylum Pseudomonadota; class Gammaproteobacteria; order Xanthomonadales; family Xanthomonadaceae; genus Pseudoxanthomonas_A; species Pseudoxanthomonas_A mexicana. The sequence continues at coordinate 10,903 of NZ_PDWV01000038.1, forward strand.
GTACTCGCGCACGCACAATCCCACGCGTTTCGCCTACGAGCGTTGCGTGGCGGCGCTGGAAGGCGGCAGCCGCGGCTTCGCTTTCGCGTCCGGCATGGCGGCCACCTCGACGATCCTGGAGTTGCTGGACAGCGGCAGCCACGTCGTGGCGATGGACGACCTGTACGGCGGCAGCTATCGCCTGTTCGAGCGCGTGCGTCGACGCACGGCCGGGCTGGACTTCAGCTTCGTCGACATGACCGACCTGGCGGCGTTCGAGTCCTCCATCCGTCCGGAAACGCGACTGGTGTGGGTGGAGACGCCCACCAACCCCATGCTGAAGATCGTCGACATCGCCGCCATCTGCGATATCGCGCACAGGCGCGGCCTGCGCGTGGTCGTCGACAACACCTTCGCCTCGCCCATCCTGCAGCGCCCGCTGGCGCTGGGCGCCGACATCGTCATGCATTCGGCCACCAAGTACCTCAACGGCCACTCCGACATGGTCGGCGGCATGGTGGTGGTGGGTGACGACACGGAACTGGCCGAGCAGATGGCGTTCCTGCAGAACTCCATCGGCGCCGTGCAGGGACCCTTCGACAGCTTCCTCGCCCTGCGTGGGCTGAAGACCCTGCACCTGCGCATGAAGGCGCACTGCGAGAACGCGCTCGCCCTTGCGCAATGGCTGGAAACGCACCCCGCAATCGAGAAAGTCATCTACCCCGGCCTGGCATCGCATCCGCAGCACGCACTGGCGACCCGCCAGATGCTGGGCTACGGCGGCATCATCTCCATCGTGCTCAAGGGCGGCTTCGACGCTGCGCGCCGGTTCTGCGAGAACACGAAACTGTTCACCCTGGCCGAATCGCTAGGCGGGGTGGAGAGCCTGGTCAATCACCCGGCTGTGATGACGCATGCGTCGGTGCCGGTGGAACGGCGCGAAAAGCTGGGGATCAGCGAGGGGTTGGTGCGGTTGAGTGTGGGGGTGGAGGCGATCGAAGACCTGCTTGGGGACATGCGCAGGGGACTTGCTCTTGAATAATATGTGGATAAACGCGGGCTCTTGTCCACGTGCCGGCAATTGTACGAGAGGCGATTGATGAAGGAGTTCTCAATCAGCCCGGCGTCGATGCCCGCCACGCTCATCATGCATCGTTCGCTGATTCTGGCTCTCGTGAAACGGGAAGTACTAGGGCGCTACCAGGGTTCCATGGTCGGCATTCTTTGGTCTTTCTTCAACCCACTGATGATGCTGGTCATCTATACCTTCGTCTTCAGCGTCGTCTTCAAGGCGCGCTGGAGTGGGGGTTCCGACTCCAAGGTTGAGTTCGCGATGATCCTGTTCTCAGGACTCTTGGTGTTCAACATGTTGTCCGAGTGCCTCAACCGGGCACCGACGCTGGTTTTGATGAACGTAAATTACGTAAAGAAGGTTGTCTTTCCGTTGGAGATATTGCCCCTGGTTTCGTTGGGCTGCTCCCTTTTCCACGGTGCGGTCAGCTTGCTGGTCTGGTTGCTCTTCTATCTAGTTTTTCTTGGTGTTCCTCCGGTCACTGCATGGCTTTTTCCCGTCGTGATACTCCCGATGCTCTTCCTGACTCTTGGGCTGAGCTGGTTGCTCGCATCCCTGGGTGTTTACCTGCGCGACGTCAGCCAAGTGATACTTCTGGTGACCACAGCGCTGCTGTTCCTGTCGCCAATCTTCTATCCAGTGTCCGCGTTGCCTGCAGAGATACAACAGGTCATGCACTTCAATCCCCTGACGTCGACTATCGAGGATGTGCGCGGTGTTCTGGTTGAAGGGAAGTTTCCACACGGCGGCAACTATCTCCTTCGCATCACAGTGGCTATCGTGGTTTCGTGGGCCGGATTCGCTTGGTTCCAAAAGACGCGAAAGGGGTTTGCGGATGTCCTCTGAGGTTGCCATTTTGGTCGAAAATGTCAGCAAGTCATTCGCGATCTACGAAACTCCTCGTGACCGGCTGAAGCAGTTCCTGCTGCCGCGTCTGCGGCGACTGTTCGGTCTTGCCCCAAAGAACTACTACCGAGAGTTCAAGGCGCTCTCTGGCGTCTCTTTCAAGATGATGAGAGGAGAGACTATTGGCATAATCGGCCGGAACGGCGCAGGAAAATCAACCCTCCTCCAGATTATCTGCGGAACGCTTGCAGCTTCCGAGGGTAGCGTGGATGTAAGGGGGCGTATTGCAGCATTGCTCGAACTGGGCGCAGGTTTCAATCCTGAGTTCACTGGTCGCGAGAACGCCATCCTGAACGGTGAACTGCTCGGTTTGTCACGCCGTGAAATGGAGCTGCGCTTGCCCGAGATAGAGGAGTTTGCTGGCATCGGCGATTTCATCGACCAGCCAATCAAGACTTACTCGAGTGGCATGTACGTGAGGCTGGCCTTCGCGGTCCAAGCCTGCGTGGATCCCGAGATACTGATCGTCGACGAGGCGCTGTCTGTTGGTGACATAGGCTTCCAGTACAAATGCTTCAGGAGAATGGAGGAGTTGCGCAGGAAGGGCGTGACCATTCTGATGGTGACGCATTCGACCGGCAGCATCCTTGAGTACGCTGATCGGTGCATCGTGATGGATGGTGGCAGCATACAGGTCGACACGAGCGATGTGTTGGCGGCGGTGCTCACGTACGAGAAAGGAATGATCGCGGCCAAGCCCGGGCAGGTATCCGACAACGATCCGGAACTCACGGAAGTGACGGCCGAGGACTTGGCTGCGGCCCAGCGCAGGAGCATGAACGATAGCGTCTCCGAGAAGCGATTTGGAACAGCGCGCGCGATCATCGAGAGGATGGACATCACTCGGCGCGATGGGAGCAGTTTCGATCAAAGCCCAGTTGTGAGGTCCGGCGAGGAGCTCACCTTCAGGTTCACGATTGCATCGTCCGAAGTACTCGATGACATTGCCCTCGGTGTCTCGATAACCAAGACGCAAGGGGGGGACATATGGGGAGACAATAACATCCGTGCTGGCTTCCCCATCGTTCTCGAGCGCGGCCGGCAAGTCGTCGAGTTCTCGGCAAGACTGCCCATCAGCGCTGGCGAGTACCTAGTCCACTGCGGTCTCGCGCGGATTGCGAATGGGGTGCGCGAAGAGCTGGATCAGCGACGTCCTATTCAGTCCATAAAGTTCTGGTCTCCTCGCGAACAGGTCGGCGTAGTGTTTGCGCCGATATCCGCGAAGGCTGGCACACTGTGATCGCGGCATTCTTGTCGCCATACGCGTTCCGAGGAGTGAGCGCGCCGTACTTGTGGGTCTTCTACAAGCTGCTATCTTCCATTGATGAGCCGATGGCGTTCCTGCTTTCCGCCGATTACCTGGAGCCGTGCGATAGTGCCGCGTTGAAAGGTAGGATGGAGCTCAGGCAGCATCGTCAGATCGAGCATGGTTATGGACTGCCGGACGCGGCGACTCTTGAGCGGCATCGTTTCTCGCTACTTGATCCCGAGCTAATGATGCGTCTACTGCCGCGTTTCGGTGGCAATCCTTTAGCTTTCTTCAAGGCTTTCTTGAGCGAAGATATTCCAGAGATAAGGCAAGCACTCGAGACTGCCTTGTCTTCACTTCCGGACGATATCGAGGTGATTCTCAGCTGGAGTAACTGTCCATCTCTAAGCGCAGTCGCCGCAGCGCGTGGAATTCCGGTAGCTCACCTGGAGGTGGGACCCCTTCGCGAGCCCCAGTACCGGCCGACTGCCTACTTCGATTTTTCCGGTGTCAATGGCAATACGGAAGCCGCGCGGCGCTACGAGACTGATCCGAGCGTCTGGATGCAAGAGTTCGATGTTCCTGAGCTTCGTCGAGCGTTCTCATCGATGGAGTACAAGGAGCGCGGTCCCGGAAATCGCTTGGGCGTGGTGCTTCAGGTCGAGGATGATTCGAACCTAATTTCTTTCAGCAATGGCTTCGACAATGCAAGCCTGATTGCGAAGGCGTTGCTGGAGAGCTCGACCGAGTTACCCCTCATACGCAGTCACCCTGGTAGTAGGTTTCAAGTCAGGCAGGGAGTGGCGGAGCACGACTCTTCGGCTACCGTTTTGGACTTCCTCACGCAGTGCAAGAAGGTGGTTTGTGTGAACTCCAGCGTTGGCCTCGAAGCCCTCATGCTGGGGCTTGAGGTTGATGTCGAGGGGGATGCATCCTATGGATTCGTTGTCCGCGAAAAGGATCCTCAACAGCGCGCGCGCAAACTCGCCTACTTTTTATTGGGCTATCTGGTCCCCTACTCACTGGTATTCTCAGCCGATTACATCCGCTTCCGTTTGGGTAAACCAGCGGAGGCTGAGATCGCTGCCATGCACCTCCGGGGTCATGGGCTGGAGCAGGATACAGACAGTGCTAAGGTCGATATACGCGAAGCGCTTCGCCATATGGCGAGACTGCGGATAGAGAGTGCGCGGGTGGACGCCGGAGCAGAAGAGGCCGGAGGTTCCCGAGATGAATGGCTGCTTTGCTATCGGGCACGAGCCGATGATGGGTATACAGATGACTTGCACATTCGGCCCTCCAGCTTGGTGAGGGACGGCGCGGCCAGTGTTGTGAGATTCGTATTGCCATCCGGATCTCGCCCCGAAGTCGTCCGCATCAGTGCACCAGCACTCGCCGGTTGCAACACTCTGCGCGCGATGCGCTGGGGGTGGGGTGGTGATGCGCGCGCGGAGTTGTTACCACTCTTCGATACCCATCTTCGCCTGATCTCCGCGAGTTGCGCACATTTCCATGACGGCGAAGCAGTATCGTTGCTCAACGATGGCGGTGAGGTCTACTTCGAGTTCTCGGTTGACGATCTGTGGTCTTCCGGCACCGCCCGCGCTGGCCCAGGACACGGTATTCTGGAATTCTCGCTCTCTCACCAGAGTATGGGTTCTGCGATCGCACTTGAGCTTTACAGAATCAAGGAGGGCATCCTTGGCCAAGGCCGCCAGGTGGGCGAGGCTTCTATGCGCGATGAGCTCCATCGGGACATCGATGAGCTCTCGTCGCGATTGCAGCACCGCTCGAGCGAGATAGCGCTGACCCGGGCCGAGCTTCTCGAAAGCATTCATGACCAGTCAGTTCGTCTGAACGATCTGTCGGCTTTGGTAGAGAAGATGGGTCGCTCTTTCGAGCCCCTGGCAGAAGTCCAAGCGAACCAGGCAGATAGGCTGGCCGACATGGCAGCGAGGATTGATGGGGGAGTGGCGTTGTTGCTTGAAGCACAGGGCCTTCTGAAGAAAGAGTTGGGGGATCAGGCGGAAGCGTTAGGGAGAGCAAATGCAAGCATAGATGAAATGAAGCGCGTCTCGGAAATGACTTGGAGGCAGAAGTACTTGGCCAAGCGGACCAAGGGGAGGCAAGCATGATCATCGATCGCCTCAAGCAAAGCCGGTTCCGCAACTTGTTCCGCCGTTTGGCGTTGAGTAACCCTTGGCGCGTACTGCCTACCGTTCTGAAGATTCGCCTCATTGCCTGCAGCCCGCTGCTAGACCCCGACTGGGTTGGCCAAGTAACGGGATTTCAAGGAGGGCGACGGGAGCTTGCGAAGGCCTTGGTTAGTGATTCGCTGTCAGTGGCTTCGCCATTGCTGGGCTTGGATTGGTACAGGTCACGCTACGGCCTAGATGCCACGGCAGGTGAGGCACTCCTCCACTACTGGTTTGTTGGAGACTACATCGGACTCAGGCCCCATCCATGGTTCGATCCAGTAGCTGCGCGCCTGTCAAACGCACGTAGGCGGCCAACCCTCAAGGCCGTTCTGGCGCAATATCTTTCCAACTGGAGGGAATTCAATGCTCCACATGCACTTTTCGATCAGGTGTTCTATCTGACGCACAACGATGACGTGAGGGAGGGTGGATTCAACCCCCTCATTCATTTCGTGCTGTACGGTGAACAGGAAGGTCGCCGGCCGAACGAGTACTTTGATCCGGCTTGGTACAGGTCCGCCAATCCTGATGTGGCGAGTTCGGGCATGGCGCCATCTTTGCACTTCGGCCTTTACGGAGCTGCTGAGGGCCGTAGCCCGGGACCGGATTTCGACTCCTTCGGGTATGTGGTCGCCTTGGGGCGCTCATCGCTTGGCGGATGGGATCCTCTCTCCCATTATCTGGTCATTGGAAGACCAGGGGGCATCCGACATCTGAAGCGAGACTTAAGTGTGGGCCGATTGACAGGACAGGTGGATGGCGTTGTGAAACGACCTCCGCACGCACCGGTCGATGTCATCGTTCCCGTATATCGCGGGCTAGAAGAGACGCGAACCTGTATTGAATCGGTGCTGGACAGCGTGCCTCAGAACATGCTTCGCCTACATATCTACAATGATGCATCGCCCGAGCCTGAGATCACGGAATTCTTGCGTGCGTTGGTGGTGGAGAATGATCGACTGATCTATGTGGAGAATGATGAGAACCTCGGTTTCGTAAAGACGGTCAACAAGGCGATGAAGTCCGCCTTGCTTTTCCCGGATTTTGACAGCGTCATCTTGCTGAACAGCGATACGGAGGTTTCAGGTGACTGGGTTGCGAGACTTCGAGGTCACGTGGACGCCAACAGCGATGTCGCCACCGTGACAGCCATGTCTAATAACGCAACCATATGCAGCTATCCGCAGTTGGGCGTCAATGTCGTTCCTGAGGGGGAGACGGCGGGAAGTATCGATTCGCTGGCGGCGGTCACCAATGCTGGGCTCAGCGTTGAGCTGCCGACCGGCGTTGGATTCTGCATGTTGATCACGGCTGAAGCATTGCGCAAAGTTGGATTGTTCGATGAGGAGGCTTTCGGCAAGGGCTACGGTGAGGAAGTCGACTTCTGCCAGCGGGCGATGCGCAATGGCATGAAGAACTTGCTTGCGCTCGATGTATACGTCAAGCATGCCGGGGAAGTCAGCTTCACCACCTCAAGCAAGCCGAGCAAACTGATTGGCGAGGAGATCATTCGAGAGCGTTATCCCGAGTATGCAGGTGATGTGACCAATTTCGTGCGTGGTGACCCCGGTCTGCATGGACGGATCAGGCTAACGTTTGCTCGATGGCGCGCCTTGGCCATTGATGTACGCGTCCTGTTCACCCATGCCTTGGGTGGGGGGACCGAGCGCCATGTGCAGGATGTGGCGCGCGCGACTCCATCCGGGAGCAGGACGATCGTGATCCGCCCCGTGCAAGGTTATGCCCAGAGAATGAGGGTCGAGTGCCCCCATGTGACAGACGGATTCGCTGTAGAGGTGGATGTAGAGAACGCTCACGAGCTGTCCGGGTTGCTGTTGGCGATGGGCGCTGGACGCATCCAGATCCACCATGTACTTGGATTCAATGAGGTATTACGCAAGGCGATCGCGATCTCGGGTCTCCCGTTTGACTTCGTGGCTCACGACTACTTCGTTGTTTGTCCGCAGGTAACGTTGACCGATGCGTCGGGGAATTACTGTGGCGAGCCTGCACTCAAAGGTTGCGACGAGTGTATAAGCATGCGGCCCAGCCATGGTTCGAGCGATATTCGGAACTGGCGGATCCACAATGAATGGCTGGTGCTCGGCGCGAGTGCTCTTGCAGCACCAAGTGAAGATTGCGCGTCACGGATGCAACGTTATTTCCGGCGCGCCTTCCAGGTCGCGCCGCACGAAGACTTGATGTCGCTGAGTACCTTTGACGTACCTGCCGGTAGTAGGACGAAGCGTCGGGTCGTGCTGTTCGGCGCCCTCGCGCCCCACAAGGGCAGGAGGCTGGTACTTGCATTGGCCGAAGAGGTGCTGAAAAGATCATTGCCTCTTGAGATCCATCTCATTGGCGATCCTCAAGGCGAGGTCCCGAGAAAACTGTCGCCGGTGTTCTCGAGTTCGGGCAGGTATGATGATTCGAAACTTGATGATCTCGTTGTCGAGGCGCAGCCAGACATCATCCTTTTTGCATCGCAGGCGCCGGACACCTATTCATACACGCTGACGACGGCGCTCCGCTCCGGTGTCCCGATCGTTGCGACCCATCTGGGTGCGTTCATAGAACGATTGGCTGGGAACGACCTCCATAGGACTTTTCCTCCGACGATCTCGGCCGGATCGCTTGCTGACCTCTTGCTGTCGATTCCACGGGTGCAACGATCGTGATCATGCGGATAGCCGTCATCCCCGAGAAACTGGGAGGCGTTCTGTCGCCCTGTGGAACGATTCGACTGTCAACGTTCTTCGATGCGATTCGCGATGCGACACATGGTCGCTGGGACGTCCGTTACCTTGTCCCAGAGGAGGTCGAGGCATTCCAACCCCATGTCATCGTATGGCAGCGTGTGGCGCTGCCGACGTCGGGTGATGTCGCTGCGGTTGTGAAGGTCGCGAAGTCAGTCGGCGCGACCATGATCTACGATCTCGACGATAATCTGTTCGAGTTGGATGATCAGTTTGAGCGGCGCATGTACGCTGAGAAGCTCGAAGCTGTCCGAGCGTCGCTGCAGGTTGCCGACCAAGTGTGGTGCTCTACGCCCGACCTGGTTCGAAACTCGGCTGGCGTTTCCAGATCACCTCCACTGTTGATGCCCAACGCATTGGACCCCAGCTTGTGGGCGGAGCCAAGGGGCCCGGTCTTTGCGGGTGGTGCCGTGTCGAAGTTGCTTTACATGGGTACTCGAACGCACGCTGCTGATCTTGATCTACTCAATCAAGCGATGGCCCTGCTTGAGCTGCGCTCACCGGGCCAGTACAAGTTGGATGTCATCGGCGTGTCCTCGCGCTATGACGAATTCCCCTGGCTCGAGGTGCTAACCATCCCCTCGTACGTGGGTGCTTCCTACCCTGCTTTTGTACACTGGATTTGTCGGCAAGGCGCTCGAAAGCTTGGGGTGGCTCCGTTGCTGCGTTCGCGATTCAATGATAGCAAGAGCAGTATCAAGGTGTTGGACTACGCCGCCCTCGGCATGCCTGCCTTGGTTTCTGATGTGCCGGCGTATTCTGCGCTTCGCGCCGACATAGATTGCCTGAAGACAGACAATTGTCCCGAGGCTTGGGCGACCAATATCGAGCGAGCCTGTACGGATGGCGCATTGACCTCCAGGGTCTTGTCGAGCGCGATGAGTCTGATTGGCGAGCGAGTGTTCAGCGATGCAGTGAGCTTGCGCATAGATGCAATTGATCGAGGATTGAGCGGAGCATGAGTCATCTACGAAAAGAAGCAGGATTTGCGATGCCGTTCATTCTTGGGGTGATCGTGCTGACGGGTGTCGTCGCAAGGATCTACTCTTGGCCAGGGTTCGCGACGCACGACTCGCTATTCATCACCCGAGAGGCTCTCGAAGGTGAATACACGACTTATCATCCTCTCCTTAATGCGCTGCTTGTGAGATTCCTCGCGGTTCCGCTGGATTCTTACTGGCTCTACACCAGCTTGCAGATTGCTTGGTGCTGCGTGCTCCTGTACCAGTCGCTGAGGCACTCCCTCTATCACCAGGGCGCCAGCCTCTTGGGGTGTGTTGCCGTGGTGGCTTGGGCTGCATCACTCCATACACTGCTATATCTCGGTGTTGTTTGGAAAGATGTGCCGATCGCATATAGCCTGGTGTTCATGGCAGCACTCGCTTACAGGATGAGAGTCGAACCGGAGTATCGAGCAACGTGGAAGGATGGCTTCTTCTTGGGCCTTTCCCTGTTCTTCTGCCTTGGCCTGCGTCACGGAATGATCTTCAACGCGGTATTGCTGCCCCTCTTGCTCGGCTGGCGCAGTGTGATTGCGCAACGCAAGCTCTGGTTGCCGATTGTGCTGGCAATAGTAGGTTTTTCTGTTCTTCAGGCTGTTGGTGCGAGTAAGCTTGTGAGGAATGACAACGCGCATATGCTGCGATTGAAAGTCTCTGCCGTTTCGCAGCCATTTTTGGCAATAGTCACGAACAGGAATGGCTACATTTCCGACGATCATGAGTACGATCGTAGACTCGCGGTGCAGGCATTCGGCGCTGACTACGCCAAGGAGTTCACGCCAGACTACTTTCGGAACCACCTCGAGCCAATCTCGGAAGGCGAACTTGGCTACGTTTACCGGGCGATCCTGAAGCGCACCCCGAGGCTGTGTGTGAACAATTTTTCGCTCTGCGTATCATCACGGGTCCAGATGTTCCTGGGTACACTCCAGCCGTCGACATCATTCGGCGGCATGACGTTCTATGATCTCGGAACGTTCGAGGACTGCAGGCAAGTCTTCGGGATGGTTGAATCCCAATGTAGAGTGCTCGACCGGTTTGAGACGTCAGAGAAGCCCGCTTGGGCACCGGATATACAACGGAAAGTTCAGTCGGGCCTTGTGGAAACACGAAGTCCGTTGGTTCGCGCCATTTTCTGGAATCTGCTGCCAGCACTACTTCTGCTCGTCGCTATGTTCTCGTTCGGACGGGCGTTTTCCCCCCTCTGGCTGGTGGCGGTGTTCTTCATCGCACAGATCGCGCTTCCATTCATGACGGCGATGGCCAACGATTTCCGGTACTACTACTTCTTGTTTCCCTTCGCCGTCGTCTTTGCGCCACCAGCGCTGCACCTGGCAGCGAAGGTGGTGGCTCGTGAGTCCGAGGCGAGGGTGGAGCCATGAATGAACTCGCCGTTCAGGATGCTGTTGAGAGCCAGTCGGGGACTTCTTGCGTTGCAGTCGTCATCCCATGCTACCGGGTCACGCGGCACATCATGGGCGTCCTTTCCAAGATTGGAGACGAGGTTGACCTGATCTACTGTGTCGATGATGCTTGCCCGGACGGTAGTGCGGACTTCATAGAGCGGCATTGCGCCGACCGGCGCCTACGCGTCCTCAGGCACGCAGAAAACCAGGGCGTCGGAGGCGCGGTCCTGACAGGGTATGACCAGGCGGTGGCCGACGGAGCTTCCGTAATAGTCAAGATCGATGGCGATGGGCAAATGGATCCGCGACTGCTGATGGCGTTCGTCAATCCTATCCTGCGTGGTGAGGCTGACTACACCAAGGGCAATCGCTTCTTTGACCTCAAGCGTATCCACGAAATGCCGAAGGTCCGTATCTTCGGCAATGCGATCCTCTCCCTGTTTACCAAGCTCTCGACCGGGTACTGGGATCTTTTCGATCCGACCAACGGATACACGGCTATCCACGCGAATGCGGCGAGGTTCGTGCCGCGGGAGAAGATCAGCAAGCGTTACTTCTTCGAGACCGACATGCTTTTCCGGTTGAGTATATTGCGCGCCGTGGTGGTGGATGTCCCGATGGATGCCAGTTATGGCGATGAAGAGAGTGGCTTGAAGATCAAGCAGATCGTCGGCGAATTCGCGGCCAAACACGCACGAAATCTTTTCAAGCGCATCGCGTATAACTACGTGTTGCGGGACTTGCCCCTCGCTTCGCTCCAGTTGTTCGTGGGGTTAGGTCTCCTGGCATTCGGCCTGATCTTCGGGTGCTGGCATTGGTGGATATCAGCGTCCACTAATGTGGGCGCTACCACCGGGACTGTGATGATTCCTACGATGTCCCTGCTGGTGGGCATACAACTCGTCCTAGCGTTCCTTTCGTACGATATCGCGAACGTGCCCCGACGCGTCATGCACACTCTTCTGGAGCAACGTTTGGCCGCGCTCGCGGTGAGGTCTTCTGATGAATGATCCGATCCGGATGGGGTGGGGGACCGCGCTTCTGCTCGCGGCAACGCTCCTGCTGCTCAGCCTGGGGCAGATCCTGTTCAAATTGGCATCGAGGGGCGTCTCGTTCGGAGATCCCCGCAGCCTGTTGTCCCCGAGCCTGTTGTCCGGCCTGTTCGTTTACGGTTTGGCCACGATAATGTGGATTCTAGTACTCAAGAGACTACCGTTGTCGCTTGCCTTTCCGTTCTATGGGCTGACATTCTTGCTCGTGCCACTGCTAGCCCACTTCCTGATTGGCGAGAGGATCGGTTACCAGACCTTCCTTGGAGGTGGCATCATCATGTTCGGGGTTTTCGTAACGAGTTGGGGGAAGATCGCATGAGTGAGTGTCCGGCATGTGGGGCAACGCTCACCCTGGGAGTTGCGCCCTGGCATCTCAAGTGCACCGAGTGCTCCTACGAAGGTAGCAGTCTAGAGCCGAGGATTCTCGATCAGAAGGCCGGCAACGACTTGGACGAGCATGCGCGCGAGGATGCGTTGCGGACGCTACGCATCGCCAATTTCGACCTTCTCGCGAAGCGCGTTGCCCTGTTGCTCCCGGCCGGCTGCCAAGGGCCCCGGCGCTTGCTGGATGTCGGTTGCGCGCACGGTTGGTTTCTCCAGCGCATGAGCGGCGAGTATGATGTCGCGGGGATCGAACCTGACCCGCTGATCGCCGACGTTGCACGTCGCCGTGGCTTCGATGTGAAGAGTGGGTTCTTCCCGGACGTTGTAGGGGCGGAAACGTATGACCTCATCGCGTTCAATGACGTGCTGGAGCACATTCCCGACGTCGCTGGCACCTTGGCCGCGTGTCACGCGCACCTCAATGCCGGCGGGCACATCATCGTCAATGCGCCTGACCGCACGGGATTCCTATATCGCGTGTCGAAGGTGATGGCTCGTGTCGGCTTGAGCAGATCGTTCGATCGCATGTGGCAGGTTGGTTTCCCATCGCCGCACCTGCACTACTTTGATACTCGGGCCATGCAGCGTTTGGCACGCAATGCAGGTTTTTCCGTGGCCGACACGTTCTCCCTTCCCACCGCAAGCTATCACGGCCTTTATTCGCGTGTCAGGTACGACAAGTCCGTGTCGGCAGTGAAGGCAGGATTGCTCACTGCCATCCTTGGCGCACTCATACCAGTGCTAGCGATACTGCCAGCTGACATCCGAGTCTGGATCCTGCGCAAGGACTGAGCCAAGTGTGCGAGTCCGCCGGCACAGCATGCTCGCCGGCGAACCATTGGATGTCTATTACTCGACGATCATCTTGAGTGGGCTCACGCATGAAACTTGCGCGCCCCCTTCCTCGTGGAGAATGGACACCGTATATTCGCCTGCAGGAACCTGCAGCATGGCAAGCTCCAGCTTGAAGCCTGCATTGGTCAGTGCCTCAGCTTTGTATGCGGCCGCAACGTCATCCCGCTTGATGCCAGCCGGGCCCGAGATCGAGAAGGCATTTCCAGGCTTGGAAAGAACAACGGTCACCGTACCAGGATTCGTGAGGCTGGTCGTGGCTGCCCACCCCTCAAATGCGACCGCGCCCGCGCCAGCCACCTTGAACACGCCTTCTTGTGGTGAATTTCCGTTGATTGCATCCAGCGCGCAAAGCTCAACTTTCCCAAGCGATTCGAGATCGGCCGTGAACTCGGAGAAATGAGTCGTAGGCGGCTGTTCGGTTCCATTCGAGGCGTCGGCACGCACCATCGGGGTAGCGGCCGTGGGTTTCTGGTACTCCGGAGTCTTGTCGTTGCAACCGCTGAGCGCGATCGCGATGAGCGTGACGGCGGGGAGTAGTTTTCGACTCATAGGTGAAGTGTCCTCAGTAAGTTGGGCTGCGACGACCATGGCGGAGCTAGTGGCGGTTGAATTCAGAGTTGTGACTCAAGTTCAGGCAGTAACTGGAAAAGATCGCCCACCAACCCGATATCCGCAATCTCGAAGATCGGCGCTTCGCCGTCCTTGTTGATCGCCACGATGGTGCCGGCGTCCTTGATGCCGGTCAGGTGCTGGATGGCGCCGGAGATACCGACTGCCACGTAGAGCTCGGGGGCGATGATCTTGCCGGTCTGGCCGACCTGCAGTTCGTTCGGCACGTAGCCGGCGTCGACGGCGGCGCGGGAGGCGCCGACGGCGGCGCCCAGCTTGTCGGCCAGAGCGTAGATGACTTTGAAGTTTTCGGCCGAGCCGACGCCGCGGCCGCCGGAGACGACGCGCTTGGCGCTCTGCAGGTCAGGGCGGTCGGACTTGCCGGCGGCCAGGCCGATGTAACGGGTGTGCGTGGGCAGGGTGGCGTCCACGCTGACGGCTTCGATCGTCGCGCTGCCGCCCTTGGCCGCTTCCGGCCAGGAGGCGGTACGCACGGTGGCGACGACGGTCTGATCGGCCGGAGTTTCGACGGTGATGATCGCGTTGCCGGCGTAGATCGGACGCTTGAAGGTATGCGGGCCTTCCACGGCCATCAGGTCGGAGACCTGGTTGACGCCCAACAGAGCGGCAACGCAGGGCAGCAGGTCCTTGCCGAAGGTGGTGGAGGGCGCGAACACGTGCGTATAGCTCGCGGCGAGCTTGGCGATCTGAGGCGCCAGCACCTGGGCGATCGCGTTCGCGTTGGCGGTGTTGGCGACGGTCAGCACCTTCGCAACGCCGGCGATCTGCGCGGCTTCGGCAGCGACGGCCGTCGGGTCGGCAGCCAGCACGACCACGTCGATGGCGTCGGCCTTCACGGCCGCAGCGGCGCTGACGGTCTTGGCGGTGGAGGCGTTGAGCTTGCCGTCCAGGTGTTCGGCGATGACGAGAACCTTGGCCATTACAGCAACCCCTTCTGCTTGAGTGCGGCGACCAGTTCGGCCGCGTCCTTCACCATGACACCCTTGCTGCGCTTGGCGGGCGGGGCATAGTGCGTGGTCTTGTGGGTATCGGCGGATTCGACGCCCAGGGCGGCCAGCGGCAGCGTTTCCAGCGGCTTGCTCTTGGCCTTCATGATGTCGGGCAGCTTGATGAAGCGCGGTTCGTTGAGGCGCAGGTCGGTGGTGACGACCGCGGGCAGGTCGACCTCCAGCGGTTCCAGGCCTGCGTCGACTTCCCGTACCACCGTAGCCTTGCCGTCGGCGATGTCGAGCTTGCCGGCGAAGGTGGCCTGCGGGCGGCCCCACAGGGTGGCCAGCATCTGGCCGGTCTGGTTGGCGTCGTCGTCGATGGCCTGCTTGCCGAGGATCACCAGATCGGGCGATTCCTTCTCGACCAGCTTCAGCAGGGTGCGGGCGGCGGTCAGCGGCTGGATGGCCTGGTCGGTGACCACGTGGATGGCGCGGTTGGCGCCCATGGCCAAACCGGTGCGCAGGTGGGCCTGGGCGTCGGCGGGGGCGATGGTGGCGACCACCACCTCGGTGGCGATGCCCTTGTCGCGCAGGCGCAGGGCTTCTTCCAGCGCGATCTCGTCGAAAGGGTTGGGGGACAGCTTGACGCCGTCGGTGACCACGCCGGACCCGTCCGGCTTGACCTGGATGCGGACGTTGTAGTCCACCACGCGCTTGTAGGCGACGAGAATCTTCATCCTGCGGGAATTCCTGTGTGCGACGGTGAGGCCCGGCCGCGGCGGCTGGCCGAGGGCAGAAGCCCGATTTTAGCCGTCAGGCCCGATCCATGCGAGTCCGTACGGTGGCGTCTGCCGGCGTCGCGGCAAGCAGGGCGGCGAGCCGGGCTGCGCTGCCGGGGGCCTGGTCGAAGAACAGGGAGGGCTCGGTCAGCTCCAGTTCGAGCAGGCAGGGCTGGCCGTCCGGGCCGGACAGCAGGTCGATGCGTGCGTAGGTCAGGGGCGCCTCCAGCTGACGCAGACGCATGGTCGCGGCCAGGATGCGTTCGGCGAGGGCGAGTTCCGAAGGCAGGGGCTCGCGCGCGGTGATGTCGCCCGCCGCCATCGGCGCCTGGCGTGCCGCTTCTCCGGGGGGCAGCTGCGCGCCCTTGCGGAGCGCATGGCTGAAATGGCCGGCAAGGTAGACCAGGGCGGTTTCGCCAGCGGCATCCACCGTGGACAGGTAGGGCTGCAGCATCACGCTGCGGTCCTGGTCGAGCAGCCGGGCGATATGGTTGCCGGCGGCGAACTGCTGGTCGCGCTGGTAGCGCTGGGTGTCGCGCGCGCCGGCACTGACGGTCGGCTTGACCACGAACTCGTCCGCATCCGCGAACGCCTCCAGAAAGCGACTCAGGGCCTCCATGGGCTCGGCATCGGGCTCCACGAACGTCGTCGGCACCGTGGGGATGCCGACGGCGGCCAGATCAGCCAGATAGTGCTTGTCGGTGTTCCACCGGACCACGTTTAGCGGGTTGAGCAGCAGGGTCGCACGGTCCACCCGTTCGGCCCATGCCAGGAACTCCGGCAGCCGTTCAGTGTAGTCCCAGGGCGAGCGGAGCAGGACGGTATCGAAACGCCCCCAGTTCACGGTGGGATCGTCCCAGGCCACGGCGCGCGCATGCAGGCCGGCATCGGCACACGCATCGAGCAGGGGAACGAGGTCATCGTCATGCCCGGTGGCAGCGACGGCGGTGACGAGGGCGACGAGGGCGACGGTTCTCATGGCGGCAGTGTACGCGCACGCCCCGCACCGGATTCCCATTGCCCGAAAGTACCTGTGTCCGGGATGGGCGGCTGGGTAGAATGCCGGCTTTCACCATCGAATGGATCGCGCCATGGCGGGTAATCCCGGCTCCGGAGGCAAGCAGAAGCTCTATCCCAGTGCGGCAGCGGCGCTCGAAGGCGTCGTGGCCGACGGCCAGACGCTGGCGGTCGGCGGCTTCGGCCTGTGCGGCATCCCCGAGGCGCTGATCGGTGCCCTGCGCGACAGCGGCGTGAAGGGGCTGACGGCCATCTCCAACAACGCGGGCGTGGACGGCTTCGGACTGGGGCTGCTGCTGGAGACCCGCCAGATCAGGAAGATGATTTCCTCGTACGTCGGCGAGAACAAGGAATTCGAGCGCCAGTTCCTTTCGGGCGAGCTGGAACTGGAATTCAACCCGCAGGGCACGCTGGCCGAGCGCCTGCGGGCCGGCGGTGCCGGTATCCCCGCGTTCTTCACCCGCACCGGCTACGGCACGGTCGTCGCCAAAGGCAAGGAAACCCGCCAGTTCGGCGAGC
The DNA here is from genome assembly GCF_010093385.1 of Pseudoxanthomonas mexicana. Lineage (GTDB taxonomy): Bacteria > Pseudomonadota > Gammaproteobacteria > Xanthomonadales > Xanthomonadaceae > Pseudoxanthomonas_A > Pseudoxanthomonas_A mexicana. Next base: position 27,632 of record NZ_PDWV01000038.1, read on the forward strand.
ATTGGTACGTGATGGAGACGGCGCTGATGGCCGACGTGTCGCTGGTCAAGGCGTGGAAGGCCGACACGGCGGGCAACCTGGTGTTCCGCAAGACCGCGCGCAACTTCAACCCGGCCTGCGCGATGGCCGGCAAGGTCTGCATTGCCGAGGTCGAGGAAGTGGTTGAGGTCGGCGCGATCGACCCCGACCACGTCCACCTGCCGGGCATCTACGTGGACCGCATCGTCCACAACCCGACCCCCGAGAAGCGCATCGAGCAGCGCACCGTCCGCCAAGGAGACAAGTGATGCCCTGGACCCGCGATGAGATGGCGCAGCGCGCCGCGCGCGAACTGACCGACGGCGCCTACGTGAACCTGGGCATCGGCCTGCCGACCCTGGTCGCCAATCACATCCCGGCCGGGATGGACGTCTGGTTGCAGTCCGAAAACGGCTTGCTGGGCATCGGTCCGTTCCCCACCGAGGACGAGGTGGATGCCGACCTGATCAATGCCGGCAAGCAGACCGTCACCGCGCGCGCCGGCGCCAGCTACTTCGGCAGCCACGACTCCTTCGCCATGATCCGCGGCGGCCACATCGACCTGGCCGTCCTGGGTGCGATGCAGGTCACCGACAAGGGTGATCTGGCCAACTGGATGGTCCCGGGCAAGATGGTCAAGGGCATGGGTGGCGCCATGGACTTGGTGGCCGGCGTCAAGCGCATCGTCGTGCTGATGGAACACGTGGCCAAGGACGGGAGCCACAAGATCCTGCCGCAGTGCGACCTACCCCTGACCGGCGTTGGCGTGGTGGATCGGATCATCACGGACCTGGCCGTACTCGACGTGACGCCGGATGGGCTGGTGCTGGTGGAGATGGCCGAGGGTGTCACCGAGGCCGAGCTTCGTGCCAAGACGGGCGTCCCTTATCGGGCGCGGGCTTGACAGGCGCCATGGTTGCGTGACGGGAGTCAAATCCCCGCTCACGTTACTTGCGGTGCATCTGACTTTCAGCTGTACGTCATCCTGCCGATAAACAGGTTAGCGGACCGGGTTGGCTGTTTTACAGCCGGTCAGCTGGGCTATATTGTCCATTCAGGGGCTCCATCTGTTTTTCTCGAGGGTACGTATGAAACTCCGCATTGGCGCTTGCGCCTTGGTAGTGGCTTTGGCCGGGTGCAGTGGAGGCAATCCCGAATCGGGCGTGGCCGGGATGCGTGGCGTTGCCGCGACCCAGCCGTCCGCCACGCTGCCGGCCGCACTTCCGTTGGCCCGCGCGATCGGCGCTTCGATCGCCAATGCGCCGGACCGCGGCGCGCTGTTGTCCTATCCGGACAAGCAGAAGGCGGCCAAGCAGGAAGGCGCGTACACCTGGTACCCCACGGCCATCAGCGAGGCGCACGCTTTCAAGGCGGTGGCCACGGGCGAAATGACGGTGCCGTCGCCCGATGGCAGCCAGGTCAAGCTGCGTTACGAGCGCCATGTCGAGGAAATCGACGGCAATTGGACCTGGATCGGCCGTGTGGTCGGCGGCGATCCCATGCAGGAAGCCATCATCACCTTCGGCGAGAAGGCGGTGTTCGGTTCCATCCCGCAGGCCAACGGCAAGCCGGCACTGAGCCTGCAGACCCGCAACGGCAGCGTGTTTGCCGTCCAGACCGATCCTTCGAAAGTGGTGTCGGCGACCAAGGGTCATGTGGACATGATGATCCCCGAGGCGGCCGCGCTGCGCTCGTCGATGGGGGCCGCGGTCAGCCAATCGGCGCCCGTCAGTCAGGGGGCGACCATGGTGGCGCAGTCTGCGCCGCAGACCTCCGCCAATACCATCGACGTGGCGATCGGGTATACACCTGAATTCGCGACGGCAAACGGCGGCGCGTCCGGTGCCGCGACCCGTCTGGTCTTCCTGATCAATGTGGGCAACCAAGCCTTGGTGAACAGCGACGTCAACGGCTACCTGCGCATCGTCCATGCCTTGCAGGTCAGCTACACCAATACCAACAGCAACCAGACCGCCTTGTCCGAACTGACCGGCAGCAATGGCCAGTCCGCCGTCACTGTCCCGGCCAGCCTTGCACCGCTGCGCACGGCGCGCGACCAGTACGGCGCGGATATCGCCGTGCTGGTGCGCAAGTTCAATACGCCGGAAAACGAGGGCTGCGGCATCGCCTGGCTAAACGGCGCCAACCAGACCGCCATCACCGCAGCGGATGCTCCGTGGGGTTACGCGGTCATCAGCGACGGCTACGACCAGGGGACGGACGGCAAGACGTACTACTGCGCCGACGAGACTTTGGTGCATGAAGCCGCGCACCTGATGGGCTCGGCGCATGATCGCGCGAATTCCACCAATTCCTCGGGCGGCCTGCAGTACGGGCGTTACGCCTACTCGTTCGGGTACAAGACGGCAGCAGCGGCCGGCAACTTCTATACGGTGATGGCATACGGCGACACCGGTCAGATCTCCCACCGCATCTTCTCCACGCCCCTGAAAAACACCTGCGGCGCCAGCGCCAACCTCGCCTGCGGTGTGGCCAACAGTGAGGACAATGCGCGGAGCCTGAACCAGACGATTCCGGTGGTGGCTACGTTTCGGGCGACAGTAGTGCCATTCACAGGCAAGGGCCGTAACGATTTCAATAACGATGGCATCTCGGATCTTCTTTGGCGCTCCAATTCGCGCCAGATCGAAACGTGGGCTATGAATGGTGCAGCTTTGTCAGCCGCAAGGGGCTTTCAGCTTCCTGTGGGTTACAGGGTTATGACCTCTGGCGATTTCAATGGCGATGGGTTCAACGATTTGCTGCTTACGAGCGCAGCGCGTGACCTGGTTCTTTGGACTGGCACCGGAGCTGCATTCACCTCGCAATCTCTAAACCGTACGTATGGGATTGACTGGTCCGCCATCGGACAGATCGACTTCGACGGGGACGGTAAGTCTGATTTGCTTTGGAAGAACAACGTTACAGGCGCGATCGAAACGTGGATGATGGATGGCGTGACGCTCACGCGTGCTACAGGCTTCAATCTTCCATCCGGGTATTCGGTGCTGACTACAGGCGACTTCAACGGCGATGGTTTTGGCGACCTATTGCTGGGTGGTCCATCCCGTGAACTGGTGATGTGGTTCGGCACGGGTACTTCGTTCAATGGTCAGGGCTTGGGTAAGATTTACGGTCTCGGCTGGGTGGTGACGGGAGGCGTGGATGTCAACGCTGACGGCAAGTCGGATCTATTGTGGCGCAATGACAGCACCGGGCAGTTCGAAACTTGGGTCATGGATGGCTACATGCTATCCGTCGCCACCGGATACTCGTTGCCCGCTGGTTACGAGATTTTTGGCTCTGGGGACTACAACGGGGACGGCAAGCTAGATTTGTTGTTGTCCAACAGTCAGCGAGAGCTGTTCATGTGGTTTGGCACCGGAACCTCATTCAATGGTCAAGCCCTTAACCGCATATACGGCGGTGGATGGGTGGCCGACCTCGATGTGCGTCCGTTCTTTGCGCAGAGAGTTACGACGGACTTCAATGCCAGCGGCGCCTCCGACATTTTGTGGAAGAGTGATACTGCGGGTCAGTTTGAAACGTGGATGATGGGCGGCGCCACGCTGCAAAGGGCTATTGGATTCACGTTGCCGACTGGCTACCGAATCATGACGACCGGTGACTTTAATGGTGACGGTCATGCTGATCTGCTGTTAACCAGCGCTGCGCGCGACACAGTGATGTGGTTTGGCAACGGAGTTGGATTCCGCGGTCAGTCGCTGGCGCGTGTTTACGGTAATGGTTGGAGCGCCGTAGGGAACGTTGAGATCAATGGTGACGGTAGATCCGATCTACTTTGGCTGAACGGATCGAGTGGTCAGTTTGAAGCTTGGGTGATGAATGGGGTGACGCTTGTTCAGGCTCGCGGGTACAGTCTGCCAGCAGGTTACTCCATTCTGACTACCGGTGATTTCAACGGAGACGGCTTCAGCGACTTGTTGATCGGCAATGCGTCGCGTGAGCTGGTGATGTGGTTTGGCACCGGCAATGGTGGATTCAACGGCCAGGCTCTGAACAGGCAGTACGGTGCGGGGTGGGTTGCTGTAGGCCAAGTTGACATCAATGGTGACGGAAAATCGGACCTCATTTGGCGCGATACTAACTCCGGGCAATTCGAGACGTGGCAGATGAACGGTGCCGAATTGACGCGTGCGGCGGGGTACGCTCTGCCGGCAGGTTACGGCATTCTTGGTACGGGCGACTTCAATGGGGATGGGAACACCGATCTGCTGATCGGCAATGGTTCTCGCCAGATCGCAATGTGGTTCAGTACGGGTACCTCCTTCAATGGGCAGAGTTTGAACAGGGCTTACGGCACCGGCTGGAACGTGCTTTCAAGCTTTTGATTTCTGCTGCCGTTGTCAGACGAAAAAGGTCCGCTCTCGCGGACCTTTTTTTTAGCTAGTTCCGACTGGGTTTGGCGTACTTGTATTCAGCGATACCGTCAGGCGTAGTCTGTCCGATAAGGTTGGCAACCGTAGTCCAGCTCCAGTCTTCAGCAGCGACGCACGGAGCTATGATGCGTTCGATAGCATGGGCCATGGTTCCATCTAGCTGAGATGTCTCCCGTTCGAAATCCGAGTGGGTAAGCCCGATCTCAAGCAATGGTCGGATCGCCTGCAGGCGAACCCAGAACATGCTGCCTGACACGAACGTAGAATCGCTAAGAACTTTGGGTGATAAGCCAAGCTGTCTCGCTAGTTGAGTTACAGCGAGCGCGTTTGCGCCCCAGTAATAGTTCATTGGCTGTACATGTCCTTCTGGTGCCACCAGTCCAAGTGCTGTGTCCTGTGAAAATGCATCTAAGATTGTTTGGGCGCGGATTCCAGATACGAGCTTGAGAATCAGTTCGCGCCGCCAATCATCGCCATCCTTCCTATGCAGGGATCGTTTGGTGTGGAGCTTCAGGATCAATTGCTCACCCTCCTGTAGTAGGCGTGCAGCGATCTGGAGGAATGGCAGAATGTCACGTCCTCTGTTCTCTAGGACGTGTAGACGATACTTCAAGCCGCACCTACGTAGCGTGGCTTCGGCCGATTGAGCCCTATCGGGTGTAGTGGAGACTTCGAGCTGCCAAGGAATCTCGCACTCCCGCAACTGGTTCAGCATTTCCGGGAGAACATCCAAGTGCCATGCATGGAGCACAACGATAGGCCGGATCGGGTTCGGCTCTCGCTTGGAGAGTGCAGCGCGAGTACTTGCTAAATTAGCATACCCGAATCGGGCGTCTGGTTCTAAAAAGGCACCTTCTGCCCACTCATTCCAAGCATTTATAAATATTGGGGTTTGCCCTTGCTGTTGCAGCGTCCACTCTACGCTTCGACGTAGCCAGCGCTCGTAACGGAAGGGCGCAGATAACGCATATGTCGTTGCGCATCCAGGACGACGCGGCTCGTTGTCCCAACCAGTATTGACTCCCGGGAAAAGCTTGTAGCTTTTGGATAGGCTTAGCGACTCCTCGAACTCCCTGTTGAGGTGACGCCAGTCGCGGATTCTCCCGGCATAGTTTGGATTGATCAGTTGGATGTCGTCTCCGGCTGTAGAGATAGACGACAAGTTTGGGGGGAACTGAATGGCGCTATCGAAGCCGAGCGAAGCGGGCGTCGGGCGTTCAAAACTCTGGACATATGAGAGCTGTATTTCGCCTACGCCGTTCTCGCAGCACCAGTGACGCCAACGCTCCGTAGTGGTGGCGGTGTCCGGAAGAAGTCCGGGACGATAAACCAAGAGCACGGGCTTCCCATCCACCCGCAAATAGCGCGGGTCCCGCATGTACTCCGCCACGTGCTCGATGAACGCGATATCGTCCTCGGGCGAATGTTTCTGGTCGATCAGGATTTCGTCGCCGCGCCCGTCCCACGTGCGGGTCCACTTTTCATTGGCCCAGCACAAGCAGAACTTCAGGTCAATGGACTTGTCGTTGAGCCAGTTGCGCAGTGGCGTCTCGAGCAGCGTCTTGCCGCCGAACCAGTAGAAGTAGAAGCAGAAGGCGCTGATGCCGTACTCGCGAGCCAAGCGGGCCTGTTCGTGCATCACTTCGACATTGCGCAGGTCGTAGAAGCCGAGGTCGCCGGGTAGCTTGGGCTGGTAATGGCCCTCGAACTGGGGCAGCGCGCGGGTGACATTGCGCCATTCGGTAAACCCTTTGCCCCACCATTCATCGTTCTCAGGAATGGTGTGAAACTGCGGCAGATAAAACGCGACCAGGGTGGCGGGCAAGGGGTCGGGCAGTTCCCCCTTCTCGTAAGGGACATAGCCGATCGCACGCTCATCCGAGCGTACGTAGGGGCGTCGCGGCAATTCACCGGTGGGTGCCTTGCCCTTCGGGCCCTCCGGCACCCAATGCCCGCGCGTGTCGAGAAACCGCTGGCGCAAGCGGTCGCGCGTCGCTTGCGACATCGGCGTCAACCGGAAGGCGGTCCGAAGCGCGTAGAAGAGCGTGGTGCGAAGTTGCCGGGACAGTGAATTCGACACGGAGTCCTTAGAGGTTCTGGTAATTCGGCCCCGAGCCACCTTCCGGCGTCACCCAGTCGATGATCTGGTAGGGATCCTTGATGTCGCAGGTCTTGCAGTGCACGCAGTTGGCGGCGTTGATCTGCAGGCGCTTGCCTTCGCCGTCGTCGACGATCTCGTAGACGCCCGCCGGGCAGAAGCGCGTGCAGGGGTTGTCGTATTCGGCGGCGCAACGGGTCACGCAGACGGACGTGTCGTGCACGCGCAGGTGCACGGGCTGGTCTTCGTCATGCTCGGTGGCCGCGTAGTAAACGCCCTGCAGGCGGTCGCGCGGGGCCAGGGTGCGGTCCACGTAATCGCGCTTGGGCTCTTCGTACTCGCCGACTTTGTCCAGCGATGACCAATCCGGCTTGACCTTCAGCGTCCAGGGCGACAGGCCGCCGGTGAAGGTTTCCCACGCGGCGTTGGCCATGCCGAACCACAGGCCCTTCTTGAAGCCGGGTTTGATGTTGCGCACGGACTTCAGCTCGGTTATCGCATCCGAGGCACGCAGCTTCGCGTCGAAACCTTGCGGCGCAAGCTGCGACGAGACCAGGTGCTCGGCCGCCAGCATGCCGCTGCGGATGGCCTGGTGCGTGCCCTTGATCTTCGGCACGTTGAGCAGGCCGGCGGTGTCGCCGATCAGCAATGCGCCGGGCATCTCCACCTTGGGCAGCGACTGCCAGCCGCCGGTGACGATGGCGCGCGCGCCGGCGGACAGGATGCTGCCGCCCTCGAGGAGCGGCTTGATCAGCGGGTGGTTCTTCCATTGCTGGAAGGCTTCCCACGGCTTGTACTCAGGGTCCTTGTAGTCCAGGCCGCTGACATAGCCGAGCGCGATCTGGTTGTTCTCCAGGTGGTAGAGGAAGCTGCCGCCGTAGATGTCGTTGCTAGCGGGCCATCCCAGGGTATGCACGATCTTGCCGGGCGTGACGCGACCTTCCGGCACCTGCCACAGTTCCTTGATCCCGATCGAATACGCCTGCGGATCGCTGTCCTTGTCCAGCGCGAAGCGCTTGACCAGTCGCTTGGTCAGGTGGCCGCGTGCGCCTTCGGCCAGCACGGTGACCTTCGCGCGGATGTCGATGCCCTGCGTGTAGCCGGATTTGTGGCTGCCATCCTTGGCGATGCCCATGTCGCCGATGCGCACGCCGATGACCTTGCCGTCGTCGTCATGCAGCGTCTCGGCGGCGGCGAAGCCCGGGTAGATCTCCACGCCCAGCGCTTCGGCCTGCGGGGCCAGCCAGGCGCACATCGCGCCCAGCGACACGATGAAGTTGCCGTGGTTGCGCATGCCCGGCGGCACCATCGGGAACTTGCGGCCACCATCCTTGCTGAAGTACCAGAACTCATCCTCCGTGGCCGGGACGCAGATCGGCGGCGGATTGTCGCGCCAGCCGGGGAGCAGGGCATCCAGCGGTGCGGGTTCGATCACGGCGCCGGACAGGATGTGCGCGCCGATCGTGCTGGCCTTCTCGATCACGCAGACCGAGATATCGGGATCCAACTGTTTCAGCCGGATGGCGAAGGCCAGGCCCGCTGGGCCAGCGCCGACGGTGACGACGTCGTATTCCATCACATCGCGTTCGACATCGGACATCGGGCTTGCTCCAGAAGGGCGTTAGGCTGCCGGTATTTTCGGGGTTTGCACCGGACGGGGCAAATCCGCGAGCATCGCGGGCGTGACCATACCCTTGCCACTGTCGACGGATGGCGCCTTGGCCGCGCTGCCGGGTGCATCGCTTGCGTTCGTGCCGGAATGGCTGGGCGCCGACGAGGCCGATGCGTTATTGCGCCTCCTCCAGCGCGACCTGCCCTGGAGCGTGCACCGGATCAGGATGTTCGGACGTGAAGTGGATTCCCCGCGTCTCAGCGCCTGGATCGGGGATGCAGGGGCGGTCTACCGCTATTCGGGCGCCGATTTCACGCCCTGCCTCTGGAATCACGCCCTGTCCGTGCTCAGGGTGCGGCTGCAGGAGGAACTGGGAGTGCCGTTCAACAGCGTGCTGGCGAATCTGTACCGCGACGGGCGGGATGCGATGGGCTGGCACAGCGACGATGAACCCGAACTGGGTCCACGTCCCGTCATCGCCTCGGTGAGCCTGGGCGGCGTGCGGCGTTTTGCGCTGAAGCACCGCCGCGATGCGGCGCTGAAAGGCGTGCTGGAGCTGCCGCATGGCAGCCTGCTGGTGATGTCCGGTGACACCCAACGGCTGTACCGGCATGCGCTTCCGCCTACCTCCCGCGTGGTGGCCCCCCGGATCAACCTGACGTTCCGCCAGGTCGATCCGGCGCGCCGCCGCTGAGCGGCGGACGGGTCAGGGGGATGCGGCCGGCTTCGGGTCGCTATTCCCCGAAACGAGCACCCAATCCGCGATATCGGCCGTGGCCGCTTGCAGGGCCTGTTCGAACGCCGTGGCCACGCGGGCCACGTCCACGCCATCCGCAGGCCGCTGCTGCAGGAACGTGCGTGAGGCGACGACGCGCTGGCTGCGGTTGTTCACCAGCTTGGCGTTCCCCTCCACCACCGCCTCCGGCAGTGCGCCGCCCGCGTAGTCGGCGTCGAACCGGCGCAGGTCCATGACCAGCTTGTAGTCGCCCAGGATGCCGGCGTCGGCGCTGGCCACCGCCGGGATGCGGCCGGAATCCTCCAGTGTGCGCTGTACCGCATCCTGCAGCATGTCGGTCGCCGGCATCGCCCATGACGCGCCGCGATAGACCTGCAGTTCGCCCGGTGTCGGCCGCACGCTGATGCGGGGGCTGTCGATCACCCGCGCCGCGGTGGGCTTGGCGATCACCAGCGTCCACGACACGGCAGGCCAGTCGGGGCGCGCCGGCACGCGGACGTCCGGCGCGAAGATGGTGACGGGATCCCGCTGTTCGCTGCCCAGGATGGAGCAGCCGGCCAGCGCGAGCGCAAGGGGAAGGGCAAGGATGAGGCGCGTCGGCTTCATTTCGGTTCGAACTCCTTGGGTGCATCGCGGCCCAGCAGGTAGCGCGCGGGATTGCCTTCGAGGCGGTCGCTGACGCGGCGCAGGTCGCGCACCAGGCCGCGCAGCTCGGTCAGCGTGGGGCCCAACTGGCCCAGGCCGTCGTTGGCGAAGCTGTTGATGGCGGCGCGGTTCTCGCCGAGGATCGCATCGGCGTTGCCGGCCGCCGAATCCAGCTTGCCCAACGTCGTCTCCAGCTTGTCCAGAATGCCAGGCAGTTCCTGCACCAGGTTCTTGTCCAGGCGCTCGATGGCGCCATTGGTGGTGGTCAGGGTCTTGTCCAGGTTCTGCGCCGCGTCGCGCGCGCTGACGATCAGCGACTCCAGCCCGTCCTCGCGGCTGGCGAGCGAGTTGCTCATGGACTCCAGATTCTCGAGCGTGGCGGTGATGCTGGCCACGTTCTTGTCGCTCAGCACCTGGTCCAAGCGCTCGACGATGCGGTTGGCGGTGTCGGTGATGTTCTGCAGTGCCGACGGGGCGGTCTGGATCACCGGCGCTTCGCGGCTGTCCACGCTGGTCAGGGCCGGTGCCTGCGGCGTACCGCCGCTGAGCTGGATGATGGTCGGCCCCGTCAGGCTGGTGATCGCGAGCTTCGCACGGGTATCGGTCTTCACCGGCGTGTACGACTCTACCCGGATGCGTGCGATCACCTGGCGCGGATCGTTGGGCGCAAGCGACAGCTTGGTGATCGAGCCCACCGCAATGCCGTTGTACTGCACCGGGCTGCCGACGGACAGGCCGGTGACCGCCTCGCGGAACCCCACCTGGTACTCCTGCCACGTGCGTTCGGACGAATACTTGGCCGCCCACAACCCGAACAGCAGCAGCGCGCTGGCGATGATGAGGGTGAAGGCCCCGATAAGCACGTAGTTGGCGCGTGTTTCCATGGATCAGACCGCCGTTTGCGAAAGGGAGGGCCCGGAAGGCCGCTGTCCGTCGCGCGCGGCGCGCGCGCGCGGGCCGTGGAAGTATTCCTGCACCCAGGGATGGTCGAAGCGCTCCACCTCCGGCAGCGGCGCGACCGTGACCACCTTGCGGTCCGCCAGGACAGCCACGCGGTCGCAGATCGCGTACAGCGTGTCCAAGTCGTGGGTGATCAGGAACACCGTGAGGCCGAGCGCTTCCTGCAGGGTCTTGATCAGACGGTCGAATGCGGCCGCGCCGATCGGGTCCAGCCCCGCGGTAGGTTCGTCGAGGAACAGCAGCGGTGGATCGAGGGCCAGCGCGCGGGCCAGCCCGGCGCGCTTGCGCATGCCGCCCGACAGCTGCGACGGCAGCTTGTTCAGCGCGTCGGCGGGCAGGCCGGCCAGCTTGACCTTCAGCAGGGCCAGTTCGTAGCGCCAGCTGTCCGGCAGTTCGGGATGATGCTCCTTCAACGGCACCTGCACGTTCTCGCCGACCGTCAGCGAAGAGAACAGCGCGCCGTCCTGGAACAGCACGCCGGTGTTGCGTTCGATGTGCTGGCGCGCGGCGGGATCCTGCGACAGTGCATCCTCGCCGAGCACGGAGATCCGTCCTTCCTGAGGTTCGCGCAGGCCGAGGATGGCGCGCATCAGCACCGACTTGCCGGTGCCGGATCCGCCGACCACGCCGAGGATCTCGCCGCGGCGCACGTCCAGGTCCAGGCCCTCGTGCACGGTCTGCTCGCCGAAACGGTTGACCAGCCCGCGCACCTGGATCACGGCCTCGTGATTGGACGAATCAGCACGCCGCTCCGTCGTTGCCTGCGGCGCGCCATCCGGACCCGCTGCCTGTTGTCCGATTTCCGATGCCATCGTCACCAGTCCATGTGCATGAACCACAGCGCGGCCAGCGCGTCGATCATGATCACCAGCGAGATGGCCTGCACCACGCTGGACGTGGTGCGCTCGCCGACGGATTGCGCGGTGCCTTCCACGCGCAGGCCCTCCAGGCAGCCGATCAGGCCGATCACCAGCGCGAACACCGGCGCCTTCGACAGGCCCACCAGGAAGTGGCGCACTTCGATGGTGTCGTGCATGCGCGCGATGTACATCTGTGGGGGGATGTCCAGGTCGAAGGCGCCCACGGTGACACCACCGGCCAGGCCCGCCATCATCGAGATGAAGGTCAGCAGCGGCAGCATCACCAGCAGGGCGAGCAGGCGCGGGATCACCAGCAGGTCGATGGGGTCCAGGCCCAACGTGCGGATGGCGTCGATCTCCTCGCGGCTCTTCATCGCGCCGATCTGCGCGGTGAAGGCCGACGCGGTGCGACCGGCCAGCACGATGGCCGTCATCAGCACGGCGAACTCGCGCAGGAACGCGATGCTCACCAGTTCCACCACGTAGATCTCCGCGCCGAAGTCGCGCAGCACCGTAGAGCCGAGGAAGGCGATCACCGCCCCCACCATGTACGACAGAAGGATCACCAGCGGCACCGCATCCAGGCCCACCGCTTCCATGTGCGCCACCGTGGCGGTGGGGCGGAAACGGCGTGGCTCCTTGACCATCCGCACCAGCTTGACCAGGTTCTCGCCGGTGAAGCTGAGCAGGGCGACGATTTCCTGCCCGTTCTCGTGGACCCGCTGGCCCAGGCGGGACAGCGCGGCGAGTACGCCGTAGTCGCGCTTGCGTGGCGGCCGGTCGTCGGCGACATCCTCGATGGTGCTGACCAGTGTCTGATGGTCGGTACGGAACGCGATGTCCGACAGCTCCATGCCGCGGCGCTTGGCGAAGCGCATCAACTGCAGCACGCCGGCGGAGTCGATGCGGTCGATCCCGGTGGCATCCAGTTGGTCGACCGCGTCCGGCAG
>NZ_PDWV01000039.1 GCF_010093385.1 Pseudoxanthomonas mexicana
GCTCGACCGCGCGGGCTCAAACGGGCATGTTTATGCAGGTTCATCCGGGGCTCCTGGGGGCTGGGTTGGCTTCGCAACCCCCATCTTCCAGAGATGCCCCGGATGAACAACCTACCGAGAGATCACACCTAGCCGGCGCATGTTGTGGGCGTTTTTCCACCCACTTCACCCCTTTGCTTGCCCCGCTTCACACAAGAGGGGGAAAATAGCGGGCCAGACCAATACCAGCCCGATGATCGACGCCGCCCGCTATCCCCGCCTGTCCCGGATCCAGATCCCGGCCGACCTGCGCCAGTTCGACGAGTCCGAACTGCCCGCCATCGCCGAGGAGCTGCGCGGCTACCTGATCGAGTCGGTGGGCCGCAGCGGTGGCCACTTCGGCGCCGGACTGGGCGTCATCGAGCTGACCGTGGCGCTGCACTACCTGTACGAGACGCCGCACGACCGGCTCGTGTGGGATGTCGGCCACCAGTGCTATCCGCACAAGATCCTCACCGGCCGCCGCGACACGATTCATACGGTCAAGCAGAAGGACGGCGTGGCGCCGTTCCCCAAGCGCGAGGAAAGCGAGTACGACACCTTCGGCGTGGGGCATTCCTCCACCTCGATCTCCGCCGCGCTGGGCATGGCCATCGCGCTGGCGCAGCAGGGCGACGACCGCAAGGTGGTGGCGGTGATCGGCGACGGCGCGATGACGGCCGGCATGGCGTTCGAAGCGCTCAACCATGCCGGCGGCATGGAACCCGAACCCAACCTGCTGGTGATCCTCAACGACAACCAGATGTCGATCTCCGAGAACGTCGGCGGTCTGACCAAGATGCTGGGCCGGCTGAGCAGCAGTCGCACGCTCAACGCGCTGCGCGAGGGCGGCAAGAAGCTGCTTGGCGACAAGAAGAAACCGCCGGCCCGCTTCATGCGCCGCTGGGAAGAGCACTGGAAGGGCATGTTCGTGCCGTCCACGTTGTTCGAACAGATGGGCTTCCACTACACGGGACCGATCGACGGCCACGATGTCGACGCGCTCGTGGGCGCGCTGAAGACGCTGAAGACCCTCAAGGGTCCGCAGCTGCTCCACATCCTGACCACCAAGGGCAAGGGCTACGAGCTGGCCGAGGGCGACCAGATCGGTTACCACGCGGTGGGCCCGTTCGATCCCGAGAAGGGCCTGGTCAGCAAGGGCGGCGCGAAGAAGCCGACCTACACCGACATCTTCAGCGACTGGCTGTGCGACATGGCCGCCACCGAACCGAAGCTGCTGGGCATCACGCCGGCGATGCGCGAAGGTTCCGGCCTGGTGCGCTTCAGCAGGGAGTATCCCGACCGCTACTTCGACGTCGCCATCGCGGAACAGCATGCGGTGACCCTGGCGGCGGGCATGGCCTGCGAAGGCAGCAAGCCGGTGGTCGCGATCTACTCGACGTTCCTGCAGCGCGGTTACGACCAGCTGGTGCACGACGTGGCCATCCAGCAACTCGACGTGCTGTTCGCGATCGATCGCGGCGGCGTGGTCGGCCCCGACGGCGCCACGCATGCCGGCAACCTGGACCTGAGCTACCTGCGCTGCGTGCCGCACATGGTGGTGATGGCCCCGGCCGACGAAAACGAGTGCCGGCAGATGCTGAGCACGGGCTACCATTTCAACGGCCCGGCCGCCGTGCGCTATCCGCGCGGCACCGGCCCCGGCGTGGCGATCGAATCAAACCTGGACACGCTGCCGATCGGCAAGGCGGACCTGCGCGTGCGTGGCACGCGCGTGGCGCTGCTGGCCTTCGGCTCGACCGGCGCCGCCGCCGAACAGGTGGGCCGCGAGCTGGGCCTGACCGTGGTGAACATGCGTTTCGTGAAACCGCTGGACCGCGACCTGCTGCTTGACCTGGCGAGGAATCACCAGGGCTTCGTCACCATCGAGGACAACGTGGTGATGGGCGGTGCAGGCTCCGGCGTGTCCGAACTGCTCAATGCCGAAGGCATCACCCTGCCCGTGCTGCATCTGGGCCTGCCGGACGAATTCCAGCACCACGCCAGCCGCGAGGACCTGCTGGCCGAAGCCGGCATCGACGCGGCCGGCATCCGCGGCAGTGTGCTCAAGCGCTGGCCGCCACTGGCCGTGGTCCCGAAGACCGCGGCAGGCTGAGTCCCGCGAAGGCGCCGGATCACTCCGGCGCTTCCACCTCGTATCCCTTGGCCTGCAGCGCCGCGAGATAACCGCCGGGCTTGACCAGCTGCCATACCGGTACGGTGGCGAAGGTGATCCGGTTCTTCTGCAGCGCGCCTTCGGCGACCTCCATCCAGCGCGCCTGCATGCGCGCTTCCACGTCGGAAATGCCGCGCTTGCGCGCCGTCTCGGTGTTGAACCAGGCCAGCTCGCAGGCCTGCTGCCAGTCCTGCCGCGCCCCGGATCGCAACGCCGGCCAGTCCCCCACCGCCCAGGCATTGGCACGCGCCGCCACGTGCGGCAGATCGCCCTCGATGACATCGAGCGTCTTGCTGAAACAGGCGAGATCCTCGGGCTTGAGGGTTTCCTTGCGGAAATCCGCCAGCGCCGCACGCGGATCGTCCAGTTTGATGTTCAGCACCGTCGGCGTGCGCTTCATCTTGCGCCGCTTCAACACGGCATCGATCACGGGATTGATGACGCCGCCCTCGCGCAGGCCCGAGTCCGACAAGGCTTCTGAGTAAAGCTGGAACGCCGCAATCAGCGGACGCTTCTTCTCGATGCCTCCGTCACGTCCCACGTAGCGCTGCTTCAGCACGGCCCAGCGGGCGTACAACGCGGGCGGCAGGACGTCCTGCAGCTTCTGTCCATCCGGGTTCTTGGAGGCCTTCATCGCGGAAGGCAGCAGCGTGAGTCCACGGAAGAAGCCGATATCGGTACCGACGCTGATGCCGGGCGAGGCCAGTACCTCGTCCGCGAGTTGCAGCACCTGGTCGACCTCATCGGAGCGCCAGGGGATGTTCTTCGGCAGCGGCGACTGCGTGCCGAGCACGTAAAGCAGATGGTCGCCCTGGCGCACCTTCCACAGGCCGGGCCCCGGCTGCACGCCGGCGACGACCACCGCCTCCATGTCGATCACGCCGGTCCCGGCCACCGGCGGCACCGGTTCGCTCTCCGGAACATCCTGTGCACGTGCGGGGGCCCACGCGACCAGCAACGACAGCGACAACATGCCGTAGAACGACAAACGCATCGCGGCGACTCCAAGCGGAAGGATCGCGGAAGTTTGCCTTTGGGAAAGACGGACGGCGCGCAGCGTGTAGCGGCCGAGGGGGTTTCCGTTCAGGCGACCTTGCCGCCCGCATCGCGCAGCGTGCGCGCGACCTCGCTGCCGCTCTGCATCAGCTCGAAGCCCTGCCAGCTGAAGCCCGGGGACACCGAGCAATCCACCAGCGTGTACTCGCCGAGTGAACGCGCGCTTTGCCAGATGCCCGCGGGCACCACCTGGTTGGCCTGGCCTCCCCGGGCGGAGGTATCCAGTTGCACCCGGGTCAGCGTGCGCTGCTCGGGATCGAACATCGACAGCTCCAACGGGCTGCCTTCGTGCCAGTCCCAGACCTCGGTGGCATCCACCCGGTGCCAGCGTGTCGTCACGTCGGCCGGCAACAGGAACTTGATGGCCGTCAGCGTCGGCCGCTCGATCCCATTCACTTCGGTGCGCTTGGCCGATTCGTATACCCGGCGGAAGTGGCCACCCTCGGGATGCGGCGCCAGCTGCAGGGTGCGGATCAGCTCTTCGGCTCTTGGATGCATGGGCGTTCCTGTATGCAGGGCGGCGGGCCCGCCGTCGCCGGGCGCGCGCGCCGGGCACAAAAAAGCCCACGCGTGAGCGCAGGCTTGATGTCGAACCGCGATTGGTCGGGACGGCCGGATTTGAACCGACGACCCTCTGCCCCCCAGGCAGATGCGCTACCAGGCTGCGCTACGCCCCGAATCTCGCGGATCGGCCCGCCTTGCGACGGGCCGCGCATTATAGCCGGAATTCGCCGGCGACTCCCAGCAGGAGCGCCGTCATGCGTCACCGCCGCAACAACTGCAGGATTTCTTCCAGTTCCATGCGCACCTGGCGCACGATCTGGTGGCTCAGCGCGGCTTCCTGCTTGGCGCCCTCGCCTTCCAGGCGCAGGCGGGCGCCGCCGATGGTATAGCCCTGTTCGTACAGCAGGCTGCGGATCTGGCGGACCATCAGCACGTCATGGCGCTGGTAGTACCGGCGGTTACCGCGGCGCTTGGCCGGCTCCAGGCTGGGGAACTCCGTTTCCCAGTAGCGCAGCACATGCGGCTTGACGTCGCACAGCTCGCTGAGCTCACCGATGGTGAAGTAGCGCTTGGCCGGGATCGGCGGAAGCTCGCGGTTACTGCCCGGATCCAGCATACGTTTCCACCCGCTCCTTGAGTTTCTGGCCCGGCCGGAAGGTCACCACCGTCCGCGCCGAGATCGGGATTTCCTCGCCGGTCTTCGGATTGCGGCCCGGGCGCTGGTTCTTGCGCCGCAGGTCGAAGTTGCCGAAGCCCGACAGCTTCACCTGCCGACCCTGTTCCAGGGCTTCGCGCAGGACGTCGAAGTAGGCGTCGACGAATTCCTTCGCCTCGCGCTTGTTCAGGCCGACCTCGTCGAACAGACGTTCGGCCATCTCCGCCTTCGTCAATGCCATGGACTACTGCTTCCCCATTGCGGCCGTCGCCGGCCACGCCACTGTCTTCATGCCGATCATCCGCGCACCTTCGCGCCATGCGCGTCGGCGATGGCTGCCACGACCTGCGCCACGACCTGCGCCACGTCGGTGTCGGTGAGAGTGCGTGAGTTGTCCTGCAAAATCAAGCCCATAGCGAGACTCTTTTGACCGGATTCGACCCCCTGCCCGACGTACCGGTCGAACAGCTGGACGTCCCGCAGCAGCGGGCCCGCGGCGGTACGCGCCGTGGCCGCGATCTGCGCCCACGGCACCGTATCGGCGACGACGAACGCAAGATCCCGGCGGACGGACGGATAGCGCGACAGGTCGCCGGCCCGCGGCAGCGCGCGGGCGCTCAGGGGCGCCAGGTCCACTTCGAACGCGATCACCTCCGCGTCCAGGTCCAGCGCACGCTGCAGACGGGGGTGCAGCTGCCCGATCCAGCCCACCTTCTGGTTGTCGCGGTAGACATCGGCCGAACGGCCCGGATGTCCGTGGGACGCGAGCGAGGGCCGGAACTCCAGCTGGGCGCCGGACAGCGCGGCGACGCTTTCCAGGTCGCCCTTCAGATCGTGGAAGTCCACCTTGCGGGCCGGCTGGCCCCACTGTTCGGCCGCCGCTCCACCCGCCACCGCGGCAGCAAGGCGGACGGTTTCGCGTGGCGCGGTGCCGACCTCGGCCTGGAACACGTTGCCGATCTCGAACAGGCGCACGCGCCCCGCCTGGCGCGCCACGTTGCGCTGCAGGGCGGCCACCACGCCGGGCAGCAGCGCCGTGCGCATGACGGCCAGTTCGGCACTCAGCGGGTTGGCCAGCGGAACGGCCCCGTCGGCCACCTGCCAGTGCGCCAGCCACTGCGCGTCGACGAACGCGAAGTTCACCGTTTCCAGATAGTCGCGCGCGGCCAGCTGGCGACGCACCACCCCGGCCTCCACGCGCGTCTCGCTGGGCGAGGCGATGCGCGTCGCGCCACCGGGCAGCGTGGTGGGCACGCGGGCGTAGCCGTGGATGCGGGCCAGCCCCTCGATCAGGTCTTCTTCGATCGCGATGTCGAAGCGACGGGTCGGCGGCACCACACTCCAGCCATCGGCGACCGCCGCCGCCTGCAGGCCCAGCGCGCGCAGGATGCGCTCGATCTCGGCGTCCGCGATGTCCACGCCCAGCACGCGGGCGATGCGTGCGCGGCGCAGGCGGATCGCCGTAGGAACGGGCAGATGCTCGGCATGCTCGACCACCGTCGTCGGGCCCGGCGTGCCGCCGGCGACGTCGAGGATCAGGCGGGTCGCGTACTCCACCGCTACGCGCGGCAGTTCGGGGTCGACGCCGCGCTCGAAACGGTGGCCGGCATCGGTATGCAGGCCCAGCCTGCGGCTGCGGCCGATGATGGCCGACGGGATCCAGTGTGCGGCTTCCAGGAAGACGTTCTTCGTCGCATCGGTCACGCGGGTGTCGAGGCCGCCCATGATGCCGCCCAGTGCGACGGCGCGCGAGGCGCGGCCATCGCGGCTGTCGGACACCACCAGGAAATCGTCGTCCAGCGCCACGGGACGGCCGTCCAAGAGCGTGGCCTGCTCGTCCGCCCGTGCGGGACGCCCGACGACCGGCCCGGTCAACGTGTCGCGATCGAAGGCATGCATGGGCTGGCCCAGTTCGAGCATCACGTACTGGGTGACGTCCACCAGGAAGCTGATCGGACGCACGCCGCTGCGGCGCAGGCGCTCGGCCATCCGGATGGGCGTGGCCGCCTGCGCGTCGACGCCTTCGATCACGCGGCCGGCAAGGCGCGGCACCTTCGCACCGGCCTCCAGCGCGACGTCCATCGTCACCGGTCTCTGCGCCGGCACGGGCGCGGCGTCCAGCGGCTTCACCTCGCTGCCCAGCGATGCGGCTACGTCGTACGCGATACCCCGCACGCTGAAGCAGTCGGCGCGGTTCGGCGTCAGCTTGATCTCGATGCTGGCGTCGGGCAGGCCGAGATAGTCGGCAACCGGCGTACCGACGGGTGCGTCGGAGGGCAGCTCGAGCAGGCCGGACGCATCGGCATCGATGCCCAGTTCCTTGGCCGAGCACAACATGCCGTTCGACTCCACGCCCCGAAGTTTGGCCGCCTTGATGGCGATGCCGCCGACGTTGGCGCCCGCGATGGCCATGGGCGCCATCAGGCCCGGGCGCGCGTTCGGCGCGCCGCAGACGATCTGCAGCAGGCCGCTTTGCCCCGCATCCACCTGGCAGACCTGCAGACGATCGGCTTCCGGATGCTTCGCGCATTCGACGATGCGCGCGACCACGACGTTCGCCAGCCCGTCGCCCAACGCGGCGACCTCTTCGACTTCCAGGCCTATCGCGGTCAGCGTGGCCGCCAGCTCATCGCGGGTGGTCTGGGTGGGCACGTGGCTGCGCAGCCAATTCTCGGAAAATTTCATCGTCTCGTTACCGTAGGGCGGGCCTGGGCCCGCCATTGCCATGTGTCGGGTGTCGTGATGCCGGAACAGCGGCGGACTGAAGTTCGCGCTACGCGAACTGCTTCAGGAACCGCACATCGTTCTCGAAGAACGCGCGCAGGTCGTTGACGCCGTATCGCAGCATCGCGAAGCGTTCCACGCCCAGGCCGAATGCGAAGCCGGTGTAACGCTCCGGATCGATGCCGCAGTTCCGCAGTACGTTCGGATGCACCATGCCGCAGCCCAGCACTTCCAGCCAGCGCGTGCTGCCGTCCGGTTGCTGCCAGGCGATGTCGACTTCTGCGCCCGGCTCGACGAACGGAAAGTAGCTGGGACGGAAGCGCATCTCGAAATCGCGCTCGAAGAACGCGCGCACGAATTCCGCCAGCGTGCCCTTGAGGTCGGCGAACGTGGAGTGTTCGTCGACCAGCAGGCCTTCGACCTGGTGGAACATCGGCGAATGCGTCTGGTCGCTGTCGCTGCGGTAGACCTTGCCCGCCGCGATCATCCGCAGCGGCGGCTGGTGGGCGTCCATGTAACGCACCTGCACGCCGGAGGTGTGCGTGCGCAGCAGGCGGCCATCGCCGAAGTAGAACGTGTCGTGCATGGCGCGCGCCGGGTGATGCGGCGGGAAGTTCAGCGCCTCGAAGTTGTGCCAGTCGTCCTCGATTTCCGGGCCGTCGGCCAGCTCGTAGCCCAGTCGGCCGAAAATGTCGGCGATGCGCTCCAGGGTGCGGCTGATCGGATGCAGCCCGCCCCGCGTGCCGTTCCTGCCCGGCAGCGTTACGTCGATGGCTTCGCCGGCCAGGCGCGCGTCGAGCGCGGCGTCTTCCAGCACGGATTTGCGGACCGACAACGCCTCGCCGATCGCGTCGCGCGCGCGATTGATCGCTTCGCCGGCGGCCTTGCGCTGGTCGGCGGGCAGTGCCCCCAGCTGCTTCAGCTGCGTGGTGATGCTGCCGTTCTTGCCCAGCAGGGCGACGCGCAGCTGTTCCACCGCATCGGGCGATTGTGCTGCCGCGATGTCGGCCAGGGCTTGCTTGGACAGGGATTCGATATCGCTCATTGGATGTCCATGAGAGGGCGCCAACCCGTTGGAGCGACGTGAGTCGCGCTGGAAGGCCCGGACGGCCCATCGCGACTCACGTCGCTCCCACGAGGCAGAACCCCCAAAAAACAATGGGGAAGGACTCGCGCCCTTCCCCACGTGTTCCCGGCGCTGGACTGCCGGAGTTCTGTACGGTGGAGACGCGGCTTACGCCGCGAGTGCGCCCTTCGCCTTTTCAGCCAGGGCCGCAAAACCCACCGCATCGTGCACGGCGATGTCCGCCAGCACCTTGCGGTCCAGGGTGATGCCGGCCTTCAGCAGGCCGTTCATGAAGCGGCTGTAGCTCAGGCCGTTGATGCGGGCGGCCGCATTGATGCGGGTGATCCACAGCGAACGGAAGTTGCGCTTCTTCTGCTTGCGGCCGATGTAGGCGTACTGCTGCGCCTTGATGACCGCCTGCTTGGCGACGCGGAACACCTTGCGACGGGCGTTGTAGTAGCCCTTGGCCAGGTTGAGGACCTTCTTGTGACGGCGACGCGCCATCACGCCACGCTTAACTCGTGCCATGTCTCAATCCTCAGAGGTAGGGAAGCATGCGGTTCAAACGGCCGCTGTCCTCGGCGCGGACGATGTTCGTCGCACGCAGGCCACGCTTACGCTTGGTCGCTTTCTTGGTGAGGATGTGGCTACGGTTGGCGTGGCCAGCCTTGAACTTGCCGGAGGCGGTCTTGCGGAAACGCTTGGCCGCCGCCCGGTGGGTCTTGATCTTGGGCATTGCTATGTCCTTGACGGGTTTATGTCACTGATGCGGGCGCCGCCCTTTCGATGCCTTGCGGGGTTGCCGCGAAGACCCAAAGGCCAGTCTTTCCATCCATGCCCATATCGGCTTGTAAGCCGTTGATTCCATGAAGGAACCGCCGACGGGTCCATCGGCTGCGAGCAGCCTCCCGGCGTACCGGGCCGCGTATTATGCCCGCTGCGGTTTTTTCTTGCAAATCCGGCTACTTAGCAGGGAAGCGGGAAAGCGAAAGGCGCCTTGCGGCGCCTTCCTCTCACCCTTTGCCCTCTCCCCGCACGCGGGGCGAGGGGAACGGGTGGCGTCTGCGGCTCCGCCGCTGACATCACTTCTTCTTGGGGGCGATCATCATGACCATCTGCCGGCCTTCCAGGCGCGGGCGGGATTCGATGACGATCTCGTCGCCCAGTTCGGCCTCGATGCGCGCGGCCATCTCGCGACCCAGCTCCTGGTGGCTCATCTCGCGACCGCGGAAGCGGATGTTCACCTTGACCTTGTCGCCCTCCTGCAGGAAGCGACGGATGTTGCGCATCTTGATCTGGTAGTCGCCCTCGTCGGTGACCGGACGGAACTTCAGTTCCTTGATCTCGACCTGCTTGGTCTTCTTCTTGGCCTCGTTGGCCTTCTTTTGCATCTCGAACTTGAACTTGCCGAAGTCCATGATCTTGCAGACAGGCGGCTCGGCATTGGGCTGGATCTCGACCAGGTCCAGTCCTTCGTCTTCCGCCTTGGCCAGCGCCTCGTCGCGCGTGAGCACGCCGATCATTTCGCCATCGGAACCGATCACGCGCACCCGCGGCACGCGGATTTCGTGGTTCTTGCGGTTTTGCTTGTTGTCAGGGGTGCTGATGTTGCAGTCTCCAGGGAGGGGTGCACCGGTCCGCGATGGACCGGAACCTAGTTCACAGCGTGCTCGTTCCGCAAACGTTCGGCGAAGGCGGCAACGGACATGGTGCCCAGATCCTCCCCGGAACGCGTGCGTACGGCGACGGCGCCATTTTCCTTCTCGCGGTCTCCGACCACCAGCAGGTATGGCACCCGCTGCAGCGTGTGCTCGCGAATCTTATAGCCGATTTTCTCGTTCCGCAAATCGGCCGTCACCCGGAGACCTTGATTTGCAAGGGTTTTCCTGACTTCAGCCACATAATCGGCCTGGGCGTCGGTGATATTCATCACCACGGCCTGCTGGGGGGCCAGCCAGGACGGGAATGCACCAGCATGGTGCTCGATCAGGATGCCGATGAACCGCTCCATCGAGCCCACGATGGCCCGGTGCAGCATGACCGGGTGCTGGCGCTGGCTGTTCTCGTCCACGTACTCGGCACCCAGACGGCCCGGCATCATGAAGTCGACCTGCATGGTCCCCAGCTGCCAGGTGCGGCCGATGGCGTCCTTCAGGTGGTACTCGATCTTGGGACCGTAGAAGGCGCCCTCGCCCGGCAACTCCTGCCATTCCACTCCGCAGCTGCGCAGGGCGGCACGGAGGGCGGCCTCGGCCTTGTCCCAGGTGGCGTCGTCGCCCAGGCGCGACTCGGGGCGCAGGGCGATCTTGATCTGGATGTCCTCGAACCCGAAGTCCGAGTACACCTTCAGCGCCTGCTGATGGAAAGCCGTGACCTCGGCCTCGATCTGGTCCTCGGTGCAGAAGATGTGGCCGTCGTCCTGGGTGAAGCCGCGCACGCGCAGGATGCCGTGTAGCGCGCCGGACGGTTCGTTGCGATGGCAGGCACCGAACTCGCCGTAGCGGATCGGCAGGTCGCGGTAGCTGTGCAGGCCCTGGTTGAACACCTGCACATGGCCCGGGCAGTTCATCGGCTTGACCGCGTAGGTGCGGTTCTCCGACTCGCTGAAGAACATGTTTTCCTTGTAGTTGTCCCAGTGGCCGGACTTCTTCCACAAGGCGACATCGAGGATCTGCGGGCAACGCACTTCCTGGTAGCCGCTGTCGCGGTAGACCTTGCGCATGTACTGCTCGACCACCTGCCAGATGGCCCAGCCCTTCGGGTGCCAGAACACAAGCCCCGGGGCCTCTTCCTGCAGGTGGAACAGCTCCTGCTGCTTGCCGATCTTGCGATGGTCGCGCTTCTCGGCCTCCTCGATGCGCTGGATGTAGGCCTCCAGCTGCTTCTTGTCGGCCCAGGCTGTGCCGTAGATGCGCTGCAGCTGCTCGTTCTTGGCATCGCCGCGCCAGTAGGCGCCGGAAATGCGGGTCAGCTTGAAGGCCTTCAGGAAGCGCGTGTTCGGCACGTGCGGGCCTCGGCACATGTCCACGTATTCCTGGTGGTAGTACAGGCCCATGGCAGTGACTTCGGGGCCCATGTCCTCGATCAGGCGCAGCTTGTACTCCTCGCCGCGGGCCTTGAAGACCTCGACCACCTCGGCGCGCGGCGTCATCTTCTTGATGACGTCGTAGTCCTGCGCGATCAGTTCCTGCATGCGCTGCTCGACCGCCGCCAGATCTTCCGGCGTGAACGGGCGCTCGCTGTAGATGTCGTAGTAGAAGCCTTCGGCGATCACCGGACCGATGACCATCTTCACGTCCGGGTACAGCTGCTTGACCGCATGGCCGACCAGGTGCGCGCAGGAGTGGCGGATGATCTCCACACCCTCCTCGTCCTTCGGCGTGATGATCCGCAGCGCGGCGTCATGGTCGATGACGTCGCTGGCATCGACCAGCACGCCATCGACGGCGCCGGCCACCGTGGCCTTGGCCAGGCCCGCGCCGATGGACTGCGCCACCTGCATGACGGAAACGGGATTCTCGAACTCGCGGCGGCTGCCGTCGGGGAGCGTGATGGTGATCATGTGGATGCCGGGATTCGGAAATGGGGATTCGGGAATGGGGAAGGCGGATCCGGACCGGATTCGCTCTTGCGAATCCCCAATCCCGAATCCCCCTTCCCGTGGCCGCGATGCGGCCAACAAAAAAGCGCCACGAGGGCGCCTACGGGATGCAGTGCCTCGGGCAGTACCAGGTTCAGGCGATGGTAGTGCTCATGTCGCACGCTCGGCCGGCGTTTCCGCGGGCCACCTCGTGAATACGGATGGCGCATCGGGCTGGCCCCAGAAGTCCGGAATCCACGCCGTGGAAGCGTGGTGGGCGGTACAGGGTTCGAACCTGTGACCCCTACCATGTCAAGGTAGTGCTCTACCGCTGAGCTAACCGCCCGGTCTGCCCTTTGCAGGGGCGCGAATTCTATCCCGGATGCGGGGTCGCCGACAACCGGGGGGCGCTGCTCGATGGCTCAGCCACCCAGGCTGGCTTCCTTCAGCCGCTGGATCTGGTCGCGCAGGCGCGCGGCGTCCTCGAACTCCAGGTCGCGGGCGTGCTGGTACATCTGCTGTTCCAGCGCCTTGATGCGGGCCACCGCCTTGGCCGGCTCCATCACGCCGTACTCCACAGGCTCCTCGGCCACGCGCCGCCCCTTGCCCCGCCCGGCCTTGCCCTCGTTGGCGGCTTCGCTGCGCGCGCCCTCCAGGATGTCCACGATCGGACGCGCCACCGACTTGGGCGTGATGCCGTGCTCCAGGTTGTACTCCACCTGCTTCTCGCGGCGCCGACCCGTTTCGTCGATGGCCGCCTGCATCGAGCGGGTCATGCGGTCGGCGTACAGGATCGCCTTGCCCCGGAGGTTGCGGGCGGCGCGGCCGATGGTCTGGATCAGCGAGCCGGTGGAACGGAGGAAGCCCTCCTTGTCCGCATCCAGGATCGCCACCAACGAGACCTCCGGCATGTCCAGTCCCTCGCGCAGCAGGTTGATGCCGACCAGCACGTCGAACTTGCCCAGCCGCAGGTCGCGGATGATCTCCACGCGCTCCACGGTGTCCACGTCCGAGTGCAGGTAGCGCACCTTGATGCCGTGCTCGCCCAGATACTCGGTCAGGTTTTCGGCCATCCGCTTGGTCAGCGTGGTGACCAGCACGCGATCGCCCCAGGAGACACGCAGGTTGATCTCCGACAACAGGTCGTCCACCTGCGTGCCCACCGGCCGGATTTCCACTTCCGGATCGATCAGGCCGGTCGGCCGCACCACCAGTTCGACGATCTCGCCATTGGACTCACGCAGCTCGTAAGGTCCCGGCGTGGCCGACACATAGATGCTGCGGGGGGAGCGCGCTTCCCATTCCTCGAAGCGCAACGGCCGGTTGTCCAGCGCCGACGGCAGGCGGAAGCCGAATTCCACCAGTGTCTCCTTGCGCGAACGGTCGCCCTTGTACATGGCGCCGATCTGCGGGATGGTCACGTGCGATTCGTCGATCACCAGCAACGCATCGGCCGGCAGGTAGTCGAACAGGGTCGGCGGCGGTTCGCCCGGCGCCTTGCCGGTCAGGTGGCGCGAGTAGTTCTCGATGCCCGAGCAGAAGCCGACCTCCGCCATCATTTCCACGTCGAACTGCGTCCGCTGGGCCAGGCGCTGCGCTTCGACCAGCTTGTTCTGCGCATACAACTGCTCCAGCCGGTCCTTCAGCTCGACCTTGATCGTGTCGATGGCGGCGAGCACGCGCTCGCGGGTGGTGGCGTAGTGGGTCTTGGGGTACACCGTGTAGCGCTGCAGCTTGCGCAGCGACTCGCCGGTGAGCGGGTCGAACAGGCTGAGGCCCTCGACCTCGCCATCGAACAGCTCGATGCGCAGGGCTTCGGCATCGCTTTCCGCCGGATGCACGTCGATGATCTCGCCGCGCACACGGAACGTGCCGCGCTGCAGTTCGTATTCGTTGCGGGTGTACTGCAACTGGGTCAGGTGGCGGATCAGCTCGCGCTGGTCGATCCGCTCGCCCAGCGACAGGATCAGACGCAGCGACAGGTAGTCCTCCGGCGCACCCAGGCCGTAGATCGCCGACACGGTGGCGACCACCAGCGCATCGGGCCTGGACAGCAGCGTCTTGGTGGCGGCCAGCCGCATCTGCTCGATGTGCTCGTTGATCGAGCTGTCCTTCTCGATGAAGGTATCGCTGGCCGGTACGTAGGCTTCCGGCTGGTAGTAGTCATAGTAGCTGACGAAATACTCGACCGCGTTGTGCGGAAAGAACGCCTTGAACTCGCCGTACAGCTGCGCAGCCAGCGTCTTGTTGGGCGCCATCACGAGGGTGGGCTTCTGGATCTGCTGCACCACGTTGGCGATCGTGTAGGTCTTGCCCGAACCCGTCACGCCCAGCAGCGTCTGCTTGGCCAGGCCCGCCTGGAAGTTCTCCACCAGCTTCTCGATGGCGCGGGGCTGGTCGCCCGCGGGCGAATACGGGGAAACAAGCTGGAAACGATCGGTCATCGCGGGCCGTCCGGTAGTCGACCGTCGAGTATAGCCCCGGGGACGTGATCGCTTCGGCAGGGATTTCCTACATCAGGACAGGGACTGCCCTGATGGCGCGATCCGTTCCCGCGCTCGATGCTGGGATCGCCGGAACATTCAAGGAGCCGCGCCATGGCAAGGATGCCATCGTCTTCACCCTGTCCTCATTCCCCGCGGACGGTTCATCGCCATCGGGGTGTCACCCTGCTGGAGCTGGTCGTGGCGATGTCCGTGCTGGCGATCCTGACCGCAGTGGGCATCCCCTCGTTCCGAGCGTTGCAGAAACGCAGCCAGGTGGATGCCACGCTGCACCTGCTCACCTCCCATTTCGCCTCGGCCCGCATCACCGCCATCACCCACAACGTCCCGGTCGTCGTATGCCCCAGCCGGGGGGACGGCATGTGCCGGCAGGACAGCGACTGGAGCGAGCACTGGCTGACCTTCCGGGATCCGGACGGCAACCGGCAGCCCGACGACACCTTCGATGTCTTCCGCAACGAGCCCGCGCCCCATGCGCCCGGGTTGCGCCTCCTGTCCACGGCGGGCCGGCGGCAGGTGCGCTACCTTCCGACCGGCTACAGCTCCGGCAACAACCTCACGGTACGCCTGTGCATCGATGGCGAAGTCAGCGGACTGGTGGTGATCAACAATGCGGGCCGTATCCGCAGCGCCCGCCCCAGCGAACCCGAACCCTGCGTTCCACCCGGCTGAACCTTTCCAATCAAGGCTTTGGCGCCCAAGCCTGCACCCACCGCCAGCGAAATGCGCGGGAGAGGCCGAACGACTTGCCGCCGCGCCGACGTGCCCGCTACAATACGCGCCCCGCCCGAATAGCTCAGCCGGTTAGAGCACTTGACTGTTAATCAGGGGGTCGTTGGTTCGAGTCCAACTTCGGGCGCCAGATGAAAAGCAGAAGGCCCGCGTCGTCAGATGCGGGCCTTCTTGTTTCTCCGGGACGGGCAGTTCGCCTGACCATGGGTCATCGCGATGCAGACGATGCTCCTACCAACAATCGGTCACTGCCGCCGAGCCCGTCCTGCCACGAACACCGGCTTGCGTGATGCTCAGCGTACCGCAGCGGGCGTTGTCCTTGGTGGCCTGTGCACCCTGGGGGACCGCACGCAGCGTGTACACGCGGGGGGATGCCGCAGTGGGCGTGACCTGGTAGCCAATCTGATAATGCGGCTGCAGCTCGGCATCGCACTGTGCCAGAACAGGGGCCGCATTGGCGGCAGCATCGAAGTAGGACAGATTGGTGGTGTAGAAACGCTCCATGAATTGCGCACGTTCCTGAAGACAGGCCGCTGCAGCAGCGCGTCTCGACCGGACGACGAACGAGTCATAACTGGCGTACGCCAGAGTTGCCAGGATCGCCATGATCGCGATCGTGATAAGTAACTCGATCAGGGTAAAACCCCCGATATGGCGCGTGATGGTCGTCACGCCTGAGGCGCGCCTGTAATGGAAGGTCTGCATCTAAGAGGCTCCTCAGTCTCGGATGATTTCGCGCCAGGAGACGCGACCGACACGCCGCATTTCACGGATTCGTTCGCACGCCACGGTGGCATCGGAAATGTTGACGCAGATCTGACCTCCACCGCCACCGCCGCCGCTGCCACCACCCGTAAAGATGGCGCCCTGCGTTCCCATCCCACCCAGCGACACCGATCCCACAGGCAGGGTCGTTCCACCGGAGGTGATCACTTCGTCGGTGAACTCTCCATCACCATCCAGATCGAACAGCGATGTCGACAGACTGGTGCCGGTGAACGCATCCAAGGCATTGAGGTAGCCGCTGCCACCAGGCAGGCATGGATCCTGACTTGGGATGACGCTGGACACAATGAGGATACCGGCCACGACTTGCGGGTCGCTGACGACACGTTCGCCACGGGCTGTACCCGGCGGGTACGGGGGATCCACGAGATCGATGTACCAGCCTTGCCTGCCCGCGGTCAGCGCTGACGAGGCCTCGAAGGCGCGCGCCCCTGTCGTGGCGTCGACGCTGGAGATCACACGACGCTGCAGGGCACCGCGGCCCGTGATGGTTGTGGCGCTGTCCTTGACTCCGTACAGGCTCTGGACCTGCACGTTCACAACGTCGTCCTCATTGAGGAAACGACCGGTGCCAAAGAACACCCAAAGCTCGAACGTATTCGGATCACGAACAACACTGGGCGCGGAGGTGATTGGCTGCCGCTGCCCTCCGTCATTGACAGCGGTATAGAGCACCATACGGTTGGAGGCATTGGTCCACGCGCTGCTGCTGCTGGAGCGGAGATCGAATTTCCAGAGGTTGCCCAGCAGGTCGCCGGCATACACGTAGTCCGCGGTGCCGTTGCCATCCAGGTCGCGGATGGTGGCCGCATACATGCCGTTGGGAGTGGTGCCGTTACCGACCCCGGTATCGATCTCGGCCAGCAGTTGACCGTCACTGAGGCGATAGACCAGTAGCGCCGCCCTGTCTCCTGCACTATTCACGCCGTTGGGTACGATCACGCCGGTCACGCCGTTGTTGAGCTTGGCGATGATCGGCTGCCCCAGGACCAGCCCCATGTTGCCGCCTGGCGTCTCGTAGCGCTCCCACTTGACGTCCGCCGCAGCGAAGCTGGAGGGCGTGGTCACGTCCAGGGAATAGATGCCCTTGCCGCCACGCCCCAACGCGCCGACCAGAAGGGTCTGGCTGGGCGTCTGCGAACGGTCGGACAGGACGATCGACCCATCGACAAAGTAGCGGTGCTCATAGTCCGGCAGACTCAGCGTGGACAGGTCCGACAGATTGATGCCACCGGGTACGTAGGCGAAGCGCTCGACGCCGTCGTTCGCGTTGAACGCGTGCAACATGCCGTCATTAGCGCCCACGTAGATGGTCTGCTCGCGCGCCGCATAGACCGGCGACGAGTTGACGATGTCCCCCAGCAGGTGGTTGCGGTTGCGCAACGTGCCGCCATTGGCAAGCTCAAGACTGCGATTACCCGCAATATAGGCCGCGTTGTTCGCACCCGTCACTGCTGGCGTCGTGGTCCTGGTCAGCGCGGTGACCTGTGCGGGCGTGGGAAAAGTTGCTCCACCCGTGCCATTGTGGGTGAAAATACGCCGGCCGCTGGTGGGAATGACATTGGCGGCATTCCAGATGGGGGCATCCTGGTTGACGCTGCCTGACACCACCGGATAGGCGATCAGGCTGCCCGTCCATACGCCGGATACGAAACTGCCCTGGTAGGACCGCGACCCGGACGTCAGCTGGGTGGAGTTGGCCGACAGATTCGAGAAAGAACCTGTCCGCTCGACGATGGAGGCCAGTGAAGCGCGCAAACCTTCAGCGAACTCGTCGGGATTGGAAGCTGCGAGAAACGTACCGCGGCCGTTCACCGAGGCATGATAGAGATCGTCTATACGACGGAGATCTGCGGCATCGTTGGGGTTGGGCCACGCAGCCGGACCTCCGGGCATCCCCGGCAAGGGACCGTCAGGATCCACCGAGCCCTTCAAGCCGATGGAGATACCGAACGTGACCATGTGCTGCCAGAACGCCGGATTGCTGCTCGTCGTGGGCACCTGGTTGATCAAGTCCGTACGCAGGTCATTCTTCCAATAGCGCATGGCGACGTCGGCCAACGTATTGGAATCCGCACTGGCATATGGCGCCACGGCGCTATACGTGAACGACTGGTTGCCCGGCCCGGTAACAGTAGGTCCGGGCGTATTGTCCTGCTCATCGACTGCGACATAGTTGGAGTTGTCGTTCCAGTAACCATCCGTTGTCAGAATGGTGAAATTCTGACGACAGGAATACTGGCTTGCGGCCGCTTGTGGCCCGTAAGGGCCATTGGATGAGTTACTGCTGTAATAGAGGCCTGCCTGCTGGAGCGCACCTTTCAATGGCGTACCGTTGTAACCGATCGCTCCATACAAGCGGTTGTACCACTGGGTCCGATTGTTGAGTGCCCCTGTCGTGCCGTTGGGATCGACGAACAGGCCATCGTTGTACTGGACAGGAATCGGGATGGCGTGAGTGGGCTCGTTGGCGGGACGCGTCCCACCGGGCTGGCGCTGCCAAATGGTACGAAAGCCCACGCGCACGTTGCCTGCCAAACCATTGAACGCCACACCCGAACCGGCCTTTGCGGCCTTCATGCGAGTCCGATGGTAGGAGAACCACGTCGCGTAATTGGTGCGCTCGTCCGCCTCCGACCTGCCCGTCGGCGTCACCTGGGTGCAATTACGCCAGTTGTTTACGGGGTTAGTGCTGGTACTGCAATTCCTGTTGTTGAGGCCTCGGTTATACGGGGATGTGGTGCCCACACGCGGGCCGTAGTCACTGCGGACAATCACGCCATCGGTGAATATCTGATAACGGTAGTAATTGGCCTGATCCGCGAGATAGGCCGCATCCGTATTCCCGGTATTCTTAGGCACATAGAACGTCTGCACGCCGCCGCAGACCTGCGTATTCTCGGAACTGTTATTGCTGCTGTTGTTCTTGTTGTAGTTGCGGCAGCTACCTGAATCCGAAAGATCAATCGTGTTCCCACTGGCCAGGTTGAAGTCGCCATACACCGCGGTATACGAGGTGCCACCCGTCATGAGCGTCCCGTCAGCCTTGGTCCAGGGCTGGTAGGTCCTCGCGGGGTTGTAGTAGACCGTGTTGTGTACGTAGGCCCTACCCTCCCAGCCGCTGATACTGTCCGCCGGCATGGCATCGAAGGCCATCGAACCGGAGTCGTCCAGGACATAGAGGATATTGGGCGCTACGCGCCCGCTGGACTGCAGGGGCTCGCGCGGAAGATTGATGCCTGCGCCCGCCGGCAATGCCAGCAGAGTCGCCATGAAGGCCAAGGCAGCGCTTCTCACGCGAGCGAGATAGGGGCCGGCGTGCGGCGTATTCTTCTTCATTAGTGTGCTCCCGTACCGACGTTCACGGCGCGACGAAACTTGACTGCAACAACACGCTGGAGCGCCCATCGGCCTGACTGCGTGCAGTCACCTTGTAGACCGGGCGGATGCAGAGCGCGGTGCCGCGATACTTGCTGCCCGCCTCATTGCATTCGAACCATGTTTCCACCCATCCCGCGTGCTCCACGAAGAACTGAGGCTGCACGGCCTGCGCTCCGCCGATGCCGTTGTTGACGTTGCTGGTCGCGGCACGCCATCCCGCGAAGGCGGGGTCGGTCGCCCGGTCTGCCACAGTGGTCGCCGGCGCACCGCACATACCGTTCGCGCATGCGGCGCCAGCCGCCGGCGGATCGACGCCCCAGGTACCCGCCGCGATCAACGCCTCTGCCTCTCTGAGTGCAGCTTCGGCCGCCTGGAAATTCTGGCTTCGATCCAGAAGATTCGCGCTCATGCGCTCTTCAAGCAATGTACCCCTCAGTACCGCAAGGCCCAGCAGCGTCATGACCAGCAGCAGGATCAGGACGACCACGAGCGAGGCGCCTCGCTGTCGGACAGGAGAAGCAGGAAGGGCGGTCATCACAGGCTCCTGTTTCGCAGGTTGGCGACCTGCACGAGTTGGCGGGTAATGGGAGCGCCATCGACGTTCTGCGTGCCCTGCAGGGTGAGTTCGATCCTGACAGCCGCCACCTCGCCCCAGCGTGCCGCAGGCACGGCATCCGCCGCCACATATGCATTTGCCCCGGGCAGCAGGTAAGTCAGATTCATCGCCTGCACGCCCTGAATGATTTCCTGCGTGGTCATGGCACCGTTGGGCCCGAGCACCCGCTGGTAGAGCGAGCTACCGACCGCCGGTGCCGCGGCGTTACCGACATACCAGACGGACGCCTGCACGCGCGAGATGGTCGCGTTCGCACCGAAAGTGAATTCCGTGCCGGCGGGGCCCAGATTGGCTGATGCATTGCCCGGAGTGCTGCCCCCGATGGCATGCCGAATGGTCGTGCCCCCACCCGCATTGCTCATCTGAAACAAGCCACCCAGACGAACCGTGCCTACACCGGCATCGGTTACGCTGGCCAATGACACAACGTCGGAGTCCTGCCCACAGACGACCAACAGATCGCCTGTCTGGAAACCATGGTTGGCGTTCTGGACCACGAATGACTGCGTGGAAGGGGTATGGGAGACGACGGTCGCCGCGCGCTGCTCTGCCGATATCACTACGAGCGCTGGCGTCCCCGCCACACGCTGCCCTGCCGCCGCTCCCGTCGCGAGTCCGTCAACCGCGGCTCCGGGCGCAAAACCCACCAGCGCGCTTCCCAGCGGGGCATTGGCGGGCGTGACTCCCCACCGACTCCACCAGTTGTTGGCCGGATTATTCAGCACGTTGATCAGCGGCATGCTGTTGGTGCTGTTGCAAGGGTTGCCACCGGATTCGCGTACGGTCCGGGCCATCATCTCGAAGGCCATGCGGACGTTCTCCTGCACGCGGCCGAGACCCTCGGTCGCGCGATACGCCTGCTGGTTTGAGACGAATATGCCGATGGCCGCCCCGACCACCAGCAGGCCCAACACCATGGCTATCATCATTTCGATGAGGCTGAAACCGCGTGCGGCACGGCGCGCCACCGGATGAATTCCGCTTCTCTTGCTCATAGCTGCGTCCTGGTGGCAACGCGGTAATTCGCGGCGCCCGCGCCGGCATTACCGGTCGCGCGACTGTCGTCCCACTGGACCGTCACCGTACAGTCGGCGCCGTTGCAGGCGATGGTGCCGCAAGTGTTGGCGGTGTTGCCCAGCGTCTGCTCAAGCGATGTGATCCATGCCCGCATGTCACTCTGCGCCAGCGTCGCATTCGCGGCCGGCGGATCGCAGGTCTGAGCCAGGTTGTACTCGCCTGCCAGTGCAGCCGTGCGATTGGCACGCATCGACTCCAGGATGGTGTAGGTCTGGATCACGGCCTGGCTGCGCTCCAGCGAACTCTGGCTGTTGCGCAGGGCCGTGGCCTGCATCGCGGCGATACCCAGCAGACCGATACCCATGATGAGGATGGAGATCATCACTTCCAGTAGGCCAGCGCCCTGCTGCCCTGCGGGAGAAAATTGCATCCGGATGGGAGGACGGATATTCATGGATGTGGTCTCGTGGGTTTGATCAGGGGCACGCACCCGGCGTCGAATGCACCGACGACGATGTGGAAACACGGGCACCCGACTGCAACGCGACCTGGCGCACGTTTTGCTGCGGCGTGGTGGTGGGCAGGCAAACGGTAAGCGTGGTCGATACCAGCAAACCCGCCGCGTCACGGGCGATGCCATCGGGCCTGAACACGATACTGGTCACGCCGCCGCTCAACTGCAGGGGTGGGCGCGAGGCGCTGACCCGGATCACCTCGTTGCCTGCTCCCACCGGCGCGATGACAATGCGATTGGCCCAGCTACCGCCGGCCGCGCAGGTCGCGTTGTCCAGGCTCGGACATACAGTCACACGCTGGTTGCGCCGGATGGCCTCGGTTCGCGCCAGTTGCAAGTCGGCCACCAGCTCATTGGCTTGCGCGGTCAGTCGATTGGCATTGATGACCGAGGTGAAGCTGGGGACCGCAAGCGATAGCAGGATGGCGAGCACCGCAAGGGTGATCATCAATTCCATCAGACTGAAGCCCCGTGCAGCACGTTGACCACGTGCACCACGTGGGGCTGTCTGGCCGCCCTGACTCAGCATGGAATCCAATCCCCCCCGATTGACGAGCCTGCACCCTAAACACTGGCATCCGGCCACGCCAGCGGGTAGCCGATGAACGGCCTTAAGCGCTTCCCAAGCGGCCAAGGCTGCCGTTCTACCGCCAAAAGGGCATCATGAATGGACCCGCCCTCCTTGGCCCGCCATGCCATCTGACCACGCCACCGTCACACCGCTCGACGCCCTCTGGCAGCCGTCCGTCATCCTTTGGGCCATCATGGCGGGAGAGGGACTGGCGCTACTGCTCACGATCGCTCCTGGGGCAACCGAAGACCATTGGAGCTACTTCGGCATGGCGTCCCTCTGCATCCAGTGGGTACTGCTGCTGTCGCTGGGCACTCTCTATGCGTTGCGTCATCCACTCTCCCGCGTTCGCCCGCTGCTGATTGCCTGCCTGGCCATCGCACTGCTGGCAGTGTTCACCTGGGGCGCACTCGGTGCTGCATGGCTGCTGCTTGGCAATGACTGGGGCATGTCGACCGGCGCTTGGCGCGCCACGCTCCTGTCCTGTACAGGAATCGCGGTCACGGTGGGCTTACTGGGACTTGCCGCGTTCCACAACCACTGGCGCGCCCGCCAACTGGCCGTCCGCGCCAAGCAGGCCGAGCTGGAGGCCCTGCAGGCCCGCATCCGCCCCCACTTCCTGTTCAACACCCTCAATACCGGCGCTGCGCTGGTGCACCAGCGTCCGGAGGAGGCGGAGCGGCTGCTGCTGGACCTGTCGGACCTGTTCCGTGCCGCGCTGGCGGGGCCGCGAGAGATCACGCTGGCAGATGAGCTTGCGCTCGTACGGCGCTACCTCGAGATCGAAGGCCTTCGTTTCGGCGATCGCCTGCGCGTGGAGTGGCAGGTGCCGGCGGCCCTGCCTGACCTGGCCGTGCCCGCGCTGTCGATCCAGCCGTTGGTCGAGAACGCAATCCGCCATGGAGTGGAGCCCGTGGCGACGGGAGGCGATGTGCACCTGCAGGTGGCGACGAACGGCGACTGGCTGGAGGTGACGGTGGCCAATGCCCTGCCCTCGGCGCCGGTACGCCCCACTACGGGCCATCAGGTGGGCCTGAATGCCGTCCGCGCCCGCATCCAGGCCATGACGCATGGGCGCGGCAGCGTGCGGACGACGACGGCGGAAGGACGCTACACCGCCGTCATCCGGATTCCACTGACGCCGTGACCGCTCAGGTCACCACGCGGTAGCACGGCCTGTACTCGCCGGCGATCTTCATGCGCCGCTGTTCCACGAACGCCCGCAGCAGCGCATCCAGGGCCTGCATCATCGCGGGCTCGCCGTGAATTTCGAACGGACCGAATTCCTCGATCCGGCGCATGCCGTCTTCCTTCACGTTGCCCGCCACGATGCCGGAGAAGGCGCGACGCAGGTCCGCCGCCAGGTCGTGCACGGCGCGTCCGGGCCGCAGCTGCAGTGCCGCCATGGCCTCGTGCGACGGCACGAAGGGCTGCTGGTAGTCCTCGGGAATCTGGATAGCCCAGTTGAAGAAGAACGAATCCTTCTGTTCGATCCGGTACTCGCGCACGCGGCGGATGCCGGCGCCCATCTTCTTCGCCACGGCCACCGGGTCGCCGATGACGATCTCGTAGCGCTCGGCGGCCGCGTCGCCCAGCGTCAGCCGGATGAAGCGGTCGATCTGCTCGAAGTATGGCGCGGCGATGGTCGGTCCGGTGAGGATCAGCGGGAACGGCAGGTCGGCGTTGTCCGGGTGCAGCAGGATGCCCAGCAGGTACAGGATCTCCTCCGCCGTGCCCACGCCGCCCGGGAACACGATGATACCGTGACCGATGCGAACGAAGGCCTCCAGGCGCTTCTCGATGTCCGGCATGATCACCAGGTGGTTGACGATGGGGTTGGGCGACTCGGCGGCGATGATGCCGGGCTCGGTCACGCCGATGTAGCGCGTCCTGCTGCGGCGCTGCTTGGCGTGCGCGATAGTCGCGCCCTTCATGGGCCCCTTCATCGCACCCGGGCCGCAGCCGGTGCAGATGTCCAGGCCGCGCAGGCCCAGCTCGTAGCCCACCTGCTTGGTGTAGAGATACTCGTCGCGCGAGATGGAGTGACCGCCCCAGCAGACCACCAGGTTGGGGTCGCTCGGCTTCAGGATGCGCGCGTTGCGCAGCAGACCGAAGACGGCGTTGGTGATACCCGCCGACGATTCGAGGTCGGCCGCATACTCCGGCCCCAGCTCGATGGCCGTGTAGGCCAGGTCGCGCACCACGGCGAACAGCAGCTCGGCCACGCCGCGGATGATTTCGCCATCCACGAACGCCATGGCCGGTGCGTTGATCAGGTCGATACGCACGCCGCGATCCTGCTGCAGCACCTGGATATCGAAGTCGGGGTACAGATCGCGTGCGGCGCGCGGATCATCCGAGGCGCTGCCGCTGGTCAGCACCGCCAGCGCGCAGCGGCGCAGCAGTTCGTGCATGCCACCCGCGGAAGCGTCGCGCAGGCGCGCCACTTCGGCGCGGGAAAGCACGTCCAGGCCGCCACGCGGATAAATGCGCGCGTCCTGGACCGGCAACGCCCTCGATGCCGTTTCAGTCATGGGGTTTTCCTGTTCTCGTTCGTCAGGAGCGGGACTTTAGCGCAGTCCCCGCAGCAAGAGGAGCCCGCCCAAAAGAAAACGGCCGGGTTTCCCCGGCCGTTTCTGGCAGTACGGTCTTCGCGAACGTCAGAACTTGTAGCGGAAACCCAGCTGCAGCGACCACTGCGACACGCCAGTATTGAATCCGTCCGCATCGCCATTGGCGACCGTCGGCGCGTCCGGCGTGTTGAAGTTGTACACGTACCTTCCATTGTAGATGCCGCTGACAGAGGCAACGCGCTGGTTGGCGAAGAAGCCGTAATCGTAGATGTGGCCCCAGTCCTCGTTCAGCAGATTGCCGACGTTCTGGATGTCTAGCCACAGCTCGGACTTGTGCCCCTTGAAGAAGCCCGGCAGCTCCTGGGAAATACGGATGTCGAAGGTATTGACCCAGGAAGCACGGCCGGAATTCTGCGGCGCGTAGCTGCCCGCGTAGCGGCCCAGCTGCGGGTTCTTGGCCAGCCAGTCGAAGAAGCGCTGCTCCATCGCAGGATCGGCCGTGAAGACGCCGCCGCTGCTCAGGGTGCCGAACAGCACGTCGCCCGGACCGGACGGCACGTAGAACAGATCGTTGGCCGAGCGGTTGTCGCCGTTGGCGTCGTTGAAATAGACGTAGCTGAAGGGACGACCGGTACGACCTTCGTACACCAGGCCCACTTCGGTCTTGTAGTCACCGAAGAAATTGTGGCGCCAGTTGAGCGTGCCCAGGAAGCGGTCCCGGATCTCGTAACGCGAGGTCGCCAGTTCCTCGGCGTTGGCGTCGAACTGGTAGGTGTAGTTCCAGCCCGAGGTCGCCGTGGAACTGGTGAGACCCGCCACTTCCTTCGCATTGGTATAGGTGTAGGCCAGGCTCCAGGACCAGTCGCTATCCGAAGTCCAGGGCCTGTCCAGACCGACCGTCAGCTGCTCGGTGTGCCCCTTGTCGGTGGTGTCGAGCAACAGCACCGAGTCGAAGCGGCGATCACGGTTCGCGCGGTTGTTGCTGGAGCTCCACGAACGGCCCACGTTGGAGGCGGCGTAGAACAGGTCGCGGCCATCCGGGCCCTGGAGCGTGGGAGCGCCCAGGTTGAGATTGCGGTAGAACAGCGCGCTTTCCACCTGGGTCAGCAGCAGTTCTGCCGACGCTACGATACCGTGCCAAGGCAGCTCATGCTCGAACGCCAGGTTGGCCTTCCACACGGAGGGCTGCTCGAAATCGGCAGCGACGAAGTTGACATTCTGTAGCGCGGCCGAGGGGTTGGTCGGCACCGGCTGGTTCAGACCGTCGCCACTGAACGGCAGATCCTCCCAGTTTTCAGCCGAGTTGAGGCGCTGCGAGTACTGGATATAGTTGAAACCGGTCGTGTTGTAGGCGTTGCTCAACCAAACTTGGGGAGACTCGCCCTGGAACAGGCCGAAACCACCTCGCAGCTGCGTCGGACGATCGCTGTCGAAGGTGTAATTGAAGCCGAAGCGCGGCTGCACCAGCCAATCGCCGGACAACACCTTGCTGTTGTCGTAGCCGAAGACCTGCTCGGCCAATGCGTTGTACTGCGGCACCTTGTTGACATCGGGCTTGTCGGCGCGCAGACCAAAGGTCAGCGTCAGGTTGTTGTTGACGTACCA
Organism: Pseudoxanthomonas mexicana; assembly: GCF_010093385.1. Taxonomy (GTDB): domain Bacteria; phylum Pseudomonadota; class Gammaproteobacteria; order Xanthomonadales; family Xanthomonadaceae; genus Pseudoxanthomonas_A; species Pseudoxanthomonas_A mexicana. The sequence continues at coordinate 26,079 of NZ_PDWV01000039.1, forward strand.
CTGGTCCTGCACAAAGACGCCATAGCTTTTGTACTTGTAGGCGGCGGCGACGGAGTCGAAGCCTTGGCCAGGCTGCGGCGTACGCAGGGAGTAGGTGCTCCAGCGGCCCTGCTCAAAGTTGTCCAGACCCCAGAACTCGTACACACCGTACAGCTGGGGGCCATAGATGTTGTAGATGTCGTTGGTGCTGTAGTCCACACCGAACTTGACGTCGTGATTGCCCAAGGTCAGCGTGCCGGCACCGAAGACGTTCCAGGTCTCGGTGAACAGCTGGTTCTGGTGCGAATTGACTTCGGTGCCCAGCCACAGGGAGTCACCTGCCAGCGCGTCTTCCGTACCACCGAAATAGATGCGGACGCTCGGGGCGCTGGTGGGGGTCTCGCGTACCGCAGAGTAGTCGCGGTAGGAAACCTTGAACTCAGTGGAAAAGTTGTCGGTCCAATCACTGAAAAGCTGGCCGACATAGCTCTCGACCGACTTCACGTGTTGGTACCAGTACGAGCTCAACGACACCTGGCTGCTGTTGATGCCGTTGACGCGCAGCTTGCTCTGCTCGAGATTGCTGTAACGGAAGCTGGCGCGGTGATCGTCGGTAATGTTCCAGTCCAGCTTCAGCGCGTACTCTTCGAGATCCGTATCACCCGAGCTCTCCAGGCCACCAGCGTCAATACCGTAACCTTGAGCGATCTGCTGGGCGCGCGTGATGTCGTCCATGTCAATGACCGCGTTGGGCTTGCCGAGTGCGCTGCCCGCAATGTCCGCGCCGGGCGCTTCCTGCGTGAACTTTTCGTAGTTGGCGAAGAAGAACAGCTTGTCCTTTAGTAGCGGGCCGCCGAACGTAGCGCCGTAAGTCTGTTCCTTGGTGAAACCGTTGAACTTGGCGCCAGCGGGGTCGTCGCCGAACCATTCGCCGTCGCGGTAGGTGCCGTAGACCGAGCCATGGAACTCGTTAGTACCCGACTTCGTCACCGCGTCGACCACGGCACCCGTCGCACCCGTGATGGTCACGTCGTAGCTCGCCAGATCAATATTGATGGCTTCGATGGCATCCATTGCCACCGGCTGGCGGCGCGTCGGCATATTGTTGCCTTCCAGGCCGAAGGTATCGCTGGCCGACACGCCGTCGATGCGGATGGCGTTGTAACGCGGATTCTGGCCGCCGGCACTGATACCGCCCTCTGCGCGGTTCACATAGGCCACGCGCGGATCCAGGCGCATGAGGTCCTGAATGTTGCCGTTGATGGACGGCAACGCCTCGATCGTCTGACGGTCGACGTTGGTGCCCGCTCCCATCTTCGTGGCACTGAAAACTTCCGAACCTCCGGCGAAGCCGATCGCCGTCACGGTCTCGAGCGTCGTCATGTCGCCTGTCAGCGCGGCATTGACGGTGCCGACCTGGTTGACGCTCAGATATATGTTGTCTTCGGTCTTCGTGCCCGCACCGGCCTTGGTCACGGTGATCTGGTACGGACCGCCCACGCGCAGGCCGCGTGCGTTGTAGCGACCGCTGGCGTCGGTGGTGGCGCGGCTGACCGTACCGGATTCGACGTGGGTGATGGTCACCTCGGCGCCGGCGACGGGCTGGCCGCCATTGTCGGTAACCAGGCCGCCCACACCGGCCGAAGTGCTCTGCGCAAAGGCAGGCGCGGCGGCGAGTGCGACGACGAGGCCAAGGCTGAGCTTGGACAGGCGAAGACGACGGGATTGGTTCATCGGATAAACCTCGGTACGGGAGTGATGTGGCGAAGCTGGCTGACGAGACGTGCGGAACCACCCGGTGGGGACGGTTCTGAAGGGCGTGCTAGGGGTTCCCATGGCCCACGCGGCGTCCGCGGAGGTTAATAACAGGTTAACACGATAGGACCATTTTGTGACCGCGGCATGACAAAGTTCCGCGACGCAACATGACCGCTGTGCACCGTTCGCAGCCGCTCTGGAAGCCGGATCTGGCGCCTGTTGTCTTGGCCGCCGATCAGATGTTGGGGGGCGTCAGCTTGAGGTAGGTCCCCACCCCGTCCAGCACCATTTGCACGGAGATGGCGACAAGAAGCATGCCCATTAGGCGCTCGATCGCCGTCAGTACGCTCCTGCCCAGCCATTTGTAGAGCACCGTGGCGGAAATGAGGATGGCCGCCGTGGCCGCCCAGGCGATCAGCAGGGCCAGGCTCCAGTCTCCCAGCCGGTCCGGCTCGGAGCTGCCCATCAGCATGACGGCGGCCATGCCGGAGGGGCCGGCGACCAGCGGGATGGCCAGCGGCACGATGAAGGGTTCACCGCCGGGCGTCTCGCCCATCAGGCCTTCGGGGCGCGGGAAGATCATCCGCACGCCGATCAGGAACAGCACGATGCCGCCGGCGATGGCCACCGATTCCTGGCGCAGGTGCATCAGGTCCAGGGCGTACTTGCCGCACCAGAGAAACAGCATCAGCACGGCGAGCGCGATCAGCAGTTCCCGGACCACTACGATGCGCTGCCGGCGCGTCGGCAGCGGCTTCAGCACGCTGAGGAACACCGGGATGTTGCCCAGCGGATCGAGGATCAGGAACAGCAGCATCGCCGCCGAGAGGATGGTCATGCGCGCACTTTCCAGACCTGGCCGCGATGGATGGCACCCGCAGATGACAACAAGGTGACGCAGGCATCGGCGTAATCGGCCGCCTCGCGCGCCTGCAGGTCGTTGTCGTCCGCATAGGCCCGCGATCTCAGGCCGGTCCGCATCGGGCCCGGCTGCAGCGCAGAAACGCGGACGGACGACGAGCCCAGTTCGGCATGCAGCATGCCCACCATCGCGGCAAGGCCATGCTGGGCGATGCCGTAGGCGCCCCAGTAGGGCTGGCTGACCCGTTCCAGATCGTCCAGTGCGAACACCAGCGCCGCGTCCGCCGACTGCCGCAGCAGCGGCAGGCAGGCCTGGGACAGCCACCATGGCGCCGTCAGGTTGATATGAATGACGCGCGCGAACGCAGCCGGGTCGGTGTGCTCGAGCGGCGTGAGTCCTTTGAACTCCACGGCACAATGGAGCACGCCGTCCAGATGGCCGAGCTCCGCGCGCAGGCGTTCGGCAAGTTCCGCGTAATCGTCGGGGGGGGCGCCTTCCAGGTCGAGCGGATACAGCAGGGGCTCCGCACCGGCCTGCGCCACCGCGTCGTACACGCGATTCAACTTCGGCAGCTTGCGGCCCAGCAGCACCATCGTGGCGCCCGCGCGAGCGCAGGCGACGGCCGCCGCACTGCCCAATCCGCCGTGCGCACCGCTGACCAGGATGACGCGCTGGTCCAGCGCGTGCGGCGCGCGGGTAGGCAGGCCAACCAGGCTCACGGCGACAGCGCCTCGGCGACGATGCGCTGCAGTTCACCGGACTCGTGCAGTTCCAGGGTGATGTCGCAGCCGCCGATCAGTTCGCCGTTGATGAAGAGCTGCGGGAACGTGGGCCAGTTGGAGTAACGCGGCAGGTTGGCGCGGATCTCCGGCTCTTCCAGCACGTTGATCGTGTACAGGTGCTCGGCGCCCGCATCGCGCAGTGCCTGCACCGCGCGGCTGGAGAAGCCGCACATCGGGAACTGCGGCGTGCCCTTCATGAAAAGGACGATCGGGTGGCCATCCACTTCGGCCTGGATGCGTTCCATCACCGGCATGCTGATTTCTCCTTCCTTGACGGTTTGGCAACCACCGTCGGGTACACTTTCGGTCCGCTCCGCAGGCCTCGCCGGCGGATTGCCCATTGTAAGCCCTGGCATCGCTCTGACGATGCCCGGCATGCCTCTTGCCCCGCCTAGCACAAGGAAACCGAGCCATGGCCATCGAACTGCCCCCCCTGCCCTACGACCGCACCGCCCTGGAACCGCACATCTCCGGCGAGACCATCGACTTCCACTACGGCAAGCACCACAAGACCTATGTGGACAACCTCAACAAGCTGATCGAAGGCACCGAGTTCGCCGATGCGTCGCTGGAAGAGATCGTGCGCAAGTCGCAGGGCGGCATGTTCAACAACGCCGCGCAGGTCTGGAACCACACCTTCTACTGGAACTGCCTCAAGCCCAATGGCGGCGGCGAGCCGACCGGCAAGCTGGCCGAACTGATCAACAAGACCTTCGGCGATTTCGCCAAGTTCAAGGAAGAGTTCACCAAGACCGCCATCGGCACCTTCGGCTCCGGCTGGGGCTGGCTGGTGCAGCGCCCGGACGGTTCGCTGGCGCTGGTCAGCACCTCCAATGCCGCCACCCCGCTGACCGGCGAGGACAAGCCGCTACTGACGATCGACGTGTGGGAGCACGCCTACTACATCGATTACCGTAATGCGCGCCCGAAGTACGTCGAGTCCTTCTGGGCCTTGGTCAACTGGGCCTTCGTGGCCGGCAACCTGCGCTGATCGCAGGCGCCCGCACCACGCGCAAACGGCCGGGGAAACCCGGCCGTTTCCGTTTCGCGACGCTGGCTGCCGGATGAATCCCGGCCACCCTGGTGTCAACACGCACTGCGATGCAGGCGTTCCCCGAGCGTGGTCCCACCCGAGGAGAACACCATGGCACTGCGTTACGGATTGGCTGGATCCCTGCTCCCCGCCCTGCTCGCGATGTCGGCGACCGCCGAAGCTGCGCCACGCGATCGCGACAACAACCCACCCGGACCGGTAGGTGGTCCAGGCACCAACTGGGAGAATCCGCCGGGCTGGAAGGGCGGTCCCGGCGCGTCGCCCGACCGGCGCTGGTACCGCCACGGCGGGAAGCGCTCCGAGTTCGTCGTCGTCAAGCACGGTTACTACTTCAACCCGCCGTATGGGTACTGGCACCCGCGCTACGGCCTGTGGAACCAGGCCAGGCGCTGCTGGTTCGACCTCGACCACAACCCGCCGGGACCGCGCGGTGGCCGCGGTACCAACTGGGAGAATCCTCCGGGCCCCAGGGGCGGGCCGGGCGCGTCACCGGACAGGTTCGGGCGTTGCCGCTGAGGCGCGGCATCGCGCAATGCAGAACGGCCGGGTGATCCGGCCGTTCTTCGCTTCAGGCAGTCGCCGACGTCAGGCCGTGAGCCGCGCGACGACCGGCGCGACCTGCGCCTGCCGCCCAAGGGCGACACCGACGCGTGCCAGCGCATGGGCGAGCGCTACGGCATCGTCGGCCCGCAGCGTGGCGTGGCCGACCTTGCGTCCGGCGCGCGGTTCCTTGCCATAGTCGTGCCAGTGGCCACCGGCCTCCTGCAGGACAGACGCGGCATCAGGCATCTCGCCGATCCAGTTCAACATGCAGGCATGGCCCAGCGCGCGCGTCTCGCCGAGCGGGAGGCCCAGCACGGCGCGCAGGTGGTTCTGGAACTGCGAGGTTTCCGCGCCCTCGATGGTCCAGTGGCCCGAGTTGTGCACGCGTGGTGCCATCTCGTTGGCGAGCAGCTCGCCGTCCCGATAGAACAGCTCCAGCGCGAACACACCCACGTAGTCGAGCGACTCCGCCAACCTCCGCGCGTGCGCATAGGCCGCTTGGGCCAGTGCAGCATCGACGTGTGCCGGTGCCAGGCTGGCCGACAGTACGCCGTCGACATGCCAGTTTTCGGTCAACGGCCAGGTGCGGAACTCGCCATCGCGGCCACGCACGGCGACAACGGACAGTTCTCGCTCGAACGGAATGAAGGCTTCGACGATCAGGCCCACGGTCCCGGCCTGCGCACCCAGCGCGTGCCAGGCCGTATCCACGTCGGCAAGCGACTTGATGCGGAATTGCCCTTTGCCGTCATAGCCCAGTCGACGCGTCTTGAGGATGCAGGCGCCCCCGAGTCGATCGACTTCGCGACGCAGTACGTCGAGGCTGCCGATATCGGCGAAGGCGCCGACGGGAATCCCCAGTTCGCGGAACAGGCTCTTCTCCACTAGGCGATCCTGCGCCACCGCCAGCGCGCGGGGATTGGGAAACACGGGAACCCGCTGCGCCAGCCACTCCGCGCTCTCCGCGGGCACGTTCTCGAAATCGAAGGTGGCCACGTCGACCTTCGACGCGAACTCGGCCAGGGCCGATTCGTCGCGGTAGTCGCCGACCAGCAGCGGCGCGAACTGGCCCGCACAGGCGTCCGCCGCGGTGTCCATCACCAGGAAGCGCAGGCCCAGTGGCGCGCCGGCGAGCGCCATCATGCGTGCCAGCTGCCCTCCGCCCAGGATGCCGACCGTCGTCATAGTGGCTGACGCGGGTCGTCGTGCGCCATCACGTCATCGGTCTGGCGCGCGCGGAACGCGGCCAGCGCCGCACCGATGGCCGGATATTCCGCCGCCAGCATCGCCGCGGCGAACAGGCCGGCATTGGCGGCACCCGCGTTGCCGATGGCGAACGTGGCCACCGGGATGCCGGCCGGCATCTGCACGATGGACAGCAGCGAATCCATGCCATTGAGCGCCTTCGACTGCACCGGTACGCCGAGCACGGGCACCGCGGTCTTGGCCGCCAGCATGCCGGGCAGGTGGGCCGCGCCGCCGGCGCCGGCGATGATCGCCCGCAGGCCGCGCGGGGCGGCGGCTTCCGCGTACGAGAACAGCACGTCGGGCGTGCGGTGTGCCGACACCACTTTCACCTCGTAGGGCACGCCCAGCGCCTCCAGCTTCTGCGCGGCGTGCTGCATGGTGTCCCAGTCGGAGCGGGAACCCATCACGATGCCCACCACGGGGCTGGATACGCTGGCGGTCATGGCCGTCCTCGGTCGCAAAGACGTATTCTACCCTCCTGACTGAATCACCGATCGAGCCCCCACCTCCATGGACCGCAAACTGCTGGACCTGCTGTGCTGCCCCACCACCCGCCAGCCGCTGGCCGTGCTGGAGACACGCGGGCTGGAAGCGCTGAACCGCGCCATCGCCGCGGGCCAGGTCAAGCGCGCCGACGACGCACCGCAGGCCGAGGCGCTGCGCGAAGCCCTGGTGACGCACGACCGCAAGACCGTCTACCGCGTCGAGGACGGCATTCCCGTCCTGCTCGCCGAGGAAGCGATCGCCACCGCGCAGGTCGACGACTTCCCCGCCCGATGAGCCCGCGTCCGACGCCCCCACCCGCGGACCTCGTGGCCTCGGATGCCGCGCGCGCGCTGGCCGAGGATGTCGGCAGCGGCGATGTCACCGCCGCGCTGCTGCCCGACGCCGCCGACATCGCCTATCTGCTCTGCAAGGAAGACGCCGTTGTCGCGGGCCGCCCGTGGTTCGACGCCTGCCACCGCGCGCTCGATCCAGAGGTGCGCATCGACTGGCGCGTGCAGGACGGCGACCGCGTTCCGGCCGGCACCGTGCTGGCCACCTTGTCGGGCCACACGCGCGCCCTGGTCACCGCCGAACGTACCGCACTGAACTTCCTGCAGACGCTGTCGGGCACGGCCACCACCACGGCCGCGTACGTGGATGCCGTACGTGGTACCGGCTGCACCATCCTCGACACCCGCAAGACCCTGCCCGGCCTGCGCCTGGCGCAGAAGTACGCCGTCCGCTGCGGCGGCGGACAGAACCACCGCATCGGCCTGTACGACGCCGTAATGCTGAAGGAAAACCACGTGCGTGCCGCAGGCTCGCTCACGGCCGCGATCCGTGCGGCCCGCACCGCGCAACCCACGCTGCCACTGATCGTGGAAGTGGAAACCCTGGCGCAGCTGGACGAAGCGCTGGCCGAAGGCTGCGAGCGCATCCTGATCGACGACTTCGATGCCGCGTCGCGTCGTGAAGCGGTCCGTCGCGCCAAGTCCCCGCCTTTCGACGGGCGCATTCCGCTGGAAGTGTCGGGCGGCGTGGACATGACCACGCTCCGCGACATCGCCGCCGACGGCGTGGACTTCGTGTCCATCGGCGGCCTGACCAAGCACGTCCGCGCCATCGACCTGTCGATGAAGCTGGGCCCTGCACCATGAGTCCTGCGTGTCGCCGCTGAGTGCCCTGCTGTGGCTGCTGGCGGCCGGCGCCGGTTTCGCCTACTGGAATGCGGCGCGTGCCGCGGCGGAGCGCGCCGGCGAGCTGGGCCGCAACGCCTGCAAGGCGGCGGGGGTGATCTGGCTGGACCAGAGCGTGCACGCCAACGGCCTGCGCCTGCGCCGCGGCGAGGACGGCTGGCTAGGATTCGAGCGCAGCTTCCGCTTCGAGTACTCGCACGACGGCACCGACCGCCATGTCGGCCGGCTTGTCCTGCGCCAGGGACGGCTGGTGTCGTTCGTGGGCCCGGTGGCGCCGTCGGTTACGCCGCTGGGCCCGCACTGAGAACTCTGCAGCGCCTTCCGGCAGGCGCCAGCCGATCTGGGTTACTTCACCACGCGCAGGAAAGGCGGGCGCTTGCCGCCGGACGGCGGGGTGTGGTCATCGGGCGGGGTATCCGTCGTGGGCGCGTCACCGCCGCTCTCTTCGCCCGTATCGGCATCGTGCGTCACGTCTTCCGGCAGCGCCATGCCCTGCCCCGTCTCGCGCGAGTAGATCGCCAGCACGGCGCTGATGGGCACGTAGACGGGCTGGCTCACCCCCCCGAAGCGCGCGGTGAAACTGACAGCGTCGTTGTCGATCATCAGCCGCACCACCGCACGCTCGGCAATGTTCAGTACCACCTTGCCTTCCTTCACCGCACTCGCCGGCACCTGGACGCCGGCCTGGGTGGCGTCCACCAGCAGGTGCGGGGTCATGCCGTTGTCGGCGATCCATTCGTTCAACGCCCGCAGCAGGTACGGACGGTGGCTGGTCATGCGGGAGGAGGCGTCGGTCATTTCATTTCTCGGCGGCCATCGCGGCGTGGCGGCGCGCGGCCAGGCCCGGCGGGTTCGCCGGTCAGGCCGGGATCTCGCGCAGCTTCCTTTCCGCGTCGGTCAGGCTGCGCAGGAATCCGGGGTGGCGGAAGATGCGGTTGCCGTAGTCGTCGATGGCCTTGCCGTCCTTCGGCAGCGGCACGTCCAGCGACGGCAGGCGCCAGATGATCGGGGCCATCGCGCAATCGGCCAGGCTCATTTCGGGATTGAGGAAGAACTTGCTGGCCTTGAACAGCGGCACGGACGCGGTCAGCAGTTCCTTCAGGCGCTTGCGGCCGGCGTCGGCCTGCTGCTTGTTGCCCAGCTGGATCGCCTGCACCTGCGGCACCCAGTCGTGCTCGATGCGCAGCATCGCCAGCCGCAGGCGCGCACGCGAAAGCGGGTCCACGGGCATCAGCGGCGGATGCGGATAGCGCTCGTCCAGGTACTCGCTGACGACGGACGCGGCGTACAGCACCAGATCGCGCTCCACCAGGGTGGGCACGGAATGGTAGGGATTGAGGTCGATGAGGTCTTCGGGCGGATTCTGCGGGTCCACCGGCACCAGGTCGTAGGTGACGCCCTTGGCGGCGAGCACCAGCCGCACGCGGTGGCACAGCACGTCATCGGTGGAGGAAAACAACGTCAGTGTATTGCGCATACGTGGGCTCGCAGCCATTCACGGCTCTCCGACGACCGGAATCCGCCGATCGCACCGACGCCGCCAGCCCCTTGCTGACGGTCGCCACGTCCCTGAGTGTGCAATCCCCGCCCGGAAAAGCCAAGCAAACCCGGCCGGCTTTGACCCTGCGGGTGCGGGCTGCGGCCCGCACCCGTGGCGTCGGACGCGCGACGTCGTTAGTGGACGTCCTTCCAGTACTCCTGCTTCAGCAGGTAGGCCAGGAACGTCAGCGCGGCCAGGAACAGGATCACCCACACACCGACGCTCTGGCGCTTCAGGGCCGCCGGCTCGCCGACATACTCCAGGAAGTTGGTGATGTCGCGCGCGGTCTGGTCGAACTCCTGCGCGCTCTGGCGGCCGGCCTGCGCCACCTTCAGACCCTCGACGTGGCGTTCGCCGGTGGCCGGATCGACCGGGCCGAATTCGGCGTGCTGCAGGCCCTGCAACTCCCACAGCGGGTTGGGCATGGAAGCGTTGGGAAACAGCTTGTTGTTCCAGCCCAGCGGGCGCGATTCGTCCAGGTAGAAGGACTTCAGGTAGGTGTAGATCCAGTCGCTGCCACGCACGCGCGAGATCACGCTCAGGTCAGGCGGCATCTTGCCGAACCACTTCTCGCCGCCCGCGGCAGGCATGGACACCTGCACCTGCTCGCCGAACTTGGCGCCGGTGAAGTTGAGGTTCTTCATCACCTCGTCTTCGGTCAGGCCCAGGTCCTCGGCCATGCGCGAGTAGCGCATGTACTTCAACGAATGGCAGCCCGCGCAGTAGTTCATGTACAGCTGCGCACCGCGCTGCAGCGAGGCGCGGTCGCTCAGGTCGTTGCCGGCCTGGAGCGTGGCGCCGCCGCCGGCGGCGAACGCGGAGAACGAGATCAGCAACCCGCTGGCGAAGACAGCTAGGCGAGAGGCGAAAGTCTTAGTCATGCGTCGTCACCCGCTCGGGCACTGGCTTGGTCTTGTCGATCTTGGTCCAGATCGGCATGGTCAGGAAGAACAGGAAGTAGAAGCCGGTCAGGAAGCGGCCGACGATCGTTTCCACCGGGTCCGTGCCCGGGCCGGCGCCGATCTTGCCCAGCCAGACGAAGCTGATCGCGAACAGGCCCAGCAGCACCTTGGACATCAGGCCGCGGTAGCGGTAGGACTTCACCTTCGCACGGTCCAGCCACGGCACCAGGAACAGGATCGCGATGGCGCCGAACATCACCAGCACGCCGCCCAGCTTGTCGGGCACCACGCGCAGCATCGCGTAGTAGGGCGTGTAGTACCACACCGGCTTGATGTGCGCCGGCGTGACCAGCTTATTGGCCTCGGTGAAGTTGTCGTGCTCCAGGAACCAGCCGCCCATGGCCGGCGCGAAGAACACGATGAAGGCCGCGATGATCAGGAAGCCGCCGACATAGAAGCCGTCCTTCACCGTGTAGTACGGGTGGAACGGCACGCCGTCGGCCGGCGCGGTGGGCGACCAGCGGTTGCCCTTCGGGCCCTTCTTGATCTCCACGCCGTCGGGGTTGTTCGAACCGACTTCGTGCAGCGCGAAGATGTGCAGCACCACCAGCAGCAGCAGCACCAGCGGCAGCGCGATGACGTGCAGGGCGAAGAAACGGTTCAGCGTGGCGTCGCTGGGCAGGTAGTCGCCCATGATCCACTCGGTCAGGCCGTTGCCGATCACCGGAATGGCGCCGAACAGCGAGATGATGACCTTGGCGCCCCAGAACGACATCTGGCCCCACGGCAGCACGTAGCCCAGGAAGGCTTCGGCCATCAGCACCAGGTAGATCAGCATGCCCAGGATCCACACCAGTTCGCGCGGCTTCTGGTACGAGCCGTACATCAGGCCGCGGAACATGTGGATGTAGACGACGATGAAGAACAGCGAGGCGCCGGTGCTGTGCATGTAGCGGATCAGCCAGCCCCACTCCACGTCGCGCATGATGTACTCGACCGAGGCGAACGCTTCCGCCGCGCTCGGCTTGAAGTGCATCGTCAGGAAGATGCCGGTCAGGATCTGGTTGACCAGCACCACGATCGACAGCACGCCGAAGATGTACCAGATGTTGAAATTCTTGGGCGCGTAGTACTCGCTCATGTGCTTGCGGTACACGGGCATGAAGCCCGGCGCGCGCGCGTTGAACCAGTCCATCACGCCATCGGCGGTACGGGGGAAGATGTTCGCCATGGCTTATGCCCCCTGCGGGTCGAGACCGACGACGATCGTCGTGTCGTTCTCGTAGTAATGCGGCGGCACCACCAGGTTGGTGGGTGCGGGCACGCCCTGGAACACGCGGCCGGCCATGTCGAAGCGCGACTTGTGGCAGGGGCAGAAGTAGCCGCCCTTCCAGTTCGGGTCGTACGGCTCGGGCTTGATCTCGGCGGCCATCTCGGGCGAGCAGCCCAGATGGGTGCACAGGCCGACCAGCACGGAGATCTCCGGCTTCAGCGAGCGCGTCTCACCCTTGATGTAGGCCGGTTGCTGGTCGAGGTTCTCCGACTGCGGGTCGCGAAGGTTCGCGTCCAGCGTGGGCAGCGCGTCGAGCACGGCCTTGGAACGCTTCACGATCCAGATCGGCTGGCCGCGCCATTCCAGGATCAGGCGCTGGCCCTCCTGCAAGCCACTGATGTCGGCGGTCACCGGGGCACCGGCCAGCTTGGCCCGGGCGCTCGGATTCCACGACTTGATAAAAGGCACAGCTGCAATACCGGCACCTACTGCACCCCCCACGGCGGTGGTCGCAGTCAGGAACCGGCGTCGGCCCGTATTCACAGGCCCATTGACCCCATCGATGGCCATCCGGCACTCCGCAAAACAATCAGGTAGCTAAAAAGGCTGCCAAGGCCGCCCCCATGGACCGGTACGGGCCGCAAAAGACGGCAAAGTGTAACGGATGGCTTAATGGGCCGACAACGGCTGCCGCGGAATCAATGGCTTGCGTGCATCCGGGACCGCCTGTCCCCGCTCAGCGTGCGGCGACGGCCTGGCGGTAGCGGTCGGCCAGCACGGCCACCCGCTGCACGTAGCGCTGCGTTTCCTTGTAGGGAGGAACGCCGCCGTGGCGGTCCACGGCGCCTTCGCCCGCGTTGTAGCCGGCAGCGGCCAGGGTGAGGTTGCCGTTGAAGCGCTTCAACAGCCAGGCCAGGTACTGCGCACCACCGCGGATGTTCTGGCCGGCGTTGTAGCTGTCGGTCACCCCGAACCGGCGGGCCGTGGCCGGCATCAGCTGCATCAGCCCCTGGGCGCCCGCATGCGACAGCGCCATCGGGTTGTAGGAGGACTCGGCGTGCATGATGGCGCGCAGGATCGCCTCCTCCACGCCGAACTCGCGCGAGGCCGCGGCGATCTCGGCCTGGTAGGCGGAGGTGTTCAGACGCAGCCGGCCGAAGTCCACGCCCGGGTTGCCACAGGCGAAGCAGGTTTCGATGTAGCTGTACTTGATGGTGCGCAGGCTGGCGACCTGGGTGCCGCCGCGCGGGCGCGTGCTGGTGTAGTGCCGCACGCCGTCCTTGATGTAGGAATAGACCTGCCC
>NZ_PDWV01000003.1 GCF_010093385.1 Pseudoxanthomonas mexicana
CTCCACCGCCCCCCTGCATACCTCCACGCCCCCCGCTCCGGCGCCGAAAACCGCCGCGGACGCCATCCTCCAGGAGGCCTGGGTCTCCGAGCCGGTCCCCGGCGACGAACTGGACTCACTGGTCGCGTGGCCGACGGAGGACGGCCGGGTCTGGCTGATCGCCACCGCCAAGGCCACCCACCATCTGGCCCTGTACGACGCCGACACCGGGCAACGCCTGCGCACGGTCGGCGGCCCGGGCACGGCCGTGGGCCAGTTCAATCGCCCCAACGGCATTGCGGTGTTCGGCGACCTGCTGTTCGTGGCCGAGCGCGACAACCACCGCGTACAGGCCTTCCGCCTGCCGGAGTTCGCGCCGCTGGGCGCCTTCGGCGCCGACGTGCTGCGCTCGCCCTACGGCCTGTGGGTGCACGAGCCCGCGCCCGGCGAACTGGAACTGTTCGTCACCGACAGCTTCATGGCCGATTTCCGCACCATGACCCTGCCGCCGATGGCGGAACTGGCGGGCCGGGTGAAGCGCTTCCAGGTACGCATCGAAGACGGCGGCAAACTGGAAACGCGGCTGCTGGGCCAGTTCGGCGACACCGGCACGGCCGGCGCGCTGCGCATGGTGGAATCCATCGCCGGCGACCCGGCGCACGGGCGCCTGCTGATCGCCGAGGAAGACCGCCGCGTGGGCTCCACGCTGCGCGACTACACCCTGGCCGGCCACTACAACGGGCGCAGCCTGGCCACGTTCGATGCCGACGCCGAAGGCATCGCGCTGTGGGCCTGCAGCGCCGAGGACGGGTACTGGGTGGCGGTGGACCAGCTGACGCCCACCCGCTTCCGCGTGTTCGACCGCGCCACGCTGGCCCCGGCCGGCGTGTTTTCCGGCAAGGTCACGTCCAACACCGATGGCGAGACCGTGTACGCGATGCCTACACCGCGTTTCCCCGCCGGCGCCCTGTTCGCCCTGCACAACGACGTATCGCTGGCCGCGTTCGACCTGCGCGACATCGCCCGCGCACTCGACCTGAAGGGCGATTGCCCGCGGTGAACGCGCGCGCGCTGGCCCTGGCCTGCGGCGTCGCCGTGCTGCTCGGCAGCCTGGGCGAGGCGGCCGCGGCGCGGCTGTATCGCTGGAAGGACAAGCAGGGCTACACCCAGTACGGCGACCAGCCGCCCCCGCCCGACCAGCTGGCCGGCAGCAGCCTGGATGTCCTGCGCTTCCGCAATCCGCCCAGCGCGCTGGTGCGGCTGCGCCTGGAGAAACAGGGTCTGCGGTACCAGGCCTGGGCCGACAACCTGATGCACGGGCCGGTGGAGGTGCAGTTGGACTTCCGCCGCCAGCGCGACGTGCGCAGCGCCCCCACACTGCCGGCACGCGCGGTGGTGCCGGCGCGCAGCAGCGTGCTGGTGGCCGACATCAGCGTGACCGACCCGCTGCGCGGGGGCGACTTCGAACTGACCCTGGACGGCATGCCGGGCGATCCCGCCAGCCGCCCCCAGGACTACGATTACCGGCTGCCGTTCGACTACGGCCGCGTGCGCGTGGACCAGGGTCCCGGCGGCCGCTTCAGCCATGGCGACGCGCAGAACCTGCACGCGGTGGATTTCGCGGTGCCCGAAGGCACGCGGATCGTGGCCGCGCGCGAGGGACTGGTGATGCAGGTCGAATCCGACTTCGACAAGGCCGGCCTGAATCGCGAGAAGTACGGCGGCCGCGCCAACTTCATCCGCATCCTGCACAGCGACGGCAGCATGGCGCTGTACGCACACCTGAGAGCCGAGGGCGTGCAGGTGCGCGTAGGCCAGTACGTGCGCAAGGGCCAGTACATCGGCCTGTCGGGCAACACCGGCTTCTCCACCGCGCCCCACCTGCATTTCGTCGTGCAGGCCAACCGCGGCATGCGGCTGGAGTCGGTGCCGTTCCGGATGTTCGGCCCGCTGGGCCAGCTGCAGTTCCCCTCGGCACGGTGACCGGCACCATCTCCGCAGCCGGTATAATCGCGCCCTTCCCGCTTCTTCCGCGCCCGTCCGGGCGCCCGCCCCATGTCCGATCCGAACAGCGCCGTGGCCCACGAGGCCAGCCGCCGCCGCACCTTCGCCATCATCTCCCACCCCGACGCCGGCAAGACCACGCTGACGGAAAAGCTGCTGCTGTTCGGCGGCGCGATCCAGATGGCCGGCTCGGTGAAGGGCCGCAAGGCCGCGCGCCACGCGACCTCCGACTGGATGGCGCTGGAGAAGGAACGCGGCATCTCGGTGACGTCGTCCGTGATGCAGTTCCCGTACGAGGGCAAGATCGTCAACCTGCTGGACACCCCGGGCCACGCCGACTTCGGCGAGGACACCTACCGCGTGCTGACCGCGGTGGACAGCGCGCTGATGGTCATCGACGTGGCCAAGGGCGTGGAAGAACGCACCATCAAGCTGATGGAAGTCTGCCGCCTGCGCGACACACCCATCATGACCTTCATCAACAAGCTGGACCGCGAAGGCAAGGATCCGATCGAGCTGCTGGACGAAGTCGAAAGCGTGCTGGGCATCCAGTGCGCGCCGGTCACCTGGCCGATCGGCATGGGCCAGCGCCTGAAGGGCGTGGTGCACCTGATCACCGGCGAAGTGCACCTGTACGAACCGGGCCGCAACTTCACCCGCCAGGATTCCACCATCTTCCCCTCGCTGGATGCGCCGGGGCTGGAGGAGAAGATCGGCACGGAGATGCTGTCCGCGCTGCGCGACGAACTGGAACTGGTGCAGGGCGCCAGCCACCCCTTCGACAAGCAGGCCTACCTGGACGGCAGGCAGACGCCGGTGTTCTTCGGCTCGGGCGTCAACAACTTCGGCGTGCAGCCGCTGCTGGACTTCTTCGTCGAGCACGCACCGTCGCCGCAGCCACGCGAGACCACCGGCCGCAAGGTGCAGCCTGCCGAGAACAAGCTGACCGGCTTCGTCTTCAAGATCCAGGCCAACATGGATCCCCAGCACCGCGACCGCGTGGCCTTCATGCGGGTGTGCTCGGGCCGCTTCGAGGCCGGCATGAAGACCTTCCACGTGCGCAGCGGCAAGGAGATGAAGCTGGCCAACGCGCTGACCTTCATGGCCAGCGACCGCGAGATCGCCGCCGAAGCGTATCCGGGCGACGTGATCGGCATCCACAACCACGGCACCATCTCGATCGGCGACACCTTCACCGAAGGCGAGGCGCTGTCGTTCACCGGCATTCCCAACTTCGCGCCGGAACTGTTCCGCCGCGCGCGTCTGCGTGACCCGCTCAAGCTCAAGCAGCTGCAGAAGGGCCTGGCGCAGCTCTCCGAGGAAGGCGCCACCCAGTTCTTCCGCCCGCTGATGAGCAACGACCTGATCCTCGGCGCGGTCGGCGTGCTGCAGTTCGACGTGGTGGCTTACCGGCTGAAGGACGAATACGGCGTGGATGCCTCGTTCGAGAACGTCAGCGTCGCTACTGCGCGCTGGATCCGCTGCGACAACGCGAAGAAGCTGGAGGAGTTCCGCGACAAGAACGCGATGAACCTGGCGCTGGACGCCGCCGGCCAGCTGGTCTACCTGGCGCCGACGCGGGTCAACCTGCAGCTGGCGCAGGAGCGCGCCCCGGACGTGCAGTTCCTGGCCACCCGCGAGCATGCGCACAGCGTCGACCTGGGCTGACCGCGCCGCCAGAGAACAGCCCCGCAGGCCGCGTCTTGCGGGTTACGTTCCCCCCGTCCGCCCCCTCGCGCCATTCCGCCCGCCACGGTGATCCGATAGGCTTCCCGAGCCGCCATCCGGCGGCGTCAAGGGGAGATGTCCATGTATTTTCTGGGGGCCGTACTGCTGCTGGCGGGGGCGATCTGGATGACGGTGAACGCGGCAAAGAAGGATGGTGCGCTGGCGGCCATCTTCTGTTTCATCTGCGGTTTCTACACGATCTATTACGGCATCAAGAACTTCGCCGAGAACAAGATCCCGCTGATCATGTTCGTGGCCGGCCTGGTGCTCTGCCTGGTGTTCCGCCCCGACATGGCGGCCCTGAGCGGGGGCGTCGCGATCTGATTGCGGCGGGCTTTCGGCGGACTGCCGGGACATCCGGCAGCCCGCTGCCGGCTGACCGGCCGCCGTGCGGCCGATGCACGGCGTGCTGCGTTGCGGTAACGTGACGGCATGAGTGAACAGACCTCTTTCGAAGCCCTGCGCGCCCGCAAGCGGGCCGACCATTTAATCGACCTGCGCGACGAGATCGCCAGCGCACTGACGCACGGCCTGGGCGCCGTCGCCGCCTTGGCCGGCGGCGCCGTCCTGATCACCCTCGCCGCGATCTACGGCGACGGCTGGCAGCTGGGCGCCTCCATCGTGTTCGGCGTGACCCTGCTGCTGCTGTACACCGCCTCCACGCTGTATCACGCCATCCAGCATCCGGTGGCGAAGGGGCGTCTGAAGGTCTTCGACCACTGCGCCATCTACCTGCTCATCGCCGGCACCTATACGCCGTTCACCCTGATCGGGTTGCGCGGACCCTGGGGCTGGGGCCTGTTCACCGCCATCTGGACGCTGGCGATCGCCGGCGTGATCTTCAAGCTTTTCTATACCGGCCGCTTCAAGGTGCTTTCCACCGCCATCTACATCGCGATGGGCTGGCTGGTGATCGTGGCGGTCAAGCCGCTGCTGAATGCCGTCGATCCGGTGACACTGGGCTGGATGCTGGCCGGCGGCCTGTTCTACACGCTGGGCACATTCTTCTATCACCGCGAATCGATCCGCTATTCGCACGCCATCTGGCACCTGTTCGTGCTCGGCGGCAGCGTCTGCCATTTCGTGGCGGTGACCCAGCAGATCCTCATGCCGCGCCTGTCGTCGTAGACGCCCCCTGCACGTTCGTGTCCCTCGCGTGAACCGCTGAGGCCGCGTTTCGCGGGGCCTGAACACCGCGCGTCCAACCATGCACGCCATGGACGACGCGCACCGCTCCCGCCGCCGCTCTGTCTTGCGCCCGCTGACGCGGACGCGCGCCATCGTCTTTGGCGCGCTGGCCGCGTTGCTGGCGGTGCTGGCCGTGCTGTTCCAGTGGAACTGGTTGCGTGGCCCCGTCGAGCGCCTCGTGGCATGGCAGACCGGGCGCAGCTTCGACATCGCCGGCGATCTGGATGTCGACCTTGGGCGCGTGACGACGATCCGCGCGGATGCGCTGCGCTTCGGCAACGCGGACTGGTCTCGGTCGCGCACGATGGCATCCGCCGATCGTGCGGAGCTGGATGTGCGTCTGTGGCCGTTGCTCAGCGGCGAGATCAGACTCGAGGCGATCCGCCTGACACGACCGCGGCTGCGGCTGGAGTTCGGTCCCGACGGACGCGGCAACTGGATCTTCGGCGAGCGCAAAGGCGAAAGCCGGGTCCGCTACACCGGCCTGTGGATCGACGACGGACGCCTGGTGTTCCTCGATCCGCGCCGGCGCACCAACTTCGACATCGCCCTGGACAGCGTCAGCACAGGCGACGCCTCGGCCTCGCCCGTCGACCCCGAGGGCAAGGGCCGGTGGGCAGGCAACGCGTTCACCATTGCGGGTCGGGTGGAATCGCCGCTGGCGCTGCGGCAGACGGACAGGCCGTACCGCATCGACCTGCGCGCCACCGCGGGCCCCACCCGCGCGCGCGCGCGCGGCACGCTGCTCGATCCGTTCCGCCTGCGCGACTTCGACCTGCGGCTGCGGCTCGTCGGCGAGGATCTGGAAGACCTGTTTCCGCTGATCGGTATCGCGACGCCGTCCACGCCCCCCTATCGCCTGGATGGTCGCTTCACCCGTGACGGCGATACGTGGCACTACGACGATTTCACCGGCCTCGTCGGCGACAGCGACCTTGGCGGGTCGGCCGCGGTCACCGTGGGGCGCAAGCGCCCCCTGCTGGAGGCCAATCTCGTGTCCAAGCGGCTGGATTTCGACGATCTTGCCGGCTTCGTGGGCGCACCGCCGCAGACGGGCGGCGAGGAAGCGGCCAATGCGGAACAGCGCGCGAAAGCAGCGGCGCTTGCGGCGGATGCGCGCGTGCTGCCCGACACACCGTACGACCTGACCAAGCTGCGCGCGATGGATGCCGACGTGCGCTGGAAGGCGCACCGCATCAACGCGCCCACGCTGCCCATCGAGGACATGGACGCGCACCTGCTGCTGGAGGCCGGGCTAGTGCGGCTGGAGCCACTGAACTTCGGCGTCGCAGAAGGCGACATCCGCTCGACGGTCCGCATGGATGCGCGCAGCGAGGTGATCCGTACGAAGGCCGACATCGCGGTGCACGGCCTCGACCTGGGCGAGCTGTTCCCCACCGCACAACTGACGCGGAGCGCCATCGGACGTGTCGGCGGCAACGCGTCGCTGGCCGGGACCGGCAATTCGGTCGCCGGCATCCTGGGCACCGCCGACGGGGAGGTGATGCTGGGAATGGGGCGCGGCCAGGTCAGCAACCTGCTGATGGAACTGGCCGGCCTGGATATCGCCGAAGCGTTGAAGTTCCTGCTGACCAAGGACCGAACCGTCGCGGTGCGCTGCGCGTTCGGGGATTTCGCCGTCGAGAACGGCGTGATGCAGGCGCGTACCCTCGCGTTCGACACCACCGACACGATCATCGTCGGCAACGGCAAGGTCAGCCTGAGGGACGAGACGCTGGACCTGGAACTGAGGCCGCGACCGAAGGATCGCAGCATCCTGGCACTGCGCTCGCCGCTGGTCGTGGACGGCACCTTCAAGGATCCCTCGTTCCGTCCGGACTTCAAGCGGCTCGGCCTGCGGGGCGCCACGGCCCTGGCACTGGGCAGCATCGCGCCGCCTGCTGCGTTGCTGGCCACGATCGAGCCGGGACCCGGCGAGGACAGCGCGTGCGGCGGCCAGTACGCGAAATGACGGACGGCGTCAGCTGGCGATGTAGCGCTGCAGCTGGTCCAGTTCGACCTTCTGGTCCTCGATGACCGCCTTCACCAGGTCGCCGATGGAGATGACGCCGACGATCGCATCGCCCTCGGCGACGGGCAGGTGGCGGATGCGGTGCTCGGTGACGACCTGCATGCAGTGGTCCACGCTGTCGTCGGGCCGCACCGTGACGACTTTCGCCGTCATGATGTCGCGCACCGGGGTGTTGGACGACGAGCGCCCCTGCAACACGACCTTGCGGGCGTAGTCGCGCTCGGACACGATGCCGCACAGGCGCGCGCCCTGCATGGCCAGGACGGCGCCCACGCCCTTTTCCGCCATCAGCTTGATGGCATCGAGGACGGAGGCATCGGGGGAAACGGCGAAGATCTCAGGAGTCTTGGACCCCAGCAACTGACGAACCGTGCGCATGGCGATCTCCTGGATGGGGAACGGGTCGATCTTGCGAGGGCAAGGATACTCCTGCCGTTGCGGGATGCCACGTATCCACCAGATAAAGCGGCCGCTGCTTGGATTCTTCGTACAGCCGCCCCAGGTACTCGCCGATCAGGCCCAGCGCCACCAGTTGCACGCCGCCCAGGAACAGGATGACGGTCATCATGGTCGGCCAGCCCGCCACCGGATCGCCGAACAGCAGCGCCTTGGCGACCACGTAAAGCGCGAAGGCGAACGCCAGCAGCGCCGTGACCACGCCCAGATAGGTCGCCACGCGCAAGGGCGCCGTGGTGAAACTGGTGATGCCTTCCAGCGCGAAGTTCCACAGCTTCCAGAATCCGAAGCTGCTGTTGCCCGCGACGCGTGCCTGGCGATGGTAGGGCAACGCCTTCTGGTTGAACCCCACCCAGCCGAACAGCCCCTTCATGAAACGATGCCGCTCGCGCAGTTCGCGCAGCGCCGCCAGCGCCCGCGGCGACAGCAGGCGGAAGTCGCCGGTATCGGCGGGGATGGGCGTCCTCGACAGGCGGCCGATCACGCGGTAGAACGCGTGCGCGGTGGCCCGCTTCAACCAGCCTTCGCCGTCGCGGGCGATGCGCGTGCCATGCACGTTGTCGTAGCCGGCCTGCCATTCGCGCACGAACTCGCCGATCAGCTCCGGCGGATCCTGTCCGTCGGCGTCCAGGATGATGGCCGCGCCGGCGTCCACCCGGTCCAGGCCCGCGGTCAGCGCCGCCTCCTTGCCGAAGTTGCGCGACAACCGCATGACCGACACGCGCGGGTCGTTCGCCGCCAGCGTACGCAACACGCTCCATGTGGCGTCGCGGCTGCCATCGTCCACATACAGCACGCGGCCCTGCACGTCCTCCAGCGCGTCCAGCGCAGCGATGATGCGTGGATGCAGCATCGGCAGGGCCTGTGCTTCGTTGTAGGCGGCCACCACCACGGTGACCTGCCATGGAGCGGGGCCGCTCACCGCAGCGCCTCCAGGTAGGCGGTGCCGCCGATCTGCACCACCTGCCGCTGGATGCGCTTGGCCCGCCGCTGCACGTAGGGGCCGGGCTTGGCCGCACTGTAGCGGCGCGGCGACGGAAGCACCGCCGCCAGGCGGGCACTTTCGGCGGGAGTCAGGCGCGTAGCGTCCTTGCCCCAGTACCGGCGCGCGGCTGCCTGTCCGCCATACACGCCATCGCCGAACTCGGCGATGTTGGCGTACACCTCCAGGATGCGCGACTTGGGCCATAGCGCTTCGATCAGCACGGTGTACCAGGCCTCCAGGCCCTTGCGCGCCCAGCGCGTGACGCGATGGCTGCCCTGCCAGAGGAACAGATTCTTGGCGACCTGCTGGCTGATCGTGCTGGCACCGCGCAGGCGCGTGACCGGCCGGCCCCGCTTTTCGGCGCGCTCGACCATCTTCCGGTTGTGGACGCGCGCCTTCTCGATCGCGTCCAGGTCGAAGCCATGATGGGTAGCGAAGTTCTGGTCTTCCGCCGCCACCATCGACAGCGGCAGGCTGGGCGCCATTTTGTCCAGGTCGCGCCAATCGTAGGCCACTCGGAACCCGAAAACGCCGCTCCCCCATGCCCCCAGCACCCGGGCCGCCATGAAGGCACTGAAAGGCGGGTCGACAAAGCGGAGCACCGCGACCTGCAGGATGCTCGCAGCCGCGAACAGGAACGGCAGGGCGAGCAGCCAGCGGAACCAGCGGCGTACGCGGCGGCGGGGGGCGAGCGGATGGGTCATCTTTGGTAATTCAGGTTACGGCAGCCGAAGATTCATTTATCGTTATTCTGGAGATTCTTTCCACCCCTGTCTCCTACTGATGTCCGCACCGCAAGCCTCCCTAACGCAAGCCGCCGCCCAGCTAATGGATCAGGGCGTGGAATGGATGCAGCAAGGACAGCCCGGGCGCGCCGCGGATTGCTGGCGGCGCGTCGTCGAAATGACGCCCGACTTCGCGCCAGCCCTCAACAGTCTGGGCGCCTACTACCTGTCCCAGGAAAGATTCGAAGAGTCACAGGCATTGCTGGAGCGGGCTGTCGCTGCTGCTCCGGATCTGGCGATTGCACACGCCAATCTTTCGCGTATCCACTCCCTTCGCGGCGAGGCGGAACTTGCGCTAAAGGCGATAGACCGAGCGATCCGAGCTGAACCCGCATCCTGGGGGCCGCACATGGAAAAGGCGCGCTTGCTGGAGGCAGCGGGACGCCACCGGGAAGCTTCAAGGTCCTGGAATAGTGCACTTGCCTATATGCCGGAGCAGATGCGGCGTTCGCCCCATCTTCAGACACTCATCGGACAGGCGAGCGCTGCCGTGCGTGAAGACCAAGAGCAACTGCGCAACTTCTTGCTCGACCGCTTGCACGGCGTGGGTGGTCGTGGCGACCATCGCGCACTTGAGCGGTTCAATCACTGTCTGGATATCGTCACGGGTCGCCGAAGCTTTGTCACCGCGCGCCCCCTGACGTTGCCCTTCCCTCGATTGCCTGCCATTCCCTTTTTCCACCCTGAAGACTACGACTGGGTCCCGAAAGTCGAGGCAGCGTTCCCCCACGTCCTACAGGAATTACAAGGAGTGCTCGATCAGCGGGATCGCTTTACCCCGTATGTCCAGACGCCGCCAGGACAGCCTAAGGGCCAGTTTGCCGCATTGGACCGCACCCTGGATTGGGGAGCATTCTTCCTTTGGAAGAATGGTGAGCGGATAGACGATCACGCCAACCTTTGCCCCCAGACCGAGGCAGCATTGATCGAGCATGCGCCTCTGAATACCGTGCGCGGCAGAGCGCCGGTCGCCTTTTTCTCGGCACTGAAACCGGGCACCCACATACCTCCCCACAACGGCGCTACGAACACGCGGCTGACGGTCCACCTGCCCCTTATCGTCCCCCGCGATTGCGCGCTCCGCGTAGGCGAAGAAACGCACGTGTGGCAGCCGGGCAAGTTGGTCATGTTTGATGACACGATCGAGCACGAAGCCTGGAACTTCAGCGACCAGCTCCGCGTCGTTCTGATCTTCGACATCTGGCACCCGATGCTCACGGACTTGGAAAAGCGCCTGGTGGCCCATACGGTGGAGGGCATCATGGCCTATTACGGCGAAGGCGCCGACCTTGGAGAACTGTGAGCAGTGATGCCCCCGACACCCTGACCCGATTCCTGCTGCCCGCCGCCGGTGTGCGCGGCGTAGCCGTTCGGCTGGACGCGACGTGGGACGCCGTCGCCGGGCGCGCGGACTACCCCCCGGCGGCACGCGAACTGCTGGGAGAGGCGGCCGCGGCGGCCGTCCTCTTCACCGGCCACACCAAGGTGGACGGACGACTGTCCATCCAGATCCGGGGCCAACGCGGCCTGCGCACCCTGTTCGCCGAATGCACCGCAGCCGGCACCGTGCGCGGCATCGTCCAGCTGACCGAAGCGCAGGATGCCCCGCGCGACCTGCGCGACCTCGGCCGCGACGCCCTGCTGGCCATCACCATCGAGAACCCGGGCCTGGACCCAAGGGAACCGCAGCGCTACCAGAGCCTGGTGGGGCTGGATGCCAGCCGGCTGGCGGAGGCCTTCGAGGACTACTTCCGCCAGTCCGAACAGTTGCCTACGCGCCTGCTGCTGGCGGCCGACGGGGGTCGGGCCGGTGGCCTGATGCTGCAGAAGCTGCCTGGCGACGAGGGCGACGACGATGGCTGGAACCGGGTCGGCACCCTGTTCGGCACCCTGGCCGAAGCGGAGCTGCTGGCGACGCCTGTCCCCGTCCTGCTGCATCGCCTGTTCCACGAGGAATCGCCCCAGGTGTTGACCCAGCGCCCAGTTCGCTTCGGCTGCTCTTGTTCCCGCGAACGGGTTGCGAGCATGCTGCAGTCGTTGGGGCAGGAGGAGGCGGTGGCCGCCCTGGCCGACGGCGTGGCCGAAGTCCGTTGCGAGTTCTGTGGGCAGCAGTACCGGTTCACGCCGCCCCAGATCGAGGAACTTTTCGACCATCCGGTGGTCGACATGGAGGCACCTGCCCGCCTGCAGTAGTCCGGCGGTCAGAAAGTCGCCCCGGGGACTTGTTAAAGAATCATAAACGGCATAGCATCGGTTTCCCTTCGGGAGGGGAACTCCAGGGCGTCCCAGGAGTCTGAAGCCAGCCATGAAACTGCGTAGCCTTTCACTGTCGCTTGCCCTGCTGCTCGCCACCGGCGTGGCGGCGGACGCGCATGCCCAGAAAAGTGCGCGCAAGCCGGCCGCGGAACCGCACGCCACTGCCCTTCCCATCTGGAACAACGACGGCAAGGTCGAGGCGGTTCTGCTGCTGGAACCCACAGGCCAGGCCGAAGCCGGCGCCCGCTGGCGGCTGGGTCGCAATTCGCTGACCACCGCCTTCGGACTGGAAAGTGGTGACGCGCTCGGACTGGTCTGCAACCGCAAGGCCGGCGTGGTGGGCAATATCGGCAATCTGGCCAGCCATTGCATGCTGGCCACCCTCGGCGACGATGATGACGACACGTCCAGCCAGCGCGTCAGCGCTTCGGCTGTGTTGAGCCGCCCGGGCGGCAAGCTCGGCCTCTCGGCCGGTACCGGCCGCGACACGCTGCCGGCCTGGCTGTCCTCCGGCCGCGGCACGGGGCGCGTCGAACAGAACGATCTGGCGGTGTTCGGCCAGAAGAACATCGGCCGCGAAGGTTTCGTGTCGATCGGCGGCGCCGTGGCCAAGGCCACCCTGGTGCCCGCCTCCGACCTGCCCGCCCTGGCGGACCGCTGGAACAGCCGCAGCCTGAGCGTCGGTGGCGGCTACGGCCCCTTCAGCGCCAACATCGTCGGACGTGTCGTCGATGTACCCGGCCAGCCCGGCAAGTTCGAGGGTCTGGGCGTAGGCCTGACCTGGCGCACGCCCTGGAGCGGACAACTCACCGTCGGCGCCGAGAACGTCATCACCCGCGGCAAGAACCCCTTCTCGCTGACCAACGAGAACGCCGACGAAGGCACGGTTCCTTACGTGCGGTACGAGCAGGATCTGTAGCCAGCTCCTCCTATCGCGGAGGGAGCTGCCAGATTTCTGCGCGCACGTACCATATACTCCAAACCACTTCGCGAGTCCGCGAAGACGTCGCCGTGTTGCACTCATGATGCCGTCCCTTTCGGTACGGCGCTTAATTCAGCGGGATTCGAGCTCCGTCATCGCGCCGCAGCCAGTCAGCATGGCATGCTTGCAACTCACCAGCCATCAGAAGTTCGATCTAAATTTCCTTTCGGCCCAATGAACTCACTCACCAGTCTGCTAGCGACTGCGGGCGCGCACTTGAAAGCAGGGCAACTACCCTCCGCAAGGCAGCTGAATGCGCAGGTTCTGACGACAAGCCCTTTCTCAGTTCCAGCCCTGCTACAGGCCTCTTATATCGAGGGGGCGGCGGACAACTATAGGCTGGCGCGCGACTATGCTGTCCGTGCCTACAACTGCCATGCCGGCGACATCCGAGATGTCGCCCCTCTGCTTAGGCGCCTGCGCATCTTCCATTTGGGCCGCGAAGCACGTGCTCTCATCGATGCGGCCGAATACCTGGATGCGGCAGCGCCGGCGGTCGTGTTCGACGAGATAGCCACGGTACTGAACCAACTCGGCGACCCGGAAAAGGCGCTGGAATTTCTCGAAAGAGGATTGAAGCGGCACCCATCTGCCGCGGAACTGCGTCTGACACACGCCCACACGCTTATGTTTGTCGGCCGCCTTGAGGAATCTGAACGCGAATTCGACCGCTGTGTGGCGGCGTATCCAAATGTCGCATTCGCGTGGTGGATGCGCTCCCGCTTACGCCGTCAGAGTGACGACATGAATCATGTCGACGCTCTGCGAAGGCAGCTGGCAATGCCTATGCAACCTCCGCAGAATCGGCCACTGCTTGCGTACGCCCTGCATAAGGAGCTCGACGACCTTGGCAGGGTGCAGGAATCCATCGATGCACTCGATTTGGCATGCAAAGCTAAGCGCGCGCAGATCAAGTACTCCACCCAGGAAACGAGTCGTCTGTTTAGTAAGCTCAGAGGACTTTCCATAAGCTCGTCCCACCACAACATCGCAGGCCCCACTCCGATTTTTATCGTGGGCATGCACCGCTCAGGCACAACACTTCTTGAGCAGCTCCTTGATGGCCATCCAGACATACGTGGCTTGGGGGAACTGTACGATTTCACCAGCCAGATGCGTAATGCGACAGATCATTTCTGCCGCGGAGTCATCGACACGACAATCGTCGAGCAATCATGTTCTCTGGACTATGCGCAGATCGGCCAAGGGTACATGCAATCGATCTCATGGCGACTCGGCCCCGAGAGTCACTTCACAGACAAACTTCCGTCGAACTTCCTCAACATCGGCTTTATTTGCCAGGCGCTACCCAACGCGAAGATTCTGCACATGGTGCGAGACCCCAGGGAGACGGGCTTCTCAGCCCTCAGGGAACTCTTCTCTGACACCAGCAGCCTTTACTCATACGATCAGACCGAACTCGCGGCCTATCACGGAGAATATCGGGATCTCATGGCGCACTGGCACCTGCAGTTCCCCGGACGCATACATGACGTTTCCTATGAGGAACTGACGCGCGACACCGAGCATGCATTAAGGCGTGTCATGGCTTTTTGCCACCTGCCATATGCCCCCTCCATGCTGTCCCTTACCGCCAATCGCCGGAGCATCACTACCGCAAGTGCGGTTCAGGTGCGACAAGCAATCGAGTACCGTGATACGCCGAAGTGGCACGCTTATCGGGAATATCTCGCCCCTCTGCTGGCCGGCCTTCAAGCCTGAACATTCCGCCACCGGGTGGTCACCAAGTGCAATGCCGGCGTCGAATTGACCTGACGATTGCCGGTGACTTGGCTCCCAGTTGTCGGAAATGAGCCAGCTCTTGATGCGCAGATGCAGCAGCTGGCCGAGCGACGCGTACTCGTAGCGATCCTCTGAGACTGCAGGCTCCAGTTCGGCCGAGCGATGCAGACCAGCGCGCCGCAGTAGCCGGGCGATGGTGCTTGGGGCAACAGGCAGTTGCTCGGCGATCCGCCAATACGTCTGCAGTGAGCGGCCGCTCGATGATCCTCTGCACTAGTACCTGCGGCGCGGCATGCGGGCAGGAGTGCGGACGAGAGCAACGGCCTACCAAGCCTTCTGACCTTGCGATCGACCGCTCCCGTCCGATCATCCAATACTTCTTAAAACAAAGGGGCCTTTCGGCCCCTTTGTTTCAAGCTTGCAGGGCTTTTACGCCCGGTAAATCAGAAGCTCTGCGTGTAGCGCACGTAGATCTGACGACCCCACGCGTTGTACACCGTGTTGTTGTACCCGGGGGTGTAAGCCTGATCCAGACGCGGCTTCTTATCCGTCACGTTGACCGAGCCCAGCGTGATCTTGCCGTTCCACGGGGTGGTGTAGCTAGCCTGCAGATCGTGCGTGAAGTAGTTCTTCTCGCACTTGTACACGTACTCGGCGTCGATCGCGTCCTGGCAGCTGTCGAAGAACTGCTCGTAGTACTCCGGCGTGGCGGCGATACCATTGACGGTCCAAGACAGGGAGAAATCGCCCTTGGTCCAGGTGTTGACCAGGGTGGCCCTCCAATCCGGATAGTCGGAGTCACCCACGTAGTCATAGGGACCGGTGTACGGATCGATGACTTCGAACTTGTTGACATAGCTGATCAGCAGCTGGCTGCGCAATGCACCCCAAGCACCGAAGTCGAAGTTGGTACGGGCGGAGAAATCATAGCCGTCCGTCTTGATCACGCCTTCATTGCCGTAACCCGCACGGACCTGCAGGATGGCCTGCGTGGCCGGGTCACGCGTTACGAACAAGTTGGCGGGCAGGAACTGACCCAGGCGGCTGCGATTGACGACGGTCTGGGCCGAGTAGAAACGGATCTGGTTCTCGATCTCGGAGTTGTAGTAGTCCAGGCTCATGTTCAGCCAGTCGGTCGCATCCCACACGACACCAGCACTCCACTGCTTGGACTCTTCCGGCTGCAGATTCGGGGCTGCAACACGCAGGCCGTTGATCTGGATCGAGGTCGTGGGCGACACACCGATCTGTGCGGCGGTAGCGGCGTCGACGACGCTGTCCGCAGAGAAGGAATCCTTCTGGTTCACGATGTTCAGCGGGGGAGCACGGAAACCCTCGCCATACGAAGCACGCAGCGTCAGGTTATCGAGCGGCTGGTAACGGAAAGAAACCTTCGGTGAAGTCGCGTCGCCGAAGTCGGAGTAGTCGTCGTAGCGAGCCGCCAGGTCGACTTCGAACTGGCTGGTGATCGGCAGGATCCATTCCGCGTACAGCGAATTCAGTTCACGCGTACCGGCCGAGGAGTTACCCGACGAGCCACCCACGTTGCCGGCAGCAGACTGGGCGTCGTAGATATCCGCATAGTCTTCTTCGCGACGCTCGGCACCGATGGCCAGCACCGACGTGCCACCGCTCAGCTGGAACAGATCGATCGTGGCCTGAGCGTACAGTTCATCAGCCTTGAAGAAACTGTTGCGGCTCGTCGTGGTGCGGATCTGGTCCAACACATCGAGCGAGTTGGACTCCGGATCGAACACGTTGTAGTCACCGGAACCGATCAGGAGCTCGGCCACAGGAATGTTGACGTAGTTCTCGCCGAAGGAGACGAAGCGCGATTCCGAGCGACGCAGGCCGAAGTCCAGCGCAACCTTGTCGGTAGCCTGCCAGTTGAAGCCGAGCGTCGTGTCGTACACGTTGCTCTCGTCGTAATTGTCGCGCGGACCGAGCGCGGCGAAGCGGTGCTTCAGCAACGCATCCGTACCGGTGGTGTTGCTGACGCTATCGCCAGCGACGAAGATGAACTCCGGCGTCGGGGCGAAGCGGCCGAAGCTCTCGACGCGCGTCACGCTGCTGGCGAAGTAGGTGCTCCAGTCGTCGTTGATCTGGTAGTCGCCGCGCACGAACAGCGACTTCTGGTCGACCGACGCGGTGTCCGCGGCCACCAGGTTGAAGTCGTACAAGCAGACTGCGCCGGGCTGATAGAAGCCGGTGTTGGTGCAGCCACCTGGGACAGCGGAACGGAAGCTGGTGGGCGCCCGGTTGCCGTTGGCGTCGACGCCGAAGTTGTAGTAGTTGTTCGAGTACGACGAAGCACCCGGACCCACCCACTCCAGATCGGAGATGAAGTTGATGCCGCGACGGTTGTAGGCCGCGCCGCCGAGCAGGCGACCACGGTCGCCAGACACACCGAAGATTGCCGAGCCTTCCTCGGTATCGCCGCCGCGCTTGCTGGCGCCCTTGCCCAGCATTACTTCAACGCCGTTGAAGTCTTTGCGCGTGATGATGTTGATCACGCCACCCAGGGCGTCGGCACCGTAGATGGCCGATGCGCCGTCGGTGAGGATTTCGACGCGCTCCACGGCCGCCAGCGGAATGGTGTTGAGGTCCTGACCCGCCTCGTTGAACTGCGGCGAATTCGGCGCGCGGCGTCCGTCGATGAGGATCAGCGTACGACCACTACCCAAGCCACGCAGGCTGATACCGCTGAACGACTGCGCCGAGCTGCCCGAAGCGGGCGTGGTGGAGCCGAACGAGTTGAAGGTGGAGTTCTGCAGCAGTTCGGCCACGGAGACCTTACCGCTGACTTCGATGTCCTGACGCGAGATGACGGTGACCGGCAGGGCACCTTCGATCTCTGCACGCTTGATGCGCGAACCCGTCACTTCGATGCGATCGAGGGTCTTGGTGTCGGACGCGGTGCTTTCGGCTTCCTGGGCGAAGGCATTGCCGGTGGCCAGCGAGGCGGCGCTGGCGAACAACGCAAACTTGATCGCGTTGGGCAGCTTCTTGAGGTTAGTCATTAGAGGCTCTCTCTCCAAATGTTCACAGAAAAGCCTAAGCCTCGCGGCCTGGGCCAATGGTTCAGACGCATGAATGCTGCGCGACTGGTGCCCAGAGCATAACGTAAATTTTACGGCGATGAAAAGAACCCGATGATTTATTGAAGAATTCCGTTTTTTTCAGCCCAATCAGTTACTTGCGAAACCTTTTTCCGCCGGGCGTTCGACCATCCGTCGGATTCAGGCCCAAACAGGAAGGGCGCCGACGGGCGCCCTCCCTGTTCATGTTTCAGGCCGACGCAGGCCTTCCGTTACGTCACGCGTGCGGATGACCCCTACTCCACGCGTACCTCCGCACTGCCCGAGAACGTCTCCACCGTGACACGACCGCTGCCGCTGCCGTAGCGCGTGGAGAAGCTGCTGCCGGGGCCGCGGCGCTTCTCGATGGTCACACCCGTGGCTTTAAGACGGCCACTGAAACTCTCACCGCTCACCTGCGCCGACACGTCCGCCGGCAGGTGCAGCACCAGGTCGCCGCTGACCGACTCCATGCTGATTTCGCCACCTGGCGCCAGCGCCGTGCTGACCTCCACACGGCCGCTGACGGTGCTGGCGCTGAGGTCGCGCACCTTCTCACCGTTGACTGCCACCTGGATGCGTCCGGATACGGTTTCCGCATCGATCTCGCCGGCCAGGCGGCCGCGCAGCTGGATAGCGCCGCTGACGGTGGCGACACCCACGTCGTCGCTGTTGAGGGTGAGGGTGGCATTGCCGCTGACGGTCTCCACGTCCGCCTTCCGCGGTGCGGCGGCGGCCACCACGCTTCCGCTGACCGTATTGACGGACAGCTCGCCCGACGCCACGCCGGTGACATGCACGTCGGCGGCGACCGTTTCGATCTCCAGGTCGGCGCGCAGGGGCACCATCACCACCAGGTCGGTGGGGCCGGCCCGATCGCCTCCCCAGCCGCCCTTGGGATAGCGCACTTCGATGCTCACCTGGGGTCCCGACCCGTCGATGTCCAGTTTCTCCACGCCCTTGCCCAGCGTGCCGGTGACCTGGACTTCGTTGCGTTCCCAGCCGCGCACTTCGATGCGCCCCTTGAGGTTGCTGATGTCCACGCGTCCGCGGGCATCCAGCGGGCGCGTCTCGTTGATGGCCGTCTGCGCCAGCGCAGCCGGCGCAAGCAGGAAGGTGGTCAGAAGCAAGGGAAGGATGGAGGTACGCATGGGGAACTCCTCAGGTCATGGCCGCGCGCTGGGTCAATTCCAGGCGACGGGCGTAGGTTCGGCGCAACTGGTCCAGCAGGAAGTGCGCATTGGGCTCGGTGGCGATGGCGCGGCGGATCTGCGCGGCGCTTTCGTCCAGCGTATGCAGGGCCGGCGCGATCTCCGGCGGCGCGGCCACCTGGCGGTCGAGCTGCGCCAGCGCGCCGGCGTAGTCACGCGTCAGCGCGGCGGCTTCGCGCTGGATCAGCGGATCGCCGGTCGGCGCCTGTTGCAACTGCCAGGTGACGGTGACGGCCAGCAGTACCGAAGCGGCCAGCGCGAATGGCGTCCAGGGCCGGCGCGGGCGCATGGGCGCCTGATGCCGGGGCGATGTCGCCAGCCGCGCGGCGATGCCGGGCCACAGGTCGCGCGTCGGCGGCATGTCCTGGCGCAGCGCGCGCAGCGGCCAGCGCAGGGCCTCGTCGGGCGGGGAAATGGGATCGTGGGAGGTCATGCATGTACTCCTAGACGCTCGCGCAGCAGGTGCCGCGCGCGGTGCAACTGGGCTTTCGAACTGCCTACCGCCATGCCCAGCTCGGCGGCGATCTCTTCGTGCTTCCAGCCCTCGACGTCGTACAGCACCAGCACGGCCCGGGCGCGCGGCGGCAGGGTGGCGACCGCCCGCTCCAGGTCCATCGACAGGGCGGTGCTGTGCCCCGCGCTGTCGGCCAGGCCCAGCCCTTCGATGGCATCCTCGTCTTCGTCGAAGCGGGGGCCGTTGCGTCGGCTGCGCAGCTCCATCAGCGCGGTGTTCACCGCCAGCCGGTGCAGCCAGGTGCCGAAGGCGCTCTCGAACCGGAAGGCCGGCAGCGCCTGCCAGGCCCGCACGAACGCTTCCTGGGTGAGGTCTTCGGCACGCACTCCATGGAAGCCCACCAGGCGCTGGATGACGCCATGCACGCGGCCGGCGTGGCGACGGTAGAGCGCCTCGAAGGCCTGCATGTCGCCGCCGGCGGCGGATCGCGCCAACGCGCTGTCCACGGCGGCGGCCGCATCCGGGGAGGTGCTGTCGGCGATCGGTTCCATAACGGTGGCATTCAGCATACTGACTACGATGCTGCCGCGGGAGCAAAGGTTTAGACGTCCCTCCCCCAAAACGCAGAAAGCCGCCCGGGGGCGGCTTTCCACGCGGCCGGTGACGGCTGGCCTTACTTCTTCAAGCGCGCCGCAATCGCCGCACCCAGGTCACCCGGCGAACGCACCGTGGTGACGCCCGCGGCTTCCATCGCCGCGAACTTGCCTTCGGCCGTGCCCTTGCCGCCCGAGGCGATCGCACCGGCGTGGCCCATGCGCTTGCCGGCCGGAGCCGAGGCGCCGGCGATGAAGCCGACGACCGGCTTCTTGATGTACTGCTTGATGTACTCGGCGCCGGCTTCCTCGGCGTCGCCGCCGATCTCGCCGACCATGATGATGCCTTCGGTCTGCGGGTCTTCGTTGAACAGCTTCAGGCAGTCGACGAAGTTCAGGCCGTTGATCGGGTCGCCGCCGATGCCGATGCAGGTCGACTGGCCCAGGCCCACTTCGGTGGTCTGCTTGACCGCTTCATAGGTCAGGGTGCCGGAGCGCGACACGATGCCGATCTTGCCCGGCATGTGGATGTGGCCCGGCATGATGCCGATCTTGCACTCGCCCGGGGTGATCACGCCGGGGCAGTTCGGCCCGACCAGCACGGTGTCCGGATGGGTGCGGGTCAGCACGTTCTTGACGCGCAGCATGTCCAGCACCGGGATGCCCTCGGTGATGCAGACGATGACCTTGATGCCGGCCGCGGCCGCTTCGAGGATGGCATCGGCCGCGAACGGCGGCGGCACGTAGATGACGGACGCATCGGCGCCGGTGCTCTTGACCGCATCGGCGACGGTGTCGAACACCGGCAGGTCGATGTGGGTCGTGCCACCCTTGCCCGGGGGCACGCCGCCGACCACCTGGGGGCCGTACTCGATCATCTGGGTGGCATGGAAGGTGCCCTGCTGGCCGGTGAAGCCCTGCACGATCACCTTCGTGTTCTTGTTGATCAGAACGCTCATGGAATCTGTCTTCCTGTAGGGCGGGCCCTGGCCCGCCGTCTTGATGTCTGGATCGGTCGATGGCGGGCCGGGGCCCGCCCTACGACACGCGTGGGATCAGGCAGCGGCCTTGACCGCTTCAACGACCTTCTTGGCGCCGTCGTTGATGTTGTCGGCCGGGATGATGGCCATGCCGCTGTCGCGCAGCAGCTGCTTGCCTTCTTCCACGTTGGTGCCTTCCAGGCGAACGACCACGGGCCCCTTGACGCCCACTTCCTTCACCGCGGCGATGATGCCCTCGGCGATCATGTCGCAGCGGACGATGCCGCCGAAAATGTTCACGAAGATGCCCTCCACCTTGTCCGAGGACAGGATGAGCTTGAAGGCTTCGATCACGCGCTGCTTGTTGGCGCCGCCGCCCACGTCCAGGAAGTTCGCCGGCTCACCGCCGTTGAGCTTGATGACGTCCATGGTGGCCATGGCCAGGCCGGCGCCGTTGACCATGCAGCCGATGTTGCCGTCCATGGTCACGTAGTTGATGTCCATCTCCGAGGCCAGCACTTCGGTCTCGTCTTCCTGGCTCTTGTCGCGCATGGCGACCAGGTCCTTGTGGCGGAAGCTGGCGTTGTCGTCGCTGTTGAACTTGCCGTCCAGCGCGTACAGGTTGCCGTCGTCCAGGATCGCCAGCGGGTTGATCTCGACCAGCGCCAGGTCCTTCTCGTTGAAGATGCGGTACAGGTTGACCATGATGTTGGCGAACTGGCCGGCCTGCTTGGCGGTCAGGCCCATCTTGAAGCCGAACTCCCGGCCCTGGTACGGCTGTACGCCTTCGACGAAGTCGACGTTGAGCGTATGGATCTTGTCCGGCGTTTCGGCCGCGACCTGCTCGATCTCCACGCCGCCTTCGGACGAGGCGATGTAGGTGATGGTGCGGGTGCCACGGTCGACCAGCACCGACAGGTACAGCTCCTTGACGATCTCGCCGGCGGTGGTCACCAGCACCAGGTTGACCGGCAGCTCGACGCCGGCGGTCTGGTAGGTGGCCATCTTGGTGCCCAGCATCTTGCCGGCGGCCGCCTTCACGTCATCGACGGTCTTGCAGAACTTGACGCCGCCGGCCTTGCCGCGGCCGCCCGCATGGATCTGGGCCTTGACCATCCAGGGGCCGTTGCCGAGGGACTGCGCGGCCGCGACCGCTTCGTCCGCCGTGGCGGCGACTTTGCCGGCCGGGACCGGGATGCCGTACTCGGCCAGCAGCTGCTTGGCCTGATATTCGTGGAAATTCATGCGTCACCGTGGGTAGGGAACAGAAGACACCGCCCGGACCGGGGCCACGGAGGCGGCGGCTGGGCGAGCCCCCTATTGTCGCCGACCCGGCCGGGGGGCGCAAAACCCGGGGCCTAAGTCTTTGGTGTAAAAGGCCTGGCTGGCCCGGACAGAGTGTGACATGCCTATACTGTCGGCCTCGCTTACGGGGAAATAAGCGTTTGCGTCAGGCCCAGTCGCTCCTGTCCCGCATCGAATCGGTGCCGCGCCGCGAACTGTATTTCTTCGCGCTGTACCGCCTGCTGGAAGCCGGCATCCTGGCGGCGCTGATGTTCAGCCCGCTGGGCGAGGTGCTGGGCCAGCCCCGGCACCCCGAGCTGGGTACGGCGGTCACCCTCGGCTACCTTAGCTTGGCCCTGGGGCTGTTCTTCCTCGGCCGCAGCGGGCGCTGGCTCACCTGGATCGTCTTCGCCAGCGTGTGCATCGACGTGGTCGCGGCCGCCCTCGCCACACACGCCGTGCCCGGTGCCACGGCCGGCATCGCGATGATGCTGCTGTTCAACGTCTCGGCTGCCGCACTGCTGCTGCCCTCCACACGGATGGCGCTCGCGGTGGCGCTGCTGGCCATCGTGGCGCTGTTCGGCGAGTACTTCTTCACCACCTTCCACGACCGGGCCAGCCGTTCGGTGGCCGAAGTCATCATGTTCGCGGTCAGCTACCTGGCACTGGCCTATCTGGCCCATCAGGCCGGCCTGAAGGCGCGGGCCAGCCAGGCGCTGGCGGACAAGCGCGGGGAGGAAGTCGCCAACCTGTTCGAGGTCAACGAACTGATCATCCGCCGCATGCGTACCGGCGTGCTGGTGGTGGATGCCGACAACCACATCAAGCTGGCCAACGAGGCCGCCAGCCTGCTGCTGGGCGACGGCGCGGATGGCCAGGGCGCCGATGGCAAGGGCGCGTCGCTGCTGCATGCGGCGCCCGAACTGGCCCGCCGCCTGCAACGCTGGCGCAACGGCTGGCAGACCGACGAGACCCCGCTGCAGCTGTCGCCCGAGCAGCCCGAAGTCCAGCCGCGCTTCGCCCGCCTGCTGGCCGACAGCGAGACCTCGCTGATCTTCCTGGACGACGCTACCGTGGTGTCGCGGCGCGCGGAGTCGCTGACCCTGGCCGCCCTGGGCCGGTTTTCGGCCAGCCTGGCGCACGAGATCCGCAACCCGCTGGCGGCGATCAACTATGCCGTGCAGCTGCTGGAGGAATCCCAGCAGATCACCGATGGCGACCGCCGGCTGCTGCAGATCATCCACCAGCAGTGCCAGCGCACCAACGGCATCGTCGAGAGCGTGCTGGGGCTGGCCCGGCGCGAACGCGCCACGCCCGAGCACGTGGACCTCAACACCTTCGCGCGCCGCTTCGTCGACGAATACCAGCAGACGCTGTCCATCGAGACCGACACGCTGGAACCCATCATCGGCGCCAAACCGGTACCGGCCCTGGTGGATCCGCGACACCTGCAGCAGGTCGTGACGGTGCTGGTGCAGAACGCGTTGAACTACGGCCGCCTGCCGGGCGAATCCGCGCGCATCCGCGTGCGCGTGTTCAATGCCGAGGGGCGACCCACCCTCGACGTGATGGACCGGGGCCCCGGCATTCCCGAGGCGGTGGCCGCGCAGCTGTTCCGGCCGTTCTTCACCACCTCCGAACACGGCACCGGACTGGGCCTGTACATCGCCCGCGAGCTGTGCCGCGCCAATCAGGCCACGCTGGAGTACGTGCCGGTCCCCGGCGGCGGCAGCTGCTTCCGTATCACCCTGCCCGGACCGAGCGCCCTGCTGCCGGCATAGCCCCTTCTGTAGGAGCGGGCCATGCCCGCGATGCTTTCCCGGATGGCCCCAACAATCAAAAGCATCGCGGGCATGGCCCGCTCCTACAAGGGCACCTCTCGGGTCGCGGGCGTCCTGTCGGGGCCTCGCCTACCATGTTTCACATTCACTCGGTACACTGCCGGCACAGGGGCATGAGGGGGAATGCATGAATCAAAGCCGTAGCGCCCTGATCGTCGACGACGAACGCGACATCCGAGAACTGCTGACACTGACGCTGGGCCGCATGGGCCTGCGCATCGACACCGCCGCCAACGTGGGCGAAGCCCGCGAACTGCTGGCCCGCAACACCTACGATCTCTGCTTCACCGACATGCGCCTGCCCGACGGCAACGGCATCGACCTGGTCGGCGAGATCTCGCGCAACTATCCGAATACGCCGGTGGCGATGATCACCGCCTTCGGCAACATCGAGCTGGCCGTGGAGGCGCTGAAGGCCGGCGCCTTCGATTTCGTCAGCAAGCCGGTGGACCTGGCCGTACTGCGTGGTCTGGTGAAGCATGCGCTGGAACTGAACAACGCCGACCGCGCACCGCCACCCCCGCCGCCCCCGGAGCAGGCCAGCCGTCTGCTGGGCAGTTCGGCGGCGATGGACGCGCTGCGCGAAACCATTGCCAAGGTGGCCCGCAGCCAGGCGCCGGTCTACATCATGGGCGAGTCCGGCACCGGCAAGGAGCTGGTGGCCCGCACCATCCACGAACAGGGCGCGCGCGCGTCCGGTCCCTTCGTACCGGTCAACTGCGGCGCCATTCCGGCCGAGCTGATGGAAAGCGAGTTCTTCGGCCACAAGAAGGGCAGCTTCACAGGCGCGCATGCCGACAAGCAGGGCCTGTTCCAGGCGGCCAACGGTGGCACGCTGTTCCTGGACGAGGTGGCCGAGTTGCCGCTGCCCATGCAGGTGAAGCTGCTGCGCGCCATCCAGGAGAAGGCGGTGCGTCCGGTCGGCGCCTCCGGCGAGGTGCAGGTGGACGTGCGCATCCTCTCGGCCACGCACAAGGACCTGGGCGAGCTGGCGGCCGATGGCCGTTTCCGCCATGACCTGTACTACCGCATCAACGTCATCGAGCTGCGCGTGCCGCCGCTGCGCGAGCGCACGGGCGATCTGGCGCAGCTGACCAGCGCCATCCTGGATCGCCTGGCGGCCCAGCACGGGCGGATGGCGCCGTCGGTGTCGCCGGAAGCGATGGAGGCGCTGGGGCGCTATCCGTTCCCGGGCAATGTGCGCGAGCTGGAGAACATCCTGGAACGCGCGCTGGCCATGTCCGAGGGCCACAGCATCGAGATCGACGATCTGTACCTGCCCCAGGCCCCGGCCGGCAGGAAGTTCGGCGGCGACTTCAGCCCCGGCGAAGTGGTGCGCGACGCGCCCGGCGCTGTCGACGTGGACCCGGCCGCGGGCGCCCTGCCCGACTACATCGAGCAGTTGGAGCGCGCAGCCATCCAGAAGGCCCTGGAAGAGAACCGCTGGAACAAGACCAAGGCGGCGGCCCAGCTGGGCATCACCTTTCGCGCGTTGCGCTACAAGCTGAAGAAGCTGGGGATGGAGTAGGCAAGGGCACGCCTGCCCGCGTCGAAGATCCGTCGCCGCTGGTTTTCAGCGGCCTTGAAGGAAACTTCTGAAAACCCTCCCCGCCCTCGCTCCGCGAAGCCAATTCGCCCTTCCGCGTCACAATGTGACGCTTGACGTCACATTGCCGTTTCCGCGTCAGCCCTTTGACGGAACCGGCGGCTGCGGACGTGTTGCCGAATCTGTGATCGCGCCCCGGAATGGCCGCCTTTCCCGATACACAACGTCTTCGAATGATGCGATAGTCGCCCCCGACTTCGGCGTCTGGGTTCCATTCCGGGGAAGGTTTGGGGGAACCGTCGAGGGCACTGAAAGTTGGCACACATCCTGCTCCACTACCTGGCCACGTGCAGCCGTCAACGCGGCGCCCACGGTCCACGCTAGGGACACGGGGCATGTGTGTCCCTACCATCCAAGCCACATCCTGAAAGGGGAATTGTTATGAAGAAGAACATGCAGGGCTTCACCCTGATCGAACTGATGATCGTCATCGCCATCCTGGGCATCCTGCTGGCCATCGCCATTCCGGCCTATCAGGATTACACCGTCCGCGCCAAGGTCTCGGAAGCCATGACCATGGCCGCTCCGGCCAAGCTGGCCGTGGCTGAGACGGTCTCCTCCGTCGGCTCTCTCGCTGGCATCACCGCGACGAACACCGGTTATGCGTTCCCGGGTGCGACAAGCTATGTAAGCACCATCGCCATTACTCCGGGCACCGGCGCGATCACCGTGACCACTCAGAACACCGGCGCCACGGGCGGTAATGGCACGCTGATCCTCACCCCGACTGCAACCGCGTCGAACCCCGGGCAGCTGACTTGGGCTTGCAACACCGGCACGATCGAAACGAAGTATCGTCCTTCGAAGTGCCGCTAATCTCTAGTCTGATCACAAAGAAGGCCTCGGCTAACCCCGAGGCCTTCTTTGTTACGGGAACTCGCCTTGACCAGACCCAGCCTACTGCTACTGTTGATTGCTCTGACTACCGTTGGCGTCTACGCGCATGGCCTAAATGGGCCGCTTGTTTTTGACGATCATCAGAACCTCACCCCCTTGCAGGAGTGGCTAGCAGGCAATATCAGCGCCTGGCGCGTGATTGTGGATAACGGGGCCGGCTTGCTCGGCCGCCAGGTATCGATGGCCAGCCTGGTACTTAACGTGCAATTGCTGGGGCCGGCAATCTGGGGCCTGAAGCTCGGCAATTTGTTCATTCACCTTATCAACGGGGTACTGGTCTACCTGCTTCTGACACGCATCGTGCGCGCGCAGGCCCCTGTCCAGGGCGCACAGGACGTCGTTCGTAGATGGATGCCGTGCGTCGTTGCGGGCATCTGGCTGCTCCACCCGCTCCAGGTGAGCACCACGCTCTATGTCATCCAGCGCATGGCCATGCTGTCGGCACTGTTCACGCTGGCTACGCTCATCTTGTACGTCATGGCGCGCCAGAGCCTGCAGGCGCGGCGACGCGGGCGCGCCATCGCCCTGCTCGGCGCCGCCGTAATCTGCACGCTGCTGGCATCCTTTTCCAAAGAGAACGGCGTACTGGCCCCTGCCTTGTGCGCGCTGATCGAATTCTGGGTCTTCGCGCCCGTTGCGGGCGCGTCGCGGCATCGACTGTCCCGGGCATTCATCTTCGCAGCACTGGTCGCACCCGCTGGACTTGCCTTGGCCCTCACCCTGACGCAGTCGCCCCTCATCGTGGCCGAGTACGCCAACCGCCCCTTCACGCTGGCCGAGCGGCTGATGACGCAGGGGCGGGGGCTGTGGGATTACATCGGCGCCCTGCTGCTGCCGTACGGCCCCCGGCTGGGCCTGTACCACGACGATTACATCGTGTCCCGCGGATGGCTGTCTCCCGCGACCACGCTGCTGGCCTGGCTGGGCTGGTTGATCGCGCTGGCAGCCGCATGGCGGCTGCGACTACGCGCCCCCGGCGTCGGACTCGGCTTGGGCATCTATCTGCTGGCACAGGCGCTCGAATCGAGCGTATTCCCACTCCTGATGTACTTCGAACATCGCGCCTACCTGCCTTCCGTGGGCGCGCTGTGGGCCATCGCCAGTGTTGCCGTATTGGGAGCCCAGCAGGTCGCATCGCACATGCACCACCCACGCCGCTTGTTCACTGCGGCAATCGCTGCCTTGTTACTGGTACTCGCCGCGGCCACGTATGCCCGCGCGATGGTCTGGCAGTCCGAGCAGACGCTACTCGCACAAGGCCTGGAGCATCATCCCGGCTCGCGGTGGTTGCGCTCCGACGTGGCACAAGAACTCATGCGGCGGAACCCGCCCGACCTGGAAGGCGCCAGGGAGCAAATGAACGCCTTGGCCGTATCCCCGCAGGAAAGTACACGCAGGCTAGCCGGAGTCTGGCAATTGTTGATCGACTGCTCGGCGGGCAAACCGGCGCAGCCATCCAGCAAGTCGCTTGCCTTTGGTGGAACCGCATCGGAGATCGAAGCGGATCTCCTGCTGGCCATGGAATCCCTGGTCAATGGGGTTTCCAGCACACCCTGCGCGGGCCTGTCACCCCTGGACATGGCCGACGCACTTCATCGCGTAACGTCCAGCAGCTCGGTGCCGGACACCCATTTCAACATTCGCCGCCTGCGGTTCAAGGAAGCGCAGCTTTACGCGGCAAGCGGTGAGGCCAGCAAGGCACTCGACGCTGCCCGGCTCGCATATACCGGCACGCGCGAGGACGCTCCGATTGGAGCGTTTCTTGCCCAGCTGGAGCTCAACGCCGGCAATGCCGATCGCGCCCGCGACATCGCCACTCGACTGGATCGTCAGATTCCAGCGGATGATCGAACCGGACGAGAGATCCTGCGCGGGCTGATGGATCAAGTGGACTCAAACGCACACCCGCAAGATCGACCCTAACGCGTCAGCGCGCCCCTCAACCTGGCGGCATAAGCGACGACACCCGTCGCGCCATCAAACACCGTGAACACCAGCCTGAGTGCGGCAAGAAAAGCGATCGCATCGGCGCCTTTAAACTGACCTCCGCACAACAGCAGGAATGTCGCCTCCCGCACCCCGATGCCGCCGGGAACCAGGATGGACAGGATACCCACCACAATCGCGATGCCGTACACGGCCGCAATCGCGATGGAAGGCAGCCAAGGAAGCTGGAGACCCCAGTGCGCGAAAGCCGCAATAAATGCCAACTGAGCCAATTGCATGACGACCGACAGCGCCCCTGCATGGAAGGCAGCGGATGGCGTAAGCACTGGCGCCTCGCGCAGGAGAGCCAATTTGGCAAGGAGTCGGGCATGTATGGCGTTAGCCGTACCAATGAGGATGCGCCAGCCGAAGCCCGTCACGAACGGGATCACCGGGACGAATAGCATCGCCGTGGCATGCACCTCCACAGCAACGTAAAGCACGGCGGCCAAAACGAAGAGCGTGACCACACCCAAGTACTGCTCAAACAGTCCTGCTACCAGCGCCTGCGCACCATGGGCCCGCAACGAAGCGTGCCGCGCCAAGAACCCCCAAACCCCGCCCGGCAGATACTTGCCAAGCAAGAGTAAGGCCAGATGCGAGGCTGCGTCCGCAAAACCAGGCCTGGGAATACCATGTGCTTGCACGGCAGACCGCCAGACGGCGATCGAGGAATACCAGAAGCATCCGAGCAATACGAGCAAGACCAGCCAGAGCGCTTCCGGAATCCGATGCAGTGCATCTGCGGAAGCCTGCCAATTCTCCGCGAGCACCCATATGCAACTAGCTAAACCAAGCCAGAATATGGCGGTCAGCGCGTAGCGCCACCACTTTCGCGGCGCTCGATTTCTTGAATCCGCGCCTTGCGGATCACGCTTCATGACGCGTGCGCCAGCACGCTGTCCACGATGCGCCTGGATGGCCCGTCAGCACGCAGCGGCATGCAATTCCTCCGAAGCGCCCGATGCTTGCCGTCGCGCACGAACGCGGCCACCCCCTCATGGACGTCCGCCTCCATGATGGCATTGGCACCCAGGCCGTCGGCACGCTCCGTGCGAGGCCGCATGATGATGGTGGGCACTCCTAGCGCAGCCAACTCCTCCTGATTGGACCCGCCATCGGTCAACACACAATCCGATGCTGCGGCGAGACTCAGGAACGCCACGTACCCCATCCGAGGGTGCAGGATGACGTTCGGCGCTTGATCGAGACACTGCATCAAGGAGAGTTGCGACAACCGCTTACGTGTCGCCGGATGGAGCACGAAATGGACCTCCATAACCTCCGCAACAGACACCACCGTCTCAACGAGCGCCGTCAGTCGACCTATATCGTAAAGATTCTGGAAACGATGGAGGGAGACCACTGCGTAAGAAGCTTTCGCAGGAATGGGCAAAGCCTTCAAGGCGCAGCGCACTGCGTCGAGAATGGTATTTCCTTGCGTATCGATGCATTCAACTTTCCGGTATCGCGCCATGTGCTGCATTGCCGACTCGCTTGGACACATCGCCATGTCCGTCATGCGAAAAACGAGCCGCCTGCAGATCTCTTCAGGAAACGGATCCAGCACCTTTCCAGACGTCAAGCCGCTTTCCAGATGGACGACGCGCGCACCTACGGACCGTGCAGCCGCCGCACCAACAAGCGTGGACAGCGTGTCGCCATGCACGAGCACAAAAACATTGGAGCCACGTTTGTTCCAGCGCCGCAGAAACTTACGAACACCCAGGAACGCACCTGGCAACCACGCCATCAGGCCCCAGATGGAATCGCGCTCGGTCGATGACATTGCGAAGTCAGGAGATGCTCGTATACCGAACTCGGCGACCAGGTCATCCATGGTTTCCTTATGCTGACCGGTCATCAACAGCTTAACCTCGCAGGCGCGCGACTCGCATTCCAGTATTACGGGCGCAACCTTGATGAGCTGAGCCCTTGTGCCGACTACGAAAACGAGAACTTGCACCTCAGGCATCACGCTTGTAAGTGAGACTGGTGATTTGCTCCGATACCAGTCCAATCAAAAAAATAATCACTGCCGCACTGAACAGCAACACGCTCATGTTGGTGAAGCGACCCTGCGTTACGTAAGTCCAAGCGTAGTAGCCCAGCCCAATCAAGAAGAATGAGACGGATGCCGGTGCAAACAGCTTGAGCGGAGAGTACAAGGTAGCGATCTTGAAGATAATCAACAGGAATCGCACCCCGTCCCGAAGGGGCCGGATGTGGCTGCGACCAATGCGCTTCGCCACCGGAATGGGGATATAGGCCACGGGATAGGCACTGCGGAAGAACGCCATCGTGCTCGTCGTGGGGTAGGAGAATCCGTTGGGTAGCAAATGCAGGAACTCCTTGAACTTGTCCGCCCGTACCGCACGGAAACCCGAGGTAAGGTCCTTCACCGCAAAGCCGGTCATCCGCGAGGCCAACCAGTTGTAGAAGGTGTTGGCCAAGCCGCGGCTCACGCCCGCCTGTCCGCCCCAGTCACGTGCGCCCACGACCATGTCGTAGCCCTCATCCAGCTTCTGCAGAAGACGAGGGATGCAGGACGCATCGTGCTGGCCATCAGCGTCCATGAACACGATCACGTCCCCCGTCGCCGCACGGGCGCCACGCTTGATCGCTGCGCCGTTACCCATCGAGTACGGCGAGCGGATAACGCGGGCACCGAGAGCAGCGGCCAGCCCAGGCGTGTCGTCGCTTGAGCCGTCGTCGACCACGATCAGCTCGACCCCGGGCATGACCGATCGCACCCCCTCGAGCGTACGCGGCAAGCCGCCCGCCTCGTTCTTCGCCGGCAGAACCACACTGACCTTCATCGACACCCCGCGCTGTTGCCCCTACTCAGCTTACTGCATCCGCCGCGCGGGGCTGCCCAAGCTCGCATGTAGCGTGCCGCGCTGCGTCAGCTTGTGACCTACGCACGCTCTGGAACCGACCCACCCCTCGCTCCGGTCCTCGACCTTGAAGTAAAGTCACTCATGGCCCGGATCTTGCTGCACTGTGGGCCGTACCCCCGTTGCACGGACACTCCCATGAACGCCGTCACCTCCCCCACCCCCAATCTCGTCGGCATCACCGGAATAGCCCGCCGCCTGGTCCAGGACGGCGCGATGGACGAAGCCACCGCCCGCAGCGCGATGGCCAACGCCTCCGAGGCCAAGGTGCCATTGGCGCAGTGGGTGGCGGAGAAGCGGCTGGTGGCCCCGGCCCACCTGGCCGCCGCCAACGCCATCGAATTCGGCATGCCACTGATCGATGTCACCGCGTTCGACCCCGCCCATCACGCCGTCAAGCTGGTCAGCGAGGAGCTGATCCAGAAGCACCAGGTGCTGCCGCTGTTCAAGCGCGGCGGCAAGCTGTTCGTCGGCACCAGCAATCCCACCCAGACCGCGGCCCTGACGGAGATCCAGTTCCACACCAACCTGGTGGTGGAACCCGTGCTGGTCGACGAGGACCAGCTGCGTCGCACCCTGGACCAGTGGCTCAACGCCGCCAGCAACCTGTCTGGCAGCTTCGGCGGCGACGACGACGAGGGCCTGGACAACCTGGAGGTGGGCACCGACGACGACATGGGTGCCGGCAGCGACAGCGCCGTCGACGCCAAGGGCGACGACACCCCGGTGGTCAAGTTCGTCAACAAGGTGCTGGTGGACGCCATCAAGCGCGGCGCGTCGGACATCCACTTCGAACCCTACGAGACCGACTACCGCGTACGCCTGCGCATCGACGGCATCCTCAAGCAGGTGGCCAAGGCGCCGGTGAAGCTGAGCTCGCGCATCGCCGCGCGCCTGAAGGTGATGTCGCAGCTGGACATCGCCGAGAAGCGCGTGCCGCAGGACGGCCGCATCAAGCTGAACCTGTCCAAGACCAAGCAGATCGACTTCCGTGTCAGCACCCTGCCCACGCTGTTCGGCGAGAAGATCGTGCTGCGCATCCTGGACGGCAGCGCCGCCAAGCTGGGCATCGACAAGCTGGGTTACGAGCCGGACCAGCAGAA
Source organism: Pseudoxanthomonas mexicana (assembly GCF_010093385.1). Lineage (GTDB taxonomy): Bacteria > Pseudomonadota > Gammaproteobacteria > Xanthomonadales > Xanthomonadaceae > Pseudoxanthomonas_A > Pseudoxanthomonas_A mexicana. Next base: position 32,068 of record NZ_PDWV01000003.1, read on the forward strand.
GCTGTTCGAAGAGGCCATCCAGAAGCCCTACGGCATGGTGCTGGTCACCGGCCCCACCGGCTCGGGCAAGACCGTGTCGCTGTACACGGCGCTGGGCATCCTGAACGACGAGGTCCGCAACATCTCCACTGTCGAGGACCCGGTGGAAATCCGCCTGCCCGGCGTGAACCAGGTGCAGCAGAACACCAAGCGCGGCATGACCTTCGCCGCGGCCCTGCGCAGCTTCCTGCGCCAGGACCCGGACATCATCATGGTCGGCGAAATCCGCGACCTGGAAACCGCCGAGATCGCCATCAAGGCCGCCCAGACCGGCCACATGGTGCTGTCCACCCTGCACACCAACGACGCCCCGCAGACCATCGCGCGTCTGATGAACATGGGCATCGCCCCGTACAACATCACCAGCTCGGTGACCCTGGTGATCGCCCAGCGCCTGGCGCGGCGGCTGTGCCCCAAGTGCAAGAAACCGGTCGAACTGCCCAAGCCCGCCCTGCTGGCCGAAGGCTTCACCGAGGCCGAGATCGACGCCGGCTTCACCCTGTACGACGCGGTCGGCTGCGACGAGTGCACCGAGGGCTACAAGGGCCGGACCGGCATCTACCAGGTCATGCCGATGTCGGATGAGATCCAGGCCATCGTGCTGGAAGGTGGCAACGCCATGCAGATCGCCGCCGTCGCCCAGAAGGCCGGCATCCGCGACCTGCGCCAGTCCGCACTGATGAAGGTCCGCAACGGCGTCACCAGCCTGGCCGAGATCAACCGCGTCACCAAGGACTGAGGCCGGCGTCCTCCGGACGGTCGCGCCGCCATTGGGGCGCCCACGCCATGAGCGGTATCGGGCGCCTCGATCCGTCCAGGGTGGTGCGGCCGGCGCGCCTCCGCCTTGTGCATATCACCGAAACCCGGCCCCCGTCACAGGCGGGGTGCTTCCCTCCACGCCATAACCGGCTACCATGGGTGGAGACAGTCCGGGTGGGGAAAGCCGGACAGGGGAAAACCGAATGGCCGTCACTCGTTCCGCCGTCAAGAAAGCGCCCGCGCCCGTCCGCGAGAACCCGCTGAACCTGTTCGTCTGGGAAGGCACCGACAAGCGCGGCGTCAAGATGAAGGGCGAGCAGTCGTCCAAGAACGCCAACTTCCTGCGCGCGGAACTGCGCAAGCAGGGCATCACGCCCACTGTGGTCAAGGTAAAGCCGAAGCCGCTGTTCGGCTCGGCGGGCAAAACCATCACACCGAAGGAAATCGCCTTCTTCAGTCGCCAGCTGGCGACGATGATGAAGTCCGGCGTGCCGATCGTGACGTCCCTGGAGATCATCGAGGGCGGACAGAAGAACGTCCGGATGAAGAAGTTGGTGGAGGAGATCCGCTACGACATCGAGAGTGGCTCGTCGCTGTCGGAGGCCATTGGCAAACATCCAGTCCAGTTTGACGAGCTGTACCGCAATCTGGTCCGCGCCGGCGAGAGCGCGGGCGTGCTGGAAACCGTGCTGGACACCATCGCCAGCTACAAGGAAAACATCGAGACCCTCAAGGGCAAGATCAAGAAGGCGCTGTTTTACCCCGCCGTCGTGATCGCCGTCGCCATCTTGGTCAGTGCCATCCTGCTGATCTTCGTGGTGCCGCAGTTCGAAGGGGTGTTCAAGCAGTTTGGCGCCGATCTGCCTGCATTCACCAAACTGATCGTGGCGGCGTCCCGATTCATGGTGTCGTACTGGTGGGCGGTATTCGGCACCTTGTTTGCGGTCGTTTTTGGCTTCCTATTCTTCAAGAAGCGGTCAGTCGCCCTCCAGCACTTTCTGGACCGGGCGGTGCTGAAGATCCCGGTGGTCGGCCAGATCATGCACAACTCCTCCATTGCCCGTTTTTCCCGGACACTGGCGGTGACCTTCAAGGCCGGCGTGCCGCTGGTGGAGGCGCTGGACACGGTGGCCGGTGCCACCGGCAACACCGTCTACGAGAAGGCCGTATACCGTGTGCGTGACGACGTGGCAGTGGGCTATCCGCTGAACATGTCGATGAAGCAGGTCAATCTGTTCCCGCACATGGTCATCCAGATGACCGCTATCGGCGAAGAGGCCGGCGCGCTGGACGCCATGTTGTTCAAGGTAGCCGAGTACTACGAAGAAGAGGTCAACAACGCGGTGGATGCGCTGTCCAGTCTCATCGAACCGATGATCATGATCTTCATCGGCGGCGTGGTCGGTGCGATGGTGGTCGGCATGTACCTGCCCATCTTCAAACTCGCCGCCGCGATTTAAAATCGTTCGATGGCATTCCTGGATCAGCACCCCGAATTGGGGTACCCGGTGGTGGCAGGCTTGGGCCTGCTGGTGGGCAGCTTCCTCAACGTGGTCATCCTGCGGCTGCCGCGACGGCTGGAGTGGGAGTGGAAGCGCGACGCGCGCGAGGTGCTGGAGGAGCCGGAGATCTACGATCCCCCGCCGCCCGGCATCGTGGTGGAGCGCTCGCACTGCCCCCACTGCAAGACGCCGCTGTCGTGGTACGAGAACATCCCGCTGTTCAGCTGGCTGGTGCTGCGCGGCAAGTGCCGCCACTGCAAGGCCCCCATCTCGCCGCAGTATCCGCTGGTTGAGCTGCTGACCGCGCTGCTGGCGATGGCCTCGGTCTGGCGCTTCGGCTTCGGCTGGCAGGGGTTCGGTGCGGCCCTCTTCAGCTGCTACCTGGTGGCACTGAGCGGCATCGACCTGCGCACGCGCCTGCTGCCCGACCAGCTGACGCTGCCGCTGATGTGGCTGGGCCTGATCGGCAGTCTGGACAACCTGTACATGCCGGCCAAGCCGGCGCTGCTGGGCGCGATCGCCGGCTATGTCTCGCTGTGGCTGGTGTGGTGGCTGTTCAAGCAGATTACCGGCAAGGAAGGCATGGGGCGGGGCGATTTCAAGCTGCTGGCGGCCATCGGCGCCTGGGTGGGACTCAACGGCGTGCTGCCGACGCTGCTGTTGTCCTCAGTGGTCGGCGCGGTTATCGGTTCGGTGTGGCTGGCCACGCAGGGCCGCGACCGCGCCACGCCGATTCCGTTCGGCCCCTATCTGGCCATCGCCGGCTGGATCGTGTTCTTCTGGGGCCCGCAGATCATCGATGCCTACCTGCGTTTCGCCGGGCTGAAATAGACCCCAGGCTCCCCGGCCCGGCATGATCGGCGCATGAGCGACTACTTCATCGGACTGACCGGCGGCATCGCCTCGGGCAAGAGCGCGCTGGAAAAGGCGTTCGCCAAGCAGGGCGTCGTGGTGGCGGATGCCGACCTGCTCGCGCGCGAGGTGGCCGCCCCGGGCGAACCGGCACTGGCCGCGGTGGTGGAACGGTTCGGGGGCGACGTGCTGCAGGCCGACGGACAGCTCGACCGCGCGGCGCTGCGGGTGCGCGTATTCGGCGACCCGGACCAGCGGCGCGCACTGGAGGCCATCCTGCACCCGGCCATCCGCGCACGGCTGGAGGCGATCTGCCGGGCCGCGCCGGGGCCCTATGCCATCGCCACGGTCCCGCTGCTCACCGAGGGCGGCGGCCGCGCAGCCTATCCGTGGCTGCACCGCATCCTGGTGGTGGACACTCCCGCTGCCGTGCAGAAGGCGCGGCTGATGCAGCGCGACGGCATCGACGCCACCCTGGCCGACCAGATGATGGCCGCGCAGGCCTCGCGCGCGGAGCGGCTGGCGCTGGCCGACGACATCGTCGTCAACGACGGCGACCTGGCCCATCTGCAACGCGCGGCCGATCAACTGCACGCCCGCTACGTGGCCCTGGCCTCCAGCACGCCGTAGGAGCGGGCCATGCCCGCGATGCTCTTTCGAGCACGGATGGGAAAGCATCGCGCCCAAGGGCGCTCCTATAAACCCCTCGCTACACCTTGTAGGAGCGGGCCATGCCCGTGATGCTTCTTGTCCACGCGCACCGAAAAGCATCGCACCCCAGGGCGCTCCTACAGACCCCACCACACCACACTGTAGGAGCGGGCCATGCCCGCGATGCTTTTTGCCAACACGCACCGAAGAGCATCGCGCCCTAGGGCGCTCCTACAGCGCCTTCGCTCCGATCCCCAATCCACACCGCATTCCAGAACGGGTAGTCGCCCACGCGTTTCACCAGCCCTGCCCTGACGGGATTGGCGACCAGATAACGCGCGGCTCCCCTCACGTCATCGTCAACGCGTAACAAGCGCTCGTGATAAGCCCGTGCCCAGAGCGCGCCGGTACGCCCCGATTCTTCGTTGTAGGCACGCGCTGTAGCGGACTTAATCCGATTCATGATCGAGGCAAGATGATCGCCGTCGCCAATCTGGACCAACCAATGCCCGTGGTTCGGCATCAACACCCACGCCAGCAGTCGCGAATCGCGGCAGACATGGGGGTCGAGATGGCGGCGCGCGGCCGCGCAGGCCGGGGCGAATTCGCTGAAGAAGGATTGGCGCGCCAGGGTGGTCGCGGTCACTAGGTACGCATGGCCTGGCATATGGACACGATGGCGCCGGAGCGCTCCATGACCGGCGTGCGGGAAGACAAGAGGCGGCATGAACGCCAGCTTCTTGGCTGGCGTGCGGCACGAACATCAGGGACTGCCGCGCTGAACCGTCAGATTTGGGAGCGGGTCATGCCTGCGACGCTCTTTCACCGAGGATAAAAAAGCATCGCGCCCGAGGGCGCTCCTACAAAGCGCGCCGCACCACCCTGTAGGAGCGGGCCATGCCCGCGATGCTCTTCGAGCACCGACGGGAAAGCATCGCGCCCGAGGGCGCTCCTACAGAGCACCGCCGCATTGTAGGAACCGTGCGCGCGATGCGCGTCGAACGCGGAGCGTCCGCGATGCGTTACATCGCCGGCCACAACCCCCGGATGGCGGCGATGCCCTGCGCGCCATGCCGGCGCGCATCGGCGATGTCGGCGGCCGCCATGCCGCCGATGGCATAGATCGGCAGTGAGGCCCCTTCGCGCAGGCGGGCGAAGCCGTGCCATCCGAGCGCCTCACCGCCGGGATGGCTGAGCGTGGGATGCACGCTGCCCACCACCGTGAAATCGCAGCCCAGCGCCTCCGCCTGCCGCAGGTCCTCGGGCGTGTGGCAGGACGCCGCCACGGGCGCGCCCTGTTCAAGCGGTCGCGCCACCAGACCGGCCAACTGGTTCGCACGCAGGTGGACGCCCACCTGCAGTTCGCGCGCCAGGTCGATGTCGCCATTGAGCAGCACCTCGACGCCCGCCTGCCGGCACCGCGCGACCGCCTGGGTCGCCAACGCGCGCCAGGCGTCGCCCGACAGCCCGCGCGCGCGCACCTGCACGCGGCGGACTCCCTCCGAGAGGACCTGCTCGAACGCTGCAAGCCATTGCTCCGTATCCTCCGGTTCCGGCGTGACCAGGTAACGGTCCGGCTGCAGCAGCGCCGCCACCACCGGCCGATCCGCGGGCGGCATGTCGTAGCGCGTCAGCTTGTCCGCCGGCACCCACGCCAGCGCCTGTCCTTCGTGCCCCCGCGGCGTACCGCTCCAGCCCGTCAGCTGCCGCACCTCCAGGCACAGCCGCTTGTCGGGGTACTGCTGCGGGACGCTGATGAGGTGCGCGCCCACGCGCGCCTCGATGCCCAGCTCCTCGCGCAATTCCCGCCCCAGCGCGTCCCCGGGCTGTTCCCCCGGCTCCTGCTTGCCGCCGGGAAACTCCCAGCGCCCGGCCAGGTCACGGCCTTCGGTACGGCGGGCCAGCAGGATGCGGCCACGCGCATCGGTGATGACGGCAGCCATGACATGGATCGATCGCAACGGAGTCTGCATAGCGGAAGCTTGCCGGGAACCCGCGGGTAGACGCAAATAGCCCTCACCCTCGCCTCCCCAAAGAAAAAGCCGCGCAGTGCGCGGCTTCTCCCTCGGACGATGCGGCCAGGCCTCAGGCCAGCTGGCCGTGGCAGTGCTTGTACTTCTTGCCGCTGCCGCACGGGCAGGGATCGTTGCGGCCGACCTTGGGCGCATCGCGGTGCGCCGGCATGGGGCCGGACTGCACGTAGCCGCCCTGGGCCGCCGCCAGCCGCTGCGCTTCCTCGGCTTCTTCGTCGGCGCCGTAGCCGCCGGCATCCTGATGCTGGAACTGCATCTGCCGCGCCTGCGCCTCGGCCATGGCACGCTCCTGCGCCTCCAGCGCGGCGACTTCTTCCTCGCTGCGGATGCGGACGCGCGACAGCAGGGTCACCACTTCGCTCTTCACCCGCTCCAGCATGCTGGAGAACAGTTCGAAGGCCTCCTTCTTGTACTCCTGCTTGGGCTGCTTCTGCGCGTAGCCACGCAGGTGGATGCCCTGGCGCAGGTAATCCATGCGCGCCAGGTGCTCCTTCCAGTTCTTGTCGAGCACCGTCAGCATGATGTGCTTTTCCAGCGCGCGCATGGTCTCCTCGCCGATCACCGCTTCCTTGTCGGCGAAATGCTTGTCCATGGCTTCCTGCACGCGGCGCTCGATGGTCTCGGCATCCAGTTCCTCGGCTTCCTCGCGCCAGCGGCTGACGGGCAGGTCCAGGCCCATCTCCTCGGCCAGCTCGCGCTCCAGGCCCTGCAGGTCCCACTGCTCGTCCACCGAGTTCGCCGGCACGAAGCGGGCGACGGTCTCGGCGACCACGTCGCCGCGGATGCCGTCGATGTTCTCCTTCACCGATTCGGCTTCGAGCAGCTCGTCGCGCTGGGCGTAGATCACCTTGCGCTGGTCGTTGTTGACGTCGTCGAAGTCCAGCAGGTTCTTGCGGATGTCGAAGTTGTGCGCTTCCACCTTGCGCTGCGCCTTCTCGATCTGCCGGCTGACCAGCCGGTCCTCGATGACGTCGTCTTCCTTCATGCCGATCAGCTTCATCGCCTTCTGGACCCAGTCCGAGGCGAAGATGCGCATCAGGTTGTCTTCCAGCGACAGGTAGAAGCGGGACGAACCCGGATCGCCCTGGCGGCCCGAACGGCCGCGCAGCTGGTTGTCGATGCGGCGGGATTCGTGGCGTTCGGTGCCGACGATGTGCAGGCCGCCGGCCGCCTTCACGGCTTCGTGGCGCTTCTGCCATTCGGCTTTCACCGCGGCGCGGGCGGCCTCATCGGCGTCTTCGCCCAGTGCTTCGTATTCGGCTTCCAGCGAGCCGCCCAGCACGATGTCGGTACCGCGGCCGGCCATGTTGGTGGCGATGGTGATCGCGCCCGGACGGCCGGCCTGCGCCACGATGTGCGCCTCGCGCTCGTGCTGCTTGGCGTTCAGCACTTCGTGCGGCACGCCCGCCTTGCCGAGGAAGTCGGACAGCATTTCCGACGTCTCGATCGAGGTGGTGCCCACCAGCACCGGCTGGCCGCGCTGGTAGCAGTCCTGGATATCGGCCAGCACCGCCTTGAACTTGCCCTGGCGGTTGAGGAACACCTGGTCCGGCGAATCCTTGCGCACGGTCGGACGGTTGGTCGGGATGACGATGACTTCCAGGCCGTAGATGCTCTGGAACTCGAACGCTTCGGTGTCGGCCGTGCCGGTCATGCCGGACAGCTTCCTGTACATGCGGAACAGGTTCTGGAACGTCACGCTGGCCAGCGTCTGGTTCTCGCGCTGGACCGGCACGCCTTCCTTCGCCTCGACCGCCTGGTGCAGGCCGTCGGACCAGCGGCGGCCCGGCAGCGTGCGGCCGGTAAACTCGTCGACGATGACCACTTCGCCATCGCGCACGATGTAGTCCACATCGCGCTGGTAGATGGCATGCGCGCGCAGCGCGGCATTGAGGTGGTGCACGACGGACAGGTTGTTGGCGCCGTACAGCGGTTCTTCCTCGCTGATGATGCCGGCCTGCAGCAGCAGCTCCTCGGCGTGCTCCATGCCCGCTTCGGACAGGTGCACCTGCTTGCCCTTCTCGTCGACCCAGTAGTCGCCTTCGGCTTCCTCGTTCTCCTGCTTGACCAGCTGGGGCACGATGCGGTTGACGCGGATGTACAGCTCCGGCGATTCGTCGGCCGGGCCGGAGATGATCAGCGGGGTGCGCGCCTCGTCGATCAGGATGGAGTCGACTTCGTCGACGATGGCGTAGTGGAGGCCGCGCTGGAAGCGGTCGGCCTTAGACATCGCCATGTTGTCGCGCAGGTAGTCGAAGCCGAACTCGTTGTTGGTGCCGTAGGTGATGTCGGCGGCATACGCGGCGTGCTTGTCGCCGTGCGGCATGCCCGGGTAGACGACGCCCACGCTCAGGCCCAGCCAGTTGTACAGGCGGCCCATCCAGGCCGAGTCGCGGCGGGCCAGGTAATCGTTCACGGTGACGACGTGCACGCCCTTGCCTTCCAGCGCGTTGAGGTAGGTGGGCAGCGTGGCCACCAGCGTCTTGCCTTCGCCGGTGCGCATTTCGGCGATCTTGCCCAGGTGCAGCACCATGCCGCCGATCAGCTGCACGTCGTAGTGGCGCATGCCCAGCACGCGGCGGCTGGCCTCGCGGCAGACCGCGAAGGCTTCGGGCAGGATCTTGTCGAGGGCTTCCCCGCCGGCGATGCGCTGCTGGAACTCCGGCGTCTTCGCCTTCAGCTCCTCGTCGGACAGCTTCTGCAGCTCCGGCTCCAGCGCGTTGATCTTGTCGACGATGCGTTGCAGCTGCTTGAGCAGGCGCTCGTTGCGACTGCCGAAGACACGGGTAAGCAGTTTGTTGATCATGTAGGGAACCGGATGGGAAAGGAACGCCGCGGCCCCGCGGTGTCGCGGGCCGAAAACGAAACAGGGCGCAAGGCGCCCTGTCTGGCAACACCGTATTGTAGCTTGGGGCGCCGCCCGGGGAATCAAGGCGGACCGTCAGACCGACTGCGCCTGGGATGGTTCCCGAACGCCGGCACTGGCGTCGAGCCTGCTCGACGCCACATGGCAGACACGGCCAGTCCAGGGCCGGAGGGCAGCGGAGCAGGCTCCGCGCCGCGTCAGATCGCGGTCAGCCGCGCTTGACGGACTGGCCCACCGGCGTGGGACCTTCGCCCAGGAACTTGCGCGGATTGACCACGCGCCCGTTCTCCCACACTTCGAAGTGCACGTGCGCACCGGTGGAGCGGCCCGTCGAGCCGGCCTTGGCCACTTCCTGGCCCACGCGGACCAGATCGCCCGCGCGCACGGTCAGGCGCGAGTTGTGCGCATAGCGGGTGACATAGCCATTGCCGTGGTCGACATCCACGACGTTGCCGTAGCCGCCCTTCACGCCGGCGAAGCTGACCACACCGTCGGCCACCGCCAGCACGGGATCGCCGACGCTGGCCTTGAAGTCGATGCCCTTGTGGTACTGGCCACCGCCACCGAAGGGATCGGCGCGGCCGCCGAAGCCGGAGGTGATGTAGCTGTTGGCGATCGGCAGGCGGCCCGGCGTGGCGTTCCGGTCCAGTTCGCGATTGAACAGCAGCGCCTCGAGCACGGACAGCTGGCGGCCCGAGGCGGCGAACTGCTGCTCCAGCTTGTCCACGCCGGCAACCAGTTCGGCGGGCTTCATGTCGTAGGACACGTCGTTGCCGCCCACGCCCACCGGCTCGTTGAAGTCGAACTCGCCGTCCTGCAGCTGGCCCACGCGGGTCAGGCGTTCGCCCAGGGCGTTCAGCCGGTTGGCCTGCGCCTGCAGCTCGCCCAGGCGCGCGGCCATGGCGTTGATTTCCTGCTGGGCACCGCGGCGCACCTGGTCCAGTTCGGCATCGCGCTGCTCGGCCTTGGCCTGCAGCAGCGAAACCTGCGCCATGCCGGCGGCGCTGCGCCCGGCCACGCCGATCAGCAGACCGGCGGCGACCAGCACCGAGGCACTGGCCAGCGGACGCGCATGGAAGGCAAGGCGGATGCGGTAGGCACCATGGGCGGACGCATGGGCCCACCAGGTACGCGAATTGTTTACGATGGTCTTAAAGCTCATAGATACCGATGTCTGATTCGAAGTCCAAGCCGCGCCGTACCGGCATCGCACAACCTGCCCTGCAGGCTGCCCTGACGGATGCCGCCACCGACCCGGTGCGTCGCGCCATGTGGCTGGACGCCTTGGAACAGCAGCTTCGCCCCTGCCTTCCCCCTGCCCTGGCGCCGCATTGCCGATTGGCGAACGTGGCGGGCAAGCGGCTCGTTTTTATCGTCGACTCCCCGGTGTGGAACGCCCGGCTACGCCTGGCGGCACCCGAATTGATCAACGTGGCCCAATCCATCGGACTGGCGGTCACCGAAGTCACCGCCAAGACGCGCCCCGCGCCGGTCGTGAAGCCCGCGCAGGCAGCGGTCGTACCCGTATCGGAGGCCTCCCGCAGAGGGCTGCAAGCGGCCCTCGACCTCCTGTCGGCCCCGGACTCCGCCGGTACCCCCACCCCGCAGGGCGGTCATCGCGGGCGCCGGAAAAATTGACCCGGCCATCACGAAGGACGGGGCATGGTACCGGCCACCGTTGGTCGGGACGTTAGCCAAACGTTAGAAAAAGGTTATTTTCGGGCCTGAAATTCGACGCAGTTCACAGTTTCGCCAAGGCGTAACCATTTCCGCACCACCGCGTGACGGGGGTGGGGAACCGGGCGACAGCAGGGTCACCGTCCGGAGGGGACGCGCGTCTCAGACCGCCAGGGCAGGCGTCGCATAGGTGACCGGGGACGGCGTGGCGCGGTCCTCGAAGGTCACCTCTTCCCAGGCCGAGGTTTCGGCCAGCAGGGCCCGGACCAGCTTGTTGTTCAGCGCATGGCCCGACTTGAAGCCCTCGTAGGCACCCAGGATCGGGCGGCCGGCGAGGTAGAGGTCGCCGATGGCGTCCAGGATCTTGTGGCGGACGAACTCGTCCGTGTAGCGCAGGCCGTCCTCGTTCAGCACGCGGAACTCGTCCAGTACGATGGCGTTGTCCATCGAACCGCCCAGGCCCAGGTTGCGCTCGCGCATGTATTCCAGGTCGCGCATGAAGCCGAACGTGCGCGCGCGCGCGACTTCCTTGATGTAGGCGCCGGTGGAGAAGTCCACCTCGGCACGCGACTGCGAAGCCGGGATCATCGGGTGGTCGAACTTCACCGTGAAACCCAGCTTGAAACCGTCGTACGGCTCGAAGCGCGCCACCTTGTCGCCTTCGGTCACTTCCACCGGGCGGGTTATGCGGATGAAGCGCTTGGGTGCGTCCTGCTCGGCAACGCCGGCGGACTGGATGAGGAACACGAACGGGCCGGCGGAGCCGTCCATGATCGGCAGCTCGGCCGAGGACAGTTCCACGTAGGCATTGTCGACGCCCAGGCCGGCCATCGCCGACATCAGGTGCTCGACCGTCTGCACCTTGGCGCCTTCGCAGGTCAGGCCGGTGCACAGCGTCGTCTCGGTGACCAGCGCGGCGCTCGCGGGGATCTCGACCACGGGATCCAGGTCGATGCGCCGGAACACGATGCCGGTATCGACCGGCGCCGGACGCAGCGTCATGTAGACCTTTTCGCCACTGTGCAGCCCCACGCCCGTCGCGCGGATCACGTTCTTGAGGGTGCGTTGCTGGGCCATCGGCAGGAATCGCAGGTGGGGGGAACCTGAGCGGGCAGCGAGAATATCACGCAATTCGCTGAATCTTAACGAAAGAACCGGTCTGTCCCACGCCTGCAACAACGACCTGTTAAGGCCGCCGGAAAGGGCTGCCGGGCCGGCGAAGGCCCGGCAGCAAAGAGACATGGCGGTGTCGTTCGGTCTTGCTCCCTCCCCTCGTGGGGAGGGCACGCGGGTGGATCAGTCCGCCTGGCGGCGCAGGAACGCCGGGATGTCCAGGTAGTCCGAGGGCAGTTCCGCCGCCACCGGCGCGGAGGCCGGGGCCGACGGCGCGGGCGAAGCCGAACCCCGGCGCAGGCCCAGGCCGCTGGTGGCGGCACCGATCGGGTCCATCGAGAAGCCGTCGTCGATCGGCATGCCGGTGGTGGCGTCGCGGACCAGCTTGATCGGCGCGCGCATCGGCTCGCGCAGGTCGCCGCCGCGGCCGACCGGCTGGCGGGCGGCGTTGCGGTTCAGGCCGGTGGCCACCACGGTCACGCGCACTTCGTCCTGCATGTCCGGGTCCAGCACGGTGCCGACCACGACGGTCGCGTCTTCCGAGGCGAAGCCTTCGATGGTGCGGCCCACTTCGTCGAACTCGGCCATCGTGAAGTCCGGACCGGCGGTGATGTTGACCAGGATGCCGTTGGCACCGTTGAGGTTGACGTCATCCAGCAGCGGGTTCTGGATGGCGGCCTCGGCGGCGGCCTGCGCACGGTCGTCGCCGCGGGCGGAGCCGGTGCCCATCATCGCCAGACCCATCTCGCTCATCACGGTGCGCACGTCGGCGAAGTCGACGTTGATCAGGCCCGGACGCACGATCAGGTCGGCGATGCCCTGCACGGCGCCGAGCAGCACGTCGTTGGCGGCACGGAACGCCTGGATCATCGTCGCGTTGCGGCCCAGCACGGTGATCAGCTTCTCGTTGGGAATGGTGATCAGCGAATCGCAGTGGTGGCTCAGTTCCTCGATGCCCTTCAGCGCGACCTGCATGCGGCGGCGACCTTCGAACGGGAACGGCTTGGTGACCACGGCGACGGTCAGGATGCCCATCTCCTTGGCCAGCTGCGCCACGACCGGCGCCGCGCCGGTGCCGGTGCCGCCGCCCATGCCCGCGGTGATGAACACCATGTCGGCGCCGTCCAGTGCGTCGATGATGCGCTCGCGGTCTTCCAGCGCCGCCTGGCGGCCGACTTCCGGATTCGCGCCCGCGCCCAGGCCCTTGGTGACGTTGCTGCCGAGCTGCAGCTGCAGCTTGGCGCCGCAGTTCTTGATCGCCTGCGAGTCGGTGTTGGCAGTGATGAATTCCACGCCATCGACGCTGCCGTTGACCATGTGCGCCACGGCGTTGCCGCCGCCGCCGCCCACGCCCACGACCTTGATCACCGCATTCGGGGCCATCTTTTCAACCAGTTCGAAATGTGCCATGTCCTTGTCCTCGTTTATTTAGTTATGTGGTGCTGGTGGAACGAACTCGTGATGCCTTCAACTTCGCGGTAGGTGTCGCCTCACTCAGAACTCGCCGCGATACCAGTTCTGCAGTTTCTTGAACCAGCTGCCCGCCTTGCCCGTGGGCAGCGACGGACGCCGGGGGTGTTCGATCTGGCTGCCCATCAGCAGCAGGCCGACGCCGGTGGCGTGCACCGGGTTGCCGACCACTTCGCCCAGGCCGGTGACGTGCTGCGGGATGCCTACGCGCACGGGCATCTGCAGCATCTCTTCGGCCAGTTCGACCACGCCTTCCATCTTCGCGGCGCCGCCGGTCAGCACCATGCCGGCGCGCACGCGCTCCTCGAAGCCGGAGCGGCGCAGTTCGGCCTGCACCATCTCGAAGATCTCCTCGTAGCGCTGCTGCACGGCCTGCGCCAGCGCGTGGCGCGGCAGGCGGCGCGGCGGACGGTCGCCCACGCTGGGCACCTGGATGCTTTCCTCGGCCGTCGCCAGCTGGGCCAGCGCGCAGGCATAGCGCACCTTGATCTGCTCGGCTTCGGGCGTGGGCGTACGCAGCATGTGCGCGATGTCGTTGGTCACCTGGTCGCCGGCGATCGGCAGCGAAGCGGTGTGGCAGATCGCGCCCTGCACGAACACCGCCAGGTCGGTGGTGCCCGCGCCCATGTCGACCAGCACCACGCCGAGCTCGCGCTCGTCGCTGGTCAGCACGGCGACGCTGGAGGCCAGCGAGGAGAAGATCAGGTCGTCGATCTGCAGGCCGCAGCGCTGCACGCACTTGCTGATGTTGGCGGCCGCAGACTGCGCGCAGAACACCAGGTGAGCGTCCACTTCCAGGCGCACGCCGGTCATGCCGACCGGATTGCGGATGCCTTCCTGCGAGTTGTCCAGCTTGTACTCGCGCGGGATGGCGTGGAGGATCTTCTGGTCGGCCGGGATGGCGACGGCCTTCGCCGCTTCCAGCACGCGGTCCAGGTCGCCCCACGTGACCTCACCGTCGCGGATCGGCACGATGCCGGGCGAGTTGCGGCACTGCACGTGGTTGCCGGAGATCGAGGCGTAGACCGAGCGGATCTCGCAGCCGGCCATCAGCTCGGCCTCCTCGATCGCACGCTGGATCGACTGCACCGTGGATTCGATGTCCACCACGACGCCGCGCTTGAGACCGCGCGACTCGTGCGAGCCGATGCCGATCACTTCGATCGGATTGCCGGGGGCGTATTCGCCGACCAGCGCCGTCACCTTGGACGTGCCGATGTCCAGCCCGACGATCAGCGATTTGTCACCCTTGCGATTCATGTAATGCCCTGCAGAAGACGACCTGCGGCCGCGATCGGCGCAGGCAATGGAGTCGGTGTGGGGGCCGGCGGCGGCGCCTTGGGCGCCTCGCCCCAGCTGAGCGCGAAGCCGTTGGTGTAGCGCAGGTCCGCGCGCACCAGCGGTTGCGCCTGCGCGGCCAGCAGCTGCGGCAGCATCCGCGCGAACCGGCCCAGGCGCGGACGCGCGTCGGTGCGGCCCACCACAACCTGCGTGCCGTTGCCCAGCAGCAGCGACCAGCTGCCGCGTGCGTCCATCATCAGCGTGGTGACGTCCAGGCCCATCGGCGCGAACAGCTGGCGCGACTCGTTGTAGAGCGCGGTCACTTCCTGCACCTGGGATTCGGGCCCACCGAGCTGCGGCAGGTCCAGGCCGGACAGTTCCTTCGGCATCGGGAACAGGCGGCCGTGCTCGGACAGCAGTTTGTCCTCGCCCCAGCGCGCGAACGGCTTGTGTTCGGTGATGCGGACCTCCAGCACGTCGGGCCAGCGCTTGCGCACTTCGGCGCGTTCCACCCAGGGCAGTTGCTCAACCGCGCGCTTGGCCTCTTCCAGCCTGACCGCGAAGAACCCCCTGCGCGCATACGGCAGCACCGCGGCCTGCAGCTGCGCCGGCTGCACGCGCGCCAGTTCGCCCTGCACCCGCAGTTTGCTCAGCGGCCAGCGCTCGGCGCCGATCCAGCCGTTGACCACGGCCACGACCGGCAGCGCGACCAGCGCCAGCGCAAGCAGCCAGGTCAGGATGCGCAGGGCGGCGTTCATGGGCCCGCCACCTCCGGCACCGTCTGCTCCAGGATGCGCCAGCACAGCGCTTCGAAGCCGATGCCGACCTGTGCGGCGGCCTTCGGCACCAGCGAATGGCTGGTCATGCCGGGCGCGGTGTTGATTTCCATCAGCAGGAAGCGGCCATCGGCATGGCGCATCACGTCGACGCGGCCCCAGCCGCTGCAGCCGGCGGCGCGGAAGCCTTCCAGCGCCAGCGTGCGGATCCGAGCCTCGTCGTCGGCATTGTCCAGGCCGGGGCACAGGTACTGCGTATCGTCGGCGATGTACTTGGCGTGATAGTCGTACCAGCCCTGCGCCGGCACGATGCGCACCGAAGGCAGCGCCACGTCGCCCAGGATGCCGACGGTGAACTCGCCGCCGGTCAGCATCTGCTCGGCCAGCAGTTCGCCGGCATAGGAGGAGGCGAACGCGACGGCGGGCGCCAGATCCTCCTCGCTCTCGATCTTGAACACGCCGACGCTGGAGCCCTCGGTCGAGGGCTTGACGAACACGGGAAAGCCCAGTGCACGCACCGCCGCGGCCAGATCGCCGCCGGGCGCGATGCGCACGAAGCCCGCCGTCGGCAGGCCCGCCGCCTGCCACACCTGCTTGGTGCGGATCTTGTCCATCGTCAGCGCCGAACCCAGCACGCCCGGACCGGTATACGGCACGCCGAGCGACTGCAGCAGTCCCTGCAGCACGCCGTTCTCGCCGTCGCCGCCATGCAGGATGTTGAAGACGCGGTCCACCCGGCCGGCACGGATCGCCTCCACCAGGGCCGGCACACCGTCCACCGCGAAGGCCTGCACGCCCTGCGACAGCAGCGCCTCCAGGACGTTCTGGCCGGAGTTCAGCGACACTTCGCGCTCGCTGGACGTGCCGCCCATCAGCACGGCAACGCGGCCGAAGCGGGCGGGATCGTCGAAGCGTGGCGGCGCGACGTTCACGGCGCTCATGCGGATGCCTTCCCGCTGAAGCCGTGCGCGGCGATGTGCTGCGACATGTGGCCGATGTCGCCTGCGCCCATCATCAACAGCAGATCGCCGTCCTGCAGCACGTCAGGCAGCACGTCGACCAGGTCGGCGACCTGGCTGACGACCACCGGCTCGTTGCGGCCGCGCGCACGGATCGCGCGCGCCAGCGACTTGGCATCGGCGCCTGCGATGGGCTGTTCGCCTGCCGGGTACACCTCGCTCAGCACCAGCGCGTCGGCTTCCGACAGCACCGCGGCGAACGCGTCGAACTGGTCGCGCGTACGGCTGTAACGATGCGGCTGGAACGCGACCACCAGACGCTTGTGCGGCCAGCCGCCGCGCGCAGCGGCGAACACGGCCGCCAGTTCCTTCGGATGATGGCCGTAGTCGTCGACCAACTGCACGCGCGCACCTTGCGGCGTAGTGATCTCGCCCAGGTCGTTGAAGCGGCGGCCGATGCCGGCGAACTTCTCCAGCGCGGAGGCGATGTTCTGCGGCGACACGCCCAGCTGCCAGCCCACCGCAGCGGCGGCCAGCGCGTTCTGCACGTTGTGGCGGCCCGGCAATGCGAGGCTGACGCGGATGCTGGCGTCTTCCGGCAGACGCAGGGTGAAATGCATGCGCCCGCCTTCCTGCTCCACGTCTTCGGCACGCACGTCGGCATGCTCGGCGAAGCCGTAGCTCATCACGTGGCGCGGCGTGTCGGTGGCGATGGCGGCGACTTCCGGGTCGTCGATGCACAGCACGGCCAGGCCGTAGAACGGCAGGCGCTGCAGGAACTCGGCGAACGCCGCCTTCACGCGTTCGAAGTCGTTGCCGTAGTTCTCCAGGTGATCCGCATCGATGTTGGTGACGATGGAGATCAGCGGATTCAACCGCAGGAAGCTGCCGTCGCTCTCGTCGGCCTCGGCCACCAGCCACTGGCCGTCGCCGAGCTTGGCGTTCGCGCCCGCGGCCAGCAGCTGGCCGCCGATCACGAAGGTCGGGTCCAGCCCGCCCTCGCTCAGCACCGCCGCCGTCAGGCTGGTGGTGGTGGTCTTGCCGTGGGTGCCGGCCACGGCGATGCCGCGGCGGAAGCGCATCAGCTCGGCGAGCATCGCCGCACGCGGCACGATGGGGATGCGCTGGCTGCGCGCTTCCATCAGCTCGGGGTTGTCGTGCTTGATCGCGCTGGAGACCACCACGCAGTCGGTGCCCAGCACGTTGGAGGCGTTGTGGCCGCGCATCACGCGCGCACCCAACGACGCCAGCCGGCGGGTCGCGGCGTTGTCGGCATTGTCCGAGCCTGACACTTCGTAGCCCAGCGTGCACAGCACCTCGGCGATGCCGCTCATGCCGGAGCCGCCGATACCGACGAAGTGCACCCGGCGGAACTCCTTCGCCAGGTTGCCGGTGTGCTGCAGGCGGCGCTCGCGTGCGGCGGCCATCATCATGCCTGCGTCCTCATTTCGATAGCTTCCTCAAGAATGATGTCGGCGATGCGGTCGGCCGCATCGGGTTTGGCCAGCGCGCGCGCGGCCTCGGCCATCGCCATGCGCGCAGCGGTGTCGCCGGACAGCCGGCGCAGCGTGGTCGCCAGCGCATCGGCCAGGGCGTCGTCCTGCTTCAACAGCACGGCGGCGCCGCGCTCGACCAGGTACTCGGCATTGCGGGTCTGGTGGTCGTCGACGGCCTGTGCGAACGGCACCAGCACGCTGCCCACGCCCACTGCGCACAGTTCGGCCAGCGTGGAGGCGCCGGAGCGGCAGACGACGAGATCGGCCCAGGCGTAGGCTTCGGCCATATCGGTGATGAACGCTTCCACGCGCGCCACCACGCCGGCGTCCGCATAGGCCCTGGCCGCTTCGTCGCGCAGCTTCTCGCCGCACTGGTGGCGCACATCGACGCTGCCTGCCGGCAGCGTGGCAAGGGCTCGCGGCACCGCCATGTTCAGGGCGCGCGCACCCTGGCTACCGCCCAGCACGAGCAGGCGCAGCGGGCCTTCACGGCCGGCGAGGCGCGATGCCGGTGGCGCGATGGCGGCGATCTCTTCGCGCACCGGATTGCCCACTACTTCCTCGCGCTGCGGGAACGCACCGGGGAACCCGGTCATCACGCGGCGCGCCACCTTCACCAGCACACGGTTGGTGAAGCCGGCCGCGCGATTCTGCTCATGCACCAGCAACGGCGTGCCCATCAAGCGCGCCGCCACGCCACCGGGTCCGGAGGCGAAACCACCGAAGCTGACCACGGCTCGAGGCGCCCGGCGACGCAGCACGAAACCCGCCGCACGGATCGCACGCAGCACACGCACCGGCGCGCCTAGCAAGGCGAGCTTGCCCTTGCCGCGCAGGCCGGTGATCGCGAGCGTGTCCAGTTCGATGCCGTGCTGCGGCACCAGCCGTGTTTCCATCGCACCGTCAGCGCCCAGCCATACAACCGGCACGCCGCGCGCGCGCAGCACCTTGGCCACGGCCAGCGCGGGAAAGATATGACCGCCGGTGCCACCGGCCATCATCATCACGGGCGCAAATTGAGTTCCCGCACATGGATGTGCGGGCTTTTGCGAGGGATTCGCAGCATGCGCGGTGCTCATGCGATCCTCTCGAAGGTGGGTTCGACGCGCGCGCGCAGGCGACTGGTGCCACGCAGCGTCTCGGACGGCGACGGCGCCGGCGTCGCCGGCGCGGCATCGGCGGGCGACCGCGTTTCGCCACTCGGCGTGGTCTGCAGTGCTTCGCCACGCAGGGCGACCTGGCGCTGGGTGCGCTCGAGTTCGTACGACACCCGCAGCAGCAGGCCCATCGCCACGCAGGTCATCAGGATGCTGGAGCCACCGGAGGAGATCAGCGGCAGGGTCAGGCCCTTGGTCGGCAGCAGACCCAGGTTCACCCCCATCGAGACGAAGCTCTGCATGCCGATCCACAGCGCGACGCCGAAGGCGACATAGCCGGCGAAATGGCGGCGCATTTCCACGCAGCGCAGGCCAATGACGAACGCGCGGCCGACCAGCAGCGCGTACAGCGCCACCACCAGGCAGACGCCGACGAAGCCGAGCTCTTCACCGATCACGGAGAAAATGAAGTCGGTATGCACTTCGGGCAGGTAGTTCAGCTTCAGCACGGAGCCGCCGAGGCCGATGCCAGACCACTCGCCGCGACCGATCGCCATCAAGGCATTGGTCAGCTGGTAGCCGCTGCCGAACGGATCGGCCCACGGATCGGAGAATGACGTCAGGCGACGCATGCGGTACGGCTCGGCGATCGCGATCACGGCAAGGATGGGCAGGCCCACCAGCACCGGGCCGAACATGCGCGGCATGTTCACGCCGCCCAGCACCAGCATGCCGGCGGTGATCGCCAGCAGCAGCGAGGACGAACCGAAGTCCGGCTGCATCAGCAGCAGCGCAACCAGCAGCACCACCACGCCCAACGGCTTAAGCATCGCCGCCCAGGTCGCGTTGACCTCGTCGCGGAAGCGCACCAGGTAGCTGGCCAGCCAGACGATGAAGAACACCTTCACCACTTCCACGACCTGGAAGTTCGACACGCCCAGGTTGATCCAGCGGTGCGCGCCCTTCACGCTCACGCCCAGTCCCGGCACGAACACCAGCAACAGCAGCACCACGCAACCGAGCAGCAGCAAGTGGTTGCGCGCCTCGATGCTCTTCAGCTCGGTGCGCGTCACCCACCACGCCAGGCCCGCGCCCGCGACCAGGAACATGCCGTGGCGGATCAGGTAGTAGAACGGATTGCCGTGCTGGTAGATCGACGCCGAGGCGACCATCACCACGCCCAGCGACGCCAGCGCCAGCATGGCGCCGAGCAACCAGGGGTCGAAGCGGCCCCCGATGGCTTCCAGTCGCGTGGCCTGGCGCGGCGTGTCGTTCATCAGCGCACCTTCAACGTGGCCAGACCGACGAGCACCAGCACGACGGAGATGATCCAGAAGCGCACGATCACGCGCGGCTCCGGCCAGCCTTTCAGTTCGAAGTGATGATGGATCGGCGCCATCCGGAACACGCGCTTGCCGGTCAGCTTGAACGACGCCACCTGGATCATCACCGACAGCGTCTCGATGACGAAGATGCCGCCCATGATCACCAGCACCAGTTCCTGGCGCACGATCACCGCGATGGTGCCCAGCACCGCGCCCAGCGCCAGCGCGCCGATGTCGCCCATGAACACCATCGCCGGATAGGTGTTGAACCACAGGAAACCCAGGCCCGCGCCCGCGATGGCGGCACAGATGATGGTCAGCTCGCCGGCGCCGGGCACCTGCGGGATCTGCAGGTAGTTGGAGAACACCGCGTTGCCGGAGGCGTAGGCGAACACGCCCAGCGCGCACGCCACCAGCACCGTCGGCATGATCGCCAGGCCATCCAGGCCGTCGGTCAGGTTGACCGCATTGGAGAAGCCGACGATCCAGAAGTACGCGATGGCGACGAAGCCGACGCCGGCCAGCGGCAGCGCGATCGACTTGAAGAACGGCACGTAGAAGGTCGTCGCCGCCGGCACGTCGGCGTACAGATACAGGTACAGGCCCGCGGCCAGGCCGAAGATCGACTGCAGCAGGTATTTCCAGCGGGATTTCAGGCCGTTCGGATCGCGCCTGACGATCTTGATCCAGTCGTCGTACCAGCCGATCACGCCGAAGCACAGCATGACCAGCAGTACCACCCACACGTACTTGTTGCGCAGGTCGCCCCACAGCAGCACCGACGCGGCCACCGTGATCAGGATCAGCGCACCGCCCATGGTCGGCGTGCCGGCCTTGGAGAAGTGCGACTGCGGGCCGTCCTTGCGGATCGGCTGGCCGCCCTTCAGCTGGCCCAGCCGGCGGATCACCGCCGGGCCCAGCCACAGCGACAGCGCCAGCGACGTCAGTGCGGCCAGGATGCCGCGGAACGTCAGGTAGCCGAACAGGCCGAAGAAGTTCTCCAGGCTCTGCAGCCAGCGAGCCAGTTCAAGCAACATGCGGTGTGTCCTCCCCGGTGGACAGCAAGGCGGCGACGATCCGGTCCATCGCGCTGCCGCGCGACCCCTTGACCAGACAGCGCACGCCGGCCCGCAGGTCGGCGCGCAGCGCGGCCGCCAGCGAAGCGTGATCTTGGAATGAATGCGCGCCCTCGCCGAATGCGGCGGCGGCGGCGGCGCTCAACGGTCCCAGCGTGTACAGCCTGCGAAGCCCAGCGGCCCTCGCGCGCGCGCCCATGTCGGCGTGCAGGGCTTCTTCGTCGGCGCCCAGTTCGCGCATGTCGCCCAGCACCAGCCAGCCTTCCCCGCCGTCCTGCGCACTCGCGGCGGCGAGCGTCTCGATGGCCGCGATCAGCGAACCGGGGTTGGCGTTGTAGCTGTCGTCGATCACCACCGCGCCGTTGGACAACGTGTGTGCGACCTGGCGCCCGGCAACCGGCTGTGCGGCCGACAGACCGTCGGCGATGGTCGCCAGCGATACGCCGCAGGCCATGGCGAGTGCCGCGGCGGCGAGCGCGTTCCGCACGTTGTGACGGCCCGGCAGATGCAGGCTGACGGCGACGTCGCCATGCGGGGCCACCAGCACGAAATCCGACCCGGCCGCGGTCGCGCGGATGTCGCGCGCCGTCAGGTCGGCCGTGGCATCCAGCCCGAAGCGCAGGATGCGGCGATCCGGCACGCGGCTGGCGAAATACTCGGCGAACGCGTCGTCGGCATTGATCACCGCGGTGCCGTCGGCCGGCAGCGCGTCGTAGATGGCGCCCTTGGTTTCGGCCACGCCGACCAGCGAACCCATGCGCTCCAGGTGGGCGGCGGCGATGTTGTTCACCAGCGCCACTTCCGGCGTGACGATGTCGGTGAGGTAGGCGATGTCGCCCGGCTTGCCGGCCCCCATCTCGTAGACGGCGAAGTCCGCATCGTCGGGCGCGTCGATGACCGCCAGCGGCAGGCCGATCTCGTTGTTGCGGTTGCCGGGATTGAAATAGGTGACGCCGGCCCGCTGCAGGATGGATACCACCAGCGTCTTGACCGTGGTCTTGCCGTTGCTGCCGGTGATGGCGACCGTCTTTTCCACGCGGTCGCGCTGCAGGCCGGCGGCGATGCGCGCCAGCGCCAGCAGGGTGTCCGGCACGACGACCTGCGGCACGTCGACCTTTACCTCGTGGTCGACCAGCACCGCGGCGGCACCGCGCATGGAGGCGTCGTAGGCGAAGTCGTGCCCGTCGAAGCGCTCGCCACGCAGCGCCACGTACAGGCTGCCCGGCACCAGGGTGCGGGTGTCGTTGGTCAACGAGCCGATCACCAGATCATCGCCGATCAGTTCGCCACCGGCCCAGTGCGCCAGCAGGGAAAGGGGAAGCCGCTTCATCGACGGTCCTCCAGGGCGTGGCGCGCCACGGCGGTGTCGTCGAACGGGTGTTTCACGCCATGGATGTCCTGGTAAGGCTCGTGACCCTTGCCGGCCACCAGCACGATGTCGTCCGGACCGGCCTGGGCGACGGCCTGCGCGATGGCCTGCGCCCGGTCGCGCTGCACGAGCACGGCAGCCGGCTTCGCGAAGCCGGCCATGATGTCGGCCACGATGACGTCGCCGTCCTCGGTGCGCGGGTTGTCGTCGGTGACCACCACCACATCGGCCAGGCGTTCGGCGATGGCGGCCATCTGCGGACGCTTGCCGGTATCACGGTCGCCGCCGCAGCCGAACACGCAGAACAGCCGGCCCTGCACGTGGTCGCGCAGGCTGGCCAACGCCTGCTCCAGCGCATCCGGCGTGTGCGCGTAGTCGATCACCACCAGCGGACGACGGACGCCGGCCGCGTCGGTATCGCCCCCCAGCCGGTTCATGCGGCCATGGATCGGCGCCAGCCGCGACAGCGTGCGCGCGATGTCGGCGGTGCTGTCGCCCAACGCGCGCAGCGCACCGGCGACGGCCAGCAGGTTGTCCACGTTGAAGCGGCCCAGCAGGCGCGACTGCACCGGCTGCACCTCGTCGCCGATCCCCAGGTCGAAACCGATGCCGTTGCCGTCCAGGCGCAGCGCATCCGCGCGCACGCTGGCATCGGCCTGCCCGCGCGAGCTGACGCCGATGCGCTGCACGCCGTGCGGCAGCCGGGCGAAGAGGTCGCGGCCGTAGGCATCGTCCAGGTTGACCACGCCCGCCTTCAGGCCGGGGCGGAAGAACAGCAGCGACTTGGCCGCGCCGTAGCGCTCCATGTCGCCGTGGTAGTCCAGGTGGTCGCGGGTGAGGTTGGTGAACACACCCACATCGAAATGCACGGCGTCGACGCGGCCCTGGTCAAGCGCATGCGAACTGACTTCCATCGCCACCGCCTTCGCACCCGCATCGCGGAACTGCGCCAGCAGCGCATGCATCTGCAGCACCAGCGGCGTGGTGAACCCGGTCGGCACCACCTCGCCATACATGCCGGCGCCCAGCGTGCCGACCGTCGCGCAGCGGATGCCGCGCAGATGCCAGGCCTGCGCCAGCAGCTGCACCGTGGACGTCTTGCCGTTGGTGCCGGTCACGCCGACCATCTTCATGTCGTGCGAGGGCGCGGCGTGGAACCGGTCGGCCATCACGCCCATCCGGGCGCGCAGCCCCGGCACCGCGATCGCGTCGCGTGGCGCTTCCAACCCGTCCGGTACGGGCGGCTCGAACAGGACCGCACTGGCGCCGTTCTCCTTCGCCTGTGCCGCAAAGTTCAGCCCGTGCGCACCAAATCCCGCAATGGCCACGAAGGCGTCGCCCGGCTGCACGCTGCGGCTGTCCAGGGTCAGCCCGCGCACCACGATGTCGCGCGGCACGTCCACGTCGGGCAACAGTTCGGCCAGGGCCATCATCCGCCTCATCGCGTCGCTCCCGTGGCCGGCAGCGTGGCGTGCGGGGCGTCGAATGCGGACGGGTCCGTGGTGTCGACCGCATCGTCGGCGATCGGCGGCGACACGGGCGCTTGCGCGGCGGCACCCGGCTTGCCTGCGTTCTTGGCCTGCGCGGCCAGCCAGGCTTCGATGTCGTCCGGCGGCACGTCCATCAGGCGCAGCGCGCCCTCCATCACGTCGTGAAAGACCGGCGCAGCGACCAGGCCGCCGAAGTAGCCGCCTTCCTGCGAATCGGTGATGACCACGACGGCCGCGAAGCGCGGATTGCTGGCAGGCACCAGGCCGGCGAAGAAGGACGCGTAGCGACCCTTCGCGTAACCGCCGCCGGAGGCGATGCGGGCGGTGCCGGTCTTGCCCGCCACGCGATAGCCCAGCACACCGGCGCGCTTGGCACCGCCCTGCGTCACCACGGTTTCCATCATGCCGACGACTTCGCGTGCGATGGCGGGGTCGAGCACCTGCGGCGCTTCGCTGCGCTGGCCCTTCACGAACGTCGGCGTCACCAGCCTGCCGCCATTGCCCAGCGCCGAGTAGGCGCGTGCGATCTGCAGCGGCGTCACCGACAGGCCGTAGCCGTACGACATGGTCGCCTTCTGCAGGCCGTTCCAGCGCTCGGGTTTGGCAAGAATGCCGGCGGACTCGCCCGGGAATCCGCTACCGGGCTTCTGCCCGTAGCCGAAGCTGTGGATGCTTTCGTAGAAGTAGTCGTTGGGCAGCTTCTCGGCGATCTTGATCGAGCCGATGTTCGAACTTTTCGTGATGACGCCGGTGACGGTCAGCACGCCGTTGTTCCGGGGCACGTCGCGGATGGTGTAGCGGTTGTTCAGGGCCATGTAGCCCGGATTGGTGTTGACCAGCGTCGAGGGCGTGACCACGCCGGCCTTCAGCGCCGTCGACACGGTCAGGGGCTTCATCGTGGAGCCTGGCTCGATCATGTCCGTCAGCGCGCGGTTGCGCCGCGCGTCCGGCTTCACCCGGTCGATCGCGTTGGGGTTGTACGTGGGCAGGTTGACCATCGCCAGCACTTCGCCGGTGGCCACGTCCATGATCACGATGGAACCGCTGCTGGCCTGGTGTTCGAGCAGCGCATTGCGCAGTTCGCGGTGCGCCAGGTACTGGATGCGACGGTCGATGCTCAGCGTCAGGTCCTTGCCCGGCTGCGCGGAGCGGATCAGGTCGACGTTCTCGACGATGCGGCCGCGGTTGTCGCGGATCACCTTCTGCACGCCCGGCGTGCCGCTGAGCCATTCGTCGAACGCCAGTTCCAGCCCTTCCTGGCCGCGGTCGTCGATGTTGGTGAAGCCCAGCACGTGGGCCATCGCCGGCCCCTGCGGGTAGAAGCGGCGGAACTCGCGCTGGGAGAACACGCCGGGAATCTTGTGCGCCAGGATCTTCTGCGCCTCGTCCGGATTGATCCGGCGCTTGAGGTACAGGAACTCCTTGTCGGCCTTCTGCGACAGGCGGTTGGTCAGGTGGTCGAGCGGCACGCCGAGCGCCTGCGCCAGCTCGGGCAGTCGGTCGGGCGTCTTCAGCAGCTCCTGCGGATTGCCCCACACCGATTCCACCGGCGAGGACACCGCCACCGGCTCGCCGTTGCGGTCAGTGATCATGCCGCGCGAGGTCGGGATGGGGATCTCGCGCAGGAAGCGCGCATCGCCCTGGCGCTGGTAGAAGTCGTGGTTGATCAGCTGCACGTAAGCCGCGCGGCCGACCAGGCTGACCGAGCACAGGCCCATCGCGCCCAGCACCAGGGCCAGGCGGCCGCGCAGGTTGAAGCGCGCACGGTTGCGGTTCTTGGCCGGCGCGGCGGTCATGGACGCACCACCACGATGTCGGCCGCTTCCGGGAACTTCATGCCCAGGCGCACGCGCGCGACCTGGTCGATGCGCGTGGCTTCGGCCACGGTGGCCTGCTCCAGCTGCAGGCGACCAAATTCGACGTTCAGTTCGTCCCGCGCGCGCTCCAGCCGCGTCACCTCGTCGAACAGCACGCGATGGCGGTGGCGCGCGTACACCACCCCGATCGCGGAAGCGATGTTGGCCAGCACCAGGACGGCGAGCAGGAAGCGCGTCACGCCGCGGCCTCCAGCTTCTCGGCCACCCGCAGCACGGCGCTGCGGGCGCGCGGGTTGGTGGCCACTTCATCGGGCTCGCCCTTCTGGCCGCTGCCGATGGCGCGCAGCGTGGGCACGAACGTCTCGGCTACCGGCAGCCGGCGGTTCGCCGGCGGCGCCTTGGCGTGCTTGTTGATGAACTGCTTGACGATGCGGTCTTCCAGCGAGTGGAAGCTGATCACCGCCAGCCGGCCACCGGGCTTGAGTCAGGCCAATGCGGCGTCCAGGCCAAGCTCCAGGTCCGCGAGTTCGCGGTTGATGTGAATGCGGATGGCCTGGAAGCTGCGCGTGGCGGGATGGATCTTGTCGCCGCGCGGCATGACCGAGGCGATCACCGATGCCAGGTCGGCGGTGCGGGTGAACGGCTGGGTCGCGCGACGGGCAACGATGGCGCGCGCGATGCGGCGGCTCTGCTTCTCCTCGCCGTAGGTCCACAGCACATCGGCGATCTCGCGCTCTTCGGCACGCGCGATCCACTCGGCCGCGCTCTCGCCGGATTCCGGGTCCATGCGCATGTCCAGCGGACCGTCCTTGCCGAAGCTGAAGCCGCGCTCGGCCACGTCCAGCTGCGGCGAAGACACGCCCAGGTCGAGCAGCACGCCATCGAGCCCCGCGGCGGTTTCATCCCACTGAGCCATCGACGCGAAGCTGCCGCGACGGATCGCCACGCGCGCGTCGCCCGCGAACATCTGTTCGGCATGCGCGATCGCGTCGGGGTCCTTGTCCCTCAACAGCAGCCGGCCTCCCGGGCCGAGTCGTTGCAGCACGCCGCGCGCGTGGCCTCCGCGCCCGAAGGTGCCGTCCAGGTACGTTCCGTCCTCTTTCACCTGCAGCCCTTCCATGACCTGCGTGTACAACACCGGCAAGTGCAGCGCTGGGAGGTGACCGGCCGGCGCGGACTGCCGCTTGCCGTCACCCCGGCTCACAAGCGCAACTCGAGCATGTGTGCGCTCAGATCGTCGTCGGTGAGGGTCTGACGGATCTGCGCGTGGTGCGCCTGTTCGCTCCAGAGTTCGAATTTCTCGCCCATGCCGAGCAGCACGGCTTTCTTCTCGATGCCCACCGCGCTGCGGTGGCTGGCCGGGATGCTGATGCGGCCGTTGCCGTCCAGCTCCACCGGCGAAGCGGCGCCGACCAGCTTCAGCTGCAGGCTGCGATGCGCGCGCTGGGTGCTGGGCAGCTTGTTGACGTCGTCGCGGACCCGCTGCCAGACCTTTTCCGGGTACAGGTACAGGCTGCCGGCCTCGAAGGGGTTGTAGGTGATCACCAGGCGGTTGCCGCACTCGCGCGCGACCAGGTCGCGGTACGCGGTGGGCACCGCGAGCCGTCCCTTGTCGTCCACTGTGATGGCGGTCTCACCCTGAAACACGACGCTGCCTTCCCGACGCCCTGACGAGCGACCCATTGAACCACGAAAAACCACCAAAAACCCGGTTTTCCCTCTGTTGACCACGTTACCACCGCGCACAGGGTTGTCAACAGGAAAACGGGCGGGAAATCACTTGGCGGATCAATGGCTTGCGGCAAACTTCAGAGACTTGTTCAAGCCTTATCCACAAGTTGCTGTTTCGTCTCAAATTTTGAGATTGAGGAATGATTCAGTGAGGTGACCACGCCTTCACGCCGCCCGCCGTGGTTAGGCACCCGCGGGGGTGGAACTGCGCGAACCGGGGGTCCAGAATTCCCCCATGTGCCTGCTTGCGCTCGCCTGGAACGTGCATCCCCGCTGGCGCCTGCTGCTGGCCGGCAACCGCGACGAGTTCCATGCACGCCCGACGGCCCCGCTGGCCCCTTGGGCATCGGCGCCGCACGTCCTCGCCGGCCGCGACCTGCAATCCGGCGGCACCTGGGCGGGCGCGGACCGGCAGGGCCGGATGGCGGTGGTCACCAACGTGCGCGACCCGCGCATCCAGGTGCCGGGGGCTCCCTCACGGGGACAGCTGGCGGCCGGGTTCCTGCAATCGCCTGATGGCGCGGACCACCGCGCCTCGGGACTGCTGGCGGCTGCCGAGGCCTTCGCCCCCTTCAATCTGGTGCTGGTCGATGCGACGACCTGCGAGTACCTGAGCAACTACCCCACCCCGCGCCGGACCGCCCTCGCACCCGGCCTGCACGGCCTGTCCAACGGCGACCTGGACGAACCATGGCCCAAGACCCTGGCCCTGAAGGAGCGCCTGGCGGCCTGGGTGGCGTCGGGCGAGGACGACGTGTCGCCGCTGTGGGATGCCCTGGCCGACGAGACCCGCGCCGACGACACCCGACTCCCCGACACCGGCGTGGGGCTCGAACTGGAACGCATGCTGTCGGCAGCGTTCATCCGCGACGCCCGCTACGGCACCCGCGCCAGCACCCTGATCGCGATCGATCATGCCGGGCACGGCTGGATCAGCGAGCGCCGCTTCGGGCCGGAAGGCGTGTTCGAGGGCGAAACGACATTGCGGATCGGACCCGGCGCGTAGCCCAGCGCCATCGCCGCTGAGGGTTTGCGGTCGCGACTCACGTCGCTCCTACAGAGAGCGGTCGAAGCTCCGCCTTACCAGCCCCCTGAGTCAGGGGGCGATCCGCACCGCAGGTGCGAATGGGGGTATGGCAGCAAGGCTCGGGGCCCAAAGTTTGCTCCCGCAAACTTTGGGGGCTTTCCTACGCCTGCGCAGGAAAGCCAGCGGCGGAGCCGGCCGGTAAGCCGGGTTCTGTCGTGGACAGTCATTCCTCTAGGCGCAACGTCACCGTTACGCTCAAGCAACCTACCCGGAGACACTGCGGGCCGCAGCATAGCCTCCCTATTTGGTCTTGCTCCCGGTGGGGTTTGCCGTGCCGGTCCGTTGCCGGACTCGCGGTGCGCTCTTACCGCACCATTTCACCCTTGCCACGCATTCCGAAGACCCGTTCGGCGGTATCTTTCTGTTGCACTTTCCGTCGGCTCGCGCCGCCCAGGCGTTACCTGGCACCGTGCCCTGTGGAGCCCGGACTTTCCTCGGCATCGTTTCCGATGACGCGACTGTCTGGCCGGCTCCGCCGCATGCATTGTCGCACAGGGCCAGGGACTGGACGCGTTCAGCGCAGCGCAAGCGCCAGCATGCCGGCGATCGGCGCCGCCAGGACCAGCCATGCTGTCGGCACCCGCCATCGCACCAATGCCACGACGCCCACGATCACCACGATCAGGTCGGCGATTCCCCGTACCGCCGCTGCCCTCAGCGGACCGCACAGCGCCGCCAACAGCAGACCGACGACCGCGGCATTGATGCCCGCCAGCATGGCGCGCATGCGGGGCACTCCCGCGATGCGCTGCCAGAACGGCAGCACCCCGACCACCAACAGGAACGACGGCAGGAAGATCGCCACCAGCGCCAGTGCGCCGCCCACCCATCCGCCCCGACCCGCCTCCATCGCGGCACCGAGATAGCCGGCGAAGGTGAACATCGGCCCCGGT
Source organism: Pseudoxanthomonas mexicana (assembly GCF_010093385.1). Classification (GTDB taxonomy): domain Bacteria; phylum Pseudomonadota; class Gammaproteobacteria; order Xanthomonadales; family Xanthomonadaceae; genus Pseudoxanthomonas_A; species Pseudoxanthomonas_A mexicana. The sequence goes on from NZ_PDWV01000003.1 coordinate 61,427, forward strand.
ACCGCCTGCGCGGCGCCGTAGCCCGCCAGGAAGACCTCCTGCGTGACCCATCCCGGCGCCACCACGCCCTCCTGGAGCAGCGGCATGACCACGTGCCCGCCGCCGAAGACCAGCGACCCCGCGCGATAGAACAAGCCGAACACGTCCGGCATCGAGCCCGCGCCCGCCGCACGCCAGGGAATCACCAGCAGCGCCACGAACACCGACAGCGCGACGATCCCCGTCCGCCGTGATCCCGCCTGCCCGGTGCGCGCGAGCGTTGGCGGCGGCCCGCCCGCCGGCATGCCCAGGCCCGCCAGCGCGCCGAGCACGATCACGCCCACCTGCATCCATGTCGATGGCCAGATCAGCAGCAACGCGGCCGCCCCCAGCATCAGCCCCCAGGCGGCCGGCGTCCGACAGAACGCGCGCGCCATGCCCCATACGGCGTGGGTCACCACCACCACGGCCAGCAGCTTGAGGCCATGCAGCACACCGGGGGGCACCACGTCGCGCCAGTGCGAAAAACTGGCGCCCAGCGCCACCATCAACAGGGCCGACGGCGCGGTGAAACCGCACCATGCCGCGACGGCGCCGCGGATGCCTGCCTGCGACAGACCGATGGCCATGCCCACCTGGCTGCTGGCCGGACCGGGCAGGAACTGGCAAAGCGCGACAAGCTCAGCGTACGCACCGTCCGTCAGCCACTGGCGTCGTGTCACGAACGCATCGCGAAAATAGCCAAGATGGGCGATGGGGCCCCCGAACGACACCAGCCCAAGCCCAAGGAATACGCGGAATACCGTCCAGGCGCTGGCGCGTTGTCGCGGCTGCCCCGCCGTCGTCCCTCGCATGAGCATCACTCCCATCCCTTTTTACGCTATCGCGTCTTCCTCGACACCCCGATGATTCAAGCCAGCGCCACTGCACCATCGAGGACCTGCATGGGAAGCGGCCCCGACGCCAGGATGAAGTCGTTGTAGGCGCGCGTGTCGAACCGCGCCCCCAGGCGTTGCCGGGCCTTCTCTCGCGAAGCAACTATCTGCTGCTTGCCGACCATGAAGCTGCATGCCTGCCCCGGGTAGACGCAATAGCGGTCGATCTCGCGCTCGGCGGCGTCGCGATGTTCGCCGGCGTTGGCCACCATCCAGTCGATGGCCTGCTGGCGGGTCCAGCGCGCGTGGTGGAGGCCGGTATCGACGACGACGCGGCAGGCACGGAACAACTGGCCCTGCAGATAGCCGATGCGCCCGAACGGATCGCTTTCGAATGCACCCATCTCGTCCGCCAGCTGTTCGGCATACAGGGCCCAGCCCTCGGTCCACGCCGAGAAGCGCACCGTGCGCCGGAACAGCGACAGTCCACCCGCCTCGCTCAGGACGCTGTCCTGGAAATGGTGACCGGGTATCCCTTCGTGATGCAGCAGGGTCGGGATGCGCCACAGGGCGTTCTCCGCGACCGAGCGCAGGTTGAGGAAGATGGTCGAAGTCTGGGCGGGATCGCTGCTGGCGCTGTAGAAAGCGCCCGGCGCGCCGTCCTGGATCGCGGGCGAGATGCGCTGCACCTCGACCGGCCGATCCGGAATCACCCTGAAACCCCGCGGCAGCAGACCCTTGATCCGATCCAGGTGTGCGCTGGCGTAGTCGATGATCGCCTGGCGCCCCGCTTCCGTATCCGGCTTGAGGAAGCGCGGATCGCGATCCAGGGCGGCCATGCGCCCACCCACCGATCCGCGTGCCACGCCCTGCGCACGCAGCAGCTGATCGATCTCGGCCGACAGTTCTTCTACCCAGGCCAGGCCGAGTTGATGCAGCTCACCCGGCGCATAACTGGCCGTGGTGTTCGAATGCAGGGCCGACGCGTAGTAGGCCTCGCCGTCCGGCTTGGCCCAGATGCCCGCCCGATCGTCGGCGCGGGGCAGCAAGGCCGCGAGCGCCGCGCTCTGGCGTTGCAGGGCAGGCACGATACGCTCGACGAAGATTGCCGAGGCGCGAGGGTCCAGATCGGCAATCCCGGCATCGCGCGCACGCGCCAGGGCCGATGCCGTCAGTGCATTGCCGGTCGGCGCGGCATCGCGCAGGGTCGCGATCTGCCCCAAGGGCTTGGCCAGGATGAAATCCGGGGGGATGACGCCCAGGCCCGCATCGTGGCGGATCTGTTCGGTCTCCTGGTCCAGGGCCACGGCGAACTGGCCCAGCTTGTCCACGTAGCGGTCGGCGTCCGCGGCGTCCTTCATCGGTGAGCGTCCGCCGATGCCGTCCGGCAGCCAGAAATAGGCGCCGTTCATCTGGCTGACGACATACGGGCTGGGCCTCAGGTTGAGGTCCGAAAATCCGTAGCGCCCGTACTGGTCCGCCATGGCCTCGTAGACGAAGCGGGCCGTGTCGTAGTCCAGCGTCGCGGTAGCCGAAAGCGCGGCACGCTCGATACCGCCCAGTTCCGCCAGGCGCTGTAGCGTGGCCTGCCGGCGGCGCGCGCGTGCGGCCAGCGAATAGTCGGCCAGGCGGTCCAGCCCACCCTCCTCTGCCTTCAGGGCCTCGGCATGGCGTTGCAGCAAGCCCGCCAGACGGATGTCCTCGGCGGGCGCATTCCCCGTCATGTCAGAGACAGGATTCGAACCGGCCATGCGCGCGGCCAGGGGCCACGTCAGGCCGAGCGCCACGGCGCCGACCAGCAGTTCACGACGACGCATCAGGTTTACCTCCAAAACAAGGCGTCCGGAACCTTCCATGCCGAAAGGCCGCAACGCAGAATGCGATCACGCAGTATCTCCGAAGAAGAAGCGCGCCCAGGGCCTACTGCGCCGCCTCGCCCGACATCAGCCAGCGGTCGATCTTGGCTTCCAGCACGTCCAGCGGCAGGGCGCCGGTGTCCAGCACCTGGTCGTGGAAACGCCGGATGTCGAAATCCGCGCCCAGGCGCTCGGTCGCACGCCGCCGCAGTTCCTGGAACTTCAGCTCACCCACCTTGTAGGCGCAGGCCTGGCCCGGGTTGGTGATGTAGCGGTCGATCTCGACCGCCACGTCGCGCGGGGCCATGGAGGTGTTCGCCAGCATGTAGTCGATCGCGCGTTGACGATCCCATTGCAAGGCATGGATACCGGTGTCGACCACCAGGCGCACGGCACGCAGCATTTCCATGTCCAGGTGGCCGAACCATTGGTAGGGGTCGGAGAACATGCCCAGTTCCTGGCCCAGGGATTCGGCATACAGGCCCCAACCCTCGGTGTAGGCGGTGGCCGGCACCTGGCCGAAGCGCAGCAGGTCCGGCAGGCTCTCGTCCTCCTGAACCAATGAGATCTGGTAATGGTGGCCGGGCACGCCCTCGTGCAGTTGCAGGGTCTCCAGGGTCGGGATGGGGCGCGTGTTCAACATGGCCATGTTGAAGAACAGGACGCCGGGCTCCGAAGCGTCCGGCGGACCGGCGCGGTAGTAGCCCGGGCCCCTCTGGTCACCCAGCGCCGGCAGCGGACGCAGCTCGAATGCGGCACGCGGACGACGCGAGAACAGTTCGGGCATCCGCTCCCAGACCTTTTTCTCGATGCGTTCGAAGTGGCCGATGAGGTCTTCGGGTTTGGAGTAGTAGAACTCGGGCCCGGTGCGGACGTGTTCGAAGAAGGCCGGCAGGTCGCCGTCGAAGCTGGTCGCCTGGCGCGCCTGCTCCATCGCGGCGCGGATCCTGGCCACTTCGGACAGGCCGATCTGGTGGATCTGCTGCGCGCTCATCGTGGTGGTGGTGTGCTGGACCAGCAGGGACGCATAGACCCGCGCGCCGTCCTTCATCGCCCACAGGCCTGCGCCCTCGATGGCGACCGGCAGGTAGCGGTCGCGCAGGAACGTGCGCCAGCGCTCGTAGGCCGGCGTGGTGCGGCGCTCGATGATCCGGCGGTATGCGGCCGCCAGGCGGGCGCGGTCTGCCGCCCCGATGGTGTCGGGGAAACGCGTGACCGGGGAGTAGAAGGGATTCTCTTCGACTGGCAGCGTGAGGAAGGCCTCGACCTGCCCGAGGACGTTGTTCACCACCACCTTGGGCTGGTGGTAGCCCTGGGCCATGCCCTGCTCCAGGCGATCCACCGTACTGTCCATGTAGCCGGCGAAGCCCTCCAGCTGGGCCAACCCCCGTTCGTAGTCTTCGACCGTCTTGAAGCGGACGCCCGACAGGTAGTCGGGGAATTCGACGTGCAGGCCGAAGGAGGCGTTCAGCGGCACCAGGTTGCGGATCGCGTGGATGCCGTTGTCGATGTCGCCCAGCGCCTGCTCGGCCTGGGAGCGGAACGCGTCGTAGGCAATCTGGTCCTTCTCGCCCAGGGAGGCGCGGTCGATGCCGGCCAGCCCCGACAGTTCGGCGCGCTTGTTGGTCGCCAGCTGCCGGGCGAAGGCCTCGCTCTGCGGATCGACGAAGACGGCCCCGGTCGGGGGCAGGCCGCGCTCGGCAAGACGCAGCGGATGGAGCGCGTCGTCCGCCTTCTGGCTCTCCGCCCCCAGCAGGCCAAAACGCTCACGGGCGTCCGACGGGGTCCACGCCATCGCGGCGGGCGATGCCGCCACTAAGACCAGCATCGCCACGGCAGCCTTGAGCAGTTCACGCATTCCCATCCTCATCCCCTTTCACTCGAGGCTCGCCAACACGGCCCACTATCGCGCGCCATACAACTCCTTTCTCGGCGCGCCGGTGATCTCGGCAGCCAGCTTGGCCGCCGTCGACGGCGGCAGATGCTCGTTGAGCATCGCATAGACGCGGCGGCCCTCGGACAGGCGCGCCTCCACGTCGTCGCCGGCGCCCTGCACCATCACGACGAACTCGCCCTTGCGCTGGTTCTCGTCCGCGTCCACACGCGCCTGCAGGTCGGCCAGCGTGCCGTCGAGGACGGTCTCGAACAGTTTGGTCAGCTCGCGCGCCAGCACCGCCGGACGATCGTCGCCGAATGCAGCGCGCATGTCGGCCAGCGACTCCGCGATGCGGTGCGAGGATTCGTAGAACCCCAGCGTGCGGGCCTCGCCCGCCAGCCGCTGCAACTGGTCACGCCGCGCGGAGGCCTTGGCCGGCAGGAATCCCTCGAAGGCGAAGCGGTCGCTGGGCAGGCCTGCCACGCTGAGCGCCGCGATGGCCGCACAGGCGCCTGGCAGCGGGCTGACCCGGACGCCGGCCGCGCGCGCGGCACGCACCAGGCGGAAGCCGGGGTCGCTGACCAGGGGCGTCCCCGCGTCGCTGACCAGCGCCAGCGATTCACCCGCCAGCAGCCGGTCGACCACGCGCTGCGCCAGCGCATCCTCGTTGTGCTCATGAAAGGCCACCAGCGGGGTCGAAACGCCGAAGTGGGCAAGCAACTGCCCGCTGCGGCGCGTGTCCTCCGCGCAGATGGCCGCCACCGAACGCAGCACCTCCAGTGCGCGTGGGGTCAGGTCGCCCAGGTTGCCGATCGGGGTGGCGACGATGAACAGGGTTCCGGCAGGCATTCCAGTGGGGTCCGGTGGCTGGGGGTAGAATCGTAGCCGGTTCCCCTGCCCGAACACCGACGATGCCCCTGGATCCGCCTGTCGCACGCACGCTTTCCGCACGCCTCCGCCCCGCGCAACGCCTGGTGGCATTGCTGTTGGTCGCCCTGCTGGCGAGCTGCGCCACCACGCCTAGCGCGGGCCCGGCGACATCGGCGGTGCGGTTCGCCCCCGCCTTCGCGAACGCCGCCACGCTTGCCCGCCAGGACGCCGCCCTCAGCGGCCAGGCACGCACCGACAATGCGCGCGAGATCGACCGCCTGCTGGCCACGCTCGACGACGCCACCCTCGCGCGCGACGCCGCGGCATTGCCGTCGGGCGATCCACTGTACAACTTCGCCGGCCGCGCCCTGCAGCGCCGTGGCCTGCCGCTGCCGCGCCCGTTCGACCGCGGCGCCCAGTGGCGCTTCGATGCCGGCAACCGCCCGCCCGCCGACAGCGATGGCTACCGCCCCCCGGTGAAGCTGGCCGTGCTGCTGCCGCTGTCGGGCAACCTCGCCACGGCTGCCGCCCCCGTGCGCGACGGCCTGCTGGCCGGCTATTACGGGGAGCGCCGCCGGCGCCCGGAGATCCAGTTCTACGACCCCACCGGTACCGCCGCCGGCGCCACCGCGGCCTATGCGCGCGCGACCGCCGAAGGTGCGGACTTCGTGGTCGGGCCGCTGGGTCGCGACGAAGTGAGCGCGCTGTTCCAGCAACCCGAGCTCGCCACCCCCATGCTGGTGCTGAACCGTGGCACCGTTGCGCCCCCGGACGGCAAGGCCGGTTTTTCGCTGGCGCCGGAAGACGACGGCATCGCCGCCGCCGAATACGTGCTGGCCCGCGAGCGCAAGACCGCGCTGATCATCGAGGGCAGCGACGACAACGGACGCCGCGCCTCGCAGGCGTTCCGCGAGCGCTTCGCCGAACGCGGCGGCCGGGTGACGCGCGTGATCAGCGTGCCCGAGGCCCCCGGCGACCTGTCGGCGGTGCTGGCCACCGCGTCGCAGGAGGGCGCCGATGCCGTGTTCCTGGCCGTGCGCGGCAGCACCGCGCGCGCGCTGACGCCGCAGCTGGCGCTGGCCGGCCTGGGCGGCAAGACGCGCGTGGGCACCTCGCAGCTCACCTCCGGCACTGGCAAGCCGGAAGAGGACATGGCGCTTGATGGCATCGCCTTCCCCACCGAAGCCTGGACCTCGCGCGGCGTGCCGGCGCTGCCGGCCGCCAGCGTGACCGGCGAGCGCGTGCCGACCGCGCGCGGACCCGCCGCGCGCCTGTTCGCCTTCGGTTACGACGCCTGGCTGCTGCCCGCCTACCTGGAGAAGCTGGCCACGGGCATCAATACCGATCTGCAGGGCGCGACCGGCCGCCTGCAGCTCGACGGTTTCGGCAACGTGGTGCGCACGCCGTCCTGGTCCACCTTCGCCGGTGGCCGTCCCGCGCCGATCGCGGATGGCGGTTGACCGGCGCGCCCGCGGGCACGCCGTCGAAGTCGCTGCACGCGATCTGCTGCAGCGCGCAGGATTGACCGAGCTCGCCACCAACGCGAACTACCGTGGCGGTGAGCTCGACCTGGTGATGCAGGACGCCACCCGGTCCGGCACGCCGACGGTGGTGTTCGTCGAAGTGCGTTACCGCCAGTCGCAGGCCTTCGGCGGCGGCATGGCGTCGATCGACACCGGCAAGCGCCGCCGGCTGGTGCACGCGGCGCAGCGGTTCCTGCAGGACCATCCCGCGCTCGCCGACGCACCGTGCCGTTTCGACGTGGTCGATGCACAGGGCGATCCGGCCTCGCCGCGGCTCGACTGGATCCGGGACGCCTTCCGCGCGGACGAGGTCTGAGCGCGCGCCTACAATGGCGCCATGGACTCCAGCCTGCCGCGCGCGTTGCACGATGCCATGTCGACCCGGCTTGGGGACGGCTGGCTGACGGGCGAAGGACGGCGCCTCTACGGCGGCGACGATTCGCGCCGCTGGGCCATGCCTTCGGCCGTGGCGTTGCCGCGCACGCGTGAGGACGTGGTGGCACTGGTACGTGCCTGTCGCGAACATCGGGTGCCGCTGGTCGCGCGCGGCGCGGGCACCGGCACCACCGGCGCCGCCGTGCCCACGCAGGGGGGCGTGGTGGTGTCCTTCGCGCGCATGGACCGCATCCTGGAACTGCGCGCCGCCGATCGCTGCGTGGTGGTGGAACCCGGCGTGCTCAATGGCGGACTGCAGCAGACGCTTGCGCCTTACGGCCTGTTCTGGCCGCCGGACCCGTCCAGCGCGGACCTGTGCAGCGTGGGCGGCAACCTGGCCACAAACGCCGGCGGTCCGCGCGCGGTGAAGTACGGCACCACGCGCGACAACGTGCTCGGCCTGGTCGCCGTGACCGGCACGGGCGAACTGATCCGCTGCGGCGGCGCGTACACCAAGGACGCGACCGGCTACGACCTTACCCACCTGATCGTCGGCAGCGAAGGCACGCTCGCGCTGATCGTCGAAGCGACGCTCAAGCTCGCGCCGCGGCCGCACGCGCAAGCCGGCCTGCGCGTGCTCTATCGCGACGCGGCGACCGCAGCCGCTGCCGTGTCCCGCATCATGGCGCGGCCGACTACGCCCACGATGCTGGAGTTCATGGACCGCAGCGCCATCGCGCTGATCCGCCGCAACGGCAGCGACGTACCGGAAGCGGGCGCGATGCTGCTGGTCGAGGCCGATGGCGACGACGACACGCTGCCCTATGCGCTGCAGGCGCTTGCCGAGGCGGCGGAGGGCGACGGCATGATCGCGCTGGATGTCGCCACCGACGGCAGCGCACGCGATCGCCTGTGGGCCACGCGCCGTGCGCTGTCGCCGGCACTGCGCACCATCAGGCCGGGCAAGATCAACGAGGACGTGGTGGTGCCGGTGTCGCGCATTCCCGACCTGGTGGCGGCCATGGAGGCATTGTCGCTTGAGGCCGGCCTGCCCGTCGTCGTGTTCGGCCACGCGGGCAACGGCAATCTGCACGTCAACATCATGTACGACGACGCTGATGCCGCCGAGACGGCGCGCGCCCACGCCGCGCTGCCCCGCGTATTCGCGCAGGTGCTGGCGCTGGGCGGCACGCTGTCGGGCGAGCACGGCATCGGCCTGAGCAAGCGCGATTTCATGGCCGATGCATTCAGCGCCGCGACGCTCGACGCGATGCATGCCGTGAAGGCGGCGCTCGATCCCGACGGCATCCTCAATCCGGGCAAGGTATTGCCGCCGCGGGAACCCCTGTAGGAGCGACGTCAGTCGCGACCGCGCACCGTGCCCGACCAGGAATGCACCGACAGCATGTTGCCTCTCGCTCACCGGCCTGCTGAAGATCGACATGCACTGACGACATACGGTCACGACTCACGTCGCGCCTACAACAGCCTCAATGCTCCGCGAAGTGGTCGTAGCCGCGTCGCGGCGACAACCAGGGCTGGCTTTTGGCATCCACGGGATGCACTCCCTCGCCCGCCACGATGCGGCCGATACGCGTGAACCGCAGGCCGAGCTGTGCCGACACCGCGCCGATGTCGGCACCCGCATCGGCCGGCGCGGTGAAGCACAACTCGTAGTCATCGCCACCACTGGCCTGCAAGGCGATGCGATCTGCTTCTCCGAAGGCCTCCCGCAGCGCGGCCGACGCCGGCAGCGCGTCGACATCGATGTGGGCCGCGACGTGGCTGCGTGCACACACATGGCCCAGGTCAGCCAGCAGTCCATCGGAAACATCGACACAGGCGGTCGCGATGCCGGCCAGGACACGACCGGCGTCCACACGCGGCGTCGGCCGATCGAGCCGTGCGCGCAAGGCGGGGACAGGCTCGCGACCCAACAGCGCCAGACCGCCGGCCGCATCGCCCAGCGTGCCGGTCACCCAGACCTCGTCGCCGACCCGCGCACCATCACGACGCAGCGCGCGGCCCGGCTCCACCAGCCCCATCGCGGTGACCGCGATCGACAGCGGGCCGCGCGTGGTGTCGCCGCCGACCAGCGCGATACCATGCTGCCCGGCCAGATCGAGGAAGCCATCGAGGAAGCCCTCGATCCACGCCGGATCGGACTGCGGCAACGACAGCGACAGGGTGCACCACGCCGGCTCCGCCCCCATCGAAGCGAGGTCGGAGAGATTCACCGCCAGCGCCTTCCAGCCGACGTCCGCCGGCGATGTGCCGCGCGGGAAGTGGACGCCATCGTTCAGCGTATCTGCGGTGACGACGAGCTGCCGCCCCGGCGGTGGCGCCAGCAACGCGGCGTCGTCGCCGATGCCCAGCACCACGTCAGCGCGCGTCGCCACGCGTGCGCGGATGCGGGCGATCAGGTCGAATTCGCCGGCGCCCATCGCGTCAGGTCCTGGCGCGCGCCAGGTCGACGGCCGCCTGGATCGCCGCGCGTGCCTGCGGGCTGTTCTTCCAGCAGGTGGAGGCGGTCAGGCCGGCGGCACTGGCCACGATCTCGGACGGTTCGGCGGCGGCCAGTTGCCGCAGCGAGGCGATGCCCAACTGCTCGAGCCGCTGCACCACCGTGGGACCCACCCCCCTCACCGCGAGCAGCGCCTCGCGCTCTTCCGGAGGAAACCGTGCGTCGCCGCCCGACACGTCAGCGCCGCGCCTGCGCCTCGGCGGGCCGCCATTCGACGGCAGCGTGGTCGAGCACGCCATTGATGTACGTGTGCCCGTGTTCGGAACCGAAACGCTTGGCGGTTTCGATGGCTTCGTTCAGCACCACGCGGTACGGCACGTCGACGCGATGTGTCAGCTCATAGGCGGCGATGCGCAGCACGGCGCGCTCGATGGGGTCCACTTCTTCCACCGTGCGGTCGAGGAAGGGCAGCAACGCCTCGTCCAGCGAGGCGCGGTGCCTCACCACGCCCCGTACCAGGTCTTCGAAATACTCCAGGTCGGCGATCTCGTGCGCCTGCTCGTGCGCGAACTGGGCGATGACCTGGCCGACTTCGCCGCCCGACATCTGCCACGCGTACACGGCCTGCAAAGCGCGGCGGCGCGCGCGGGCGCGCGTGACCGGATCGATGCCGTCCTTGCGGGGGGGATGGGGATGTCGGCTCACGGCGGCTCCTGTGCTGCGTGTTCGTTGCGTACGGATGATCAGGCCAGCTGCGCCAGCAGGTGCGCCATCTCGATGGCGGCGAGCGCGGCTTCCTCGCCCTTGTTGCCATGGCTGCCGCCGGCACGGGCTTCGGCATCCTCGATGCGCTCCACCGCCAGCACGCCGTTGAGCACGGGCACGCCGGTATCCAGTTGCACGCGCATCAGGCCCTCGGCGCAGCGGTCGGCAACGTGCTCGTAGTGGCGGGTATCGCCGCGGATCACGCAGCCCAGGGCGATGATGGCTGCATGGTCGCCGGCCGCGGCCAGGCGCCCCGCCGCCAACGGGATCTCCCATGCGCCGGGCACGCGCACCACGTCGATCGCGTCCTCGCCTACGCCGTTGCCGGCCAGGCTCTGGCGCGCACCGGCCACCAGCACATCGGTGATGCGCGGGTTCCAGCGGCTGGCGATGATCGCGAAGCGGGCGCCGTCGGGCGCGCGCAGATCGCCTTCGTAGTGGGACATGGCGGGTTCCTTGGGGGTGGGGAAGTTTAGCAGGCAGGGCCGGGACGAACGGGAAACCGGGAATGGGGAATGGGGAATGACGCCCTCACTCGATCCGAAAGTGTTTTGGCCTTCGGTGGAAGGGAGGGTCCATTCCCCGTCCCCGGTTCCCCGCGTCGACTCACCCCGCCGCGACGTACTCGACCACGTCCAGGCCGAACCCGGCCAGGCCCACCTGGCGGCGTGGCGTGCCGAGCACGCGCAGGCGCCCCAGCCCCAGGTCGGCCAGGATCTGCGCGCCGGCGCCGTTGCGGCGCCACTGGCCGACGTCCTTGGCGTTGGCGCGTACCTCCGGTTGCTTGCGCAGCCGGGCCAGCAGGGCCTCGGCGTTGCGGGGCTCGGAGAGCACCACCATGACGCCCTGCCCTTCGGCCGCGATGGCGCGCAGGGCATCGGTGGCGTGCACGCCGAAATCGTCGCGCCGCCAGTGCAGCAGATCGCTCAGCGGGTTCTCCACCTGCACGCGCACCAGCGTGGGCGTGGTCCTGTCGGGCGTGCCGCGGACCAGAGCGAAGTGCAGCTCGTGGGCGATGCGGTCCCGGTAGGTCACCAACCGGAACGGACCGAACTCGGTGTCGATCTCGCGCTCGTCGATGCGCTCCACGGTGTGCTCGGTGGCCAACCGGTACGCGATCAGGTCGGCGATGGAGCCCATCTTCAGCCCATGCTCGCGTGCGAACACCTCCAACTGCGGCCGGCGCGCCATGGTGCCGTCCGGGTTCAGCACCTCGACCAGCACGCCCGCTGGTTCCAGCCCCGCGAGCAGCGGCAGGTCGCTGGCCGCTTCGGTATGGCCGGCACGGGTGAGCACGCCACCCGGCTGGGCGATCAGCGGGAAGATGTGGCCCGGCTGGCTGAGATCGGCGGGCTTGGCGTCGGGACGCACGGCGGTGCGGACGGTATGCGCGCGGTCGTAGGCGGAGATGCCGGTGGTGACGCCTTCGGCCGCCTCGATGCTGACGGTGAAATTGGTGTGGAACTGCGCGGTATTGGTCTGCACCATCGGCGCCAGCCCCAGCTGGGCGCAACGCTCGCGCGTCAGCGACAGGCAGACCAGGCCACGCGCGTGGGTGACCATGAAATTTATGTCCGACGGCTTGACCAGCTCGGCCGCCATGATCAGGTCGCCTTCGTTCTCGCGGTCCTCGTCGTCGACGATGACGACCATGCGGCCGTTGCGGATCTCTTCCAGCAGTTCGGGGATCGGGGCGAAGTTCATGCGCCGCTCCTTTCGCCCAGCAGGCGCTCGACATAGCGCGCGACCAGGTCGATTTCCAGGTTCACCGCATCGCCGACAGCCGTCTGCGAGAACGCGGTGTGCGAGACGGTGTGCGGGATCAGCGCGACCTCGAAGCCTTCGCCGTCCACCTCGTTGACCGTCAGGCTCACGCCGTCGACGCAGATCGAGCCCTTCTTCGCGATGTACTTCAACAGCGGTGCCGGCGCGGCGAAACGCCAGCGCTGCGCGCGCGCATCCTCGTGCACCGACAGCACGCGGCCGACGCCGTCCACGGGGCCGCTGACCAGATGGCCGCCGAGACGATCGGTCGGGCGCATGGCGCGCTCCAGGTTCACCAGCGCGCCGTCGCGTAGACGCCCGAGCGTGGTCAGCGAAAGCGTTTCGGTGGAGGCATCGGCCTGGAAGCTGGACGCATCGAACGCGACCACGGTCAGGCATACGCCATTGACCGCGATGCTCTCGCCCAGCTGCACGGCGTCGAAAGGCAGCGAACCCACGGCAACGGTCAGGCGGAGGTCGCCGCCCACGGGTTGCAGCGCGGCGATGCGGCCCACGCCCTCGATGATGCCGGTGAACATCAGCAGGCCGCCGGCAGGAAGACAGGGAAAGCGCTGGGAATCGTGGAAGGCATGGCACGTCTCTCGCGGAAGCAAAGCGGAGACGCCCCCGGGGCGCGAAGGCAGGCGCACGACACCGCGCTTGCGCGCGGTTCGGCGATGCCGTCTTCTTTCATCCGGACTATGACCGTCGGCTCCGGCATCTGACCGGATCTGCTGACCCTTCGGTGGCATTGGAAAGTCCGCACAGGGATGTGCGGGCTCTTGCGAGGGAATCGCATGCCGCCCAAGGCGCTCGCGGGCTCGTCGCTGGGCGACCTACCGCCGGTGGGGAGTTGCACCCCGCCCTGAAGACGTCGTTGGTGGTGTACCGGCGAACCGGCCCGCGCATTCTAACGCCTCGACGTGGCGACGGCCCTGAACGCAGCGTTCCGCGCCACTGTAAGGAGGGTTTGAGCCCCGGCGGGCATTTTTTAGCCCCAGGGCGGCGCTCGAAAGCCTCGGGGCCGAAGCCCCTCCTGCATGGGTGTTACACGGCCTTCCGGCGCAGGTGCAGGATCAGCGGCCAGCGCATCGTGCGCACCCGCTGCGGATCGCCCCAGACCTCGGCCAGCGCCGGGGTGTGCGCGTAGACCGGATCTTCCCCTGTCGCCGCCCGGTAGCTGCCGGTGGCGGACAGGCTGCCGAAATAGCCCAGCAGCGTGGGCAGGTCCCAGTCGGCGGTCAGCCACAGGCGCGGCGTGGGCAGGGCCTCGAACGGCCAGACGTAGTCGCCGTAGCCCATGTCCACGTCGGCGCGCTCCGGCGGCCAGTACGGGTCGATGTCGTCGCGGACCTTCTCGGCCACCTCGGCCAGGTCGTCCTCGAAAATGATGTCCTGGTAGGTCCAGGCGGCTAGCACGCCCCCGGGACGCAGCACCCGTTCGCAGGTGGCGAAGAAGCGATAGCGGTCGAACCAGTGCAGCGCCTGCGCCACCGCCACCAGATCGACGCTGGCGTCGTCCAGGGCGGTGCTTTCGGCGGGTTCGACCGCCAGACTGACCCTGGTATCGGCCTGGCCCTGCGCCCAGTGGCGCGCGATCTGCGCCGCGCTGGGGTCGGTGGCGTGCACGTGGGCGAAGCGCGCGGCCAGTCCGCGCGTGGCCTGGCCACTGCCCGCCCCCGGTTCCCACACCCTGGCATCGGCAGGCACGACGGCGGCGATCGCGTCGTAGAGCGCATCGGGGTAGGTCGGACGCGAGGCGAGATAGACGTCGGCGACGCTTGAGAAGTGATCCTTGAAAGCCACCATGGCGGGCGGTCAGCGGGCAGGTTGCAGCAGGAGGCGGTGATCTTCGCCAATCATGCGGCTGTCCACAATCTCCAGCTTCAACCGGTCCGCCATGGCCTGGATGCCCAATCCACCGAACAGTGGCCGGGCCTGGTCGCCAAGCAGCACCGGCGCGACGTACAGCAGCACCTCGTCCGCCAGGCCCGCCGCGATGAACGCACCGGCCAGCGTGGCGCCGGCCTCGGCGTGCACTTCATTGATGCCGCGCTCGGCCAGCAGTTCCAGCACCACTTTCAGGTCGAAATTGCTGCCCGTGGCAGGCGCCACCATCCGCTGCACGTTGGTACCGCGCGGCGGCTTGGCATCGGCGGTGGGGGCATACAGGGGAGGCGCTTCACCCCGGCGCCCGTTGCCGCGCGCCACGGGGGCGGGCCCCGGATCCAGCACTACCCGCAGCGGCGGTTCGAAGGCGGTGTCGTCGCCGAAGCGCACCGTCAGCGACGGGCCGCCCGCCAGCCCGGTACCCGCCCCGGTCAGGATGGCCCCGGCACGCGCGCGCCAGCGCATCACGTCACGACGCGACGCCTCGCCGCTGATCCACTTGGAATCCCCGTTGGCCATCGCGGTGCGGCCATCCAGGCTGGTGGCCAGCTTCACCCGCATCCATGGCCGGCCGCGCTCCACGCGCGACAGGAAACCCCGGTTCAGACGCCGCGCCTGCGCTTCCATCAACCCGGACTGCACGATGATGCCCGCCTCGCGCAGTCGATCGAAGCCGGCGCCATCGACCTGCGCGAACGGGTCGCGCATCGCCGCCACCACGCGCGCGACGCCGGCCTCCACCAGCGCCTCGGCGCAGGGCCCGGTGCGGCCGGTATGGGCACAGGGTTCCAGGGTGACATAGGCGGTCGCGCCCTTCGCGCGTTCGCCCGCGGCCTGCAGCGCGAATACCTCGGCGTGCGGCTCGCCCGCCTTCTGGTGCCAGCCTTCGCCGACGGTTTCCCCACCCTGCGTGATCACGCAGCCGACCATGGGGTTCGGCCGCGTGGTGTAAGCGCCACGCTCGGCCAGGCGCAGCGCACGCGCCATGCAGTGGTGGTCGAAGGCAGAGAAACGGGTTTCGGTCATGCGTCGTCCACGCGGTGCGGCGGAGCTTCAGTATGCGCCACGCGCTCCGCGGGCACGATCGACATGATCACCACCGGCGTGCCGTGCAGCGACGTGCGCTCCTCGACCTGCCAGCCGAGCGACGCGTAGAAGTCCTCGTGCCACAGGGTGAACAGCCGCAGCAGGGCCACGCCCTCCCGCGCGGCATGCGCGACGGCGGCATCCACCAGGATGCGTCCGCCGCCGCGACCGCGCGCGGCCGGCAACACGAACAGGCTGCCCAGCCAGGGGCTGCCGCGATCCTGCAGGGCGGGCGCGTCCTCGATCAGCAGGCTGACCGATCCCAGCAGATCCGCGCCGTCCATCAGCAGCAGCGTCGTGGGCAGCGACGTGCGCGTGGCATGGTCGGCCAGCTCGGACGCCGCCGCGTCCAGCGTCCAGTCGTCGTACAGGGCACCCCACTCGGCATGGTGCCAGGCAGCCAGTGCGGGGATGTGCTGTGGATGCCGGCCGATCCGGTCGATGCGCACGACTCAGCGCTTCTTGTTCTTGTCCGCGTGCTTGTCGAACGGCACCACGTCGCCGCCGAGCAGGGACAGCTGCCCGGCGCCGGGCGGCAGGTCGCGTTCGAGCTTTTCGATCTCCTCGCGGAAATCGGCCACGTCTTCGAAACTGCGGTAGACCGAGGCGAAGCGCACGTAGCCCACGTGGTCCAGCTTGCGCAGTTCGTTCATGACGAACTCGCCGATCCTGCGCGAAGCGATCTCGCGCTCGCCGCTCATGCGGATGGCATGGATCACCGCACGCACCGCCGCCTCGATCTGCTCTTCCGACACCGGCCGTTTCTGCAGCGCACGGTCGAAGCCGGCGCGCAGCTTGCGCGCATCGAACGTATCGCGCCTGCCGTCACTCTTGATGACCGCCGGCAGCTTGATCTCGATGTTCTCCAGCGTGGAGAACCGCTCCCCGCAGGCCTCGCACTCCCGCCGGCGGCGGATCGTCGCGCCGTCTTCGGAGACGCGCGAGTCGATCACGCGGGTATCGGTGTGCTGGCAGAAGGGGCAGTGCATAAGATCAGAAAAGAGTGGAAAGGAGTGAGGCGCGAGCGAATGCAGCGCCGCGGCGAGAAGTGGGAAGCAAGGCTTTCACTCGTTCCTCACTCCTCATCACTCACTCCTCGCTTTCAGCCGTAAACCGGATACTTCCGGCACTGCGCAGTAACGTTCTCGCGCACCTTCGCCAGCACGGCCTCGTCGCTGGGCGCATCCAGCACGTCGCAGATCCAGTTGGCCAGGTCGATGCAGTCCTGCTCGCCGTAGCCGCGCGTGGTGACGGCGGGGGTGCCGATGCGCAGGCCAGACGTGACGAAGGGCTTGCGCGGGTCGTTCGGCACGGAGTTCTTGTTGACGGTGATGTGCGCCTTGCCCAACGCTTCTTCCGCATCCTTGCCGCTGACGTCCTTGCCGATCATGTCCACCAGCATCAGGTGGTTCTCGGTACCGCCGGAGACGATCTTGTAACCGCGGGCGATGATCGTCTTCGCCATCGCCTGGGCGTTCTTCACCACCTGCGCCTGGTAGGCCTTGAATTCCGGCTCCAGCGCTTCCTTGAACGCGACGGCCTTGGCCGCGATCACATGCATCAGCGGACCGCCCTGGATACCGGGGAAGACGATGCTCTGCAGCTTCTTCTCGATCTCCTCACCGGCGCCCTTCGCCAGGATGATGCCGCCGCGCGGGCCGCGCAGCGTCTTGTGGGTGGTCGAGGTGACCACGTGCGCGTGCGGCAGCGGGTTCGGATAGACGCCGGCGGCGACCAGGCCCGCGACGTGCGCCATGTCGACGAACAGGTAGGCGCCCACCTTGTCGGCGATGGCGCGGAAGCGCGCCCAGTCCACCACCTGCGAATAGGCGGAGAAGCCGGCCACGACCATCTTCGGCTTGTGCTCCAGGGCCAGCCTTTCGACTTCGTCGTAATCGATCAGGCCCTGGTCGTTCACGCCGTACTGGACGGCGTTGAAGAGCTTGCCCGAGGCATTGACCTTGGCGCCGTGGGTCAGGTGGCCGCCGTGGGCCAGGCTCATGCCCAGGATGGTGTCGCCGGGGCTCAGCAGGGCGAAGTACACGGCCTGGTTGGCCTGCGAACCGGAATGCGGCTGCACATTGGCGTAGTCGGCGCCGAACAGCTGCTTCACGCGGTCGATCGCCAGCTGCTCGGCGATGTCCACGTACTCGCAGCCGCCGTAGTAGCGCTTGTGCGGGTAACCCTCGGCGTACTTGTTGGTCAGCACGCTGCCCTGGGCCTCCAGCACGCGGGGGCTAGCGTAGTTCTCGCTGGCGATCAGCTCGACGTGATCCTCCTGCCGGCGCGCCTCATGGGCGATGGCCTGTGCCAGTTCGGGATCGTAGGTTTCGATGCGGGCGTCGCGCGGGAACATCGGGTCTCCGGGGGCAAGAGCGGGCGGGATGGCCGATTGTAGCTCGCCCGGCCTCCGCCGACCCGGCCCCGGAAAGCGAAAAGCGCGCCGGAGCGCGCTTTTCTGGGCCTCGAGCCTGCTCAGTGGTGCAGCAGCAGGTCGGCGATGATGCCGGTGGCGATGGCCACCATCAGCAGGTTGCCGCGGTCGTCGCGGACCCAGTGGTAGCCACGGGGCGGACGGCGCACGTGGTAGTGGCCGTAGTCGTTCACCACGTAGACCGGGCCGCGGTAGTAGTCGCGGTAGCGCTGGCCGACGGCCCAGCGATGGTAGTGGGGGGCCGGACGGTAGACCACACGCGGCGGGGCGTAGTACCGGCGATCGTCATAGCGACGATCGTAGCGGCGATCATCCCGGCGCCCGTCGTGATAGCCGTGGCGATAGGCCTGGCGCTGGTCGCGGCGGTCGTGCCGGTCGTCCCGGCGGTCATCGCGCCAGTCGCGGCGGTCGTCCCGCCGGTCGTAATGGTGCGAGCGGCCCCGGTCGTGGCCGCGATCGTCGCGCGCCAGCACGGGAGCGGTGACGGCGAAGGCCAGGACGGCACAGGCGATGCCCTGGAAAAGACGCTTGGTGTTCATGGAAAGCCCTCTGTGTGGCACGTGAGCCCATCATGCCGATTGCATCTGAACCGATTCCCGCTGGAAAACGGTTACGGCCACGTCAAGGGCAGGTTAGCGGAACGTGTTCAGCCGCCGGTGGGCACGGCCGGAGCGGCTATAATCGCCGCCTTCCCTTCTGCCTCCCCGCCCGCCGCCAAACCGGCCGGGCGCCGGGGCCTGCGTACCGGAGCCTGCATGTCCTCGCAATACATCTACACCATGAACCGGGTCAGCAAGGTGGTCCCGCCCAAGCGGCAGATCATCAAGGACATCTCGCTGTCGTTCTTCCCGGGCGCGAAGATCGGCCTGTTGGGCCTGAACGGTGCCGGCAAGTCCACCGTTCTGAAGATCATGGCCGGCGTGGACAAGGACTTCGAAGGCGAGGCCCGCCCGCAGCCCGGCATCAAGGTCGGTTACCTGGCGCAGGAGCCGGAACTGAACCCGGAGCACACCGTCCGCCAGGCCGTCGAGGAAGGCGTGGGCGAAGTGCTGCAGGCGCAGGCCGCGCTGGAGGCGGTCTACGCCGCCTACGCCGAGGAAGGCGCCGACTTCGATGCCCTGGCCAAGGAGCAGGAACGCCTGGAAGCCATCCTGGCCGCCGGCGACGCGCACACGCTGGAGAACCAGCTGGACGTGGCCGCCGACGCGCTGCGCCTGCCGCCGTGGGATGCCGTCATCGGCAAGCTGTCCGGTGGCGAGAAGCGCCGCGTGGCGCTGTGCCGGCTGCTGCTGCAGAAGCCGGACATGCTGCTGCTCGACGAACCGACCAACCATCTGGACGCCGAATCGGTGGAGTGGCTGGAGCAGTTCCTGGCCCGCTACACCGGCACCGTGGTGGCCGTCACCCACGACCGCTACTTCCTCGACAACGCCGCCGAATGGATCCTGGAACTGGACCGTGGTCGCGGCATCCCGTGGAAGGGCAACTACACCGAGTGGCTGGTGCAGAAGGACGAACGCCTGAAGCAGGAAGAGAACCAGGAAAAGGCGCGCCAGAAGGCCATCCAGAAGGAACTGGAATGGTCGCGCCAGAACGCCAAGGGCGGCCGCTCGAAGGGCAAGGCCCGTCTGGCCCGCCTGGAAGAACTGCAGTCGGTCGACTATCAGAAGCGCAACGAGACCAACGAGATCTTCATTCCGCCGGGCGAGCGCCTGGGCAATTCGGTGATCGAGTTCAAGAACGTCTCCAAGAAGTTCGGCGACCGCCTGCTGATCGACAACCTGAGCTTCCTGGTGCCGGCCGGCGCCATCGTCGGCATCATCGGTCCCAACGGCGCGGGCAAGTCCACGCTGTTCAAGATGATCACCGGGCAGGAGAAGCCGGACTCGGGCGAGATCGTGATCGGCCCGAGCGTGAAGCTGGCCTACGTGGACCAGAGCCGCGACAAGCTGGAAGGCAACCAGACCGTGTTCCAGGAAGTGTCCGGCGGCCTGGACATCCTCAACATCAATGGCGTGGAAATCCAGTCGCGCGCGTACATCGGCCGCTTCAACTTCAAGGGCCAGGACCAGCAGAAGCTGGTCGGCTCGCTGTCCGGCGGCGAGCGCGGGCGCCTGCACATGGCCAAGACGCTGCTGCAGGGCGGCAACGTGCTGCTGCTCGACGAGCCCTCCAACGACCTGGACATCGAAACCCTGCGTGCGCTGGAAGATGCGCTGCTGGAATTCCCCGGCAACACCTTCGTCATCTCGCACGACCGCTGGTTCCTGGACCGCATCGCCACGCACATCCTCGCCTTCGAGGGCGACTCTCACGTGGAGTTCTTCCAGGGCAACTACCGTGAGTACGAGGAAGACAAGAAGCGTCGCCTGGGCGAAGAAGGCGCGCGTCCGCACCGCCTGCGGTTCAAGGCGCTGAAGTAGGCGTTCGCTCGCAAGCCTGACGACATGCCCGCCTCACGGCGGGCATGCTCGTTTCAGCCATGGTTGAACAGCAGGAACAGCGCGATGACGCCAGCGCCGACCATCAGGCTCTGGGCCACCATGAACATCCCGAGCCCCACCAGGGCCCGCAGCGCCGATGTCCACCCGGAGTGCCGGTCGAACAACTGGACGAGCGAGAAGACCGCGTAAACCACGACACAGGGCAAGGCCCATGCCTGCGCGCTCGGGATCCAGCGTTGCGCCACGATGGCGATCGCCATGAAGACAAAGGACTGCACGGTCAGGAACGCCGAGACGACCAGCCACTCGGGATAGTTCAATCCCCGCCCCTTGAAGGCCAGCCAGAAGGCGGCCGCCTCAAGCGGCAGGCACAGCAGGGTGAATGCGGTCATGTGGCCGTTGAGCCAGTCCTTCGCTGCGGCAAACGTCGCGGCCAGCGCAGTCGGGTCCAGACCCGCGCCCGCCTTCGGTCCGCCGCCGCCCGCGAAGCCCAGCTCCATCGCCGAACCGACGATATCCCCGTCCAGCAGGAGTTTCCCCAGCAGCAGCACAGTCGCCGCGGAGATCATCAGCAGCAGCAACGGCTTCACCTGCTTCGCACGGCGTCCCTCCAGGTAGCTGCGCATCAGATGCCCCGGCCGCAGCATCAGCTCCTTCAGCGAATACAGGATGCCGCGATCCATGTGGAGCACGCTGTGCTCCAGCTCGTGGCCGAGGAAATGCCAGTCGATGCGGTGCACCGGCGTGGGTTGGCCGCAGGCGGGACAGAACTTCTGCTCGGGATGGGCGACGGCCAGGCCGCAGTTGATGCACATGCTCGCGTCGCCCATTCCGGTCCCCTGTCGGTGGTCGGCGGATTCTAGGGAAGCCATGCGGACGCGTCCAACCTCATGCTTTCAGGCCCGCCCCATGGAGCGAAGAGTCCGCATTGCGGAAGGGCGGATCAAAACGAGGGCACCGCGCCGATAGCGCCTCGACGACGGGATCGATTACTGATACCAGATACGACGCTCAGGCCAGCCACACCTCGCCGTCGCGCACCTGCACCTGCACGGCGCGCAGGGCGTCGCCGCGACAGGGGCCGGCGATGCAATCGCCGCGGTCCAGTTCGAACGACGCGCCATGCGCGGCGCACACCAGGTGCCCGTCCTTGCTCTTCAGGAACTGGCCCGGCGCCCAGTCCAGCCGGCGCCCCGCATGCGGACAGACGTTCAGCCAGGCGCGCACTTCGTCCCCCAAGCGATAGAGAACCAAAGATTCCGCATCGCCATCGATCGTGGCCTCTACTTCGGCGAACCCGCCGTCGGCGATGTCATTCAGTGCACTGAGTCGCATGGCGCTTAACGAAGTCCTCACACGGTCACAGAACCGTCATCCGATACTGGGCGCATCGGCTCCGGCCGCATTCTGTCACGACGCACCGCCATGTACGCACGCCACTTCCAGTTCAACGCCTTCCGCAACGCCTTCGCGCCCCGCAAGCCGCGGCATCCGCTGCTGCGCCTGGGCATCGGCCTGCTGGGACTGGCCGTGCTGGCCGTACTGGTGTTCGTCAGCGTGTTCGTCGGCGCGGCCATGATCACCGGCGGCCTGCTGTACAGGCTGCTGCGCCAGCGCGGCAAGCCGGCCGCCCGCGACCACGCGATGGAAGGCGAATACCGGGTGGTCCGCAAGCAGGCCCTGCCGCTGCCGCGCTGAGCGCACTGCGCGGGAACGCGTTTCCCGCCTACACTCTGCGGCTTTCCGAGCATTGGATCGCCGCCATGGCCGACATCATTCCCCCCCCGCCGGTCCCTCGCGTCCCTGTTCGCGGTGGCGGCACGTTTCCCGTGCGCCGCATCTTCTGCGTGGGCCGCAATTTCGCCGACCACGCGCGCGAGATGGGGGCGGCCGCACCGGCGTCGAAAGCCGAACGCGGCACGCCCGTGTTCTTCCACAAGCCGGCCGATGCCATCGTCACCGACGGCGCGGACGTCCCCTATCCACCCGGCACGAACGACCTGCACCATGAGGTCGAACTGGTCGTGGCACTGGGCGCGGATGCGCCGGACGGCGAGCTGTCGCGCCACGCGGCGCAGGCGCTGGCCATTGCGTATGGCGTGGGCCTGGACCTGACCCGTCGCGACCTGCAGGGCGCCGCCAAGGCGAAGGGCCTGCCATGGGACACCGGCAAGGGATTCGATCATTCGGCCCCGATCAGTGAGCTGGTCCTCGCGGCGGATGTCGGGGGGCTGGAGGACCGCACGCTCACCCTGCGCGTGAACGGCGCTATCCGGCAGCACGGCGCGCTGCACGACCTGATCTGGGACGTGCCGGACATCCTGCACGAACTCTCCAGGCTCTATGCGCTGAAAGCCGGCGACCTGGTCTTCATGGGCACGCCGGCCGGCGTCGCCGCGCTGGTGCCGGGCGACACCTTCGTCGCGTCGCTGGATGGCGTGGTGGAACTGGGCGGCCGCATCACGGGCTGACCGCAGCTTGCTTCGTCGACGCGCGCGGTTATAGTCCACGCCAGTGGCGAATCGGCGCCGTTCATGGAGATCCCGCAATGGGCATGGTCAGCGAGTTCAAGGAATTCATCGCACGCGGCAACGTGGTCGATCTGGCCGTCGGCGTGGTGATCGGCGCTGCGTTCGGCAAGATCGTCACCGCCTTCGTCGACAAGATCATCATGCCGCCGATCGGGCTGCTGGTGGGCGGCGTGGATTTCTCCAAGTGGGCATGGACGTTGAAGGAAGCCACCGTGGACGCCGCCGGCAAGGAGGTGCCGGCCGTCGCGATCGGCATCGGCGAGTTCCTCAACACGGTCATCCAGTTCGTCATCGTGGCCTTCGCGATCTTCCTGCTGGTCAGGGCGGTGAACCGCCTGCACCGCAAGCCCGAAGCCGCACCGGCCGCGCCGCCCGAGGACGTGCTGCTGCTGCGCGAGATCCGCGATGCGCTGAAGAAGTGACGAAACGCGGCGTTCCGGATCGGCAACGCGGTCGACGGAAACACCGGGCCCCGGGCTGCTAAGCTCGGGGCCTTCGTTTTTCCGGGGTTCTCCATGCGTCTTGCTCCGTTGCTGCTCGCTCTTGCCGTCACCGCGCCCGCCCTCGCCGCTTCCCGCGAAACCCGTATTCCCGATGCCGCCCTCGCCACCGCCGCGCAGCTGCGCGAGCGGGCGCTCGCAGACCGGACCGGCTGGAACGTCGTCGAATCGCTGACCACCGAGATCGGGCCGCGCCTGGCCGGCAGCGACGCGGATGCGAAGGCCGTTGCGTGGGCACAGGCGAAGTTCAAGGCCCTCGGCTTCGACAAGGTGTGGATAGAGCCGGTGACGTTCCCCAAATGGGTGCGTCGCAGCGAGCGTGCCGCCGTGCTGGGCGAACATGCACAGCCGTTGACCGTCACCGCCCTGGGAGGCAGTCCGGCGGGCACGGTGGAAGCGGAGATCGTCCGCTTTGCCGACCTGGCCGCGCTGGAAGCGGCGCCCGCGGGATCGCTGGCCGGGAAGATCGCCTTCATCGACTACCAGATGACCTCCGCGCGCGACGGCAGCGATTACCGCAATGGCGGCGCGATCCGCTCGAAGGGCCCCTCGGCCGCGATCCGCAAGGGCGCGCTCGCCTTCCTGATGCGTTCGGCCGGCACCGACAACCACCGCGTCGCGCATACCGGCATCACCCGCTTCGACGAAGGCCTGACGCCGGTACCGTCCGCGTCGCTGACCATCCCCGATGCCGACCAGCTGGCCCGCCTGCTGCAGCGCGGCCCGGTGCGCGTGTCGCTGGCGCTGGATTGCGGCTGGGACGGCGAGTACACCTCGCACAACGTGATCGGCGAGATCACCGGGCGCAGCCAGCCGAACGAAGTCGTGGTGATCGGCGCGCACCTGGATTCGTGGGATCTGGGCACCGGTGCGATCGACGATGGCGCCGGCATCGGCATCACGATGGCCGCCGGCCACCTGATCGGCCAGCTGAAGCAGGCGCCGAAGCGCACCCTCCGCGTGATCGCCTTCGCCAACGAGGAGCAGGGCCTGCATGGCGGCAAGGCGTATGCGGCGAAGCACCTGGGCGACATCGCGCGCCACCAGATCGCGGCCGAGAGCGACTTCGGCGCCGGCCGCATCTACGCCTTCAACACCGGCGCCCCCGACCACGCACGCAAGGCCACCGAGCAGATCGCGCAGGCACTGGCGCCGCTGGGGATCGAGTACGCACCCGGCAAGGGCAGCGCGGGCCCCGACATCAGCCCGTTCGCGGCCAAGGGCATGGCGTGGGCCTGGCTGGCGCAGGACGGCAGCGACTATTTCGACCTGCACCACAACGCCGACGACACGCTGGACAAGATCGATCCCGCCGCGTTGGCGCAGAACGTGGCGGCGTATGCGGTGTTCGCCTATCTCGCTGCCGAAGCCGACGGCGACTTCGGCAGCCAGCTGAAGGAATAGGTCTCGCGACTCTGCCGAGCCGTTCCCTGTCTTTGTAGGAGCGGGCCATGCCCGCGGTGCGTTTCAGGTGACCGACAGAAGAGCAGCGCGCCCATGGGGCGCTCCTACAGGGGCCAGCAGCGGAGCAGGCTCCGCTCTACAGGCGCTGTTTCCACTGCGCCAAGAACCCCGCCGTCGCCGCCGCAACATTGAGGCTCTCGACCGCACCGCTGCCGGGAATCGACAGGCGCAGGTCGCAGGCCTCGGCCAGGCGCGCATCCATGCCCTCGCCCTCCGCCCCCATCACATAGACCAGCCGCGGCGGCAGCTTCGCTGCGAACAGGTCACTGCCGCCGCGCACGACGGTGGCAGCCAGCGAGAAACCTGCCTTGCGGAGCTGGGCGGCGGCGTTGTCGGCCTGTCCCATGCGCACCAGCGGCACCTGTTCTGCACCGCCCTCGGCCACGCGCGCCGCTGCGCCGGACAACGCCAGCGTCGACTCGCGCGGCAGCAGGATGCCCGCCACGCCAAAGTGCGCGGCCGAGCGCAGGATCGCACCGAAGTTGTGCGGATTGCCCACGCCGTCCAGCCATAGCGCCGCAACGGGCTTGCCTTCGGGCAACGTACGCACCCAGTCGGACATCGGCAGCGGCTCGACCTTCAGGACGTCCGCCACCACCCCTTCGTGATGCGTGCTGGCGGCCAGGCGGTCCAGGTCGCCCTCCTCCACCACGCGATAGCCGACACGCTGCTTGACGCACCACGCCAGCAATGGCTTCAACGCCGGAATGCGCGATTCGGTCAGGTAGACCTTGCGGATGGCCTCCGGGCGGCGCGAGAACACAGCATGCACGGCGTTGAGGCCGTACAGGCGCAACTCGCTGCGCGCGGCGCTGGCGACGCCTTCGTCCCGCGACGGCGGTTCACGCACGGAACGCTCGTCCTGCGTGCGCGGCGGCCGCCGCCGATCCGGGGCACCGGGCGGTCGCGGCGGACGGTTGTTCCAGGGATTGCTCACGTCAGGCCTGCTTCTTCCAGAAGTGGGCGTTGCGGATGCCCAGCGCCTCCGGATCGAACACCGGATCCACGCCCAGCTTCTTCTGCCGCTCGTAGTCGCGCAACGCGATCAGCGCGGGCTTCTGCAGGATCAGGATGGCGATGACGTTCAACCATGCCATCAGGCCCACGCCAATGTCGCCCAGCGTCCATGCCATCGCGGCGTTGTGGTACGCGCCGAACACCACCATGCCCACGATGCCCAGGCGCAGCAGCAGGGTCGCCAGGGGGTGGGTCTTCTTCACGCCGGCCAGGTAGGTCAGGTTGGTTTCGGCCATGTAGTAGTAGGCCATGATGGTGGTGAAGGCGAAGAAGAACAGCGCCAGCGCCACGAAGCCCGCGCCCCAACCCGGCAGCACCGATTCCACCGCCGCCTGGGTGAACTGCGCACCCTCGGAGGGCTGCAGGCCGGGCACGCCGGACACGATGGCGACCAGCGTGTCCTTGCCGTTCTCGGTGACGGTCCGGAAGGTGTTGTACATGCCCGTGGACAGCAGCAGGAACGCCGTCGAGGTGCACACCAGCATGGTGTCGAAGTAGATGGCGAAGGCCTGCACGTAACCCTGCTTGGCCGGGTGCGAGACCTCGGCGGCCGCCGCGGCGTGCGGGCCGGTGCCCTGGCCGGCCTCGTTGGCGTAGATGCCGCGCTTCACGCCCCAGGCGATGGCCTGGCCGATGATCGCACCGAAGGCCGCGTGCGCGCCGAACGCGCTGGAGAAGATGTCGGCGAACATCGCCGGCACCTTGCCGGCATTGGCGATCATGACCGTCACCGCCATCAGGATGAAGGCCAGCGCCATGAACGGCACCACGACCTCGGCGAAGGTGGCGATGCGCTTGATGCCGCCGAAGATGATCAGCGCCAGTACCGCCGCCACGCCCAGGCCGATCCACAGCTTCAACGCGCCGGCGCCGCCGACCGCCTCGCAGGCCCCGGCGCCGCACAGGACGTTGCTGGCGCTGTCGGCGATGGCGTTGGCCTGCACGCCCGGCAACAGCAGGCCGGTGGCGATGACCGTGGCCACGGCGAAGGTCACCGCGTACCACTTCAGGCCCATCGCCTTCTCGATGTAGTAGGCCGGACCGCCGCGGTAGCGCCCTTCGGCATCCTTTTCCTTGTAGATCTGCGCCAGGGTGCATTCGATGTACGAAGTCGACGCACCCAGGAAGCCCATCACCCACATCCAGAACACCGCGCCGGGGCCGCCGTAGGCGATCGCCGTGGCGACGCCGGCGATGTTGCCGATGCCCATTCGGCCGGCCATCGAGATGGCCAAGGCCTGGAACGAGGACACGCCGGCATCCGACTTCTGCCCGGTCACGGTCAGCCGGCACATCTCGGCGAAACCGCGCACCTGCATCACGCGGGTGCGGAGGGTGAACCACAGGCCGGCGCCCAGGCACAGCGCGATCAGCGCATTGCTCCAGATGATGCCGTTCAACCAGTTGAAAAGGGCTTCCACGGGGATGCGTCTCCGTCGTTCGTGCGTGCGCTGGGATACGGGAAGGCGGCGCAGACGCGCCACCGGGTCCCTGCAAGATAACCGCAACACGCGCCGCTGCGCAGTCCCCCGCGCACGTCTCAGCCGGGCCAGACCCGTCCGAACAGCCTCACGTCGTGCAGGCCATCCGGCTTGCGGATCGCGGCCCGCCGGCAGCCTTCCTCGACGAAGCCGTTCTTTTCCAGCACCCGCGCCGACGCCGGGTTGGTGTCCAGCACATTGGCCTCGACCCTGACCAGCTGGAGCGTGGGGACCACCCAGCCCAGGTAAGCGGCGACCACGCGCGTCATGTGGCCCCGGCCCCAGTGCTGGCGGCCCAGCCAGTAGCCCAGTTCCGCACCGTGCGCCCTCTCGCCCGCGTGGGGGCGCACCGCAATGCCGCCGCAGGCCTCGCCGTCGATCTCGATGGCGAACACGGGGTGACGGAAGTCGACCACGCGGCCGGCGAGGAACGCCTCGCCGTCGGCGCGCGTGTAGGGATGCGGGAAGCGGTCGCTCAGGCCACGCGGCACCTGCGGATCGTCGGCGTGGCGCAGCAGGGCCGCCAGATCCTCCTGCCGCCATGCGCGCAGCAGGAAGCCGTCGCCCGCGATGCGCACGTCCGCATGCGGGCGCGCACCGGCCTCAGCCATGACCACCGACGGAGGGCGTTTCCGCCTCCAGCTTGCCCAGTTCATGCGCCACCGCTTCCGGCGAACGCGTGAACGGAGCCAGCAGCGCGTAGAACGCCGGCACCACGTACAGCGAGAGCAGCGTGGAGAAGGTCACGCCGAAGATCACCACGATGCCGATGGTGGCGCGGCTGGCCGATCCCGGTCCGCCGGCCAGCACCAGCGGCACCGCACCGACCACGGTGGCGACCGAGGTCATCAGGATGGGGCGCAGGCGCACGCGGGCGGATTCGGCGATGGCCTGCGCCACGCTGGCGCCGTCGTCGCGCAACTGGTTGGCGAATTCCACGATCAGGATGCCGTTCTTCGCCGCCAGTCCGATCAGCATGACGATGCCGATCTGGCTGAAGAGGTTCAGCGTGCCGCCCGTCACCCACAGGCCGATCAGCGCACCCAGCACCGCCAGCGGCACGGTCAGCATGATCACCAGCGGATGGATGAAGCTCTCGAACTGGGCGGCCAGCACCAGGTAGACGATCAGCAGCGCCAGGGTGAAGGTCAGCAGGATCGCGCCACCGGCTTCCTGGTACTCGCGCGATTCGCCCTTCCAGTCGATCTGCGCGTAGTCGGGCAGTTCCTCGTCCACCACCTGCCGCGTCCACTCCAGCGCCTCGCCCATCGAATAGCCGGGGGCCAGGCCTGCGCTGATGGTGATGGCGCGCAGCCGGTTGAAGCGGTTGAAGGTGCCGGGCTCGGCGATCTCGCTGAGCGTCACCAGGTTGGACAGCGGGATGAGCGCATCGTCGCGGCCGCGCACATAGGTGTTCGCCAGGTCCTCGGGGTTGGCACGCTGCTCACGCCCGGCCTGCAGCATGACGTCGTATTCCTCGCCGCTGTCCACGTAGGTGGTCACCTGGCGCGAACCCATCATGGTTTCCAGCGTACGGCCGATCTCCTGCACCGACACGCCCAGGTCGGCGGCACGGTCGCGATCGATGTTCACCCGCATCTGCGGACGCGTTTCCTTGTAGTCCGAATCCGGATCCTGGATGCCGGGGTTGGATTCCATCCGCTGCAGGATGCGGTCGCGCCACTGCGCCAGCTCGGCGTAGTCCGGCCCACCCAGCACCAGCTGGTAGCGCTGGCCGCGGCTGCCGACCAGACCACCCGGCACGTTGGCGCGGGCCTGCACGCCGGGCAGCTTGGCGAATTCCCCGCGGAGCTGCTTCACCACGTCGTCAGTGGCGACGTCGCGCTCATGCCAGTCGTGCAGGAACACGATGACCTGGCCGGTGTGCATGTCCTCGCTGCCACCGAAACCGCGCGGCGTACGCGAGTTGGCGCGGTCGACGGGCTTGTCCTTGCCCACCTGGGCCAGCACGATCTTCTCGACCTGCTGCATCTGCCCGACCATGTAGTCGAAGCCGGCGCCTTCGGGGCCGTCCACCATCACGAAGAAGCGGCCGCGATCCTCCGCCGGCGCCAGCTCGCTGGGCACGCGCAGCCCCAGCGCGACGATCGCCACGCCGCACAACGCCATCGCCAGCAGCACCATGCCGAGGATGCGCCTGCCGCTCAGGCCCACCAGGCGCTCCACCTGCCGGCCATACCCGGTGCTGACGCGGTTGAGGATGCGGTTGGTCCACGCATTGAGCCCGCGCGGCTCGGTATGCGGGCGCACCAGCTTGGACGACATCATCGGGGTGAGCGTCAGGGCGACGAAGGCGGAGATGGCCACGGCCGCCGCCAGCGCCACCGACAGCTCGCGGAACAGGCGACCGGTGTTGCCTTCCATGAAGCCCACCGGCAGGAACACCGCCACCAGCACCGCGGTGGTGGCGATCACCG
Organism: Pseudoxanthomonas mexicana; assembly: GCF_010093385.1. Lineage (GTDB taxonomy): Bacteria > Pseudomonadota > Gammaproteobacteria > Xanthomonadales > Xanthomonadaceae > Pseudoxanthomonas_A > Pseudoxanthomonas_A mexicana. The sequence goes on from NZ_PDWV01000003.1 coordinate 91,059, forward strand.
CGAACGCCACCTGCGCGGTACCGCGGCGCGCGGCGACCAGCGAGGGCTCGCCCAGATCGGCGCGCCGCTGCACGTTCTCCAGCACCACGATGGCATCGTCGACCACCAGGCCGATGCACAGCACCAGCGCCAGCAGCGTCAGCAGGTTGATCGAGAAGCCGAACGCATACAGCGCGATGAAGGCCGCCACCAGGCACACCGGCACGGTCACCGCCGGGATCAGCGCCGCGCGCAGGCTGCCGAGGAACAGCCAGATGACCAGGAACACCAGCACCATCGCCTCGCCCAGCGTCCAGTACACGCGCTCGATGGAGGCCTCGATGAAGGTGGTGCTGTCGTAGGCGATGAAGATCTCGGTGCCTTCGGGCAGGGTCTTCTGGATGACCTCCGCCTCGGCGCGCGCCGCGCGGGCGACATCCAGCGCATTGGCGGTGGACGTGCGCACGATGCCCAGCCCCACGTTGGGGACGCCGTTGCTGCGCAGGTAGGAACGGCGTTCTTCCGGGCCCAGTTCCACCTGCGCCACGTCGCCCAGCCGCACCACGTACCCGTCCGTACCCTTGCGCAACGGCAGCTGCGCAAACTGTTCCGGACGCTGGTAGCCGCGCTCCACGCGCAGGGTGAAGTCGCGGGTCCTGGATTCGATGCGGCCGGCCGGCAGTTCCACGTTCTGCGCACGCAGGGCGGCTTCCACGTCGCCGGTGGTCACCCCGCGCGCGGCCATCGCCTCGCGGTCCAGCCAGATGCGCATCGCATAGCGCTGGCCGCCGCCCAGCTGCACGCGCGCCACGCCGTCCAGCGCGGACAGGCGGTCCAGCACGTAGCGGTCGGCGTAATCGGTCAGCTCCATCGTGTCCATCACGGTGGAACGCATGTTCAGCCAGATGATCACGTCTGCGTCGGCTTCGACCTTGGAGATCTCGGGCGGGTCGGCCTCGTCGGGCATGCGGTCCATCACCCGGCTGACGCGGTCGCGCACATCGTTGGCGGCGGCCTCGATGTCGCGGCTGAGGTTGAACTCGATGGTCACGTCGGAGCGGCCGTTGCGGCTGCTCGACTGGATGGTCTTGATGCCCTCGATGCCGGACAGGCCGTCCTCGAGGATCTGGGTGATGCGCGTCTCCACCACGGCGGCGGACGCGCCGGGGTAGTTGACCTCCACCGACACGATGGGCGGGTCGATGTTGGGCAGTTCGCGCAGCGTCAGTCGCAGGAACGACATCACGCCCAGCACGACCAGCGGCAGGCTGATCACCGCCGCGAAGACGGGCCGCTTGATCGACAGGTCGGAGAGTTTCATGGCGCTCAGCCCTGGCCGTCGGCGGCCGGGGCATCCGGCTTCGCCGGGGCCGACGGCGCGGCATCGGCCACCTTCACGCCCGGCCGCAGCTTGCCGGTGCCGTCGATGACGATGCGCTCACCGGCGGCGATGCCCTCGACGATCTCGGCCTGGCCATCGCGGCGCACGCCCACGGTCACCGGCGCCTGTTCCACGCTGCCGTCGGCCTTCACCCGGTACACGAACGAATCGCGCCCGACCTGCACCACCGCGATCTCCGGAATCACCAGCGCCTGCCGCTCGGGACGGAACAGGCGCACGTCCATCAGCATGCCCGGGCGCAGCCTGCGATCTTCGTTCGGGAACACCGCGCGTACGGTCACCGCGCGGGTGGCCGGGTCGATGCGCGCATCAATCGTTTCGACCTCGCCCTGGAAGGTCTCGCCCGGGTAGGCGGTGGCCGTGGCGGTGACGGCATTGCCGGTGGCGACGGACGCGAGGGCCGCTTCCGGCACCTGGAAATCCACGTACATGCGCGAGACATCGTCCAGCGTGGCGATGGTGCTGTTGGCGGTGATCAGCGAGCCGGGGCTGACCTGGCGGATGCCCAGCACGCCGGCGAAGGGCGCGCGCACGCTGCGGTCGCCGATGTCGGCACGCGCCTGGCGCACGCGCGCAGCGGCGGCGTCGCGCAGCGCCAGCTGGGTATCCAACTGCGAGCGCGCGATCAGCTGCTGGTCGGCCAGCTCCTTCTGCCGGCGGTACAGACGCTCGGCTTCGGCATAGGTCGCCTCAGCCTGCACCAGCGCGGCCTGTGCGGCATCGCCCTTCAGCGTGACCAGTACCTGGCCCGCCCGCACCTGCTGGCCGCTTTCGAAGTGCACGTCCTGCACGATCTCGCTGACCTTGGCGGTCAGGGTGACGGATTCCCGCGCCTTCGCGGTACCCAGCGCCTGCAGCGTGTCGTTCCACGCCGACGGTTGCACCACGCGCGTGGTCACCGGAATCGGGCGCTCGGCCGCATTGCCGTTCGCCTTCGCCTGCGGCTCCTTCCCGCCGCACGCGGCGAGCAACAGGAACGGCAGGCAGGCTGCGAAGCAGCGGAATCCGGATCGGCTGAGCATGCATCATCCCGTAATCTTCGTTATCCACGCAGTTTAGCGAGCCTACGCAGCCCGCGCTGGTGCGGATGCGACGGTTCGTGCTGGAAACGCGCCGAAGGGCGTGCGGTGGACACACCCGAGCATGACCAATGACCCTTGCGGGCCCGCGCGGTCAGTCCAGTCCCAGATGAGCCAGCACCTGCAGCGCCATCGTTTCGGGATCGCCCGCGCCGGCATCCAGGTGCAGTTCGGGATGCTCCGGCGCTTCGTACGGGGAATCGATGCCGGTGAAATTGGGAATCAGGCCCGCCCTCGCCTTCCTGTACAGGCCCTTCACGTCGCGGGCTTCGGCCACGGCCAGCGGCACGTCGACGAACACCTCGACGAACTCGCCCGCGTCGAACCGCGCGCGCGCCATCCGGCGCTCGGCGCGGAACGGCGAGATGAAGCTCACCAGCACGATCAGGCCGGCGTCGGTCATTAGCTTGGCCACTTCGGCGACGCGGCGGATGTTCTCCACGCGATCCTCGTCGGTGAAGCCCAGGTCGCGGTTCAGCCCGTGGCGCACGTTGTCGCCGTCGAGCAGGAAACTGTGGTAGCCCAGCGCATGCAGGCGCTTGTCGACCAGGTTGGCGATGGTGGACTTGCCTGCGCCGGACAGGCCGGTGAACCACAGGACCTTGGGCACCTGCCCCTTCTGGCGCGCACGCGCGGCCTTGTCGACATCGACATGCTGCCAGTGCACGTTGCCCGCGCGCCGCAGGGCGAAGTCCAGCGTGCCTGCCGCTGCGGTACCGTTGTCGTAGCGGTCGATCAGGATGAAGCCGCCCAGCGTGCGGTTGCGTGCGTAGGCTTCGAAGGGAATGGGCTCATCCAGACTGAGATTGCAGTAGCCCACTTCGTTGAGTTCCAGCCGCTTGGCGGCCAGGTGCTCCTGGGTGTTCACGTCGATGCGGTGCTTGATCTCGGTGACCGTGGCGGACACGGTACGCGCGCCGATCTTCAGCCAGTAGGGCCGTCCCGGCAGCAGCGGCGCGTCGGACATCCACAGCAGGTGCGCGGCGAACTGGTCGGCCACTTCGGGCGGATCGCCCGCTGCGGCGATCACATCGCCGCGACTGATGTCGATCTCGTCGACCAAAGTCAGCGTCACCGCCTGCCCTGCGGTCGCGGACGCGACGTCGCCCTCGGCATCGAGCACGCGGCTCACGCGCGAACGGCGCGCCGACGGCAGCACGATGACCTCGTCGCCGGGCTTCACCTGGCCGGCCGCGAGGGTGCCGGCATAGCCACGGAAATTCTGGTGCGGACGGTTCACCCACTGCACGGGCAGGCGCAGGCTGCCGCCGCCCTCCTGGGCGTCCACCTGCACCTGTTCCAGGTGCTCCAGCAGCGCGGGCCCGTTGTACCAGGGCGTGCGCGTGGAGCGCGAGGACAGGTTGTCGCCTCCCAGCGCCGACAGCGGGATGCAGGTGACCTCGGCGATGCCCAGGCGCCGGGCCAGGGCGCGATAGTCGGTGGCGATGCGCGCGAACCCCGCTTCGTCGAAATCGACCAGGTCTATCTTGTTCACCGCCAGCACCACCTGGCGGATGCCGAGCAGCGAGACGATGTAGCTGTGGCGGTGCGTCTGCGTCAGCAGGCCCTTGCGCGCATCCACCAGCACCACCGCCAGGTCGGCGGGGGATGCACCGGTGGCCATGTTGCGCGTGTACTGCTCGTGCCCGGGGCAGTCGGCGACGATGAACTTGCGCTTGTCCGTGTCGAAGTAGCGGTAGGCCACGTCAATGGTGATGCCCTGCTCGCGTTCGGCGGCCAGACCATCCAGCAGCAGCGCGTAATCGATGCGCTCCCCCTGGGTGCCGTGCCTGCGGCTGTCCTTCTCCAGCGCGGCCAACTGATCGTCGAACAGCCGCTTGCTGTCGTACAGCAGGCGGCCGATCAGCGTGCTCTTGCCGTCGTCCACGCTGCCGCAGGTGATGAAGCGCAGCAGCGGCTTGGCTTCGTGCTGCTTGAGGTAATCCGAGATGTCAGACATGGTGGATTTCCTGTAGGAGCGCCCCTTGGGCGCGATGCTTTTCTCCACGCCGCGCAAACGCATCGCGGGCATGGCCCGCTCCTACAACGGCGATCACCGGGAACATCAGAAATACCCCTCCAGCTTCTTCTTCTCCATCGATGCGCCCGGATCGTGGTCGATCACCCGGCCCTGGCGTTCGGAGCTGGTGGTCACCAGCATCTCGGCGATGATCTTCTCCAGCGAGTCGGCGTCGGAGTCGATGGCACCGGTCAGCGGGTAGCAGCCCAGCGTGCGGAAGCGCACGCGCCGCTGCTGCGGCACTTCGCCCTCGTGCAGCGGCAGGCGTTCGTCGTCGACCATCAGCAATGCGCCGTCGCGTTCGACGACCGGCCGCTCGGCGGCGAAGTACAGCGGCACCACCGGGATGTGCTCGCGGTAGATGTAGAGCCAGATGTCCAGCTCGGTCCAGTTCGACAGCGGGAACACGCGCACGCTCTCGCCGGTGTTGATGCGGGCGTTGTAGAGGTTCCACAGTTCCGGCCGCTGGTTCTTCGGGTCCCAGCGGTGCTTGTCGTTGCGGAACGAGAACACGCGCTCCTTGGCGCGCGACTTCTCCTCGTCGCGGCGGGCGCCGCCGATGGCCGCATCGAAGCGGTAATGGTCCAGCGCCTGCTTCAGGCCCTGGGTCTTCATCACGTCGGTGTGCACGGTGGCGCCGTGGGTGATCGGACCGATGTCGCGGGCGATGCCGTCCGGGTTGATGTGCACGCGCAGGTCCACGCCGGTCTCGGCCGCGCGCCGGTCGCGGAAGGCGATCATCTCTCGGAACTTCCAGCGCGTGTCCACGTGCAGCAGCGGGATCGGCGGCCGGGCCGGCGCGAACGCCTTCAGCAGCAGGGGCAGCAGCACCGAACTGTCCTTGCCCACCGAATACAGCAACACCGGGTTGCGGAACTCGGCAGCGACTTCCCTGAGGATGTGGATGCTTTCCGCTTCCAGGCGGTCGAGGTGGGACAGGCGGTGTACGGCGGTCATCGAAGGGCGCGGCAGGGGTGGAATCCGGACGCGCTAGCCTAACAGGGCTTCGCTTGATGGCCGGGAGGGCCGCCAGTATTCGGCCGCGGGCGCATGCCGGCGAAATAAGCGGGCGACATAAGCCCATAACCAGGCGTCCTTTCTGCCCGCGGGAGCGGGTTCCTAACATCGACCATCCCAGTCGCGCCCGTGGGTCCTGCCGATGTCCGCCACCCAGCCTGTCCTTGCCCCCATCCCCCTTGCGGAGGAGCGGCGGGCGCTGCTGGCCCAGGCGGTGGCCGGCCTGGATGGCGCCAGCCTGTGGTGGGTCTCCGGCTACGCCGCCGGCCTGGCGCAGGCCCAGCTGGCACCGCAGGCTGCCTCGGCCACCACGTTGCCGAAAGCGATCGCCCCTGCCACCGGCACGCAGGCCGCGCAGCGCCTGACCATCGTCTACGGCAGTCAGACCGGCAATGCCCGCCGTGTCGCCGAGGCGCTGTCCCAGCAGGCCGAAGCCGCTGGCCTGTCGGTTCGCCTGCTCCGCGCCGACGCCTACCCGCAGCGCGAACTGGCCAGCGAGCGCCTGCTCTACCTCGTCATCAGCACCCAGGGCGAAGGCGACCCGCCGGACGACAGCATCGGCCTGGTCGAGTTCCTGCGCGGCAAGCGTGCACCCAAGCTGCCGGAGCTGAAGTACGCCGTACTCGGGCTGGGCGATTCCAGCTATGCCGACTTCTGCGGCATCGCCACCCGCCTGGACGCACGCCTGGCCGAACTCGGCGGCAGCCGGTTGTTCGCCGCCGGGCTGGCGGACCTCGACATCGAGACGGTCGCCACCCCTTGGCGCGAGCAGGCGCTGAACCACGCCCGCGACCTGCTGAAAACACCGGCCGCGGCCCCGGCCCCGTTGGCGACCGTCACCCCGCTGCGTCCGGGCCATGCCGGCGCGTGGTCGCACGAACACCCCTTCCCGGCCGAACTGCTGCTCAACCAGCGCATCAGTGGCCGCGACTTCAAGGGGCCGCGCTTCGGCCAGCATGGCGCTGCCGACAAGGACGTGCGCCATATCGAGCTGTCGCTGGACGGCAGCGGCCTGCAGTACGAACCCGGCGATGCGCTCGGCGTCCGCCACCGCAATCCGGCCGCACTGGTCGATGGCGTGCTGGAGGCGTTGAGACTCGATGGCGAGACCGCCGTCAGCGACGGCGGCGACACCCTGCCGCTGCGCGAGTGGCTGGCCGCGCGCCGCGAGCTGACCCGGCTGTCGCGCCCGTTCCTGGCCACGCATGCGGCGCATGCGCAGGCCGATGAACTGAACGCCCTGCTCGCGCCGGCACAGAATGCCGCGCTTGCACAGCTGTTCAACACGCACCAGCTGATCGACGTGCTGCGCCGCTGGCCGGCCGGCTGGTCCGCGCAGGAACTGGTCGCTGCGCTGCGCCCGCTCGCACCGCGCCTGTACTCCATCGCCTCCAGCCGCAAGCGCGTGGGCGAAGAAGCGCACCTGACCGTGGACGTGCTGGGCTACGACGCCTTCGGCCATGCGCCCGGCGGTGCCGCCAGCGGCTTCCTTGCCGCACGCGAGGAAGGCGACCAGGTGCCGGTGTACATCGAGGCCAACGAACGCTTCCGGGTGCCGGCCGACGGCAGCCGCGACATCCTGATGATCGGCCCCGGCACCGGCGTGGCGCCGTTCCGTGGTTTCGTGCAGGAGCGCGCCGAGACCGGCGCGCGCGGCCGCAACTGGCTGTTCTTCGGTGCCCCGCACTTCAACCACGGCTTCTTCTACCAGAGCGAATGGCAGGACGCGTTGCGCAGCGGCGAACTGCATCGCCTGGACTTGGCGTTCTCGCGCGACCAGGCCCGCAAGATCTACGTGCAGGACCGCCTGCGCGAGCGCGGCCGCGAGGTCTACGACTGGCTGCAGAACGGCGCGCACCTGTACGTCTGCGGCGCCATCGGCATGGGCAAGGACGTGCATGCGGCGCTGCAGTCCATCGTCGCCGAGCACGGCGGCCTGGATGAAGAGGCCGCGCACGAATACCTGGTGAACCTGCAGACGGAGGGGCGCTACGGGCGCGACGTGTACTGACGACCCCGCTGTTGTAGGAGCGACGTGAGTCGCGATCTGCAACTTTCCGGTCGCGACTCACGTCGCTCCTACAGTGGAATACCCATGAGCCACCACTCCGTCGAAGACATCAAATCCGAGAGCCACCGCCTGCGCGGCAGCCTGCTCGACAGCCTGGCCGATCCGGTCACCGGTGCGCTGCGCGAATCGGACCAGACCCTGATCAAGTACCACGGCAGCTACCAGCAGGACGACCGCGACCTGCGCGACGAGCGCCGCCGGCAGAAGCTGGAGCCGGCGTACCAGTTCATGATCCGCACGCGCACGCCCGGTGGCGTTGTCACGCCGGCGCAGTGGCTGAAGCTGGACGCTATCGCCACCCGGTACGCCAACCACTCGCTGCGCATCACCACGCGCCAGGCGTTCCAGTTCCATGGCGTGATCAAGCGTGAACTGAAGGCGACGATGCAGGCCATCAACGCCGCGCTGATCGACACGCTGGCGGCCTGCGGCGACGTCAACCGCAACGTGCTGGTCGCGGCCAATCCGCTGGAGTCGCGCGCGCACGCCGAGGTGCAGGCCTGGGCCGCGAAGCTGTCCGAACACCTGCTGCCCAACACCCGCGCCTACTACGAGATCTGGCTGGACGAGGAGCGCGTGGCCGGCAGTGGCGAGGAGGAGGAGCCCATCTACGGCGCCACCTACCTGCCGCGCAAGTTCAAGATCGGCTTCGCGGTCCCGCCGGTCAACGAGGTGGACGTGTTCGCCAACGACCTGGGCTTCATCGCCATTCTCGAAGACGGCGTGCTGGCAGGCTTCAACTTGGTGATCGGCGGCGGCATGGGCGCGACCCACGGCGACGCCGAAACCTACCCGCGTGTCGGCAACGTGGTCGGCTTCATCACCCCGGGCCAACTGATCGATGTGGCTACGGCCGTCGTCACCACCCAGCGCGACCTCGGCAACCGCGAGCAGCGCAAGCGCGCGCGCTTCAAGTACACCATCGACGACCATGGCCTGGACACGGTCGTCGGCGAGATCGAACGCCGCAGCGGCGTTACGCTGCAGCCGGTGCGCGCGTTCCGCTTCGAGCACAACGGCGACCGCTATGGCTGGGTGGAGGGCGAAGACGGCCGCTGGCACCTGACCCTGCACCTGTTCGCCGGCCGCATCGCCGATACCGCGCACGCCACGCACCTGACCGGCCTGCGCGAGATCGCCAACGTGCATCGGGGCGAATTCCGCATGACGGCGAACCAGAACCTGGTGATCGCCGGCGTGCCCGCCAGTGAACGCGAACGCATCGATGCGCTGGTGACGGCGCATGGACTGGATGCCGGTGAGCGCCTGGGTACCGCCCTGCAGCGCGCGGCCGTGGCCTGCGTGGCCTTGCCGACCTGCGGCCTGGCGATGGCCGAAGCCGAACGCTACCTGCCCGACTTCAGCGACCGCCTGCAACCGTTGCTGGAAAAGCACGGCCTGCGCGATGCCCCCATCCTGCTGCGCATCTCCGGCTGCCCGAACGGCTGCTCGCGCCCCTACCTCGCCGAGATCGCTCTCGTCGGCAAGGCGCCGGGGCGCTACAACCTGATGCTCGGCGGGGATGCCCGCGGCCAGCGGCTCAACACGCTGTACCGCGAGAACATCGACGAGGCCGCCATCCTCGACACCCTCGACGGCCTGTTCGCCCGCTACGCCGGCGAACGCGAAGGCGGCGAGGGCTTCGGCGACTTCCTCCACCGCAGTGGCGTGGTCGCCCTGCCGTCGTACCCCACCCATCGACAGATCGCACCGGACCTTTACGCATGAGCGCCCCTGCCCTTTCCCTGGACACCGACCAGATCGCCGAGCACAACGCCTGGCTGGAAACGCAGACGGCCGAGCAGCGCGTCGCCTGGGCGCTCAAGCACGGCCCGGCGGAAGCCGCGATGTCCTCCAGCTTCGGCGCGCAGGCGGCGGTGCTGCTGCATATGGTCACCCGGCAGAAGCCGGACATCCCGGTCGTGCTGATCGACACCGGGTACCTGTTCCCGGAGACCTACCGCTTCGCCGACGAACTGACCGAGCGACTGAAGCTCAACCTGCAGGTGTTCCGTCCGCTGGTCAGCCGCGCCTGGATGGAGGCCCGCCACGGCCGCCTGTGGGAACAGGGACTGGTCGGCATCGAGCAGTACAACAGCCTGCGCAAGGTGGAGCCGATGAAGCGCGCGTTGAAGGAACTGGGCGTCGGCACCTGGTTCACCGGCCTGCGCCGCACGCAATCCACCAGCCGGGCGAACGCCCCGGTGCTGCAGCAGCGCGAGGCCCGCTGGAAGGTCAATCCCATCGTCGACTGGACCGACCGCGACGTCTGGCAGTACATGAAGCAGCACGACCTGCCCTACCACCCGCTGTGGGAGCAGGGCTACGTATCGATCGGCGATTTCCACACCACGCGCCGCTGGGAGCCCGGCATGCGCGAGGAGGACACCCGCTTCAACGGCCTCAAGCGCGAGTGCGGCATCCACGTGGAAGTCTGATGGCGCGCCCGGGCGGCTGACGGATTCGCGCCGGAACCGCCCCGTTTCGTCGCCGCATCGCCGGCTCCGTCGCGGCCCCCCTTCCCTCCCGGGACGGGCCCGTTATCCTCCACGGCACTCCCGAAGCCGCGGTGTCCGACGTGTTTCCCAGCCTGCTCCTGATCGTCCGTATCCTGATCGCCTGGTTCGTCGCCGTGCTCATGGCGGGCTTCATCTGGAACGGCATCTTCGAACGGACCATGCTGTCGGGCGCGGCCGAGTGGCTCTTCAACCTCGCCTCGACCCTGGTGATGCTGTCGGTGCTGATCGGCCTGATCAGCCCCCTGCGCCGGATCTGGCTGATCACCGGGCGACTGGACAGCACCACGCTGGCGAGCCGCCAGCGCCGGCAGATCGAAGTGCCGCTGGACACCGCCGCGGCCTTTGCCCTGATCGAAGGCGCGCTGCGTGAGCTGCCACGCGCCGAAGACCCCGAGAGCGCGCCCGACAGCCTGCAGGTGCGGGTCAAGGTGCGCCGGATCGACAGCTTCGACGGCCCCAGCCAGCCCTCGCGCTTCAACATCATGGCGCGCTTCGCGGTGAAGCGCGACCTGGTGCAGGCCACGGTCACACCCGGCAACGGCACCAGCAGCATCACCCTGATGGTCGGCCCGGATGCGAGCGCCTGGCTCGACCTGTTCGTGCTGGACGACGGCGTGAACGTCGAGAACGTCGAAGCCGTCACCCGCGCCATCACCCGCCGCGTCGCCGACCAGCGCCGCCAGGAGCAGGCAGACGTGGAAAAGACCGTCAGCGAGAAGGAACTGACCGTGGCGCGCCTCAACCTGCTCAACGCGCAGGTGGAACCGCATTTCCTCTACAACACGCTGGCCAGTGCGCAGGTGCTGACGCGCACCGACCCGCCGCGCGCCGACGTGATGCTGGGTCACCTGATCCAGTACCTGCGCAGTTCGCTGCCGCGCACGGAAGACACGCTGTCCACGCTGGGCGAAGAACTGGAACGTCCCCAGGCCTATCGGGAGATCCTGAAGATCCGCAGGGGCAACCGCCTCAACGTGCAGGTCGACGTGCCGGACGCGCTGAAGGCCGTGCCGATGCCGTCCATGATGCTGCAGACGCTGGTCGAGAACGCGATCAAGCACGGCCTGGAGCCGAAGACCGGCGGCGGCACCATCTGGATCCTCGCCCGCAGGCACGACGACCACGCCACGCTCACCGTCGCCGACGACGGCCAGGGCTTCGGCGGCCAGAGCACCGGCACCGGCATCGGCCTGAAGAACCTGCGCGAACGCCTGCGCCTGACCTTCGGCAGCGAGGCCTCGTTCGCCATCGTCTCCAACTTCCCCAGTGGCGTCGCCGCCACGCTGACGCTGCCGCTGGACGGCAAGGCCGGTGCCGCATGAATTTCCGGGGCGTGATCGCCGAAGACGAGGAGCTGCTGCGCACCGCGCTCTCCTCGCTGCTGAAAGAGGCGTGGCCGCAGCTGCAGATCGTGGCCGAATGCGAGGACGGCGCCAGTGCGCTGGAATCCATCGCCGAACTGCAGCCGGATGTGGCCTTCCTCGACATCCGCATGCCGGGCCTGACCGGCATCGAAGTGGCGCGCGGCCTGGCCGATGCCAGCCCGCGCACGCAGGTGGTGTTCGTCACCGCCTACGACCAGTACGCGATCGATGCGTTCGAGCAGGGCGCGATCGACTACCTGCTGAAGCCGATCACGCGCGAACGGCTGTTGGCCACCGTGCAGCGCATCCAGGCGCGCGCGGCGGCCGGGCACCCCGACGGCGCCACGCTGGAAGCGCTGCTGCGCCACCTGTCCGCGCGCGAGATGCCGGCCTCCAAGCCGCCGCTGGTGTGGATCACCGCCAGCGCGGGCAAGGACACCCGGCTGATCATGGGGGACGACGTGGCCTACTTCCAGGCCGACAACAAGTACACCACGGTGATGACGGCCGAGGGCGAGTCGCTGCTGCGCACGCCGCTGCGCGAACTGCTGGACTCGCTGGACGCCGCCACCTTCAAGCAGATCCACCGTTCCACCATCGTCAACATGAAGGCCGTGGCCTCGGTCAGCCGCGACGACACCGGTCGCGGCCGGCTGAAGCTGAAGAACCGCCCGGAGACGCTGACCGTCAGCCAGCCCTTCATGAGCCTGTTCCGCAACATGTAGCGCCGACGTAAACCCCGCCGCCTATAGCGGCATCCAACGTGGCATCGCCGGCATGGCGCGCACGCGCCGTGGTGGGCATGCCCTTGCCGAATGGAACCCGAGGAACCGCCATGCGCATCATCACGTCCCTGATGTCCTGCCTGCTGGCCCTGGCAGGATGCAACGAGAAGCCCAGCGTCACCACCATCCACCACAGCAGCGCCAACGGCGTGGACACGCTCTTCAGCAAGACCACCTTGCGCGAGGGCGTCGCCACGTTCGAGTGCTTCGCCAGCGAGAGCGGGCAATGCCACTACCGCGTCTACACGGAGCGCTGCCCGGCGCCGGCACCGGGCGAAAATCCCGCTGCCTGCGAACGCACCACACTGGAGGACTTCGTGCTGTCGCCCGGCAAGACGCATGAGATCCGGGGGCTGCCCGACAGCTACCGCGAATGCGTGGCGCAACAGGCGGTCGACGGACGCTGCCCTTCGTGAGCGATCAGACGGCGGGCTTGCCCGCCATGTGCCGCTCCAGCAGGCACGCCAGCACGAAACCGATCAGGTAGGCGACCACGTCGAGCCAGTCCGGCGTGCTGCCCAGCACGATGCGCAGCACGGGCGAGGCCACCTGCCAGCCCATCTGCTGGTTGACGTACTGCACTGCCTCGATGGCCAGCCCAACGGCGAGCGCCAGCAGGGGACGCATGGGCGGACGCAGCCACACGGCACTGGCGAACAGGCCATGCAGCCAGAGGACGGCGAGCACGTCGCCCACGAAACTGCGTATCCACCCCAGTCCCGCACCGAGGGTCGCCAACAGCACGAGCAGCACGAACAGGCCCAGCGTCCACACCGCCGCGGCACGGTCGAACCGCCACCTCACGTGCCGCCGCAATGCGCGCCTTCCAGCGTCTTGCCGCCGCAGGCCAGGCATTTGCGGTACTTCTGCCGCTGCCGGTTGTAGCGCACCCGCGACATCATGCCGCCGCAGGCGCAGCGCAGTTCACGGCCACGCGCCCAGCGGTAGAGCCGCCAGGTGGAGTGCAGGGCCCAGGCGGTGCCCAGCAGGATGGCCAGCAGGAACGCCAGCGAGGCCAGGCGCTGTGGCGTGACGTCGCCGAAACTGCGCCCAGTGCGGGTGACGGCTTCGGCCGTGGCGAACCCGCTGGCGGCGATCACCGCCGCCGGCACGTACATGCGCACGACCATCCTGGAAATACGATTCATGGGGATGCCGACACATGCCCGGAAGAGTGCCATCAGCGTCGCGCGGGCGGCGGCGCGCGTCAATCACGCCAACGGGGGACCGCAGGGCCTAGCTGGTGATGGTCTGGGTGAGCGCCTGCCAGGTGGGCGGCGTGGGCCAGTCCGGATCCTGGTTGCCGTCGATCACCCGGCGCAGGTCGCGGCGATCGATCTGCGGTGCCAGCGCGCGCACCAGGTCCAGGGCGTAGTCGCGCAGCACACGTTCGCGCGGCAGCACGGCCCAGGCGATGCACTCCTTCACCTCCGCCGGCGCGGCCCATGCACGCAGGTCGGTGTCGGTCGCGCTGACCGCCATCTCGGCCAGCAGGCCCACGCCCAATCCGGCGCGGACATAGGTCTTGATCAGGTCGGCATCGAGCGCGGTCAGGGCGATGTCCGGTTCCAGTCCGACCTTGGCGAACGCGCGTTGCAGGGACGATCCCGGTCGCGTCGAGGACTCGTAGCTGATCAGCGGCTGCGCGGCCAGGTCGGCCATGCCCGGCACGCGGCCGAGCTGTTCCAGCGCATGTCCGCGCGGCACCAGCACCAGTCGTCGCCAACGATAGAGCGGCACGGCGATGCCGGCCTGCGGAGGGTCTCCGGCGGTACTCACTACCGCCATGTCGGCGTCGCCCTGGGTGAGCAGGTCGAGTGCCGTGCTTTCCGGCGCCTGCTGCAGGTGGACGCTGACCTGCGGGAAGTCGCGCTTGATCTGCGCGATGGCCGGCGGCAGCACGAAGCGCGCCTGTGTATGGGTGGTCACCAGCACCAGCTGGCCCTGGCTCTCGCGGCGCTGGTTGGCGGCATAGGTGCGGATGTTGTTGGCCTCGGCCAGCACCAGCCGCGCCCGTTCGATCACTTCCTGGCCGGCCGGCGTGACGCTCTCCAGGCTGCGACCCTTGCGCACGAACAGCAGGAAGCCCAGTTCATCCTCCAGCTGCTTGAGCTGCTTGGACAGGCCGGGCTGGGTGGCATGCACGCGCGCGGCTGCCAGCGTGATGTTCAGGTCGGCGTCAGCGATGGCCACCAGGTAGCGGAGTTGGGTCAGCGTCATCGGCGTAGGGCGCGCGTCGGCCCACCGGAAGGGGCCTTGGACTGTAGTGGATTTCCTCGGACCGTAGCCCCCGCCGCTTATAACCGCAAGGCATATGATGTTGTCGGGATGTCATTTCCGACAGGCATGACCCGGCAGTACGGTCATCAGCCCACTCCTGCCCGCCCTGCCCGTGACCGCTCCGCTGTTTCCCCTGTTCGCCGACCTGCAAGGCCGCCAGGTACTGGTCGTGGGCGGTGGCGCCGTCGCCGAGCGCAAGATCGAGGCGTTGCTCCACACCAGGGCGCGGGTGCGGGTCGTGGCCCCCACGCTGACCCCTGCACTGGCCGGCCTGCGGGCGGCGGGCCGGATCGAGTGGCTGCAGGCCGTGTTCGCCCCCGGGCAGTTGGACGATGCCTGGCTGGTGATCGCCGCCACCGGCGACCGCACCGTCAATCGTGCGGTGGCCACCGCCGCGGAGGCGCGCCGGATGCTGGCCAATGTGGTGGACGACGCCGCCCTGTCCAGCTTCCAGGTGCCCGCGATCGTCGAACGCGGCCCGTTGCAGGTCGCCATTTCCAGCGGGGGCGGCGCGCCGATGCTGGCGCGCCACCTGCGCCGACAGCTGGAGACCCTGCTGGACGATTCGTGGACCTCGCTGGCCGAGTTGTTCACCCGGCAGCGCCAGCGCATCCGTCAGCGCTTCCCGCGCCCCGCCGAACGCCGTCGCTTCTTCGAGAAAGTACTGGCCGGGCCGTTGCCGCGCCTGTTCCGCCAGCAGCTCCATGCGCAGGCCGAGCACCACTTCCTCGCCAGCCTGGATGAAGCCGCGCCCCAGCCCCGCACCGGTTCCGTGGCGGTGGTGGGCGCGGGCCCGGGAGACGCCGGCCTGCTGACGCTCAATGCGCTGCGGGCGATGAACGAGGCCGATGTGGTGCTGCACGACCGCCTGGTCAGCGAGGACGTGCTGCGACTCGGACGCCGTGATGCGACCTATATCGAAGTCGGCAAGTCGGCCAGCGGCCACAGCACGCGGCAGGACGACATCCACCGCCTGATGCTGAAACACGCACGCGCCGGCCACCGCGTGGTGCGACTGAAGGGCGGCGACCCGTTCGTGTTCGGCCGCGGCGGCGAGGAACTGGAATTCCTGCGCGCGCACGGCATTCCCTATGAAGTGGTGCCGGGGATCACCGCGGCGGTCGCGTGCGCGGCCTACGCGGGCATCCCGTTGACGCATCGCGACCATGCGCAGTCGGTCAAGCTGGTGACCGCGCACTGCAAGGACTCCTTCGACACCCTCGACTGGCAGTCGCTGGCGCAGGAACGGCAGACGCTGGCCGTGTACATGGGCGTGGCCGGGCTGGAAGGCCTTCGCGACCGTCTCATCGCGCACGGCCGCGCGGCGTCGACGCCGTTCGCGCTGGTGGAGAACGGCTCCCGCCGCGAACAACGCGTGCTGAACGGCACCCTGGCCGATCTGCCGGAAACGGCGCGTTCTCACCAGGTACGCTCGCCCGCCCTGCTGATCCTGGGCGAAGTGGCGGCCCTGGCCGGCACGCTGCACTGGTTCGGCGCACCACCGGTCGGCGCCACCGCACCCACACATTCCCGCAACCTTCCGGCGCCCACACTGCAGGCCGCCTGATCCACGCCACACGGAGACCCCATGGCCGTTTACGACAGCATCCTGGACACCATCGGCCACACGCCGGTCGTGAAACTGCAGCGCATCGCGCCCGAGCACGTCACCCTCTACGCCAAGGTGGAGTCGTTCAATCCCGGCGGCTCGGTGAAGGACCGTCTGGCCCTGGCGATCGTCCTGGATGCCGAAGCCAAGGGCCTGCTGAAACCCGGCGACACCATCATCGAGGCGACCTCGGGCAATACCGGCGTGGCGCTGGCGATGGTGGCCGCGGCGCGCGGCTACAAGTTCGTCGCCACGATGGTCGAGACCTTCTCGATCGAACGCCGCAAGCTGATGCGCGCCTATGGTGCCAAGGTCATCCTGACGCCCGCCGCCGAGCGCGGCAGCGGCATGGTGCGGCGCGCCGAGGAACTGGCGAAGCAGCACGGCTGGTTCCTCGCCCGCCAGTTCGCCAACCCGGCCAACCCGGCCTACCACCGGCAGACGACGGCGGCGGAGATCCTGCGCGATTTCGCCGGCCGCCGGCTCGACCATTTCGTCACCGGCTGGGGCACCGGCGGCACCCTTACCGGCGTGGGTGAAGTGCTCAAGGTCGCGCGTCCGGACGTGCGCATCACCGCCTCCGAACCGGCCGGCGCGTCGCTGCTGCAGGGCAAGGAATGGCAGCCCCACAAGATCCAGGGCTGGACGCCGGACTTCGTACCTGACGTGCTGAACCGCGAGGTCGCCGACGAGATCCTGCCGGTCACCGACGTGGAATCCATTGCCACCGCGCGCCGCCTGGCGGCCGAGGAAGGCATCTTCGTGGGCATTTCCGGCGGCGCCACCGTGGCGGCCGCGCTGCAGGTCGCGCAGAAGGCCAAGCCCGGCGACGTGCTGCTGGCGATGCTGCCGGACACCGGCGAGCGCTATTTCTCCACGCCGCTGTTCGAGGGCGTCAACGAAGGCTCGGACGACGAATGGCTGGCCTCGCTGGGCGAAGCCGCGCTGCCGTAACGCTCACTCCCTCGGCGGCGCGACGCAATCGCGCCGCCAGGTCCATTCCATCGCCTTGCCGTCGTCACGTCCGTCGTCCACGCGCGCGTGCAGCGTATCGGCGTCGGGCCGGGAATAGATCACCCGCTTCGGGAAATCGTGCGCGGGATTGGCGAACACCACGCGACCCCGCGCCATGTGCTCTGCGGGAAACGCCGTGACCGCACCGCCACCGGGTTGCGCCAGGAATACCCAGCGCCCCTCCTGTTGCGCGATGCGCATGAACTCGAAACCGATCGCCTTGCCCTCGCGCGTATCGCGATGCATGCCGACCAGCAGCCCGCCGCGCGGCGCCATCCAGGTTTCCTCGCTGAACGTCTTGCCACGCTGGCCACACCAATGGCCGGCCAGCCACTCCAGTTCTCCGGCGTATGCGCCGGATGCCAGCGCCAGCATCAGGCCGGCTATGCACAGGACGGATGGCTTCATGGCATTTCCTTCCTCAACGTAACGCCTCAGTACATCGGCTTGCCGTCGCTGTCGACCGTCACCGTGCAGATCTCCACGATGGTCCAGATGTACATGGGAATCCACAGCAGCCAGCACGACAGCACGCTGACCAGGATCTGCACCAGGCCCTTCTGGTTGTAGCCCGCATAGAAGTTGTGGATGCCCGGCAGGCCGATCAGACCAAGCAGTGCCCCGAACAGGATGAAGCTGGTGCGGCTCTTCCCCTGCGCGACCACCTGCGGAAAGTGGCCCGTCGCCACGCCACAGTGCGGGCACACGACCGCCTCGTCGACCAGTTGCTGGCCGCATTGCTTGCAGAACATTCCGACATCCCCCGGTGAATGGCCCGCACGTTAGCAGGCCGAAGCAGGCGAATCCACGTCCGTACGGAGTCCCGTAGGAGCGACGTCAGTCGCGACCGCATGTCGTCGGCCACGCATATCCTTGGTCAAGCCGGGCGCGGCAGGACGATGCGCTGTCTGCGAGATCCCGACATGGCTGGCGTGCGGTCGCGACTGACGTCGCTCCCACAGCGATAACACTATTGCTCGTAAAGCTCCAGCGGCAGGTCGTCCGGGTCGGCGAAGAAGGTGAAACGCCGGCCGGTGTACTCGTCCACGCGAACCGGCTCCGTAGCCACCTTCTGTGCGTGCAGGTGGGCGACGGCGGCGTCGAGATCGGCCACGCGCAGGGCGAGGTGGCGCAGTCCGCAGGCTTCGGGGCGCGAGACGCGCGGTGGCGGCGCCGGGAACGAGAACAGCTCGACCTGCGTGCCGTCCGGCAACGCGAGGTCCAGCTTCCAGGAATCGCGTTCCGCGCGATAGTGCTCGGCGACCACACGCAGGCCGAGCACCTCGGTGTAGAAGTGTTTCGACCGCGCATAGTCCGACGCGATGATCGCGACGTGGTGCAGGCCCTCGATCCGCATATCAGTGCGCCGCGGCGGCGTCGGCGCCCGCGTTGCCGCCGGACGGCGCCTTGCCACCCCGCATCAGCAGCACCAGCGGCATCGACACCAGCGTGAGCAGCATCATCAGCTTGAAGTCGTTGAGGTAGCCGATGGCCGCCGCCTGCCGGTTAACCTCGGCGTTGATCAGGGCCACGCCGGTGGCGGTGGACGGATTCATCGCCGCCGGCAGCAGCGTGGTCTCCGCGCCGAAGGCCGGGATGCGCGCGCCGATCTCGGCATGGTTCACCTGCATGGCGCGCGACAGCATTGTCATCACCACCGAGATGCCCACCGATGAACCGATGTTGCGCACCAGGCTGAAAAGGCCCGCCGCCTCGGTGCGCTGGTGCGGCTCCAGCGTGGCATAGGCGACCGTCGAGATCGGTACGAACACCAGGCCCAGGCCCATGCCCTGGATGACACCGAGCCAGATGATGGCGTGCATCGACGCATTCGGCCCGAACTGGGTCATGCCGTGCAGCGAGAACACCATCAACCCCATGCCGACCAGGATCGGCCAGCGCGCGTCGATGCGACCCAGCAGGCGGCCGACCACCATCATGCTGAACATCGTGCCCACGCCGCGCGGCGCCAGCACCAGGCCGATGGTCAGCACCGGATAGTTCATCAGCGTGCTCAGGTACGGCGGCAGCAGCGCCAGCGTGGCGAACAGCACGATGCCCACGACGAAGATCAGTGCACAGCCGACCGCGAAGTTCGCGTTCTTCAGCAGGCCCAGGTCGAGCAGCGCGCTGTCGCGCTTGCGCCACCACCACAGGCCGTAGGTGTACAGCGCCAGGAATGCGAGCGCGGCCTCGATCTGGATCTCGACGCTGCCGAACCAGTCCTCGCCCTGCCCGCGATCGAGGAACAGCTGCAACGCCCCGATACCCAGCGCCAACAGGCCCAGGCCGATGCCATCCAGCTTCCGTTCCTGCAGCACGTCCTTCTTCACGCTGGCCATGATGCCGACCAGCGCCAGGATGCCGATGGGCAGGTTGATCAGGAACACCCAGTGCCAGCTGTAGTTCTGGGTCAGGAAGCCACCCAGCGGCGGCCCGAGGATGGGCCCGACCATGATGCCCATGCCCCACATCGCCATCGCCGCGCCGTGCTTCTCCTTCGGGAAGGCATCGAGCAGCAGCGACTGCGAGATCGGCACCAGCGACGCGCCGAACACGCCCTGCAGGATGCGGAACAGCACCATCTCGCCGATGCCGGTGGCGATGCCGCACAGCAGCGAGGCCACGGTGAAACCGCTGACCGCGATGATCAGCAGGCGGCGGCGGCCCAGCCGGCCGGCCAGCCAGCCGGTGACCGGCGTCAGGATCGCGGCGGCGACGATGTAGCTGGTCAGCACCCACGACACCTGGTCCTGGGTGGCCGACAGCGAGCCCTGCATGTCCGGCAGCGCGACGTTGGCGATGGTGGTGTCCAGCGCCTGCATCAGCGTGGCCAGCATCACCGAGCCGACCAGCAGCGTGCGCTTGCCGGTGTCGTCCTGCGCGGTAGCCGCGGCAGCGGTGGAAGTGCTCATGGAGAAGTCCGGGAGGGATCGGCGCACATGACGTGCGGCGATCCAGAGGTCACCCGGGGCGCGGCGTCAGCGGGGCCGGGCCCCACCACAGTGCCCTCGCCCGCATCCGCGCACGCCCGGGATGACATGGAAACCAATGCCTCAGCGTGCCGCGGTGGCGCGGCTGGTGGCCGTATCGCGGTCGCGCAGCTCGACGTGCACGTCGGCGCTCATGCCGGCGCGCAGCTGCGGCGCATCGGCGGCAGCACTGTCGAGCTCGAGGCGCACCGGGATGCGCTGGACGATCTTCACCCAGTTGCCGGTGGCATTCTGCGGCGGCAGCACGCTGAACTCGGCACCGGAAGCGGGCGCGATGGAGGCCACGTGCGCCTTCCACTTCACGCCCGGATAGCTGTCCACTTCGATCGTCGCGGGCTGGCCGACCTTCATCTTCTCCAGCTCGGTTTCCTTGAAGTTGGCTTCCACCCAGATCGGCGAGGTGGCCACCAGCGGCATCGCCGTCTGGCCGACGTTGATGTATTCGCCCACCTGCAGGTCGTGCAGGCCGACGATGCCGTCCACCGGCGCGCGCACTTCGGCGTGCGCCAGGTCGAGCTTCGCCTTGGCGAGCATGGCGGCCGCGGCGCGGTACTCCGGCAGGTCCTGCGTGGGCGTGCCCGGGCTGCCGCTCAGCGACGCGGTGGCCTCGGACTGCGTTGCGATGGCGTCGGCCAGGTCGGTGCGGGCTTCGGCGACGGCATGACGCGCGTCGTCCAGCATCTTGCGCGAGACCAGCTGCTGGCCGGCGAGCTGCTGCATGCGCTGCAGGTCGCGCTGCGCCCACGTCAGCGTTTCGCGTGCGGCCTGGATCGAGGTGCCCGTGCCAACCCCTTGGCGCGGCTGGCGCTGGCGGAGTTCGCCATGCGCGCGACCAGCGCTTCGTTCTGCGCGACGGCGATCGTCAGCGGATCGGCATCGATGCGGAACAGCAGGTCGCCCTTCTTCACCGGCTGGTTCTGCTGCACGGCGACTTCGACCACGCGCCCGCCGACCTGCGGGGCGATCAGGATGCGCTCTGCCTTGATATAGGCATTGTCGGTGCTCACTTCGCGCTGCGAGGCGATGTATTCCCAGCCGAACAAGCCGGCCACGGCGAGCGGGCCGGCGACCCACAGCCACACGGGGACCCGGCGGCGCTTGGGAACGGGAACCTGTGCCGCCTTTTCCGCGGCTTCGTTGATCTTGCTGGTCATGGTGGAGGTCAGCTCTTGCGGAGGGAGGACTCGGCGCGGCTGGCGCGGTCGAGCCGGGAAAGGTTTTCGCGGATCTGGCCGAGCACCTTCAGGGTCGTCGCCAGCTCTTCGGCATCGACGCCGGCCAGGCAGTCCTCGCGCACGGAGACGGCGACGGCTTCGATGTCGTGCATCACCGCGTCGGATTGCGGCAGCAGGTGCAGGCGCCATACGCGGCGGTCGTCCGGATCGCTGCGGCGCTCGATGAAGCCGGCCTTCTGCAGGCGGTCCAGCACGCGGCCCACGGCGATGGGCTCCATGTCGAGCAGATCGGCCAGCTCGGACTGGGTGATGCCCTCGCTCTGGTGGATGCGCTTGAGCGCACGCCACTGCACGCGGGTCAGGCCCAGGTGCGCGGCACGCCGGTCGAACACGCGACCGAACAGCCGGCTCAGGTCCGCGATCAGGTAACCGATGGTGCTCTTGCCGTTTGTATGGCTCATGGGTGCCTATGATATAGCTGCTTAGGCAATAATGTTTAACGCAGGGAATCCTGTTCAGCCGCGCTTTCGGCAAGGGCCCCGCCCGTAAGGTTGGACGGGCCGACCGCGAGGACCCAGCGACTCTCGTCCCCGGATCCGTAGGCATCCGGGTGCCCGCCTGCGCGGCAACGACGGCGTGCAGGAACGGATGCCACCCTGGATTCCGGATTCAGGCCACCGGAAACGACGACGCCGGCACGAGGCCGGCGTCGCGATCACGCGGGGCGCGGAGGATTACCCCTCCCACTTGCCCAGCGCCGCAAGGCCGTTCTCCTTGGCGCGCTCGTAAACCACGGCCTGGGCCTTGGCGAAATTGCCCACCAGGTCCTGCGACCATAGCTTCAGCGCGGCCTGCTGCATGGCGCGGCCATAGGAGAAGCTCAGCGGCCACGGCAGGGTGCCCAGGCGGTTCATCGCATTGAGGTGCGCGGTGGACTGCTCGTCGGTCTGGCCGCCGGACAGGAACACGATGCCCGGCAGGATCGCCGGCACGGTGCTCTTCAGGCACATGACGGTGGATTCGGCCACCTCGTCCACGTCGGCCTGCTCGTCGCAGTCCTTGCCCGCGATGACCATCGAGGCCTTCAGGATGGTGCCTTCCAGCAGCACGTTCTGCTCGTACAGCGCGCCGAACAGCGAACGCAGCACGGCCTCGGTCACTTCGTAGCAGACCTCGATGTTGTGGTCGCCGTCCATCAGCACTTCCGGCTCCACCATCGGGACCAGGCCGCATTCCTGGCACAGCGCGGCATAGCGGGCCAGCGCATGCGCGTTGGCCTCGATGCAGGTGCCGGACGGGATGTCCTCGCCGATGGTGATGACCGCACGCCACTTGGCGAAGCGCGCACCCAGCTTGTAGTACTCCTTCAGGCGCTCGCGCAGGCCGTCCAGACCCTCGGTGACCACTTCGCCCGGGCAGCCGGCCAGCGGATGCGTGCCCTTGTCCACCTTGATGCCGGGGATGATGCCGTGGTCGCTCATGTACTTGGCGAACGGCACGCCATCCTTGGTGGACTGGCGGATGGTCTCGTCGAACAGGATGGCGCCGGAGATGTAGTCGGACAGCTTGGGCGTGGTGAGCAGCAGCTCACGGTAGGCGCGACGGTTCTCTTCCGTGTTCTCGATGCCCACGCCCTGGAACCGCTTGGCGATGGTGGTGGTGGACTCGTCGATCGCGATGATGCCCTTGCCCGGGGCCACCATGGCCTGGGCGGTTTCGGCAAGCTGTTCGATGCTCATGGGGAGTTCCTGGAAAGGCGGCGGGAAAGATACCAATTGTAGCCCGCGCCGCGACGACAGCGGGCGGTCGCGACGATGGATGCGCCGCATCGCTCCCCCGACGGACGCGGGGCGCGCGCCGGGAAACCGGTTACAGCTCGCCCAGCCCCTCGGCCTTGCCCCGTTCGCCCATCTGCAGCAGGCGCAGCGTGTTGGTCGCGCCGTGCTTCTCCATATGGTCGCCGCTGGTGAAGATCACGCGGTCGCCCTCGGCCAGCAACGCGCGATCGTGCAGCACGCGCATCGCATCGCGGGCGGCCTCGCGCGGTGCCAGGCCGCGGCTGTCGAACGCGATGGGGAACACATCACGGATCATCGCCATCGTGCGGCGGGCGCCGTCGTGACGCGAGAACGCGTAGATCGGCGCGCTGGAGCGGAAGCGCGACAGGAAGCGCGCGGTGCCGCCGGATTCGGTCATCGCCACGATCGCGCGCACGCCGATGTGTTCGGACAGGAACATGGTTGCCATCGCGATCGCCTGGTCGGCGCGCTCGAGGTTGCGCGGCGCCTTCTCGAAATCGGTGTCCATCTCGAACTGCTTCTCGGCGCCCAGGCAGATGCGCGCCATCGCTTCCACCGCACGCACCGGGTAGCTGCCTGCCGCCGTTTCGGCCGACAACATCACGGCGTCGGTGCCGTCGATGACGGCGTTCGCCACGTCCAGCACCTCGGCGCGGGTGGGAATCGGGCTGTCCACCATGGACTGCAGCATCTGGGTGGCGGTGATCACCACCTTGTTGCGCGCCAGCGACTCGCGGATGATCTTCTTCTGCAGGCCGGGCAGTTCGGCATCGCCGATCTCCACGCCCAGGTCGCCACGCGCCACCATCACCACGTCGCTGGCATCGACGATCTCGGCCAGGTTCTCGATGGCCTCGGTGCGCTCGATCTTCGATACCAGCGCGGCATCGCAGCCGTGCTGGCGCGCGATGCGGCGCGCCTCGTTCATGTCTTCGGCGTTGCGGCAGAACGACACGGCGATGAAGTCCACGCCGATGTTCTCGGCCACGTAGGCGATCAGTTCGCGGTCGCGCTCGGTCAGCGCACCCAATGACAGGCCGCCGCCCTGCTTGTTCAATCCCTTGCGATCGGACAGCACGCCATCGTTGAGCACCGTGCAGACGATGCGCTCGCCGTCGACCTGCACCACCTGCAGCTGCATCAGGCCGTCGTCCAGCAGCAGCACGTCGCCGGCGCCGACATCGCCCGGCAGGCCCAGATAGCTGACACCGACCTGATTGATGTCGCCCGGCGGCGCATCCGCACTCGCGACCAGATCGAAGCGGTCGCCCTTCTTCAGCACGATCTTGCCTTCAGCGAACCGCTCGATGCGGATCTTCGGGCCGGGCAGGTCGGCGAGGATGCCGACTTCCGCCCCCACGCGCTGCGCGGCCAGGCGTACGGCGGCGGCGCGCTTGGCCTGGCCGGAAGGATCGCCATGGGAAAAATTGAGGCGCACCACGTTGACGCCTGCGCGGAACAGTTCCTCCAGCACACCGGGCGGGTCCGTCGCCGGTCCGAGGGTGGCGAGGATCTTGGTGCGGCGCTGGCGTTCTGTCATGGTGCGGATTCCCTGTGATCGCGCAAACGCTACCACAGCGACCGGGTACCGCAATGGCTGATGATCGCGCTGTGCGCATGCTGTCCCGGGACACCGCTGCGTCCGCGCACGAAGCGCGATAAAAACGCTTGTTTTAAAGCCATTTTTCGCGATACGGCCACATCGCGCCACTGGTATTTTTTTGGTCTGAGCATCACGACAGGATGCTGCGCGCGCACACCCGACTGCGCAAACGAAACCGATGAAACGCGCGTTTGATCTCGCGATTCAGCCGAACAGCGGCCCCAGTCGTGCAGGCGACATGACCCGATGATCCGCGCCCGCGTCGCGCAGCTCCTGCTCGCCGCCGAAACCCCACAGCACCCCGACGTTGCGCATGCCGTGATGGCGCGCGCCCTCTATGTCCATGCGGCGGTCGCCGATCATCCAGCAGGCATCCGGGCTCGCTCCCAGCCGGCGCAGCGCTTCGCCGATCAGGTCCGCCTTGTGGCTCAGGCGGCCGTCGATGGTGGCGCCGACGATCTCCTCGAAGCGGTGGCCGAACGGCAGGTGCGCGAGGATCCTGCGGGCATGCGGTTCGTTCTTCGGCGTGACCCCCGCGAGCCGGTACCCGTCCGCATGCAGCGCCTCGATGGCCTCGCCGATGCCGGCATAGACCTGGTGCTCGAGCCAGCCGTGCGACTCGAAGCGTTCCAGATAGTGCTCGACGGTGGCTTCGACCCTGGCCGGATCGCCCAGCAGCGGCATGAAACTGGTGCGCAGCGACGGGCCGATCCAGCCCCGCAGTTCCTCCTCGGACGGGACCGGATGTTCCAGCTGCGTCAGCGCGTGCGCGATGCAGCGGGTGATGCCGACGGCCGAATCGATCAGCGTGCCGTCCAGATCGAAGAACAGCGTGGCGCGACTCACGCGCCGCGGGCTTCCAGTGCCGCGACGGCCGGCAGCGTCTTGCCTTCCAGGAACTCCAGGAACGCGCCGCCGCCGGTGGAGATGTAGCTGACGTCGCCGGCGATGCCGTACTTGTCCACCGCGGCCAGCGTGTCGCCGCCGCCGGCGATGGAGAACGCCTTCGACTGCGCGAAGGCATGCGCCAGCGTCTCGGTGCCCTTGCCGAAGGCGTCGAACTCGAACACGCCCACGGGCCCGTTCCACACCACCGTGCCGGCCGACCTGATCAGGTCGGCATAGCGCTTTGCGGTCTGCGGACCGATGTCGAGGATCAGTTCGTCGTCCGCGACGGCATCGACGGCCTTCACCGTCGCCGGGGCATCGGCGGCGAACGCGGTGGCGACCACGACATCGGTCGGCAGCGGGATCTCGGCGCCGCGCGCCCTGGCATCGGCATCGATCTTCTTCGCCGTATCCACCAGGTCGGCCTCGTACAGCGACTTGCCCACGGCGTGCCCTTCGGCAGCGATGAAGGTATTGGCGATGCCGCCACCGACGATCAGCTGGTCGACCTTGCCCACCAGGCTGGTCAGCAGTTCGAGCTTGGTGGAGACCTTGCTGCCAGCCACGATGGCCAGCAGTGGGCGCGCCGGATTGGCCAGCGCCTTGTCCAGCGCATCCAGTTCGGCCATCAGCAGCGGGCCACCGGCCGCCACGGCGGCGAAGCGGATCACGCCATGCGTGGAGGCCTGCGCGCGGTGAGCCGTGCCGAACGCATCCATGACGAACACATCGCACAGCGCGGCGTACTTCTTCGACAGGGCTTCGTCGTCCTTGCCCTCGCCGACGTTCATGCGGCAGTTCTCGAGCAGCACCACCTGGCCCGGCTGCACGGCCACGCCATCCACCCAGTCCTTCACCAGCGGCACGTCCACGCCGAGCAGCTCGGACAGGCGCGCGGCGACCGGCGCCCGCGAATCGGCCTCGCTCCACACGCCCTCCTTCGGCCGGCCGAGGTGCGAGGTGACCATCACGGCCGCGCCCTTCTGCAACGCCAGCTTCAGCGTGGGCAGCGAGGCGGTGATGCGCTGCTCGGAGGTGATGCGGCCGCCCTCGATCGGCACGTTCAGATCCTGGCGGATCAGCACGCGCTTGCCGGTGAGGTCGAGATCGGTCATGCGGACGATGGGCATGGGAGGTCCTGGGCGGCGGAAAAGACCGCCATTGTCCCGCCTGCCCTCCCCTGCCGCAAACGAGCGGCTACGCCGACGGGCGGCCGCGCAACAGGCTGAAGGCGAACGCGGCCACCAGCCCCGCCCCCAGCAGCAGCACGCCCCACAGCAGCCAGGCTTTCCAGTCGCGGGGTTCTGGCGGCGCCACGAGCGCGGCGTCGCCGGCCAGCACCGCGGCCGTGGACAGGTAGGCGGGCGCCGGTTGCCATTCGGCGCCGCGGTCGCGCCGCAGTGCGTCGACCAGCGCCGGCATGGGCACCGTGGCGCGACGGGCGCTCGCGCTGCCGGCCACCAGCGCGTACGGCGGCGTGCCCTGCGCCAGGAACACCATCACCTCGGGCCGGTAGCCCAGTCGCAGCGTGGGCGCCCGCTCGGGCAAGGCGCCGCGGCTGCGCAGCCGCCACTGGCGGTCGCGCACCGGTCCACTGGACAAGGCTTGATCGGGCGATGCGCTGGGACGTTCGCCATCCACGCGATAGGCCACCCACGGACCGGCGCGCAGCCGCCATGGCGCGTCATCGGCGTCGCGGCTTTCCAGCGTCCATTCGCCCACGGCGAAATCATCCATCGCCAGGTTGGCCAGGGCGATGGGATAGCGGCCATCGCTGTGGTAGACGAACCCGTCCACGCCCTGCTCCCGCACGCGCCGCCCCTGCATTTCCGACCACGCCACCGTCTGCTGCAGATGCGCGGCATCCAGGCGCACGCGGATCTCGCGGATCGGCAGCGCCGCAGCGGCATCGAGCGGCACGAAGCGCACGTAGCGGAATCCCGCCTGGATGGGCGCCTCGTCGTGCAGCAGCCGCTGGGTGCCGCGCTGCAGTTCCATCAGTGTCACGCGCGACTGCATCACGTCCCATGTTTGAAGGTCGTGGCTGCCTTCCACGCGGAAACGGGCCTCGCGGGGCTCGCCCGGGTCCCAGGTGATCTCCAGCGCTTCGGGGTTGTCGCGGATGCCGCTGAGGTCCACCAGGAAGGCCCGCCCCGTGTCCTCCGACGGCATGCCGCCGCTGGCCTCGATGCGGACGATGCGCCCGTGTTCGCCGAACTGAGCCGACACGCTCGCGGGTTCGCCTGCACCCTGCGCCGGCGCGGGCAACGGGAACCACGGCACGACGATGCGGCGGGCGGGCAGCGCCGTGGGCTGCTCCGGCCCGAACAATGCCGCCGCCACCGGCTTGCCGTTCGCATCCAGCACGTCCACATCGCGCAGGTCGGCCCAGGCGGTGGTGGTGTAGACGCTGCGATCGAGTTCGACGCGGTAGGCGCCCGCGCGTTCGGCGGACAGGGCCAGCGGCCACCGCTTCGCGTACGCGGCCTGTGCCGGCGACTGCGCCAGCGTCGCGAACGACGCGGCCAGCAATGCCAGGGCAAGCAACAGGGTCCTCATGCGGTCGCCTCCTCGGTATCGATGCGGCGCGGCGGCGCCGGTGCCAGATAACCCACCACCGTGCACAGCAGGCCGTAGGCGATGAAGGAACCGATGCCCAGCAGGTTGCCCAGGTGCTGCCGGTCCACCGACACCAGCTTCACCAGCACCACGCCCATCAGCACCGCGCCCCCCAGCCACAGCATGCGCTGGCCGCGGCGCGAACCGATCACCCAGCCCAGCACGCCCAGCACGCTCCACACCACGGTCAGGCTGGTCTGCGCGAGGCTGCCCGACAGGAGTCCATCGCTCCACGGCACGCCACCCCAGTGATGGACGGCGTGCAGCACCACGGAAGTGATCCACACGAAGGCGGCCGACGTCAGCAGCACGATCTGCATGGGCGGCATGCTGCGGTCTTCCGGCATCCACCAACGCAGGAGCAGCACGAGCACCGCGAGCTGGGCGAGTTCCAGCGGGTTCACCACGGGAATCCACGGCAGCGGCATGGCGTCGCCGGCGAGGAACAGCGAGCCTGCCCACCACAGGCCGAGCGCGGCGAACAGCACGCCCAAGAGCGGGGTACGCCAGCCGTCGAAGCGTTCGCCCAGCGGCGCCGACAGCCAGCCCCAGCGGAACAGCGCCAGCGCGACGACCACCAGCCACGGCAACGCGATCAGGCCGGCCGTCCAGCCCTGGCCCATGCCTTCCAGCCAGTCGGGCAGCCACGCCATCAGGAGGCTCGCCACCATCGGCCACACCAGCCACCAGACGAACTGCGCAGCACCGGCGAGGCGATGTTCGCTATCGCGCAGGCACATCAGGCTGCGAATGCCGAGTGCCGCATAGACCAGCCACGCCCAGACGCCATGGCCCGCGAATGGCTGCTGGTGCACATCCGACTGCCAGATCGCCAGCGGCACCGCAGAAGCCAAGGCCGCCAGCGTCGTCCACGCCAGCGCACCCGACGGGCGACGGCGATGCGCTTCGGCCGCCAGCCAGCCCGTCAGCGCCGCGAAGGCGAGCATCGCGTCCGGTTCGTCCCGACGGCCCAGATAGCGCTCGATCTCGATGACGCCATTGCCCAGCCACCACGCCAGGCCCCACAGGTAGTACAGCCCCGCGACGGCGCCCAGCCGGCCGCGATAGCTCCAGGCGCTGGCCAGGCCTGCCAGCGCGATCAGCAGCGCGCTCATGAAGGGGGCGTTGGCGAACATCGGATGGGCCGTCGCGTCGAATCCGCCGGCGGACCAGGCGTCAGCCCGCGCGATGAAGAATGCGAACGCCGCCGCCATCTGCAGGCCCGCACCGGTCAGCTGCGGGAGCAGGCGCGACTGCCGCAGCCCCAGCCAGACCAGCGCCGCGCCCTCCAGCGCGAACACGCTCGCCGTGGCCTGGGCCGACAGCGCCAGCGGCACCGCCAGCGTGGCGAAACCCACCGCGAGCAGGGCATACGACTGCGCAAGCACGTCGTAGTTCTCGCGACGGCGCAGCAGCCACGACAACCCGGCGTACAGCACGCCCAGCCCCAACGCGCAGAACGCCAGCGGCATGCGGCTGTCTTCGAACGTACCCCCCTGCATCAGCCCGGCCTGCAGCGAGAACGCCACCAATGGCATGCCGAACACCAGGCACCCATCGATGAAGTCGCGTCGGCTGGCCGGCTGGCGGCGCGCAAACAGCAGCGGGATCAGCAGGTAGAACACGAAGAACAAGGCCAGGAACGGCTGGGTGGTGCCGTACTTCGCGGGGTCATAATCGAACAGGCCCCACACGGTGCCGATACCGAAGGTGAAGACGAAGCCGAGCAGGTTCAGCAGGCGCCACGACTTGTACCAGGCGATGCCGACGATGGCCGCGTTGAGCACGGCATAGTAGGAGAACAGCGCCACATGGTTGCCGCTGCCCGTCGACAGCCAGAGCGGGGCGAGGAAGCCCGCCAGCAGCGCGAACACCGCCAGCGCCTTGGCATCCTGCAGCACGGCCAGCATGCCGGCGCCGGCGACCAGCGCGATGCTCAGCGCGAAGGCCGCGCCGACCGGCATCAGGCCGAAGATCTTGAAGGCGGCGAATACCACCAGTAGCAGCACGCCGATGGCGCCACCCTGCAGACTGAGCGCGAACACGCGGTTGCTCTCGCGCTTGCGCCACGCGAACACCCGCGCACCCAGCGCCGCGGCCGCTACGCCGGCCAGGCGCAGTTCCGGCGGCAGGGTGAACCAGCCCTGGTCGGCGCCGTACTTGAGCAGTGCCGCGACACCGGCGAACAGCACCAGCATGCCGATCTTCACCGGCACGTTGCCGACGGTGAACCAGCGCTGCACCGCGCGGACCGCGGTGGTGGCGAAGTCCGGACGCGAGGGCGCGACGGGACGCGGCGGCCGGGGCGGCATCGGTGGCGCAGCCGGCGCTGGCGTGGGCGTTTGGGGTGCCGACGGGATCGGCGGTGGTCCAGCGGCGCGCTCCGGTGCAGCCGGTGCAGGCGCGGGTGTCGCGCGCGGCGGCGGTGGTGCGGCGTCGCGCATCAGGTCCGCCAGCGTGGGGCCTTCGTCCACGGCGGGTGCCGCAGGCGCGCTCACCGTGCTGGCAGGGGCTGGCGCCGGCTCGGCGACGCGTGCGGCGCGCAACTGGGTGACCTGTGCTTCCAGCGTGGCGACGCGGCGCTTCAGGCCGCTGACCGACACCAGCGCGACGATGAGCAGGACGGGCATGGCCAATACGGCCAGCCCCACCAGGACCAACAACCCGACCACGTCATCCATTCCCCGACCTCGCCTGTGCGTGTTTCCGGTGCAAGGACGCGGAATGCCGCGCCCTCCGGCCGTCCGTGCAGCCGCGCCCGCAGCCTCGGGCATGGCCCGTGGATTTGCAAGATTCCGATCCGCGGGTGGCCGAGGACAGCGTACCCGGTATCGCCTCGTGATACCCGGAAACGACGCGAGCGCCCAAGGGCGCTCGCGTACGGATGCTCCGGCCGGATCGACCGGCGTGGCGGCTTACTTGCCCGCGACCACGCGCACCATTTCCAGGCACTTGTTGGAGTAGCCCCACTCGTTGTCGTACCAGGCCACCAGCTTGACGAAGGTGGGGTCCAGCGCGATGCCGGCCTCGGCGTCGAAGATCGAGGTGCGGGTGTCGCCGCGGAAGTCGGTGGCTACCACCTTGTCCTCGGTGTAGCCCAGGATGCCCTTCAGCGCGCCCTGGCTCTGCGCCTTCATCTCGGCCTTGATCTCTTCGTACGTGGCCGGGTTCTCGAGCTCGGCGGTCAGGTCGACCACCGACACGTCGCTGGTCGGCACGCGGAACGACATGCCGGTCAGCTTCTTGTTGAGCGAGGGGATCACCACGCCGACGGCCTTCGCCGCGCCGGTGCTGGACGGGATGATGTTCTCCAGGATGCCGCGACCGCCGCGCCAGTCCTTGTTGCTCGGGCCGTCCACGGTCTTCTGCGTCGCGGTGGCCGCGTGCACGGTGGTCATCAGGCCGCGCTTGATGCCCCACTTGTCGTGCAGCACCTTGGCGATCGGCGCCAGGCAGTTGGTCGTGCACGACGCGTTGGAGATGATCGCCTCGCCGTTGTAGGTCTTGTCGTTCACGCCGTAGACGAACATCGGCGTGTCGTCCTTCGACGGTGCCGACAGGATGACCTTCTTCGCGCCGGCATCCAGATGCTTCTGCGCGGTGGCCTTGTCGAGGAACAGGCCGGTGGATTCGATGACGACATCGGCGCCGACTTCGTCCCACTTGAGGTTGGCCGGATCGCGCTCCTGGGTGAGGCGGATCTTCTTGCCGTTGACGAACAGCGCGCCGCCTTCGACCTTCACGTCGCCGTCGAAGCGACCGTGCACGGAGTCGTACTGCAGCATGTACGCCAGGTAGTCCGGTTCCAGCAGATCGTTGATGGCGACGATCTCGATGTCGTTGCCGAAGTTCTGCACGGCGGAACGCAGCACGTTGCGCCCGATGCGGCCGAAGCCGTTGATACCCACCTTGATCGACATTGCTCAGGACTCCTGCGGCCGCGCGCGGCGCGGCGGGGTTGACGGGGCCCACATTCTAACAGCCCGCCCCGGCGACAGGCCGTGGCGGGCATTGATCAGGATCAAGGCGGCGCCCCGTACGCGGGTGGAGACTGGCCCCACTCTCCAACGAGCGTCATCACCATGAAGAAGACCCTGATCCCGATTGCCATCGCCCTCGCCTTCGGCGCCGCCGCTCCCGCCTTCGCCCAGTCCAAGGGCGACTGGACCCTGGGCGTCGGCGTGCACCAGGTGAACCCCAAGTCCGACAACGGCACGCTGGCCGGCGGCACCCTGCCGCTGGACATCGACAGCGACGTCAAGCCGACCATCACCTTCGAATACTTCCTGCGCGACAACCTGGGCCTGGAAGTGCTGGCCGCGCTGCCGTTCAAGCACGACATCGCCGTCGACGGCGTCGGCACCGTGGGCAGCACCAAGCACCTGCCGCCGACCGTGTCGCTGCAGTACCACTTCAACAGCAAGGGCAAGGTCTCGCCGTTCCTCGGCGCCGGCCTGAACTACACCACGTTCTTCAGCGAAGACACCAAGGGTGCGTTGGCAGGCACCGACCTGAAGCTGGACGACTCCTGGGGCCTGGCCGCGCACGTCGGCATGGACATCAAGGTCAGCGAGCGTGGCGCGGTGCGCGTGGATGCGCGCTGGATCGACATCGACTCCGACGTCGAGGTGGACGGCGCCAAGCTGGGCACCGCCAACATCGACCCGCTGGTGTACGGCGTGGCGTATGTCGTGAAGTTCTGAGCAACGCATAACGCCCGCAACGCGCAATGGGGACGGCCCGTGTCGGTTAAAGTACCGGCATGGTCCGTCCCCTTCTTTTCGTTCCCGCATTCCTCCTGGCCGTCGCGCTTGCGCTGCTGCCGCTCCCGGCGCGCGCATGGGGCCCGCTGGGCCATCGCCTGGTGGCGCTGCTGGCATGGGACGATCTGACACCGCCGGCGCGCCGCCAGGTCGAGGTCCTGCTGCGGGGCGAGCCGGATCCGACCCTCGCCGGCATCGCCAGCTGGGCCGACGACCTGCGCAAGCATGATCCCGTGCTCGGCAGGACGTCCGCACGCTGGCACTTCGTCAATCTCGGCGAACACGACTGCGCCTACGAACAGGTCCGCGACTGCCCGGGAGGCAACTGCGTCGTCGAGGCGATCCGTGCGCAGGCCGCGATCCTGGCCGATCCGAAACGTACCCATGCCGAGCGGCTGCAGGCGCTGAAGTTCGTCGTGCACTTCGTCGGCGACGTGCACCAGCCGCTGCATGCCGGCTACGCTCACGACAAGGGCGGCAACGACGTGCAGGTCAATTTCGACGGCCAGGGCACGAACCTGCACACGCTGTGGGACAGCCGCATGCTTGTATCCACCGGACGCGGCGAGCAGGCCTATCTGGCGCACCTGCGTACCTTGCCGCGCCCCGCGCTCGCCGCCATGGTCCTGCCGCCACCGGCGGCCGTCTGGGCAGAACAGTCGTGCCGGGTGGTGACACGGCCGGACTTCTATCCGCGCCGCGCGAAGCTCGATCAGGCATATGTCGACAAGCATCTGCCGATCGCAGAACGACAGTTGCGCGCCGGTGGCGTGGCGCTGGCAGCCGTGCTGAACAAAGCGCTGGGTGGCCGCTGACATCCACCGCACCCTCGCCGCCCTCGACACGCGTGTGGCATCCCCCTGAGGAGTCGTCCGCATGAAGCTCTGCCCGTTGCTCCGCTCCTTCTCGGCCCTCTTGCTGATCGCCGTGTCGCTTGCGCCCACGGCGGCGCGCGCGCAGGACGATGCAGGCCTCACCGTCTTCGCCGCCGCCAGCCTGAAGGAAGCGCTGGACGAGGCCGCCGCGGCGTACCGGAAGCAGACCGGCGTACCGGTCCGCGTGTCGTACGCCGCCAGTTCGGCGCTGGCGCGCCAGATCGAACAGGGCGCGCCGGCGGACGTGTTCTTCTCCGCCGACCTGGAGTGGATGGACTACCTGCAGCAGCGCAACAGGCTGGACGTCGCCACGCGGCGGAGCTTGCTCGGCAACCGGCTGGTGCTGATCGCACCCAAGGCGAGCAAGGCACAGGTCGACCTGAAGCACCCCGCGACGTTGCTGGCCGCGCTCGGGGACGGCCGTCTCGCGGTCGGCCAGACCCGGACCGTCCCGGCGGGCCAGTACGCGAAGGCCTCGCTGGAGTCGCTGTCGTTGTGGAACGGCGTCAGACCGAGGCTGGCCGAATCTGAAAGCGTACGCGCGGCCCTCATGCTGGTGGCGCGCGGCGAAACGCCGTTGGGCATCGTGTACGCCTCCGATGCGAAGGCGGAACCGGGCGTGCGGGTCGTGGCGACCTTTCCCGAGGACTCGCACCCGCCCATCGTCTATCCGGTGGCGGCGCTGCGGGGTGCGCACGCCGCGCAGGCAGCGCGGTTCGTGCAATGGCTGGGGTCTCCCGCCGCTGATGCCCTCTTCACCAAGCGCGGCTTCGCGGTGAAGGACTGACACCCCGTGTTCGATGCGTTCAGCGCCAACGAACTCACCGCGATCCGCCTCAGCCTGAAAGTCGCTGCGG
Source organism: Pseudoxanthomonas mexicana (assembly GCF_010093385.1). Classification (GTDB taxonomy): domain Bacteria; phylum Pseudomonadota; class Gammaproteobacteria; order Xanthomonadales; family Xanthomonadaceae; genus Pseudoxanthomonas_A; species Pseudoxanthomonas_A mexicana. The sequence goes on from NZ_PDWV01000003.1 coordinate 125,770, forward strand.
TGGCGGCGCTGGCGAGCCTGCCGTTCGGAGTGCTGGTCGGCTGGCTGCTGGCGCGGACCCGCTTCCCGGGCAAGGCGTTGCTGGATGCGCTGGTCCACCTGCCGCTGGTGCTGCCGCCGGTAGTGATGGGCTACGCACTGCTGGTCACGCTGGGCACGCAGGGCGCCGTGGGCGCCTTCCTGCAGGAACACCTGGGCCTGGTGTTCGCGTTCCGCTGGACCGGCGCGGCGCTGGCGTGCGCGGTGATGGGATTCCCGCTGATGGTGCGTGCGATCCGTTTGTCGCTGGAAGCCACGGACCGCCGCCTGGAACAGGCTGCGTCCACCCTGGGCGCCGGGCCGTGGCGCGTCTTCTTCACCGTGACGCTCCCGCTGGCCTGGCCCGGGCTGGTGGCCGGGTGCGTGCTGGCGTTCGCCAAGGCGCTGGGCGAATTCGGCGCCACCATCACCTTCGTCTCCAACATCCCCGGCGAAACCCAGACCCTGTCGTCGGCGATCTACGGACTGATGCAGGTCCCCGGCGGCGAGGCCGGCATCTGGCGCCTGGCCGCCGTCGCCGTGGCGATCTCGCTGGCGGCCCTGCTGTTCTCCGAATGGCTGGTGCGACGCCATCCCACCCGCCACGGCGAGGATGGCTGATGCTCGAACTGGACATCGAACTGCGACGCGGGACTTTCCGACGCCACGTGCGGATCAAGGACGATGCGCGCGTGATCGCGCTGGTCGGCCCGTCGGGCGCCGGCAAGACCTCGGTGCTCAACGCCATCGCCGGACTGGTGACGCCGGTCGCCGGCCGCATCGACGTGGACGGCCGCAGCCTGTTCGACAGCACGCGCGGCATCGACGTCCCCGTGCACCGTCGTCGCGTCGGCTACGTGTTCCAGGATGCGCGCCTGTTCCCGCACCTGGACGTACGCCGCAACCTGCTCTACGGGCGGCATGGCGGGCATGGCGCGCCGCGGTTCGGATTCGACGCCGTGGTGGACCTGCTCGGCATCGCGCCCCTGCTGGCCCGTCGCACGCGCAACCTGTCCGGTGGCGAAGCCCAGCGCGTGGCGATCGGCCGCGCCCTGCTCTCGCAACCGTCGATGCTGCTGTTCGACGAACCCCTGTCGGCGCTGGACCAGGCGCGTCGCGAGGAACTGATCCCCTACCTGCAGCGCGTGCGCGACGAAATCCGCCTGCCCATCGTCTACGTCAGCCATCACCCGGACGAAGTGCGTCGCGTGGCCGACTCCACACACGTCCTCGACTGACGCCGACGTATCCTGCGGTCCCGCCACCGGAGCGCCCCGCATGAAGCACCCCACGCGCTGGAAGTCCCTCCCCGTCGACCAGACGCGCCGCTACCTGGAGCCGGGACCCGTGGTCCTGCTGAGCACCGCACACCGCGGCGAGCGCGCGATCATGACGCTGGGCTGGCACATGATGCTGGGCTACGACCTGGTCGGCACGTACATCTGGCAGGCCAACCGCAGCCATGCCCTGGCCCGGGCCAGCCGCGCATGCGTGATCAATCTGCCGACCGGGGACCTGCTGGACACGGTGGTGCGGATCGGCAACTGCAGCAGTACCGAACAGGACAAGTTCGAGCGCTTCGGCCTGACGCCGCTGGGCTCGCGCGAAGTCGGCGCGCAGCGCATCGCCGAATGCCACGCGCAGTTCGAATGCCGCCTGCACGAAACGCGGATCACCGCCGACTACCCGCTGTTCGTGTGGCGCGTGGTGGCGGCGCATGTCGCACCCTCGCCGCGCATCCCGCGCACGGTGCATTACCGCGGCGACGGACGCTTCATGGTCGCCGGCCGCGAAGTCTCTCGTCGCCGGCTGTTCCGGCCGGACATGCTGGAGCAGTGACCCATGGCCGATTGACGCAGAGCTCGCTACGCTGGCGCACATGAGCCCACGCCACCTCACCGACCTCGACGAAGCCGTCGACCTGATCCTGGCCCACACCTACGGCCCGCTGCGCATCGGCGCACCGCTGGGCATCGGCAAGCCGCACCGCCTGCTCAATGCGCTGTATGCACGCGGCGCGGCGGACCCTTCGCGCCCCTGGTCGCTGTACACCGCCCTCTCGCTCGATCCGCCTGCGGGTGGCAAGGGACTGGAGGGACGACTCGTGACGCCCTTCGCCACGCGCCACTTCGGCGACGACTTCCCTCGCCTGGACTACGTGCGGGCGACGAAGCGCGACGCACTGCCCGCGCACATGGAGGTGGAGGAGTTCTACATGCAGGGCGGTGCCCTGCTGCGCTCGATCACCGCACAGCGCATGTACGCCAGCCTCAATTACACGCACGTCGCCCGCGCGCTCGCCGACCGCGCGCTCAACGTCATCGTGCAGAAGGTCGCACGCGAGCCCGGTGGCACGCGCCTGTCGTTCTCGTGCAACAACGACCTCACCCAGGACACGGTCGATGCGCACCTTGCACGCGGCCTGGCGCGGCCGCTGCTGGTGGCGGAAGTCGACCCGCAGCTGCCCTGGATCGGCGGCACGGCAGCGGTCGAGGACACCTATTTCGACATCATCGTGAGCCCGCAGGGCCCTTATCCACCGCTGTTCGGGCTGCCGCGCCAGCCGGTATCGGACGTTGACTACGCCATCGGCCTGTACGCCAGCACGCTGGTGCGCGACGGCGGCACGCTGCAGATCGGCATCGGTGCACTGGCCGATGCGCTGTGCCACGCGCTCGTACTGCGCCACAGCGACAATGCCACCTACCGGCGCGTGCTGGCGGCCCTGGACCCGGAGCTGGAGCGGCACCCCGCCGTGCTCGCCAGCGGCGGACTGGCCCCCTTCGCCATCGGCCTGTACGGCTGCAGCGAGATGGTCAACGAAGGATTCAAGCGGCTGGTCGAAACCGGCGTGATCCGGCGCAAGGTGGTGGATGACGAAGCCCTGATGCGGCGCATCGCCGACGGGACCGCCAATCTCGGCGACCAGGCCCGGCTGGAGCGCGACGGCGAATACCTGCACGGCGCGTTCTACCTGGGGTCGCCCGCGTTCTACCAGTGGCTGCGCGACCTGCCCGATGACCAGCGCCGCGCCATCGGCATGCGCCGCATCAGCCTGATCAACGAACTGCAGCGCGGCCATGAATCGCCCGCCCGCCTGCAGCGCCACGAGGCCCGCTTCTTCAACTCCTGCATGATGGCGACGGCGCTGGGTGCCGCCGTCTCCGATGGACTGGAAGACGGCCGCGTGGTATCGGGTGTGGGTGGGCAGTACAACTTCGTGGACATGTCCAATGCGCTGGATGCTGCGCGCAGCGTGTTGATGTTCCGCGCGGTGCGCGAGGACGCCGGCGCGGCCGAGTCGAACGTGCGCTGGAACTACGGTCACACCACCATTCCCCGTCATCTCCGCGACCTGTACGTCAACGAGTACGGCATCGCCGACCTGCGCGGCAGGAACGATGAGGACTGCATCATCGCGATGGGCGGCATTACCGACGCGCGCTTCCAGGGGACGCTGGTGCAGCAGGCGCAGCGCGCGGGCAAGCTGCGTGCCGGCTTCAATCCACCCGGTCACTGGATCGACAACACGCCCGTACACCTGTCGGCGCGCCTGCGCGCATTCCGCCACGACGGCACCCTGCCCGACTATCCGCTGGGCAGCGATTTCACCGAGGTGGAGCAGCGCATCGTCAAGGCACTGGGATGGCTGAAGGCGAATACCGCCACGCCCTGGAAGAAGATCGGCACCGTGCTGCGTGCGCTGGGCGCACAACCGGACGATGCCGAGGCGATGGCGCGCATGGATCTCGCCGCGCCCGGCAACCTGGGCGAGCGCATCGAAGCGAAGCTGCTGGCGCTGGGATTACGGGAAACACGTTAGCGGTTCTAACTGCCGCAAGCGCGATCCACAGCCTCGTCATCCCGGCGAAAGCCGGGATGACGCCGATGGGAATCCTCCAGAAAAGAAGCCGGCGCGCCGAGGCGCGCCCGTTGTTTCCAGCGAATCCGCCTCAGAGCGACTTCGCCGCCCCGACCACTGCGTCGACGGTGATGCCGAAGTGCTTGTACAGCGAGTCGGCCGGCGCGGAGGCGCCGAACGTGGTCATGCCGATCACCGCGCCATCCAGGCCCACGTACTTGCGCCAGAAGTCGGCGGTCGCCGCTTCGATGGCGACGCGCTTGCGCACGGCCTTGGGCAGCACGGCCTCGCGGTAGGCGGCGTCCTGGCGGTCGAACACGTCGGTGGACGGCATCGACACCACGCGCGTCTTGATGCCCTGCGCGTCCAGCGTGGCTTTGGCCTGCGTGGCCAGGCCGACTTCCGAACCGGTCGCGATCAGGATGACGTCCGGCGCGCCGTCGGCATCGGCCAGCACGTAGCCGCCACGCGCGATCTCGCCCACCTGCGCGTCGGTGCGCGGCTGGTGCGGCAGGTTCTGGCGCGAGAAGACCAGGCAGCTCGGACCATCTTGGCGGACGATGGCCTGCTTCCATGCCACCGCCGACTCCACCGCATCGCAGGGACGCCACACGTCGTTATTCGGGATGTAGCGCAGCGACGCGAGGTGTTCGACCGGCTGGTGCGTGGGACCGTCTTCGCCCAGGCCGATGGAGTCGTGCGTGTACACGTGGATGGCGTGCGCCGGGATCAGCGCGCTCATGCGCACGCCGTTGCGTGCGTAGTCGCTGAACACCAGGAAGGTGGCATCGAACGGCACGAAGCCGCCGTGCAGCGCCAGGCCGTTGGCGATCGCGGTCATGCCGAACTCGCGCACGCCGTAGTAGACGTAGTTGGCGTTCGGATCGGTGCTGGAGACCGATTTGCTCGCCTTCCACAGGGTGAGGTTGGAATGCGCCAGGTCGGCCGAGCCGCCCACCAGTTCCGGTAGCAGCGGCGCGAACGCTTCGATGGCGTTCTGCGAGGCCTTGCGCGAGGCGATCACCGGGCCTTCGGCCTGCACCTTGGCGATGTACGCATCGGCCTGGGCGGCGAAATCGGCCGGCAGCTCGCCGGATGCGCGACGCTTCAGCTCCGCGGCCTGCTCCGGATACTGGGCGGCATAGGCGTCGAACAGCGCGTTCCACTCGGCTTCCAGTGCCTTGCCTGCCTCGACCTTGTTCCAGCCGGCGTAGATGTCGGCGGGGATCTCGAACGGACCGTAGGGCCATTCCAGCGCCGCGCGCGTGGCTTCCAGCTCGTCCTTGCCCAGCGGCGCGCCATGGCTGGATTCCTTGCCGGCCTTGTTCGGCGAACCGAAGCCGATCGTGGTACGGCAGCAGATCAGCGTGGGCTTGTCGGCCGTCTTCAGCGCAGTGTCGATGGCGGTCTTGATCTCGACCGGGTCGTGGCCGGTGACGTTGCGCACCACCTGCCAGCCATAGGCCTCGAAGCGGGCGGGCGTGTCGTCGGTGAACCAGCCGTCGGTGTTGCCATCGATGGAGATCTTGTTGTCGTCCCAGAAGCAGACCAGCTTGCCCCGGCCCCAGGTGCCGGCGAGCGAGGCGGCCTCGTGCGAGACGCCTTCCATCAGGCAGCCGTCGCCCATGAAGACGAAGGTGCGGTGATCGATGAGGGCGTGGCCTTCACGGTTGAAGCGCTGCGCCAGCAGCTTCTCGGCCAGCGCGAAGCCGACCGCGTTGGCGAAGCCCTGGCCCAGCGGGCCGGTGGTGGTTTCCACGCCCGGGGTCTCGTGGCGCTCCGGATGGCCGGCGGTCTTGCTGTGCAGCTGGCGGAAGTTCTTCAGCTCCTGCAGCGGCAGGTCGTAGCCGGCCAGGTGCAGCAGCGCGTACTGCAGCATCGAGCCGTGGCCATTGGACAGGATGAAACGGTCGCGGTTGAACCAGTGCGGGTTCGACGGGCTGTGGCGGTAGTAGTCGTTCCACAGCACTTCGGCGATGTCGGCCATGCCCATGGGCATGCCGGGATGGCCGGAATTGGCGGCCTGTACCGCGTCGGCGGCGAGGAAACGGATGGCGTTGGCGAGCTGGCGGCGGGTGGGCGTCGTCATGGGAGTCGGA